>NC_014640.1:5537698-6275396 GCF_000165835.1 Achromobacter xylosoxidans A8
CGTTCTGGAAGCCGCGCACGAACGCCAGCTGCTCGACGCGGAATCCTACAAGATGATCAAGGGCGCGCTCGCCGTGTCCGAAGGCACTGTCGGCGACATCATGGTCCCGCGTTCGCGCATGGATCTGCTGGACGTCACGCAGCCCATCCCCTACCTGGTGGCCTCGGTCATCGAGACCGCCCACTCGCGCTTCCCCGTGTACGAAGGCGACCGCGACAACATCATCGGCATCCTGCTGGCCAAGGATCTGCTGCGCTGCATGCTGGAACCCGGCATCGAAGTGCGCACGCTGGTGCGGCCCGCCGTCTTCATCCCCGAATCCAAGCGCCTGAACGTGCTGCTGCACGAGTTCCGCGCCAGCCGCAACCACCAGGCCATCGTCATCGATGAGCATGGCGGCATTTCCGGCCTGGTCACGATGGAAGACGTGCTGGAACAGATCGTCGGCGACATCGAAGACGAATTCGACGAAACCGAGGAAGACTCCATCTTCCCCGAAGGCGAGAACCAGTGGCGCGTCCTGGCGGCCACCGACATCTCGCACTTCAACGAAGTGTTCGGCTGCCAACTGCCCGACGACGAGTACGACAGCGTCGGCGGCTGGATGGGCGGACAGCTGGGCCGCATCCCGCGCCGCGGCGACATCGCCGAGTTCGACGGCCTGCGCCTGGAAGTGGCCCGCGGCGACGCGCGTCGCGCCATCTGGCTGCGCGTCAAGCGCAACGCCGCGCCTCAAGCCTCACCCTCTTCCGACGAATGACCCAGTCCCCGCGCAGCCGTTACCTGCGCGGCGCCGCCGGCCTGGTGCTGGCGGGCGCCGTGCACGCCCTGACTTTCTCGCCCGGGCCCTTGCCGGATTGGGCGCTGGCGGTCACCCAGGTCCTGATGCTGGCCATCGCCGCGCGCGTCACCTTGTATGCGCCTTCCGCGAAACAGGCCTGGCTGCGCGGCTGGCTGTTCGGCTTCGCCAGCTATGCGCTGGGCTTGTACTGGATCTTCATCAGCCTGCACCGCTACGGCGATCTGGCCGCGCCGCTGGCCGTGGCCGCGGTGCTGGCGCTGTCGGCCTTCCTGGCCCTGTTCCCGGCCACCGCCAGCGCGCTGGCGCGCCGCTACGCGCCGCTGCTACCGGATTCTCCGCCTGCCCGCATCCTGTCAGGCACGCTGGCCTGGGCCGCGATGTGGGCCGCGTTCGAATGGCTGCGCGCCGTGCTGCTGACGGGCTTTCCCTGGCTCAACATCGGCTATGCGCAGGTCGACAGTCCCATCGCGGGCTGGGCACCGTTGCTCGGCGTGCATGGCATGGCCTTCTTGGCCGCCTTCGTCGCCGCGGCCCTGGCAAGCCTGTGGCAGCCCTCGCGCCGGGCCGGCGCCGGCTCGCGCCACGCCCTGGCTGCCGGCATCGCGCTGGCCTTGGCCGCTGCCGGCTGGCCGCTGTCCCGCATCGACTGGTCCACGCCGTCCGGCGATCCGCTGAACGTGCGCCTGGTCCAGGGCAACATCGGACAATCCCAGAAATTCGACCCCGCCCTGCTCGACCAGAGCCTGACGCGCCACCTGGACCTGGCGGCGATGCCGCCGGCGCCGGGCGTGCCCGCGCCACAACTGATCATCCTGCCGGAAACCGTGCTGCCGATCTTCCAGGACCAGCTCGATCCGCGCGCCTGGGCAGTCTGGCGCGACCTGGCGGCGCAGCGCAATACGACCATCGCCATGGGCGTGCCGCTGCACGACCGCGTCAACGGCCGCGACCGCTACACCAACAGCGTCATGGGCTTTGACGGCAATACGCCAGTCGAGCAGCTCGTGGCCGGCAACACCGCCATGCGCTACGACAAGCGCCACCTGGTGCCCTGGGGCGAGTACGTGCCGCCCGGCTTCCACTGGTTCGTGGACATGCTGAACATTCCGCTGGGCGACTTCGACCGCGGCGCGGTGCGCCAGACGCCCTTCGCGGTCGGCGGCCAGCACGTCGCGTTCAACATCTGCTACGAAGACCTGTTCGGACCGGACCTGCTGCCCGCGCTGCAGCCCGGCCCCAATGGCGAACCGGGCGCGACGATACTGGTGAACGTCAGCAACCTGGGCTGGTTCGGCGATTCCTGGGCCTTGCGCCAGCATCTGCAGATCGGCCGCCTGCGCACCATGGAAACGGCGCGTCCCATGCTGACCGCCACCAACACCGGCATTACCGCCGCTATCGACGCAAAGGGCCACGTGGCGGCCCAACTCGCGCCGCTGCAAGCCGGCGTGCTGCCGGTGGCGGTGCAAGGCATGACGGGGCTGACGCCCTATGCGCGCTTTGGCGACAAGACCGCGCTGGCCCTGATCGGCCTGGCGCTGATTGCCGCGTTCGGCAGCGGCCGCAAGACGCGCCGCGGCTGAAGCCGCCTCAGGCGAACAGATTGACCGGCAGCGCGCCGCTCTCCTCGGGCGGGCGCAGCGGTCCGGCCCCTGCCCCCGTGCGCTCGATCGCGTCCGCGATGGCGTCCATGTCCTCCGCGTCCAGCTCCAACGACGCCGCGCCCAGCAATCCATCCACCTGAGCCGCGCTGCGGGCGCCGACGATGGCGCCCGTCACGCCCGGCCAGGCCAATGTCCAGCCCGCGGCCACGGCCGCGACCGTGGCGCCATGGCGTTCGGCGATGGGCTTGAACGCATCAGCCAGCGCCAGGTTGCGCTCGATGCCGGGCGAGGTGAATTCCGCGTTGCGCGCGCGCCAGTCATCCGCCGGCAAGGCGCGGGCGCGCGCCACGCTGAAGCCGCCGGTCAACAGGCCGGACTGCATCGGGCTGTAGACGATCACGCCCGTGCCGTTCCTCTCGCACCACGGAATCAGGTCCGCGCCAGCCCCCCGCTGGATGGCCGAGAACGGCGGTTGCAGCGTATCCACGTGGCCCAGGGCTTCGGCCTGCTCCAATTGCGCAAGATTGTGGTTCGACAGGCCCACCGCCCTGACCTTGCCCTCCTGTTTCAGGTCCAGCAATTCCTGCCAGTACACCTCCAGGGGCGTGCCGTCGCCCGCCGGCCAGTGCATCTGGTAGAGATCGATGCGCTCCACGCCCAGCCGGCGCAACGAATCCTCGATTTCGCGCCGAATGCTGGCCGGCGCGCCGGTACGCCGCGGCATCGCCTGCGGCTGCTCCGCTGACCAGGTCAGGCCGCACTTGGTGAAGACGTAGGGCCGCGCGTCCGGCGCCATCTGCGCCAGCGCGCGGCGCACGATCTCCTCGGAATGTCCCAGCCCGTAAACCGCCGCGGTGTCGATCCAGTTGATGCCGCGCTCGACCGCGCGGCAAATCGCAGCCACCGAATCGGCGTCGTCCTGCGGTCCCCAGCCCACCGCCCAGCCGTTGCCGCCGATGGCCCACGCGCCGAGCCCGATGCGGGTGATGTCCATGCCGCTCTGGCCCAGCGGCCGCGTGGGAAACGAAGTCTTGTTGCTCATGGCGATGTCCGTGTGTGCCGATCCGGCATGGAAAATTTTCCGGATCGGCGAAAAAATTTTCCGCTCACGATAGCATTCTCACAAGCCTTTGATTTACTTGGATTCTGCATCAATCGCCCTGCCCAAGCCTGCGCAAAGAAAGAGCAAAAACGAGCAAAAAATCCCTTCCAACCCCCATTTTTTCGCGACTTTTGGGCTTTTTGCCCCGAAGCGACTTGCACACCCTATTTAGTTCGTGCATAATCTCGTTTCTTCGCCAACGGCACTAAACAAAACCGGCAACGAACTACGAAAAAGCACTCGGTAAAACGTGTGTTCGCCTTCGTAAAACGTTGAACGGGCTGATTAGAAAGACGGGGGTATAGCTCAGCTGGGAGAGCGCTTGCATGGCATGCAAGAGGTCAGCGGTTCGATCCCGCTTACCTCCACCAGTCAACGGCGAAGGATGCAGTACCAGTTTGCAAGTCCAAGTCCCCTTCGTCTAGAGGCCTAGGACATCACCCTTTCACGGTGAGTACAGGGGTTCGAATCCCCTAGGGGACGCCAGTCTTTCTGGCAGCAGTATGTAGTGATGCAGTTGAAGTGACTATGTTTTGAGTACGCCGCTGCGGAGCGGTAGTTCAGTTGGTTAGAATACCGGCCTGTCACGCCGGGGGTCGCGGGTTCGAGCCCCGTCCGCTCCGCCAAAAGCTCTCGCTCAGAGTCTTTCAAGAGCTCCGTTTTCGGGGCTTTTTTGCTTTATATAGTGTGAGACCTTGTTGTCTGAAGTTTGGGGCATCGAGGATCCTGGGGGGTATAGCTCAGCTGGGAGAGCGCTTGCATGGCATGCAAGAGGTCAGCGGTTCGATCCCGCTTACCTCCACCAGTCAGCAGTACGGTAGTAAAGTAGTTCTGTTTTGTTCAGGTCCCCTTCGTCTAGAGGCCTAGGACATCACCCTTTCACGGTGAGTACAGGGGTTCGAATCCCCTAGGGGACGCCAGTCTTTCTGGCATGTAGTACCAAGCTGCCTTGACACCGCAGTGCATTGAAGAAGTCAGAGTAAACCGCTGCGGAGCGGTAGTTCAGTTGGTTAGAATACCGGCCTGTCACGCCGGGGGTCGCGGGTTCGAGCCCCGTCCGCTCCGCCAAGCGCATCGCGCGGTTCGCAAGTCTGTCTGCTTCAGCATCCCTTGAAAGCTCCGGTTTCCGGAGCTTTTTTGCATTTCGGCCCGCCGCATTTGCCTCAATCATCGGCCGGCAGCCATCTTCTCTACCCTCCCCCCTACCCTCAGACTCGTCCATTTCGCCATCTGGACAGCCTTTCAGTGCGCCTTCATTCTCTTTGCGTCGTGCCCTGCGAAAAGAAGAGGACTACGTGACCGCGAACGCCGCCGCTCCCCATCCGCACCGCCAGCATCTGCAACGCATCATCGCGGGCCTGAACGAAGGCGTCATCCTGCTCGAGGCGGACGGCGCCATCGCCTGGGCCAATGCCAGTGCGCTCGCGCTGCATGGCGCCGGCACGCTGGATGAACTGGGCGGCACGCCCGCCGGCTATCGCAAGCGCTACACCCTCAGCTACCGCAACCGTCACCGCGTGCCAGCGCGCCAGTATCCGCTGGATCTCCTGGCCGCGGCCGAGCCATTCGACGAACTGCTGCTGGACCTGGCACGCAAGGACGACGGGGAATTCCGGCGCAACGTGCGCGCCAGCGGCCTGCACCTGGACGGCGGCGACGGGGCCGATTACCGCGTCCTGATCCTGCACGACCAGACCGGGCAGATCAACGCCGAAGAACGCTTTGAACGCGCCTTCGGCGCCAATCCCGCGCCCGCCCTGATCTGCCGCCTGTCCGACCTGCGCTACGTGAAGGTGAACCAGGGCTTCCTGGAAATGACCGGCTACGCGCGCGACGCCATACTGGGCAAGTCGGCCTACGAACTGGACGTGCTGGACGGTGGCGACGACAAGGACAACGCGGTCGCCAGGCTCAACGAAGGACAGACCATTGCGCAGCGCGAAGGCGTGCTGAAACTCGCGGACGGCAATGTGAAGTTCGTCATTGTCGCGGGACAGCCCATCGACATGCAGGGCGAGCCATGCATGCTGTTCACCTTCATCGACCTGGAAGGCCGCAAGCGCACCGAACTGGCCTTGCGCGAAAGCGAGGAGCGCTTCTCCAAGGCGTTCCGCCTGGCGCCCGTGCCCATGGCCGTCTGCGAGGGCGAGACGCTGCTCGCGCTGGACCTGAATGACGCCTTTGCCGCGGCCACCGGCGCCTCGTCTCAGGACGGCATCGGCCAAGCGCTGACCGGCCTGGGCCTGCAGTTCCCTGAAGAACTGGAGGCCAGCCTCAGGCGCGGCGAAAGCGCCCGCAACCGGGATGTCGCGTTGGCGGCCAAGGACGGCAGTCCGCTGGCTTGCCTGCTGTCGGCCGAACCCGTGACCATCGGCGGCCAGCCACGCGTGCTGCTGGCGATCCAGGACATCACGGAACGCAAGCGCTCCGAGACGGAACTGCTGACGGCGATCGAAGCCGTCATGCAGGACACCTCGTGGTTCAGCCGCAGCGTCATCGAAAAGCTGGCGCAACTGCGCGAACCCGCGCCCGCCACGCGCGACGTCGCCGAACTGGCGCAACTCACTTCGCGCGAGCGCGAGGTGCTGGGCCTGATGTGCCAGGGCCACGACGACGACAGCATCGCCCGGCAACTGAAGCTGTCGCGCAATACCGTGCGCAACCACGTGGCCACCATCTACAGCAAGATCGGCGTGCACCGCCGCAGCGCGGCCATCGTCTGGGCGCGGGACCGCGGCATCACCGGACACGAGCGCACGCGGGCGCGCGACAAGCGAGAACAGGCCTGACGCCTCTAAAATTTACAATCTGATGCAAAATAATGGACGTCCACGTGTCCCCGAAGATGTGAGCCACTTAGAAGCCGGTACCTGCCAAAATCGTCCATTTCCAGCAAAGGCAAGCCCAAGATACTGCTAATTTCCGCCAGACTGCCTGGATTGCGCAAACCCTGCGCAGCTTCTTACGATCCGCCGATCCCGCCCTTGCCTGCCAAGTGCCGCGATCCCGCAAGACCGAAAGGAGCCATCCATGCAGACCGCCTACATTCCCGTCCCGACCATCGCCAAGCCGGCCCCGGCTCCCGCCTGGAGCGCCGCCGACATCATGGCGCTCTACGAGCTGCCGTTCATGGATCTGGTGTTCCGGGCCCAGCAGACGCACCGCGCCCATTTCGATCCGAACGCCATCCAGCTGTCCAGCCTGCTGTCGATCAAGACCGGCGGCTGTCCCGAGGACTGCGCCTATTGCCCGCAGTCCTCGCACTACGACACCGGCCTGGACGCCGACAAGCTGATGCCGTTGGCGGACGTGGTAGCCGCGGCCCGCAAGGCCCAGGAAGGCGGCGCGCAGCGCTTCTGCATGGGCGCCGCCTGGCGCAGCCCCAAGCCGCACCACCTTGAGGCGGTGGCGGAGATGGTCAGCGCCGTGAAGGCCCTGGGCCTGGAAACCTGCGTCACCCTGGGCATGCTGCGCGAAGGCCAGGCCGAACAGCTCAAGCACGCCGGCCTGGACTACTACAACCACAACCTGGACACCTCGCCCGAGTTCTACGGCAAGATCATTTCCACCCGCACCTACCAGGACCGTCTGGACACGCTGGACCGGGTGCGCGACGCCGGCATCAGCGTATGCTGCGGCGGCATCGTGGGTCTGGGCGAATCGCGCCGCGAACGCGCCGGCCTGATCGCCCAGTTGGCCAGCATGGAGCCCTATCCCGAATCCGTGCCGATCAACAACCTGGTGCAGGTGGAAGGCACGCCGCTGGCCGGCGTGGAAGCCCTGGACCCGTTCGAGTTCGTGCGCACCATCGCCGTGGCCCGCATCGCCATGCCGCGCGCGGCGGTGCGCCTGTCCGCCGGCCGCGAAGCCATGGACGATGCGTTGCAGGCCCTGTGCTTCATGGCGGGCGCCAACTCCATGTTCTACGGCGACGCCCTGCTGACCACCGCCAATCCGCAGATGGAAGCCGACCAGCGCCTGCTGCAGCGCCTGGGCATGCGCATCGACGCCGCCCAGCACCAGCACCACGACGCCACGGCATGCCGCTGACGCCGGGCCTGCTCTACCTGCTGGCCAGCGTCGCCTGCAGCGTCACCGTGGCCGTGCTGCTGAAGCTGGCGCGGCGCTACCAGGTGGACGTGCGCCAGGCCATCGCCATGAACTATGCGGTCGCCGCCCTGCTCTGCTGGGCGGTGCTGCGCCCGGACCCGGCCGCATTGCTGGCGCCACAAACGCCCTGGCTGGTGCTGGCCGCGCTGGGCGTGTTGCTGCCCAGCGTGTTCCTGGCGATGGCCGCGGCCGTGCGCCATGCCGGCATCGTGCGCAGCGACGCGGCGCAACGCCTGTCCTTGTTCATCCCCTTGCTGGCGGCCTTCCTGCTGTTCGGCGAATCGGTCAGCGGCCGCAAGCTGGCCGCGATCTTGCTGGCGGCCAGCGCCTTGTACTGCCTGCTGCGCCGCCCCGCCCGCGCACAAGGGCCGGGTGAGGACCCGGCGGCGAGCAGCCGCGCCATGTGGCTGTGGCCGCTGGTCGTGTGGGTGGGCTATGGCGTGATCGACATTCTGTTCAAGCAGATGGCGCGCGCAGGCACTGCCTTCGCGGGCGGCTTGCTGCTCGCGTTCGTCATCGCCGGCCTGCTGATGCTCGCCTATCTGTTGGGAAGCCGGGTGCGCTGGCAGCTGCGCCACCTGGCCGCTGGCGCAGTGTTGGGCCTGGCGAACTTCGGCAACATCCTGACCTACATCCGCGCGCACCAGTCGCTGCCCGAGCATCCCGCGCTGGTATTCGCATCGATGAACATGGGCGTGATCACCCTGGGCACGCTGGTCGGCGCGCTGGCCTTCCGCGAACCCTTGACCCGGCTGAACCTGCTGGGCATCGCGCTGGCGCTGGCCGCCATCGTGCTGATGGCGCCCTGGTAAGGACGCCAGCCTCCCGGCCTCAGGTGCCGGTGCGCCTTTGGTCCGCGTCGTCCGCCTGGTCCGCGCTGGCCTCGCCAGGCAGGTCCTGCGCGGGCGGCTCGGCCGCCGCCACCGGCGCCACGTCGGGCTGCACCATTTCCATGGCGATGTCGGTTGCTGGATCCACCCGCGGATCCAGCACCGCCGCGGCCGGCGAACTCTGCAGCGTGTCCGGCATGGGCACGAAATGCGTGGGAGCCTCTTCCACCTGGTGCGCACCCGTGACGCGGGTGGGACGCACGTGCCAGACCAGGATCAGGGCGCAGGCGGAAATGAACACGTAGTACATGCTGGGCCCGGCCAGGGACATCAGCACCCCGGCAATCATCGGGCCGATGCAGGCCCCCACCCCGTAAGTCATGAGCAGCACGGCCGACAAGCTGACACGGCGCTCGGACTCCACGTGGTCGTTGGCAAAGGCCGCGCCCAGCGGATACAGGGTGAACTGCAGCACGCCAAAAACACAGGACATGGCCACCAGCGCCCAGTACGGCAGGACGATCCAGCCCCACATGACCACCGGCAGCAGCACCAGCAACAGCGCGTTGAAACGGATCAGGCCGGCGCGGTTGATGCGGTCGGACAGCCAGCCCATGGGCCATTGCGACAACAGGCCCGCGGTCACCGCGGCGGCCACGAAAATGGCCGCCTGCGAGGTGGACAGGCCGTGCTTGGCGCCGTAGACGGCCGCCAGCCCATAGAAGGCCCCGGACAGGTTGCCCGCCACGAACAGTACAGTCATCGACAGCGGCACGCGCCGCATGAAGAAACGGATGTCCAGCGGCGCCGGCAGCGGCGTGGGCGGGTGCGAACGCGCGGTGACGGCGATCGGCACCAGGCACAGCACCAGGCACATGGCCACCAGGGTCAAGGGCCGCAGATCCAGCGTGGCATAGGCGGTCAGGGCCAGCTGCCCCAGCACGGTGCCCAGGCCCGACACGACCATGTAGACGGAAAAGACGCGTCCGCGCTGGTGGTTTTCGGTCTGCTCATTGAGCCAGCTTTCGATGACCATGAACTCGGTCACCATCACGATGCCCGAAATGACGCGGAACACCAGCCACAACGGCATGGAGTCGACCAGCGTCTGCGCCAGGATCATGCTGGTGGCAACGGCCGCACAGGCGACGAACGCCCGGATATGGCCCACGCGGATGATGAGTTTGTGCCCCAGACGGGCGCCGCACACCAGGCCCAGGTAGTAGCCGGCGATCAGGGCGCCGATCCACACCTCGCTGACAGACTGCGCTGTCAGCCCGAGCCCCATGTAGGTATTGAACAGACCCGTGCCGATGAGCATCAGCAAGGTCGCGAAGTAAAGCGACGAGAAGGAGGAGATGGTGGCGAGCATGGCGTGGGCAACCGCTGCTGGCGGCAGCGCAACAGGCCGCGAAAGCGGCCCGCTGCACTAAGCGGTAAAACAGGAACTGCGTAGGATCAGACTTGCGACAGCATCGTGGCTGCGTCGCTGACTTCGAACTTGCCGGGGCCTTCGACGTTCAGCTGCTTGACCACGCCGTCGACGATCAGGGCCGAGTAGCGCTGCGAGCGCACGCCCATGCCGCGCTGGATCAGGTCCAGCTCCAGGCCCAGTTCCTTGGTCCACAGAGCGGAACCGTCGGCCAGCATGCGGACCTTGCCTTCCGTCTTCTGCTCGCGGCCCCAGGCGCCCATGACGAACGCGTCGTTGACCGACACGCACCAGATTTCATCGACGCCCTTGGCCTTCAGGGCAGCGGCCTGTTCCACATAGCCGGGCAGGTGCTTGGCCGAGCAGGTGGGCGTGAAGGCGCCCGGCAGGGCGAACAGCGCAATGGTCTTGCCGCGGGTCAGGTCGGCGACCTGGAACGCGTTGGGGCCCAGCGAGCAGCCGGCGCTTTCGGTTTCGATGAATTCGGTCAGGGTGCCGTCCGGCACGCGATCGCCGACTTTGATCGTCATGTAGATCTCCAGGAATGGGGGCAATGCACTGGGGCAGGAGCGCCCCACAGCCTCCATCATAGTTCTTGCGCGGTCGCCTTGCTGGCCGTCAGGCCCCCGGGAAAAAAAGATGCACAGTCTGAAACGACTCCATACCGTGCCTACACGGGTTCGAAACGGCTGATTGCCATAATGTTGTGGTTGCAATCACCGCCCGCGCACGCCGCGCAGCCGGCTGGCGGGCATCTAGCGGAGAGTCATCGATGCGCAAGATCTTGACCGGCCTGGCCCTGACGCTGGCCTCGGCTGCCACGGCCTGGGCCGCTCCGGATGCCGCCGAACAGGCCCAATACGATTCCTTCGTCGTCGCCGCCGGCGCCTCCAACGGCGCCGCCCGCGCCTGCGGCGCCTCCGAACCCGACCTGGCCCAGCACTTGACCACGTCCCGCAAGAACCTGCTGCAGTATGCGCAGGAGTATGGCTTTTCGGCGGGCGGCTATGACGGGCTGTTCCAGCAGGGACAGGCCCAGGGGAAGACGATGATGGAGGAGATGAAGCGCTCGGGGGTGGATGGATGCCGGGGGGTGCTGGGTAGCTTTCAGAACGAGAGGGTGATGGAGTACGAGGATATGAAGAGTGCTTTGGCTGAGGTCAGTGATGGGTTGCCGGGGGAGAAGGCGCAATAGCAGGTTCTGTTTCAGAAGCTTCAGGTTCTTGAGACGCCAGTCGCGGCGGCGGGCCCAGAGGCGCGGGGCAACGATTGCGGTCCGGAGCCTTCGCTCCGGACTTCCCCTTCGTCATCTTCGTCAAGGCCTTCGGCCTTTCCTTCAGATTCCCTCGGGCTTATCGACGCCCCGCGCCTCTGGGCCCGCCGCCGCAACTGGCTCTGCTGGCTAAAACTTCCCGGCCCCGGGGGCGAACGGTGTGCTTAGGGTTCTCGCCGCCGGTGGGGGCTGGCGATGGATCTTGCGGGGCCCGCCCCCGGCCGGCCGCGCGGGCGGCCTCTGGGGGCTTACGCGGTTTCTGGCGATTGACGATGACGCTGCGCGCTGGTGGAGGATCGGTTCGAACACCTACAACAGGTGGCCATGACGACCGTGATGTCTCGCGCTCCCGCCCGTCATTGTTTGGAATGGGGGGGAGTGCCAGTATTTGGCCTTCGACGCCAACAGACCACGCGCGAGCGAGATCTGACATTTCCTCCATCGCCACTTGAACCCCGACGCTGGATGGGTGGCGCGCGGGCGTAGTCTGCATGCGCAAACGACTACGCGCCGCGCGCCACCCATCACCGCCCCTCCCCCCTGACGGCAACGCCAGAAGAAATCCAATCGGCGCATTCGCGCCAGCGATCACAATCACACTCAAAACGATGACGTATGTATTAATCGGCCGCCCGCGCGGCCGATTAATACGGGCAGCCCAAGACTCGCCCCCGACCACAGCTCTAGCAGCGCTACAGGCCAAGATAGCGGCAGCCCGTCGTCGCGGGCGACCTACGAAAACCTGCGACGAACCCGTATAAACCCACGCAAAGAAAAGAACACTTACATAGATATAAAAACTACCTATGTAGGCCTACATTCCCAACCCGCGTCCAAAGAAACACATCTCAAAGCCCGTTCTGCTTGAACCAATCCAACATCCGCGTCCAAGCCTGCTCCGCCTCCGCCTTCCGATAAGAAGGCCGATAATCCGCATGAAACGCATGCGGCGCGTCCGGATACACATCGATCCGCGACGCCTTCGCCGCCGCTGGCCCCTGCGCCAGTTCCAGCCGCATCTTGTCCACGTCCGCCATCGAAATCCCGGCGTCCTTGCCGCCGTAAGCCCCCAGCACCTTCGCCTTCAGCTCATTCACCTGGCTCAGCACCGACTTGGGCTTCAGGTCCGAAGGCTGCCCGGCCAACTGGCCATACCAGGCCGCGCCGGCCTTGAGCTTCGGGTTGTGGGCGGCGTACAGCCAGACCTGGCGCCCGCCCCAGCAAAAGCCCACGATGCCCAGCCGGTCCGCATTGCCGCCATTGGACGCGGCCCAGGCCGCAGCCGAATCCAGGTCGGACATCACCTGCGCGTCCGGCACCTTGCCGATTATTTCGGCCTGCAGCTTGGGGATCTCGGTGTATTTGGACGGATCGCCCTGGCGCGCGAACAGTTCGGGCGCGACGGCCAGGTAGCCCTGGTGGGCCAGCCGGCGGCACACGTCCTGGATGTACTCGTGCACCCCGAAAATTTCCGACACCACCAGCACCGTCGGCAGGTCCTTCTTGCCCTTGGGCGCCGCCCGGTACGCGGGCATCTTGCCGTCCTTGACCGGAATGTCCACCTTGCCGGCCACCAGACCGTTGGCGTCCGTGGTGATCGCGGTCTGCGCCACGGCCTGCCCGGCCGCCAGCGAAAAACCCGTCGCCACCGTGGTGGCCATGAAACCCCGCCGATTCAGCCGCAAGGGCGGAAGCAGGCTGTCGAAGTGCGCGTCCTGGTCATTCATCGAGAATCTCCTGGCAAAAAGCCGGCAGGGGCGGCTGGGCGCCGCCTCCCGGACCAGCCTGGTTCACTTCAGGGAGAAGTCCACGCGCGAGGGTTGCCCCTCGTCCTTGATGCCATCCGCGTCCAGTTGCGGCGCAACGATGAACACGCGATCCGCGAGTCCTTCCTGGGCTTGCAGCTTCTCATAAACCGCCTGCGCGCGCGCATCGGCCAGTTGGCGCAACTGCTCGTCGCCCACGGGCGCCACGCTGCGCAGCATCTCCTCCATCTGCGCCGCCGGCACGGACTTGGACATGCCGATGAAGTTGCGCGGCTTGTCCTTGATGTCCGTGTCGTCGTAGACCTCTTCCAGGTACTTGGCGCGCTCCGCGCCCGATACCTCGACGCCCGCCGGGTTCGGCTTCTTGCCGCGCGGCGTGACGTCGGCGGCCTTGGCGGCGCGGATCTTGGCGTCGACCCAGGCCTGGCGCAGGCCTTCCATGTCGGTCTTGGGATCGGCGCGGCCGCTGATGTCCATCTTCAGGGCCGGACGGTCGGTCAGCGCCTTGATCAGCGTGTCGATGCGCTGCTGGCTGTCCTCGGTCAGCGCCGCGCTGCCGGGCGCGAACTCGACGTAGGACAGCTCCTCGCCGCCGCCAAAGGCCGAGGCCAGCAGACTGAAGGGCGAGGTGACGGCCTTGACCACCAGGTTCAGCAGCACGCGCACCACGATGCCGCCCACCGAGAACTCCGGATCGTCCAACGAACCGGAGATCGGCAGGTTGATGTCGATGTTGCCGCGCGAATCCTTCAGCAGCGCCACGGCCAGCAGCACCGGCAGCTTGGTCGCGTCGGGGCTGTTGGTCTTGTCGCCGAAGGTCAGCTGGTTGAGCACCACATGGTTGGTGGCTTGCAGCGCGCGGTCCTTGATCTTGTATTCCAGGTCCACCGACAGCTTGCCGCGCTTGATCGGGTAGCCCACGTACTTCGCGGAATAGGTGTTGAAGCGCGGCAGGTCCACGCCCTTGGCCGAGGCCTTCAGGTCCAGCGACAGGTACTTGGCGAAAGGCTGTACCACGCCGCTGATCGACAGCGGCGCGGTGGTGTAGACGCGGCCGGTGACCTTGACCTTGGCAGGCTGGGGATTGGTGGACGACACCGCCGTGATCGAGCCTTCGATGCTGGACAGCTCGGCCACGTAGTTGGGTTTGACGAAGCGGTCCGTGAAGGTCATGCGGCCGCGGTTCAGGGTGACGCTGTTCACCGAGATATCGGGCATGCCCCCGCCCCCCTTGGCGGCAGGCGTCGCGGGCGGCGGCGCGGCGCTGCGGCCGGGCGTCTGCGTGTCCTGGGTGATGGAGCCGCCGGCCTGACCTGGGGCCGCCACCAGATCCATGACGTTCAGGCGGCCTTGCGCATTGAGCAGCACGCGGCCGTAGAAATCCTCCAGCGCGATATCGCCCAGCTTGGCGCCGATCCTGTCGCCCGCCACCGAGATGTCCATGCCGGTAAAGCCCAGGCGCTTCCAGTTCAGGAAGTCGTCCTTGTTAACGCGGTCCTGCAGGTCCACGCCGGTGACTTCGACGCCGCCCTTCCAGTTGACCTTCATTGGCGCCGAACCGGCCGCGGCGGCGAACTCCGCGTTGCCTTTGGCGCCCAGCGTGATGGCGCGCACCGTGGCGTTCAGGCTGGAGGCGGCGTACGGCGCGAACGACGCGACGTTCAGTTCGGACAGGTCCACCGAGGTTTTCACGGTCAGCGGCTGCGGCGTGAATGCGCCCTTGAGATCCAGCTTGCCGTTGCCCTGGATGCCGGCGGCGGCCAGGGTAAAGTTGCTCTGTCCCGGCCCCATGGCCAGGCGGTCGGCGGTCACGCGCAAGCTTTGCAGCGCAATGTCCACGGCGGGCTTGAGGGATTCGTCGCGGGCCTTGAACTGCGTCAGGTCGGCCTGCACGGCGCTGGCGGACGCATCCACCGCGCCGTTCTTTTCCTGCACATGGACCTGCGCGCTGGCAGCCAGGCGGCCGTCCAGCAATGCGATCGGCGCCGCGTTGCGCACGGCCGGCGCCAGGGGCGCCAACGCGATATTGCCCAGGCGCACGCCCAGTTCCAGCGACAGCGGCTTGAGGACCAGCGGCCCTTTGGCGCGCAGCCAGCCGCCGTCGGTGCTGTTGTCCATGGTCAGCCACAGATTGATGGGCTGGCCCGGCACCTGCGGCAGGGCCACGCCCTCGACCGTCGCGGCCAAGCCGGTCATCACGTAGTCCAGCTTGCTGACGGCGTCGGTGACGTAGACCTCGCCTTCATGCAGGTTGAAGGCGTCCAGTTCGACCTTCCATTCCGCCGGCGCGGGCGCCGGCTGGGGGGCTGCGGCGTCCGCGGTGGCGGGCGCTGCGGGAGTCGTGGCGGACGGAGTGGCGGGAGCGCTGGCCGCTGCGGTAGCGTTTGCGGCGACAGACGCGTCGGATGGCGTCGCGGCAGGCGCGGAGGCTGCCGCGGGCGCGCCCGCGGATGCAGCGGGCACGGCCGGGGACGCCGGGGCGGAAGGCGCACCCTTCGCCGCGGCAGTTGCCGGAGCGGCGCCCTTGACGGCGGATCCCGGCGTTGCCGTCGCGGCCGGCGTGGCTGGCGTGGCTGGCGTGGCCTTGGTCGTGGCAGCGGCCGGACCTGCCTTGTCTCCCGCCTTGGCAGGATCCAATCCGCTGGCTTTACGCAGCTTGTCGGCCACCGGCGTGGCGGTCGGCTCGACACCGCCCAGCCGCTTCAGCCCGGCAACCACGTCCAGCCAGTTCAGATTTTCATTGGCGTAGCGGCGCACATGGATCTGCGGCGCCCACAGCCCCACCTCGCCCACATAGGCATGGCGCGCGATGGGCTCCAGTTCCAGGCGGGTGACGGTCAGCGCGCTCCAGGCGGCCAGGTTCGCGCCCGTGGTGTCGCGCAGGTCCAGGCGGCGCAAGCCCAGGTCGCCGACCACGCGGATCTTGGGCGGCGCGTCCTTGGGCTGCTCGAACACCACTTGCAGGTTCGAATCCAGCAACGCGCTCTCCACCTTGAACGGCAGCGGCATGGGCCAAACGTCCGCCCACTTTTCCAACTGCAGGCCATTGAAGGCCACGCGCAGCGTGGACGAGGGCACCTTGTCGAAGGGGCGCGCCACACCGTTCAAATCGAATGGGCTGCCGTTGATGCGCAAGTGCACGCGCGGCTGCACGTCGATGTCGGTGGCGTAGCCGAAAGTGGAAATGAACGGCACGCCCACACCCACTTCATCGACCACCTGCTTGCGACCGGTGACCTTGTCGTCCAGCGTGATCGAGCCGTTCTCGATCACCATGTTGTTCAGCGAAAAACGCGGCAGCCCTTCGTCCGGCTTGGCCGGTTCCTCGGGCTGGGCGGCCGTCAATTCGGCCACTCGTTGCTGAATATCAGAGAAATTGAAGCGCGTGACGTCCTCGCGGACGATGGCGATGTTAGGCTCGCGCAGCGTCATTCGATCGACGACCGGCGCAAACCAGAACAGGGAAGTCCAGGCCGCGCTGACGTCCAGCTCGGCCAGCGTCAAGAGCGGCGTCTGCGAATCGGGCTGGGCCACGGCCAGATCGCGCGCCCGGACGGTCAGCGTGAAGGGATTGAAGCTGATGTCGCCGACGGAGACGTCCCGCCCGATCATCTTGGAGACGTCCTGCACCAGGACGTTGTGCAGCACTTTGGGGACCTGCCAGGCGGCAACCCCGAAAAGGATAAGTACGAATGCCGCGATACCCAGAAGAATCTTGCCGACTCGGCGGGTGAACCGAAGCTTGGGCATCCGCAAGGGCATTGCGCGTCTCCTGATACGAATTGAAGGGCGAGCGTTTCCGTCCTTCTAATGACTACAGGCGCGATTATCGCGCCCCCTGCACTGCTCGTCTATCATAGGCGTATCGATGGGCCGATCCGGCCAGCCGGGACCGCCCTTTTCAATCATTAACAATTATCGCTCCCGATTCCCATGTCCACGCCCACCCCAACTTTGAGCCACCTGGATGAAGCCGGACAGGTCCGCATGGTCGACGTGATCGCCAAGACGGACACCGAGCGCGTGGCGATCGCCACCGCCAGCGTGCGCATGAACGCCATCGCCTACGGCCTCCTGACCCAGCCGGGCCAGGGCAAGGGCGAGGTCCTCAACACCGCCCGCGTCGCCGCCATCCTGGCCGCCAAGCGCTGCGCCGACACCATCCCGCTGTGCCACAGCCTGCCGCTGGCCTTCGTCGGCGTCGAGTTTTCGCTGGACGACGCGGAGCATCGCATCGACGTGCTGGCCACCTGCCGCACCAGCTACAAGACCGGCGTGGAAATGGAAGCCATGATGGCCTGCAGCGTTGCCGCGCTGACCATCTACGACATGTGCAAGGCTGCCGACAAAGGCATCGTCATCGAGCAAGTTCGCCTTAAGTACAAGGCAGGAGGAAAAAGCGGTGAATGGCGCAACGATTAATCTTCTTTACTTCGCGCGCGTCGCCGAACTGGTCGGCAAGCGCTCCGAAGCCTGGCCCCTGGAGGCCGAGTCCACCGGCGCGCAGCTGCTTGCCGCGCTGGGCGAACGCTACCCCCAGCTGGCGCCCTCCGCGCGCCTGAAGCTGGCCATCAACCAGACCCACGCCAAGCCGTCCGCGCCCATCCGGGCGGGCGACGAGGTCGCGGTATTCGAACCCGTCACCGGAGGTTGAACGCCATGATCAGCGTCCAGGAAGCCGATTTCGACGGCGCCGCGCTCACGGCCGCGCTGCGGGAGAGCGCCGGCCCGGGCGTGGGCGGCATCGTCACCTTCGTGGGCTATGTGCGCGACTACGCGCCCGACACGCCCACCGACACGCTCTTTCTCGAACACTACCCGGGCATGTGCGAACGCGAACTCGAAGAGATCGCCGCGACCGCCCGCGCCCGCTGGCACCTGGACGGCACGGTCATCGTGCACCGGGTCGGCGCGCTGCACCGCAACGCCCAGATCGTCTTCGTGGCGGCCGCCAGCGCCCACCGCGGCGATGCCTTCCGCGGCTGCGAGTACATCATCGACGCGCTCAAGACCCGCGCGCCCTTCTGGAAGCGCGAAACCCTCGCGGGCGGCAACAGCTTCTGGGTGGAGCAACGCCAATCCGACCAGGACCGCACGCAGTCCTGGGATGAAGACACCACCGTCTAGAAGATAGAAGAGGAGAATCCATGAGCGACGAAAGCCTTGTTTCGCTGGCCTGCGCCGTGCTGACGGTCAGCGACACCCGCAGCGCGGGCGACGACACCTCCGGCAACCTGCTGGCCCATAGCCTGGCTCATGCTGGCCATCAGTGCGTGCGCCGCGACCTGGTCAAGGACGACATCTATCAGATCCGCCGCGTCATCAGCGACTGGATCGCCGATCCCGAGGTGCAGGTGATCCTGACCACGGGCGGCACGGGCTTCTCGCATCGCGACCATACGCCCGAGGCCATCATGCCCCTGCTGGACCGCGAGATCCCCGGCTTCGGCGAACTGTTCCGCCAGATCTCCTACACCGAGATCGGCAGTTCCACCATCCAGTCGCGCGCCCTTGCAGGTTCGGCCAACCAGACGCTGATCTTCTGCCTGCCCGGGTCCAACAATGCCTGCGAAACCGCCTGGTCGCAGATCATCCGCGAACAGCTGGACAGCAGCCACCGCCCCTGCAATTTCGCCACCCAATTCAAGCAACGCGAAGAAGACAACTGACCCATGCTGGATTTTGATCAAGCCCAGACCCTGCTGGCCAATGCCGCGGGTCCGCTGCAACGCAGCGAAGAGGTGAGCCTGGCCGATACCGCCAGCCGCGTGCTGGCCGCCGACCTCAACGCCACCGTGGACATCCCGCCCGCCGACAACAGCGCCATGGACGGCTATGCCCTGCGCGTGGCGGATTGGGGCGCCGGCGTGCGCCTGCCCATCCAGCAGCGCTGTTATGCCGGCGAAATGCCCGAGCCGCTCAAACCCGGCCACGCCATCCGCCTGTTCACTGGCAGCCTGATCCCGGAAGGCGCGGATACGGTCGTCATGCAGGAAGACACTACCGAAGCCGACGGCCAGGTGGAAATCTCGCGCGCGCCCAAGCCCGGCCAGCACATCCGCCGCCGCGGCGAAGACACCATGGCCGGCGCGCCGTTGCTGGCCGCGGGCACCGTGCTGGAAGCGGCTCACGTGGCGTTGCTGGCCTCGCAAGGCCTGGCCCGCGTGCGGGTCGTCGGCCAGTTGCGCGTGGGCATCCTGACCACCGGCGACGAGCTGGTGCTGCCCGGCCAGCCACGCGCGGCCGAACAGATCTACAACTCCAACGGCCCCATGCTGGCCGCGCTGGCGCGCGGCATGGGCGCCCTGCCGGTGCACGTGCTGCACGCCCGCGACACCGAGGCCGACCTGCAGGCCGCCTTCAAGACGCTGCTGGCCGATTGCGACCTGGTGGTTAGCGTGGGCGGCGTGTCGGTGGGCGAACGCGATCTGGTCAAGCCCGCGTTGGCCTCGCTGGGCGGCGAACTCGCGCTCTGGAAGGTGCGCATGAAGCCGGGCAAGCCGGTGGCCCTGGCGCAGATCGACGGCAAGCCCGTGGTCGGACTGCCCGGCAATCCCGTGTCGGCCTACGCCGTGTTCACCCTGCTGGTGACGCCGCTGATGCGCCGCATGCAGGGCCGCGACACGCTGTTCCCGCCGACCAGCCAGCTGCCGCTGCGCACCGAGCATCCGCGCCAGGACAGCCGCGAGGAATTCCTGCGCGTGCAGCGCCGCCTGGCCGACGACGGCAGCGCCGAACTGGTGCCGTACGGCCACCAGGGTTCGGGCGTGATCAGTTCGCTGCCCTGGGCCACGGGCCTGGCCCGCCTACCGGCCGACGTGCCAGTACAGGACCAGGACAGGGTCGCCTACTACGACCTGCGTCACTGGCTGGCGTAGCGCTCGGCCCGCGCCAGTTCCTCTGGCGTGTTGACGTTCATGAAGGCCTCGGGCGCGTCGTCGAAGCAGGCTTCGACCGCGCCCGCCCTCGCCTGCCACAGCCCCACCTTGCGGTCGCCGGCTCGCAGGTACGCCAGCAGATTGGGCAATAGCGAGGTGCGCAGGGCCATGCAGGCCGAATGCCGCTGCCCGCCGGCCATCGCATATGCCATCGGCGCCTTGGCGGACTCGGCCGCGCCGACCAGGCGCACGGCCAGGTCTTGGGGCAGGAACGGCGTGTCGCAAGGCACCACCACCAGCCATGCGTCTTCCCGCGCCGCGGCCAGGCCCGCGGCGATACCCAGCAATGGTCCTTGCCAGGCGCCGAGTTCGGCTTCACCGTCCCGCAGCACCTCGCCGTACCGGGCATAAAGGTCCTCGTGGCGGTTGGCACTGATGATCAGGCGCGACACTTGCGGCGCCAGGCGGCGCGCGACGTGCGCCACCATGGGCTCGCCGCGCAGGGCCACCAGGCCCTTGTCCTGTCCGTTCATGCGCGTGCCCTGGCCGCCGGCCAGGATCAAGCCGGCGATTCCTGCGGGTGCGATCGCGGGCGAGGCTTCAGCCACCGATGTAGCTCATCTCGATCTTGCGCGCCGGATCGGCCATATTGCGGCCGCGCAGCTCGGAGTAATGGTCGTTGCGGCCCGCCCAGATGCCCGCGATGATGCCGGCAAGTTCGGCATCGCTGGCGCCGTCGCGCAGCGGGGCGCGCAGGTCGTAGCCGTCGTGCGCGAACAGGCACAGGAAGAGCTTGCCTTCCGGCGACAGGCGCGCGCGCGTACAGCCGCCGCAGAAGGCGTGGGTGACGCTGGAGATGACGCCGATCTCGCCGCCGCCGTCCAGGTACCGCCAACGTTCGGCTACGCGGCCCATTTCGCCACTGGCCACCGGCTCCAGCGGGTAGGCCGCGCCGATGCGGTCCAGCACTTCCTGGCTGGGCACCACCTCGGCCAGATTCCAGCCGTTGGTGTTGCCCACGTCCATGTATTCGATGAAACGCAAGATGTGGCCGGAATGGCGGAAGCGTTCGGCCATGGGCAGGATCTGGCCGTCGTTCAAGCCGCGCCGCACCACCATGTTGACCTTGACCGGCGCCAGCCCGGCCTCGGCCGCGGCGTCGACGCCGCGCAGCACGTCGTCGGGCGTGAAGCCGCTGTCGCTCATGCCCTGGAACATGGCCGGATCCAGCGCGTCCAGGCTGACGGTCACGCGCGTGAGTCCGGCGCTCTTGAGCGCGGCGGCCTTGCGCGCCAGCATGCTGCCGTTGGTGGTCAGGGTCAGGTCCAGCGGACGGCCCGCAGGCGTGCGCAGTTCCGCCAGTTGGCCCACCAGGTTCTCGATGTGCTTGCGCAGCAGCGGCTCGCCGCCGGTCAGGCGGATCTTTTCCACACCCAGCTGCGTGAAGATGCCGGCCAGGCGGCTGATTTCCTCGAACGACAACAACGCCGCATGCGGCATGAAGGTGTAGCTGCTGTCGAAGACTTCGCGCGGCATGCAGTAGGTGCAACGGAAGTTGCAGCGGTCCGTGACCGAGATCCGCAGATCGCGCAGGGGACGCGTGCGCGCGTCCAGCGCCGGCTGTCCGTGCGGCGGCAGTTCGCCGGGCACGGCAGGGGCCAGCGGACCGGTCCGGTGATCGGCGAGGAAAATCACTTTGCTCATGGGGACATCATATCCCGGCGCATCGCGTTCCGCGCTCATGGAAAAGCCTCCTGCAGGGACTGCAGCCGGCCCGTATCCTGGGCGTCATATCCCGCCAGCTGGCTGACGTAGCCGACGTAGTCGGGACTGCGCATGATGGACAGCAGGTCGCGCATGGCCGGCGTTTCCAGCGAGGACTTGCGGATGGCGAAGAAGTAGCGCTCACGCACCAGCGGGATGAAGTCCAGGCCGAAGCGGCAGGCCGCCGTCTCCACCCCCACGCCCGTGTCGGCCATGCCGCTGGCGATATGCGCGGCGATGGCCATGTGGGTGAATTCATTGGTTTCGTAGCCCTGGACCTCGCTGATCGAGACCCCCGCCCGCTGCAGCATCAGGCCCACCAGATAGCGGGTGCTGGAACCGATCTGGCGGTTGACGAAGCGCACGTCGGGCCGCGCCAGGTCCGCCATGCCGCGTATCTGCTTGGGATTGCCGGCGGTGACGAACAGGCCGGCATTGCGCACCGCCAGATGGATCAGCATGTATTCGTCCGCGTGCAGCCATTGCGCGTAGCGTTCCATGATGGGCGCTTCGAAATCGCCCAGCGGCACCTGGAAGCCCGCCAGGTCGCACTCGTGCCGCTCCAGCGAGGCCAGCGCCTCGATGGCGGTGCGGTAGCGCAGTTCCAGGCCCGGCTTGCGGTTGCCCATGTGCTGCATCAGCGATTCCACCGCGAAACCGTGGCTGGCGTGCAGCCGCAGGTGCGGGCCGCTTTCGGGCAGCAGGCGCTCCAGCTCTTCCTGCAGCTCCGACGCCATGCTGTCCAGCGTTGGCATCAGGCGCGCCTCGATGCGGCGGTTGGCCCACAGCAGGCGCTGCGCGAAAGGCGCCAGCTGCGTGCCCTGGCGGCGGTTGGTGATGAGCAATTGCGTGCCGAAAATGGCCTCGAAACGACGCAGCACGCCCCAGGCGTGCCGGTACGACAGGCCACAGGCGCGACAGGCGCCGGCGATGTTGCCGGTGGCGTCGATCGCCGACAGCAGCGCCAGCATGTCCTGCAGCGGTACGGGCGCCGGGTCGTCGTCTCCGCCCAGGCTCCACTGCGGCCGCAAGCCGATACGGAACTTATATGTCATTTATTTCTTATTGAAGACGGTGAATTACCCCGCTAGAGTACACAAATAATGCGGCTGGAAGGGTTTTTATATGCTTTTAAAAACATATAACCCAACAGAATCCAGCCCGACCCTACAGCAACACAGGAGGAGACCGACGTGCATCAGCGCGAGGCAACATCCGATCTGGCGTCCAGCGGCGGCGCCCGCGGCGGCCAGATGGCCCTGGACGCGGCCCAAGCGTCCCCCACCCCGGCCATCGCGGCCACCGCCCGCATACTCGCCCGGTTGAAGGACCAGCCCGGCCCGCTGCTCCCTGTGCTCCATGCGGTCCAGCATGAATTGGGCTGTATTCCGGCCCCGGCGGTGCAGACCATCGCCGAGGCCCTGAACCTGTCCCGCGCCGAGGTCCACGGCGTCATCACCTTCTATCCCCATTTCCGCAGCGAACCCGCGGCGCGCCATACCCTGGAGGTCTGCCGCGCCGAAGCCTGTCAGGCCATGGGCGGCGAACATCTTGCCGCCCATGCGCGCACGGCCTTGGGCTGTGATTTCCACGCCAACAGCAGGAACGGCGATTTCACCCTGGAGCCGGTGTACTGCCTGGGCCTGTGCGCCCAGTCGCCGGCGGTGATGATCGACGGCCGGCCTTATGCCCGCGTCACGCCGGAAAAGCTGGACCGTCTGCTGGCCCGCACGCTGGAGGACCGGTCATGAGCGCTCCTATCGTCATCTACGTGCCGCGTGACGCCGCGGCATTGGCCATGGACGCGGACACGGTCGCGCGCGACATCGAACGCGCCGCCGACGCCCGCGGCCTGTCGGTGCAGATCGTGCGCAACGGCTCGCGCGGCCTGCTGTGGCTGGAACCTCTGGTCGAAATCGCCACGCCGCAAGGCCGCATCGCCTACGGGCCGGTGCAGCCCGAGGACGTGGCCGCGCTGTTCGACGCGGACTGGCTGGCCGGCGGCGAGCACCCGCTGCGCCTGGGCCTGACCGAAGAAATCCCCTATCTGAAGCAGCAGGAACGCCTGACCTTCGCCCGCGTCGGCGTGACCGACCCGCTGTCGCTGCAGGACTATGCCGCCCATGGCGGCCTGCAGGGCCTGCAACGCGCCCTGACGATGGAGCCGGGGCAGATCGTCGATGAAATGGTGGCCTCGGGCCTGCGCGGCCGCGGCGGCGCGGCGTTTCCGACCGGCATCAAATGGAAGACGGTGGCCGGCACTCCCGGCGACCAGAAGTACATCGTCTGCAACGCGGACGAAGGCGACTCCGGCACCTTCGCCGACCGCCTGCTGATGGAAGGCGACCCCTATGTGCTGATCGAAGGCATGACCATCGCCGGCTTGGCGGTGGGCGCGACCTACGGCTACATCTACGTGCGCTCCGAATATCCGCAAGCCATCGACACCCTGGAAGCCGCCATCGCGCGGGCGCGCAGCGTGGGCTGGCTGGGCGACGACGTGCACGGCAGCGGCCGCCGCTTCGACCTGGAAGTGCGCAAGGGCGCGGGCGCCTACATCTGCGGCGAGGAAACCTCGCTGCTGGAAAGCCTCGAGGGCAAGCGCGGCGTGGTCCGCGCCAAGCCGCCGCTGCCGGCGATTTCGGGCCTGTTCGGCAAGCCCACCGTGATCAACAACGTGATTTCGCTGGCGACCGTGCCCATCATCCTGGCCAAGGGCGCGGCCTACTACCGCGACTACGGCGTGGGCCGCTCGCACGGCACGCTGCCGTTCCAGCTGGCCGGCAATCTCAAGCACGGCGGCCTGGTCGAGAAAGCCTTCGGCCTGAGCCTGCGCGACCTGTTGTACGGCTTTGGCGGCGGCAGCGCCTCCGGCCGCCCGCTGCGCGCGGTGCAGGTGGGCGGCCCGCTGGGCGCCTATCTGCCTGAATCGCAGTGGGATGTGCCGCTGGACTACGAGGCCTACATCCAGATCTCCGCCATGGTCGGCCACGGCGGGCTGGTGGCCTTCGACGACAGCGTCGACATGGCGCGCATGGCGCGCTACGCGATGGAGTTCTGTGCCATCGAGTCCTGTGGCAAATGCACGCCTTGCCGCATCGGCTCCACGCGCGGCGTGGAAACCATAGACAAGATCGTCGCGGGCGGCCCTGGCCGCGAACAGCAGGTGCATCTGCTGCGCGACCTGTGCGACACGATGCTGGGCGGATCGCTGTGCGCGCTGGGGGGCATGGCGCCCTACCCGGTGCTGTCCGCGCTGAACCACTTCCCGCAGGACTTCGGCATCGAGTCCTCCCAGTCTGCCGCCCACGCGGCCTGAACCCGAGACCGACATGCTAGAAACCGTCATCAAGCGCGATCGCGACCTGGGCACGCCGGCGCGCGAGTCCGCCGTAACCGTCACCCTGACCATAGACGGCCAGGAAATCACGGTGCCCGAGGGCACTTCGCTGATGCGCGCGGCCGCCGAGGCCGGCATCAACATCCCCAAGCTGTGCGCGACCGACAGCCTGGAACCCTTCGGCTCGTGCCGCCTGTGCCTGGTGCAGATCGAAGGCCGCCGCGGCTATCCCGCGTCGTGCACCACCCCGGCCGAGAACGGCATGGTGGTCTACACCGAAACCCCCAAGCTGCACGACCTGCGGCGCGGCGTGATGGAGCTGTACATCTCCGACCACCCGCTGGACTGCCTGACCTGCCCGGCCAACGGCGACTGTGAACTGCAGGACATGGCCGGCGTGGTGGGCCTGCGCAACGTGCGCTACGGCTACGACGGCGCCAACCACCTGAAGAGCGAAAAGGACGAGTCCAATCCGTACTTCACCTATGACGCGTCCAAGTGCATTGTCTGCAACCGCTGCGTGCGCGCCTGCGAGGAAACCCAGGGCACCTTCGCCCTGACGATCTCCGGCAAGGGCTTCGAATCGCGCGTGTCGCCGGGGCAGGACCAGCCCTTCCTGGACAGCGAATGCGTGTCCTGCGGCGCCTGCGTGCAAGCCTGTCCGACCTCCACCCTGCAGGAAAAGACCGTCATCATGATGGGCCAGGCCGAACACTCGGTCGTGACCACCTGCGCATACTGCGGCGTGGGCTGCGGCTTCAAGGCCGAAATGAAGGGCCAGGAAGTGGTGCGCATGGTGCCCTGGAAGGATGGCCAGGCCAACCGCGGCCACTCCTGCGTCAAGGGCCGCTTCGCCTGGGGCTACGCCACGCACAAGGAACGCGTGCTCAAGCCCATGATCCGCAAGCACATCACCGATTCCTGGAAGGAAGTGTCCTGGGACGAGGCGATCAACTACGCGGCCTCCGAATTCCGCCGCATCCAGGGCCAGTACGGCCGCGACGCGGTCGGCGGCATTACCTCGTCGCGCTGCACCAACGAGGAGACCTGGCTGGTGCAGAAGCTGGTGCGCGCCGCCTTCGGCACCAACAACGTCGACACCTGCGCGCGGGTGTGCCATTCGCCCACGGGCTATGGCCTGAAGCAGACGCTGGGCGAATCTGCCGGCACGCAGACCTTCGATTCCGTCATGCACACCGATGTGGTGATCGTGATGGGCGCCAACCCCAGCAGCGGCCATCCTGTGTTCGCCTCGCGCCTGAAGCGCCGCCTGCGCCAGGGCGCGCGCCTGATCGTGATCGATCCGCGCCGCATCGAACTGGTGAGTTCGCCGCACATCAAGGCCGACTTCCATCTGCAGGTGCGCCCCGGCACCAACACCGCGCTGCTGTCCTCGCTGGCGCACGTGATCGCCACCGAAAACCTGATCGCCGAAGACTTCGTGGCCGAGCGCTGCGAAGCCAAGGCCTTCAAGGAATGGCGCGATTTCGTCTCGCTGCCGGAAAACTCGCCGGAAGCCATGGAAGAAATCACCGGCGTGCCGGCGCAGGCCGTGCGCGGCGCGGCGCGCCTGTACGCCACCGGCGGCAACGGCTCCATCTACTACGGCCTGGGCGTAACCGAACACAGCCAGGGCTCCACCACCGTCATGGCCATCGCCAACCTGGCCATGGCCACCGGCAACGTCGGCCGCGAAGGCGTGGGCGTGAACCCGCTGCGCGGGCAGAACAACGTGCAGGGCTCTTGCGACATGGGCTCGTTCCCGCATGAGCTGCCGGGCTACCGCCACATTTCCGACAACACGGTGCGCGCGCAGTTCGAACAGGACTGGGGCGTGACCCTGCAGCCCGAACCCGGCCTGCGCATCCCCAACATGTTCGAGGCCGCGCTGGGCGGGACCTTCAAGGGCCTGTACTGCCAGGGCGAAGACATCGTGCAGTCGGACCCCAACACGCAGCACGTGGCAGCCTCGCTGGCTGCCATGGAATGCATCGTGGTGCAGGATCTGTTCCTCAATGAAACAGCCAAGTATGCCCACGTGTTCCTGCCCGGCTCCTCGTTCCTGGAAAAGGACGGCACCTTCACCAACGCCGAACGCCGCATCTCGCGCGTGCGCAAGGTGATGGAGCCCAAGAACGGCAAGTCCGACTGGGAAGTGACGGTGGCGCTGTCCAATGCGCTGGGCTATCCCATGGACTACAAGCATCCGCGCGAGATCATGGACGAGATCGCGCGCCTGACGCCCACGTTCTCCGGCGTCAGCTACGAAAAGCTGGACAAGCTGGGCAGCCTGCAATGGCCCTGCAACGACGAGGCGCCCGACGGCACGCCCATCATGCACATCGACGAGTTCGTGCGCGGCAAGGGCAAGTTCATGATCACCAAGTACGTGCCCACGGACGAGCGCAGCACGCGCCGCTTCCCGCTGCTGCTGACCACTGGCCGCATCCTGTCGCAATACAACGTGGGCGCGCAGACCCGGCGCACCCCCAACGTCATGTGGCATGGCGAGGACGTGCTGGAACTGCATCCGCAGGACGCCGAGGACCGCGGCGTGAAGGACGGCGACTGGGTCGGCATCCAGAGCCGCGCGGGCGAAACCGTGCTGCGGGCCACGCTGACCGACCGGGTGCAGCCAGGCGTGGTATACACCACCTTCCATTTCCCCGAGTCCGGCGCCAACGTCGTCACCACCGACAGTTCCGACTGGGCCACCAACTGCCCCGAATACAAGGTGACGGCCGTGCAGGTCACGCGGGTGTCCCAGCCTTCGGAATGGCAGCGCCAGTGGTCGCGCTTTGCGGATATCCAGCAAAAGCTGCTGCGCGAGCGTTCACGCGAAAACGAGGCGGCGCTGACCGGGAAATAACCGCCAGCCCAAACCGCCAGGACGCGCCATGCCCACGCCACCGCCTTCCCGCCCCGACTGCACGCAGGTTCAGGTCACCCGCGTGCGGGGCGGCGCCCTGGTCCCCGAGGTCGAAACCGACTCCGTGGCCGAGGAAACGCCGGTGGCGCTGGAGTTCAACGGCATCAGCCACGCCACCATGCTGGCCACGCCGTCCGATCTGGAGGACTTCGCGGTGGGCTTCGCGCTGTCCGAAGGCATCATCGACGGCGTCAGCGACGTGCGCGGCATCGACCTGCTGCCGCAATGCGACGGCATCGTGATCCAGCTGGAAATCTCCAGCGCCTGTGAAGTGCGGTTGAAGTCGCGGCGGCGCGCCATGGCCGGGCGCACCGGTTGCGGCCTGTGCGGCGTGGAAACACTGCCCGAGGTGCTGCGGCCGGTAGCGCCTGTCACCAATGGCGCGCCAGTGCGCATCCAGGCGGTGCTGGCGGCCATGCGCGACATGCGGGCCCGCCAGACCCTGCACGACCTTACCGGTGCGACCCATGCCGCCGGCTGGGCCGGCGCCGACGGCGCCGTGGCGCTGGTGCGCGAAGACGTCGGCCGGCACAACGCGCTGGACAAGCTGGTCGGCGCCCTGGCGCGCCAGGCCATGCATGCCGGCGACGGCATCATCGTGGTGTCCAGCCGCGCCAGCTTCGAAATGGTGCAGAAAACCGCCGCCGCCGGCGTCGCCGTGCTGGCGTCCGTCTCCGCGCCCACCGCGCTCGCCATCCGCCTGGCCCATGACGCCAACGTCAGCCTGCTGGGCTTTCTACGCGGCGAAGACGCCACCTTGTACACCCATCCCCTACGCATCATCTCCTGAACCGGACCTACGCAAGCATGGAAATCGGCAACCTGATCCGCATGGCCAACCGCATCGGCCAATTCTTCGAGGCCATGCCCGACCGGCAGGAAGCGCTGGAAGGCGTGGCCAACCATATCCACAAATTCTGGGAGCCGCGCATGCGCAACGAGCTCCTGAACTTTCTCGAACAAAACCCGGACGGCGATGCCGGCGGGGAACGGCTGCATCCGCTGGTGCTGGAAGCAGTCACGCAGAACCGTCAGCGCCTGACGCCGCTGGCCCGCGTGGCCTAGCGCAGCGGCGCGACGCAAGACAACAAGAGCATCACAAAAGAAGGCGGCGGGACCGGCCAGATGCCGGGCTACGCGCGCCACAGAGCGGCCCCCAAGAGGAGACAACATGCAAAGCACTGCCACGCTGGACCTGCCCGGTTCGAAGCCGGGATTTTTCGACAAGGAACGCACCATCGCCGGCCCGGGCTTCTCGCGCTGGCTGGTGCCCCCGGCCGCCCTGGCCATCCACCTGTGCATCGGCATGGCCTACGGGTTCTCGGTGTTCTGGCTGCCGCTGTCCAAGGTGGTGGGTGGCGCCAAGCCGCTGGCCTGCCCCGCGGACATGAGCCTCGTCGCCGAGTTGTTCGCCACCAACTGCGACTGGAAAATCTCGACCATGGGGTGGATGTACACCCTGTTCTTCGTGCTGCTGGGCTGCTCGGCCGCGCTGTGGGGCGGCTGGCTGGAACGCGCCGGCCCGCGCAAGGCGGGCGTGGTGTCGGCCCTGTGCTGGTGCGGCGGCCTGGTCATTTCGGCCATCGGCGTGTACTTGCACCAGATGTGGATGCTGTGGCTGGGGTCGGGCGTCATCGGCGGCATCGGCCTGGGCCTGGGCTATATCTCGCCCGTGAGCACGCTGATCAAGTGGTTCCCCGACCGCCGCGGCATGGCCACGGGCATGGCCATCATGGGCTTTGGCGGCGGCGCCATGATAGGCGCGCCGCTGGCCGACCTGCTGATGCGCCACTTCGCCACGCCCGATTCGCCGGGGGTCTGGCAGACCTTCCTGACCATGGCGGCGGTGTACTTCGTTTTCATGATGTCGGGCGCGCTGGGCTACCGCGTGCCGCCCACCGGCTGGAAGCCCGAGGGCTGGACCGCGCCGGCCAAGCATGCCGGCAACGCCATGATCACCAAGGGCCACGTGCACGTGCAGCGCGTCTGGGGCGTGCCGCAGTTCTGGCTGGTGTGGTGGGCGCTGTGCCTGAACGTCACTGCGGGCATCGGCATCCTGGGCATGGCCTCGCCGCTGCTGCAGGAAGTGTTCGGCGGCGGCCTGATCAACCAGCCTGAACTGGGCTACACGCAGCTGGACAAGAGCCAGTTGGCGGCCATCGCCGCCATCGCCGCCGGCTTCACCGGCCTGCTCAGCCTGTTCAACATCGGCGGCCGCTTCTTCTGGGCCAGCCTGTCCGACAAGCTGGGCCGCAAAACCACCTACTTCGTGTTCTTCGTGCTGGGCTTCGCGCTGTATTCGGCCATCCCCTGGACCGCGCATATCGGCGCGCTGGCCCTGTTCGTGGCCGCCTTCTGCATCATCCTGTCCATGTACGGCGGCGGCTTCTCCACCGTGCCGGCCTATCTGGCGGACCTGTTCGGCACGCAGATGGTGGGCGCCATCCACGGCCGGCTGCTGACGGCCTGGTCGGCGGCGGGCATTTTCGGGCCTGTGCTGGTGAACTACATCCGCGAATACCAGTTGTCCATCGGCGTGCCGCGCGCCCAGGTGTACGACATCACCATGTATATCCTGGCGGGCATGCTGGTGCTGGGCTTCCTGTGCAACCTGGCGATCCGGCCGGTGAACGCCAAGTACTTCATGAGCGACGAAGAACTGGCGCGCGAAAAGGCGCTGGCCCACGAACGCGCGGTCGCCACCGAAACGCATGGGGTCGGCGCATCCACGTTCCGCACGCCGGCGGCGCTGGTGGTATTCGCCTGGGCCTGCGTGGGCATTCCGCTGGCCTGGGGCATCTGGATCACCCTGCAGAAGGCGGTGGTGCTGTTCCACTAAGGCCGGCAACGGCAGGCGCGGCAGGCCACGCCTGCCGCGGCGGGGCGTGAAGCTGCTACATTGGCAGCCCGCGCCCCTTCTTTTTGCTTTCTCCATGACCACCCTGCCCCGCGCGCCCCGCCTTGCTGGAGCGACACGTTGACCGTCCCTGAAATCCGCTGGGAAGAAAACCAGACCCCCCATTCCGCCCGCTGGCGCTCCGAATCCGGCGCCGCGCCGCCCAAGCGCGTGGTGGTCGCGGACGACACCATGACGGCGGACATGGCCTACCGCCAGGCCTGCGAAGGCGTCGGCCTGCTGTGGCGCGGCGATTTCCAGAATGCGCGGCAACTGCTGCAGGCCATGACGCGGCGGGTCGACAAGCGCCCCCGCAAGCCCGTGGACACCCTGCTGGACGCCTTCAACCAGCACCGTCAGATCCAGTCGCAGCGCGCCCGCATCCTGGGCATGCTGCTGATTCCGTTCGACGCCGGCCACGGCATTCCGCTGCGCCGCGCGCCCGACGCGCAACTGGCCTGCGAGGAAGCCCATGGCCCGGCCGCCGAGCCCTATGTCGCGTCGCTGCGCGAACTGCTGGGCCTGATCGGCGCCTTCGAATGGCGCAAGAAAGGCGTGGAAATCCCCGCGCTGAACGCCCGCATCCATCCGCACTACGGCGTGTTTTCGCCGCTGCGCGGCGAGTACGTCGATCTGGTGGCGCGCACCCCGATGCCGCGCGGCAGCGTGGCCTTCGACATCGGCACCGGCACCGGCGTGCTGGCCGCCGTGATCGCACGCCGCGGCGGCAAGCGCGTCATCGCCACCGACACGGATCCCCGCGCCCTGGCCTGCGCCCGCGAAAACCTGGAGCGGCTGGGCCTGTCCAAGCAGGTCGAGGTCGAAGAAACGGACCTGTTCCCCGAGGGACGGGTATCGCTGATCGTCTGCAACCCGCCCTGGCTGCCGGCCCGCCCCAGCTCGCCCGTCGAGCATGCGGTCTACGATCCCGACAGCCGCATGCTGCGCGGCTTCCTGAATGGACTGGCGGCCCATCTGACGCCGAACGGCGAAGGCTGGCTGATCCTGTCGGATCTGGCCGAACACCTGGGCCTGCGCAGCCGCGAAGCGCTGCTGGAGATGACCAGCCAGGCCGGTCTGCAGGTCATCGAGCGCATCGACACGCGGCCCACGCATGGCCGCGCGCAAGATGCGAGCGACCCGCTGCACGCGGCGCGCTCGAAGGAAGTCACGTCCTTGTGGCGCCTGGGCGCCGCCTGAGGCATGGCCCCGCTGGGCGGTCCTAGGCCCGCCCGGCCGCCACGTTCACGCTGATGGCGATGATGAAGACGTTGAAGAAAAACGCGATGACACTATGCGTCAGCGCGGTGCGGCGCAAGCGCCGGTTCACGATCTGCACGTCCGATACCTGGAACGTCATGCCCAGCACCAGCGCGAAATAGGCGAAGTCCCAGTAGTCAGGATCTTCCGTACCCGGGAAATCCAGGCCCTTGTGCATAGCGTTGCGATGGCCGTAATAGCCATGCGCGTAGTGCAGCGCGAAGATCATGTTCATGTAGAGCCACGACAGGATGATGGTCGCGGCGGCGGCCAGCATGGCCAGTACGCTGCCCGCGCCGCTCTCGCCCCGCAACTCGACCCACAACGCCATCATCACCATGCAGGACAGCGCCACGCTGCTCCACAGCACGCCCGTGCGTCCGACATCCTGCTGCTGCGCGTGCTGGCGCATGGCCGCAGAACTGGTCCGGCCGAACACCCGCGCCGTCATCAGCAGGAACACCAGCGCCCCTGCGTCGAATCCCAGCAACAGCGCCAGGACCCACGGCACGCCCAGGGCGTAGAGCGCGCCCGCCGTGAGCAGCAGCAAGCCGGCGCACCCGACCAGACGCCGATGCGCGTGGAAGAACGGCAAGGCAGCGCCGGAAGCAGCGTCGTCCTCGGGATCGAAATCCTTGAGCGGCGGCATGCGGCGCTCCTTTAGACGTGAACAGGCCCTAACGCTAACCGATGCCGAGCAAACCGACCAGTGCGCCGCCGAACAGCAGCCATAGCGGATGGATGCGGGTGACGCTGCCCAGCAGCGCGACCACGGCGGTAATCACGCCCAGCAGCCAGGTATGCACCGAGGCTTCAGTGATGAGCGCCGCGCTGGCGGCCACCAGCCCCACGGTCATGGGGAAGATGCCGGCCTGGATCACCCCGCGCCAGGGGCGGTCCTTGAAGCGCTCCCAGAGCCCCAGGGCAATCACGGTGATGATGGACGATGGGCCGAACTTGGCGATGGTGGTGACCAGCACACCCAGGCCGCCAGCCACATGCCAGCCTACCAGCGTGACCACCATCAGGTTGGGGCCCGGAGCGGCCTGCCCCAGGGCGAACAGCGCGGAAAAGTCCGCTGCCGTCATCCAGCCGTGCACATCCACCACCTGGCGCTGCATCTCGGGCAGGATGGTGTTGCCGCCGCCGAATGCCAGCACGGACAGCTCGGAAAAGATCAGGGCCAGGGCAATCAGGGTATGGATCATCGACGTTGCCTCCAGACCATCAGGATGCTCAGCGGCGTCAGCACCGCCATGGTCGGCAGCAGCGGAATGCGCAGCACGGCGATGGCGATGAAGCAGGCCGTGGCCACCACGCCGGCCAGCCAGTCGCGGCGCTTGATCACCGGCAGCCCGATCTTCACGGCCATCGAGATCAGCAGGCCCGCGGCGGCCGCGGCCAGCCCGGCGAACAGGTGCTGGATGTGCGGATCGTTCTGGAAGCGGTCGTACACCATGCCCAGCAGCACCACGATGGCGGACGGCGCCAGGATCAGGCCCATCAGCGCCGCGAAGGCCCCGCGCGGGCCGCGGAACTTCATGCCCAGCGCCACCGACAGGTTGATGATGTTGCCGCCGGGCAGGAACTGGCACAGGCCCAGCAGATCGGTGAACTCGGCGCCGCTGAGCCAGCGGTGCTTTTCGACGACCATGCGGCGCGCCAGCGGCAGGGCACCGCCAAAGGCCGTCAGGCCAAGCATGAGGAATCCGTAGAACAATTGCCCGCAAGTGGGCGCGGGCCGGAGATCGGCCTCGGGGATGGAAGGTGCTGCGTTCATCATTTTTTTATGCCGGCGCCGGACAAGGGGCGCGGGGTGGAACAGGGGAAGACGACGAGATTGCAGCCTACTCTTCGCCCAGGATAATGTCTAATATATGACTATCTATATATTCATATCGGCTGAATATGGCATCCGTAGACTTGAGGCTGTTGCGCTACTTCCTGGCCGTGGCCGAGGAATCCCACCTGACCAAGGCCGCGGCGCGGCTGGGCATACGCCAGCCGCCGCTCAGCCAGCAGATCCGCGTGCTGGAGCAGGAGCTGGGCGTGACGCTGTTCCACCGCCTGCCGCGCGGCATGGAGCTGACCGAAAGCGGCCGCGCGCTGCTGGACGACGCGCGCAACATCGTGGCCCTGGTGGACCAGGCCGTCGAAGGCGTGCGGCGAGTATCGCTGGGCGAGGCCGGACGCCTGACCGTGGGCTTCACCGGATCGGCCGCCTTCCACCCCTTCGTGCCGTCCGTCATCCGGCGTTTCCGCGAGGCCGCGCCCAATGTGCGGCTGGTGCTGGAGGAAAGCAGCACCGGGGAGCTGATGGAGGCCGTGGGCGCGGGCCGCGTGGACGTGGCGTTCATCCGCGGCCCCTATGGGCTGGGTCCCGGCGTGGTAGTGGAGACGGTGCTGGAGGAACCGATGCTGGCCGCGTTTCCCGCCGACCATCCGGCCGTCAAGGGCCGGTCGCGCAAGCGCATCGCGCTATCCGAACTGGCCGACGAATCCTTGATCCTCTATCGCCGCCATAGCGGGCCAGGACTGTATGACGCCATCATCGCCGCCTGCGGTGCCGCCGGCTTCAGCCCCCGTGTGGCCCAGGAAGCGCCGCGCATGCTGTCCACCCTGAGCCTGGTGGCGGCAGGCCTGGGCGTGTCGCTGGTGCCGGCGTCGCTGCGCCGCGTGAACATCGAAGGCGTGGTCTACGTCAACCTGACCCAGCCCGCGGAGCTGCGCGCGCCGCTCAACCTCATCTGGCGCGACGAATCCCTGTCGGGCGCGACCCGCAAGCTGATCGACGAGGCCCGCCGGCAGCGGGAGGAATCGCTGGCCTGAGCACGCGGCGCTACACTGCCCCGCACCCGCACTCTGCATTGCAGCCATGTTTTCAGAATCCCCCATAGGCATCTACGATTCCGGCGTCGGCGGACTGAGCGTGCTGCGCGCCATCCGCGACGCGCTGCCCCACGAATACCTGCTGTACGTGGCCGACTCGGCCCATGTGCCCTACGGCGAAAAGACCCAGGACTACGTCGAGCAGCGCGCCAGCACCATCGCCGATTACTTCGTGTCGCGCCAGGCCAAGGCCATGGTGGTGGCTTGCAACACCGCGACCGCGGCGGCCATCGCCCAACTGCGCCAGCGCCATCCGCAACTGATCATCATCGGTGTGGAACCCGCCATCAAGCCCGCCGCGCACCTGACCAGTAGCGGCGTGGTGGGCGTGTTCGCCACCACCGGCACTCTGGCCAGCCCCAAATTCGCGGCGCTGGTCCAGCGCCAGGCCCCCGAAGTCCGCATCCTGTTCAGGCCCTGCCCCGAATGGGTGCGGCTGGTTGAACAAGGCGTGCTCAGCGGCCCCGAGGCCGAGGCCGCGGTGCGCGCTCCCGTGGCGGAGCTGCGCGAAGCCGGCGCCGATGTGCTGGTGCTGGGCTGCACCCACTTTCCTTTCCTGCGCGACGCGATCCAGGCGGCTGCCGGCCCCGGCGTGCCGCTGCTGGAAACCGGTGCGCCCGTGGCGCGCTGGCTGCGTCACCAGCTCCAGGAACGCGGCCTGCTGCGCGCCGACGGCCCGGGCGACCTGCGTCTGGAGACCAGCGGCTCGGCCGAGGCGCTGAGCGCGCTGGCCCCACGCCTGCTCGGACAAGCGCCCGCCGCACATACTTTGGAGCCGCGCTGGCGTTGATGACGCGTCGACCGCGCGCCCAGCGGACCCCGATTGCGCGCTGATTGCGCCCGGTTTGATCCCGCGCATGTCGCGCTAGTCCGATTCGGCGAATAATTCGGATACAGTGGACTACAACGCCGCCCGCGGCGCGCACAAGGAGACGCCCATGAAACGCATCCTGATCCCCGTGGACGGTTCGCAGCCCGCCGTCCATGCGGTCCAAGCCCTGCTCGACGCCCGCGGCTACGACCCCGTCGAACGCGTGGAACTGCTCACGGTCCAGATCCCCCTGAAGTCGGGCAAGATCGGCCGCGGCCTGTCGCAGGCCGAGATCGACGCCTACCACGAGGAAGAAGGCCGCCACGCGCTGCAGGCCGCCAGCGACCTGCTGACCCAGGCCGGCGTGCCCTTCCAGGCCCGCGTCGAAGTGGGCGCGGCGGCCGAGACCATCGTGCGCGTGGCCGACGAATCCGGCGCCGACGAAATCTACATGGGCTCGCGCGGGCTGGGCTCGGTGTCGTCCTGGTTCCTGGGTTCGGTCGCAACACGCGTCCTGCATCTGACGGAGTTGCCCGTCACTCTGGTCAAGTAACCGTCAAGGAGCATCCATGCTGAACATCCTGGTCCCTGTAGACGGCTCCGACAACGCCAACCGCGCCGTCCTGTATGCCCGCCAGCTGGCCCAAGGCGCCGGCGCCGCGCGCATCCATCTGCTCAACGTCCAGACGCCCGTGCAAGGCCGGGCCGGCCTGTCGCGCCTGATCACGCAGGACATGATCGACGAGTTCTACCTGCGCGAAGGCCAGGAGGCCACGGACGAGGCACGCAAGCTTCTGGACGTGACCGGCGCCGACTACACCAGCCACGTCGCATTCGGCCATGCGGCGACGGAAATCGCCGGCTACGCGCAAGACCACAACTGCGCACGCATCGTGATGGGCACGCGCGGCAACGGCACACTCGCGAACATCCTGATCGGCTCGGTCGCCAACCAGGTGCTGCAACTGGCCGAAGCGCCAGTCACGCTGGTCAAGTAAATCCGTGCGCCGGCCTCAGGCGGCCGGCAGCCACAGCGACACCCTCAAGCCCCCCAACGGCGAGCGCTCGGCCCGCACCTGGCCGCCATACGTGGTGGCCAGGTCGCGCACGATGTCCAATCCCAGGCCCGAACCCGGGCGCTGTTCATCCATGCGCACGCCGCGCAGGAAAATGCGTTCGCGCTCCTCGTCGGCAATGCCGGGGCCATCGTCGTCGATCTGGATGAGCAACTGGCCAGGGTCCGCCGCAAGCGCGGTGACCTGTACCTGGCGTTCGGCCCATTTGCAGGCGTTGTCCAGCAGGTTGCCGACCATCTCCTGCAAGTCCTGCTCTTCTCCGCGGAACACCAGGCCATCGGCAAACTCGGGCATTTCCAGCTGCAATCCGCGCTGCGCATACAGGCGCTGCATGACCCGCAACAGGCCCTCGATGGGCTTGCGCAAGGGCGTGCGGCTGTCGGCCGCGTCGGACGCCGCGGCGGCGCGGGCGCGCGCCAGGTGATAGTCGATCTGGCGGCGCGCCATGCCGACCTGCTCCTGCACCAGCGCCGCCAGCGGCCCTTCCTCGCGCGCCGCGGCATTGCCCAAGATCGTCAGCGGGGTCTTCACCGCATGCGCCAGATTGCCGGCCTGCGTGCGCGCGCGCTGCACCATGTCGGCGTTGACGGCCAGGACGCGGTTGAAATCATCGACCAGGGGCTGGATTTCGCTGGGAAAACTGCCCTCGATGCGCACGCTGGCCCCGCCATGCTGCCGGGCCAGCTGCCGCCTGAGCCTTGCCAGCGGCCGCAGGCCCACCATCACCTGGACCACGGCCGCCACGGTCAATCCAGCCGCCAGCGCGCCCAGCGAAATCAGCAGCATGTGGTTGAAGCGCCCTATCGGTTCAGCCAGCACCTGGCTGTCGGCCGCCACGATCAGGCGCAAGGGCGCGGCCTCGGTCTCGGCCGGTTCCAGCATGCGCGTCAACGCGGTGAGGCGGTGCTTTTCCGGCCCCGCGATGTCATAGACGCCATCCGCGTTGTCGGCGGCGGGCAGCGCCAGTACCTGGTCCCAAAGGGAACGCGAGCGCGCCGCGCCCACGGCCACCGGGCGGCCCTGCTCGTCGAGCCGGTCGATCTGCCAGTACAGGCCGGACAGTGGCTGCTCCAGCCTAGGATCGCTCAGCGGCGGCGATACCACCAGGCGGCCATCGGGAGCCACATTCACGGCGGCGGTCAGCTGGTTCAGGTGCAGGGTCAGTTCAGCGCGCAATTGCTCGGTGATGTGCTGGCGGAACAAGCTGCCCAGCCCCCAGCCGGCCAACACCACCGTGACCACGATCCAGGCCAGCGTGCCGGCCAGCAGGCGCCAGCGCAGCGAGCCGGGTGCGCGCGCGCCCTGCGGCATCATGCGGCGCAGGCCAGGCGATAACCCAGGCCGCGCACGGTTTCGATGGTGTCGGGCGGCAGCTTCTTGCGCAGCCGCCCGATGAACACGTCGATGGTGTTGGAATCGCGGTCGTGGTCCTGGGCGTAGACGTGCTCGGTCAGCTCGCTGCGCGAAATGACTTCGCCCGCGCGCTGCATCAGCACGGCCAGCACCTTGAATTCGTGGCTGGTCAGGGACAACGCCTGGCCGTCCACCGTGACCTTGGCCAGGCGCGTGTCCAGCATCAGCGGTCCGCAGCGCCATTGCGCGCTGGCGTGGCTGCTGGAGCGGCGCAGCAGCGCCCGCACCCGCGCCAGCAGCTCTTCCATGTGGAAAGGCTTGGTCAGATAATCGTCGGCGCCGGCATCGATGCCGGCGACCTTCTCGTGCCAGTTGTCGCGCGCCGTCAGGATCAGCACCGGCATGCCCTGGCCGCCGGCGCGCCATTGCTTGAGCACGGTCAGGCCGTCCATGACCGGCAGGCCCAGGTCCAGCACCACCACGTCGTAGGTCTCGACCGCGCCCATGTATTGGGCCGTCCCGCCATCGGCCGCCGTATCGACGGTATAGCCGGCCTGGCGCAAGGCGTCGGCCAATTGCGTGGCCAGGGTAGGTTCGTCTTCGACCACGAGTATGCGCATCAGTGCTTGTCCCGGAATTGGATGTCGCGCCCCTTCACGCCCAGCACCTTGCCGTCGCGCGCGTCGATCTTCAGCTTGACCAGCCGGCCGCCGCTTTGCAGCAGCCGGATCTCGTAGATGAACTCGCCATCGTCTTCCTCGAATTCGACCTTGACCACCTGCCCGGGATAGTCGCGCTCGACGATGTCCAGCACCGAGCGCAGGGGCAGGACCTTGCCGGCCTGCAGGGCCTGGCGCGCCTGCTCATGGTCGCTTTCGTCGGCCACGCCCGTGCCGGGGCCGACGGCCAGCGCCAACATCAGCGCGCCGCAGGACAGCCAGATTCGGGTACGCATTCCTCGGGTCATGGTCTCTTTCGCAATTCAGGGTCCGTCATAAGAGGCGATTCTCCGCCCAGTTATAGCGCCCGAAAAATGAACGGCACGTGAACGGCGGCTTCAGAATTGGTTCATCCGCACAACCGAATAATGCGGTCATGGTCGCCATTCCGGCAACCCGCAACAACCAAGGAGCCATTCCATGACCGCAATCCGCAACACCCTGGCCGCCCTGGCGCTTGGCGCCGCAACCCTCACCGGCGCGGCCGCCGTTCACGCCCAGACGCCGGCGCAAACGCCTGTCCAGCCCGCCGCCACGGCCCCTGCCAACGCGACGCTGACCGTGCGCCAGGTCTACGACACGCTGACCGCCGCAGGCTACCGCAACATCACCGAGATCGAGCTCGAACACGGCCGCTACGACGTCAAGGCCGACAACCCGCAAGGCCAACGCGTGAAGCTGCGGGTCGACGCTCAAAGCGGCGCCGTCCTGCGCAGCAAGATCAAGGACTGAAGCACCCGCGCGATCGCGCCTTGCCACGCTCCGCCCGCATCCGGCGGGCCGAGCGCCCCAACATGGATGTCATCATGAAACCGATAGGAACCGGCGCCGCCCTCGGCGGCTTCCTGCTTGCCCTTACCCTGGCCTGGGGCCTGGACGCGCTGATCCTGCAGCCGCCCGCCGCAGGCGCCTGGTACTGGATCGCGCGGCAGCAAGGCCTGTACCTCACGGGCGTCTGGTCCATCGGGCTGATGGCCTTGATCATGCTGCTGGCCTTGCGGCCGGTATGGCTGGAACGGCCGCTGGGCGGCATGGACAAGATCTACCGGCTGCACAAATGGGCCGGCATGCTCGCGGTGGGCGCCGGCGCCGCGCACTGGCTGCTGAAGCTGGCCAGCGGCCCGCTGAAGGGCCTGGCGGACGCGGGCAACCGTCCCGCCCGCGACGTCGTGCTGGCGCTGTTCGAAGGCTCGCGCGGCGTGGCCAAGGACCTGGGCGAATGGTCGATCTACCTGCTGCTTGCCATGCTGGCAATCACCCTGTGGCGGCGCTTTCCCTATCGGGCCTGGCGCCTCCTGCATCGCGTCATGCCGCTGCTATTCCTGGCGCTGGTGTTCCATACGGTGGCGCTGGCGCCGGCGTACTACTGGAGCGGTCCCGTGGGCCTGCTGCTGATTCCGCTGCTGGCCGCGGGCGCCTATGCCGCGCTGGTGGCGCTGCTGGGACGCGTTGGCCACGGCCGCCGCGCGCGCGGAAAGATCGTATCGCTGACCCACCAGCCGGACGGCATCATGGAGGTCAGCTGCGATCTCGACGCCAATTGGCGGCATCACCATGCGGGGCAATTCGCCTTCGTCACCTTCGACCGCAAGGAAGGCGCCCACCCGTACACCATCGCCAGCGCCCCCGTGCCTGGCGAGCGCCGCGTGACGTTCCAGATCAAGGCCCTGGGCGACTACACCCGCACGCTGGCGCGCACGCTGCGGATCGGCCAGGACGTCGCCGTGGAAGGACCCTATGGCCGCTTTCAGCTGGAACCCGACGCGGCTGGCGCCACGCAGGTCTGGGTGGCGGGGGGCATAGGCGTCACTCCCTTCCTCGCATGGCTGGAAGCGTTGCAGGCCGGCCAGGCGCAGCCGCCGCGCGTGTGGTTGCATTACTGCGTGCGCGACGCCGCGACCGATCCCTTCGTGCCGCTGCTGCGGGAGCGCTGCGCCGCGCTGGACTGCGTGACGCTGACGATACACAGCGCGCGTGACGGCAACACGCTGACGGCCGGCGCGCTGGCGCAGGGCGAGGTGGCCGCGGGCCGCGTCGCCGACGTCTGGTTCTGCGGACCCACCGGCCTGGCGGATGCGCTCAGGCGCGGGCTGCGCAAACTGGGCGGCGCGCACGTGCACTGGCACCAGGAAGCGTTCGAGATGCGCTGATCATCCCCGGGCCGGCGCGGGCCCAAGCGTATGATGGACCTCACCGCCCCCGGAGCATGCATCATGCCCACACCACGCCTTCTGCTGGCCGCCGCGATGGCCGTCGCCACCCTCAATGCCTGCGGCGAAATGGCCACGCTGCCGGTCGAGGCCGGCATGGGCCCTTCGCCCCAGCTGCCCGCCCCCAATCCCACCGCCATACCCACCGTGAAGACCGCCAAGGCCGTGGGCTGGCCCGCAGGCGCGCATCCCGTGGCCGCCGATGGCATGGCGGTGACCGAGTTCGCCAGCGGCCTGGACCATCCGCGCTGGCTGTACGTGCTGCCCAACGGCGACGTGCTGGTGGCAGAGACCAATGCACCGCCCAAGCCCGAATCGGCCTCGGGCGGATTCAAGGGCTGGGTCGCCGGCCTGGTCATGAAACGCGCCGGCGCCAGGACCGACAGCGCCAACCGCATCACCCTGCTGCGCGACACCAACCACGACGGCGTCGCCGACGCCCGTAGCGTGCTGCTGGAGGGCCTGAATTCGCCATTCGGCATGGCCTTGATCGGCAATCAGCTCTACGTGGCCAATGCCGACGCCGTGGTCCGCTTTCCGTATGAAGCCGGGCAGCAACGGATCAGCGCCGCTGGCGTGAAGGTCACCGACCTGCCGGCCGGCATCAACCACCACTGGACCAAGAACCTGCTGGCCAGCCCGGACGGCAGCAAGCTCTATGTGTCGGTAGGCTCCAACAGCAACGTCGGCGAAAACGGCATGGACATCGAAGAGGGACGCGCCGCCATCTGGGAGATCGACGTGGCCAGCGGCAACAAGCGCCTGTATGCCACCGGCCTGCGCAACCCGGTGGGCATGGCCTGGGCGCCCGACGGCAAGACGTTGTGGACCTCGGTCAACGAACGCGACGAGCTTGGCAGCGACCTGGTGCCCGACTACATGACCTCGGTGCGCGACGGCGGCTTCTACGGCTGGCCCTACAGCTACTTCGGCCAGCACGTCGACACCCGGGTGCAGCCGCCGCGCCCGGACCTGGTTGCGCGCGCCATCGTGCCCGATTACGCGCTGGGTCCGCACACGGCCTCGCTGGGGTTGGCCTGGTCGGGTGGCTCCAAGCTGCCCGCGCCCTACACCGACGGCATGTTCGTGGGCCAGCACGGTTCCTGGAACCGCGATCCGCGCAGCGGCTATAAGGTCATCTTCGTGCCCTTCCGCGACGGCAAGCCCGATGGCGCCGCGCGCGACGTGCTGACGGGCTTCTTGAACCAAAGCGGCGAAGCCCAGGGGCGGCCGGTAGGGGTAGCCATAGACCGCCAGGGCGGACTGCTGGTGGCGGACGACGTCGGCAATGTGGTGTGGCGGGTCGGTCCCGCTTCTACAATGGCCGCTCCCCAATAATTCAAGACCAGGAGTGAGCATGAGCACGGAAAAAGTGGCGATCGTCACCGCCGGCGGCAGCGGCATGGGCGCGGCGGCGGCGCGCAAACTGGCGGCCGACGGCTGGCGCGTGGCCATCCTGTCTTCCTCCGGCAAGGGCGAGGCCCTGGCGCAGGAACTGGACGGCCTGGGCATCACCGGGTCCAACCGCTCGCCCGAAGACCTGGCGCGGCTGGTGGACGCCACCCTGCAGAAATGGGGCAGGATCGACGCGGTAGTCAACAGCGCCGGCCACGGCCCCAAGGGTCCGCTGCTGGAAATCAGCGACGAGGACTGGCACCTGGGCATGGAGTTCTACCTGCTGAACGTGGTGCGCATCGCGCGCCTGGTCGCACCGGTGATGAAGCAGCAGAAATCCGGCGCCATCGTCAATATCTCGACCTATGCCACCTTCGAGCCGGAAGCGTTGTTCCCCACGTCTGGCGTGTTCCGCGCCGGGCTGGCCGCCTTCACCAAGGTGTTCGCCGACGAATACGCCGAACACAATGTGCGGATGAACAACGTGCTGCCGGGCTTCATCGACAGCCTGCCTGAAAAGGAAGACCGCCGCACGCGCATCCCGATGGGTCGCTACGGCACCGCCGAAGAGGTCGCGGACCTGATCGCCTTCCTGGCTTCCGACGCCTCTTCCTACATCACCGGCCAGAACATCCGCATCGACGGCGGCATCACGCGCTCGGTCTGACACCATCCTTTTGGACTAGTCCCTCGTTCGAATGACGGTATTGAAGCCCGCCCTGGGCTTCAGTACCGTAGGTTTTCGCATTCGACGAGGTGCCTGCGCATGTCCGCTACGCCGTCAGCGGCTGCGCCGCAGTCCGCCGATCTCTCCCACCGCAAACCCACCCCGGGCCAGGCCTCGCGCTTCCTGGCGCAGGCCACGTTCGGCCCCACGCCCGCCGACATCGACGCCGTGGTGCGCGACGGCTACGCGGCCTGGCTGGACGCGCAGCTGGCCATGCCGCCGTCGCAGACCCACTTCGATTGGCTGCTGCAACAAAAAAAGAACACCGAGGAGTTCAAGGGCAACGGCATCAACGCCCCCCTGGAATCCACGCTATGGCGCAAGTTCATCGCCGCGCCGGACCAGGTGCGCACGCGGGTGGCGTTCGCGCTGTCCGAGATCTTCGTGGTGGGCGTGTCGTCCATCACGGCGTCCTGGCCGCTGTTCGGCGCGGCCGGCTTCATGGACCTGCTGGCCGAGCATGCCCTGGGCAATTATCAGCAGCTGCTGACGGCGGTGACCCGCAACCTGTCCATGGGCTGCATGCTGACCTATCGCGGCAACCGCAAGGAAGATCCCAAGACCGGCCGCCATCCCGACGAGAACTACGCCCGCGAGGTCATGCAGCTGTTCAGCATCGGCCTGCTGGAGCTGGAGCCGGACGGCGCCGTCAGGATGGTGAACGGCGCGCCGGTGGAAACCTATGACAATGCCGACGTGCAGGGCCTGGCCAAGGTCTTCACCGGCTGGGACATCAACGGCCCGGAAACCGATGTGGAGTTCCACCGCCGGCCCATGGCCCTGAACAACGGACTGCATTCCCTGGCTGAAAAGCGCTTCCTGGGCGCGGTGGTGCCGGCGGGCACCGACGGCCACCTGTCGCTCAAGCGCGCCATGGAGGTGATCTGCGCCCACCCCAACGTGGCGCCCTTCATCGGCACGCAACTGATCCAGCGGCTGGTCACCAGTAATCCCAGCCGCGCCTATGTCGGACGCGTGTCCGCCGCCTTCAACGACGATGGCGCCGGCGCGCGCGGCAACCTGAGGGCGGTGGTGCGCGCAGTCCTGCTCGACCCCGAGGCGCGCAACCCCGACCTGGCCGCCCCCGGCTGGGGCAAGGTGCGCGAACCCATCGTGCGCTTTGCGGCCTGGGCGCGGGCGTTCGGCGCCACCTCCAACAACGGCGCCTGGGCCATGCCGGACACCACCGACAACACGATCCGGCTGGCCCAGAGCCCGATGCGTTCGGCCAGCGTCTTCAATTTCTTCCGCCCGCGCTACGTGCCGCCGGTGACGGAACTGGCGCGCCAGCACCTGGTGGCGCCGGAACTGCAGATCACCGACGAGACCAGCATCGCCGGCTACCTGAACTTCCTGGCCATCTATGTGGACCGGGGCTGGGAGGATCTGCAGACCCCCTACACCGCCGAGATCGCGCTGGCCCAGGATCCGTCCGCGCTGGTGGCGCGGGTGGCGCTGCTGCTGGCGGGCGACGCCTACTCCGCCGAGACCGCTGGCGCCATCGCGCGGGCCGTGGCAACCATACCCGCGGGCCGGCCGCGCGACCGGGTGCGCGCCTCTATCATGCTGGTGGCCGCCAGCCCCGAATACCTGGTGCAGAAATGAAGAGCTCCCGCTCCGATGCGCAGACCAGCCGCCGCGAATTCCTGCTGCGCGCCTGCGCGCTGGGCGCCACCGGGGCCGCCGCGCCGCTGGCGCTGAACCTGGCGGCCCTGGGCGCAGCGGCCGCGCAATCGGCGCCAGCTTCTTCCTACAAGGCGCTGGTCTGCGTGTTCCTGTATGGCGGAAACGACCCCTACAACTCGCTGGTGCCCTACGACGCGGCTTCATACAAGGCGTATGCCCAGGCGCGCACCGACATCGCGCTGCCGCGCGACGCCCTGCAGGCCACCGCGCTGCGCGGCAAGCAGCCCGCGCCCGGCGGCGTGCAGTTTGCACTGGCCCCGTCGCTGGCGCCGCTCAAGCCCTTGTACGAAAGCGGCGACATGGCGGTGCTGCTGAACATAGGCCCGCTGGTCGTGCCCACGTCCAAACAGGAATACATCGGCGCGCGCGTGCCCTTGCCGCCCAAGCTGTTCTCGCACAACGACCAGCAGTCGTACTGGCAGGCGCTGGCGCCGGAAGGCGCCGCATCGGGCTGGGCCGGAAGGCTGACGGACCTGTACGCTGACGCCAACGCGCAACGCACCTTCACGGGCATTACGGCGGGCGGCAGCAGCGTGCTGCTGGCCGGGCGCAAGATTGCCGGATACCGCGTGGGCATCCATGGTTCCACGCAGATAGACCCGCTGACCCGCGACATGTATGGCTCCAGCGCCTGCACCGCCTTGCTGCGCCAACTGATCACCCAGCCGCGCGAGCATCTGATGGAACGCGAGATGTCGCGCATCGCCGCGCAGTCCATCGACGCCGATGCACGCCTGCGCGCAGCGCTTGCCGACGTAGCCGTGCCCGGCGATTTCTCATCGCCACTCGCGCAGCAGTTGAAGATCGTCGCCCGCATCATCGCCGCCAGGCAGGCGCTGGGCGCGCGCCGTCAGGTCTTCTTCGTGTCGCAGAACGGCTATGACAATCACGCGGGCCTGAACGACACCCACCCCGCCCTGCTCAAGGAACTGGGCCAGGCCCTGGCCGCGTTCCAGCAGGCCTTGTCGGCGATAGGCGTGGCCGACCAGGTGACCACCTTCACCGCATCCGAATTCGGCCGCACCCTGGGTTCCAACGGCAACGGCTCGGACCATGGCTGGGGCTCGCACCACTTCGTGCTGGGCGGCGCCGTCCAGGGCGGCCGCTACTACGGCAGCCATCCGGAAATCGCCCTGGACGGCCCCGGCTTCGTCGACAACGGCCGCCTCTTGCCCACCCTGGCCGTGGACCAGTTGGGCGCGTCCCTGGGCGCCTGGTTCGGCGCTGGCCGCGAGGATCTGGGCCTGGTGTTCCCGAACCTGCGGCGCTTCGACGCGCAGGCGCTGGACCTGCTGCCGCGCGCCTAGAGCCGCGCCGGCAGCGGCGGGCTCATAGCTGCCGCGCCTGTTCGCGCAGCAGGTACTTCTGGATCTTGCCCGTGGCGGTCTTGGGCAGCGGGCCGAACACGAAGGTGCGCGGCACCTTGAAGCCCGCCAGCCGGGTGCGGCAGAAGCCGGTCAATTCGTCCGCGCTTGCCGCGCAGCCGTCCTTCAGCGTGACGAAGGCGCAGGGCGTCTCGCCCCATTTGGCGTCGGGCCGCGCCACCACCGCCGCTTCCAGCACGGCGGGGTGCGCGTACAAGACATCCTCGACCTCTACCGTCGAGATGTTCTCGCCGCCGGAGATGACGATGTCCTTGGCGCGGTCCTTGATCTGCATGTAGCCATCGGGGTGCACCACGGCCAGATCGCCGGTATGGAACCAGCCGCCCGCGAAGGCCTCGGCGGTGGCCTGGGGGTTCTTCAGATATCCCTTCATCAGCGTGTTGCCGCGCATCATGATTTCGCCCACGGTGACGCCGTCCGGCGGCACGGGGTCCAGGGTGGCGGGATCCAGCACGCGGACCTGTTCCATCGTGTGCTTGCGCACGCCGATGCGCGCCTTGAGCGCGGCCTGTTCCTCCAGCGGCAGATCGCTCCAGGCCTCGTGCCAGGCGCAGCTGATCGAAGGACCATAGCTCTCGGTCAGGCCATACAGGTGCGTGACGTCTATGCCCAGTTCATCCATCGCCGCAATCACGGCGGCCGGCGGCGGCGAGCCGCCCGTAAGCACCTGCACCGGACGCGAGGCGCGGCGCTTGATCTCCGGCGGACTGTTGATGAGCATGCCCAGCACCACCGGCGCGGCGCAGAAATAATCGACCCCGTGCGCCTGGATGGCATCGAAGACGGCGCCGGCCTCGACCCGCCGCAGGCACACGTTGGTTCCGGCCAGCAGCGCAATGGTCCAGGGAAAACTCCAGCCATTGCAATGGAACATCGGCAAGGTCCAGAGGTACACGGCATGCTGGCGCATGTCGCAGGCCAAGGCGTTGCCCATCGCATTCAGGTAAGCGCCGCGATGGTGGTACAGCACGCCCTTGGGGCTGCCGGTGGTGCCGGAGGTGTAGTTCAGGCACAGCGACTGCCATTCGTCCGCCGGCCAGGGGAATCCGGCCTGCGCATCGCCCGACGCCAGCAGCGCCTCGTAGCTCATTTCCCCGATCAGCTCGCCCGGCCCGCCGTACTCGGGGTCGTCGATGTCCACCACCCGGATCGGCCTGCGGCTCTTGGCCAGCGCCTGCGCCATGACGGGCGCGTACTCGCGGTCCGTCAGCAGCACCGTCGCTGCGCCGTGCTCCAGGATGAAGGCCAGCGTTTCCGCGTCCAGCCGGGTGTTCAGGGCGTTGAGCACCGCGCCCGCCATGGCGACGCCGAAATGGGCTTCGTACAGCGCCGGGATGTTGGGCGCCATCACGGCCACCGTATCGCCGGGCCGCACGCCCAGGCGCGCCAGCCCGCTGGCCAGCTGGCGGCAGCGCGCGTAGGTCTGCCGCCAGCTCTGGCGCAGCGCGCCATGGACGATGGCGGTGCGCTCCGGATAGACCTTGGCCGCGCGCTCGATGAATGTCAGCGGAGTAAGCGCCAGGTGGTTGGCGCTGTTGCGTGCGATATCCAGGACATGATGGTCGGGTGTGTCGGCGGGCATCGGAGTCTCACAGAGGCGAAACGCTCACCGCGCCCTTCAGGCGGCGGCTTGCGGGGACAGGCCGCGCAGCGTGGCGCGCAGCAGGGAATCGCTCAGGTCCGCGTCCGCCTGCATCAAGCGCTGCAGCAAGCGGTCGGGACTGTCGCCAGCAGTTTCCAGATGCCAGCCGTACAGGTGCAGTCCGTTCAGCACGTAGGCATCGTCCAGGCCTTCCAGCACGGCATGCCGGCGCGGCGCGCGCGCGGACGGCGGCAAGGCATTGTCGGCGCAGTCCGCCACCAGAATGGAAGTCGGCTTGGAAAAATAATCCGCCACCCGCGCGCGGGCTTGCTCGAGCCGGCGCAGTGCCGCGGCATCCAGCGGTTCATCCGCCAGACGCACTTTGAGCAGCACGTTGCGCTGGTCGAGTTCGACGATGTGCAGGTCTTTCTCGACCCAATCCGCATGGACCGGCACGTTCTTGCGGCGGAAGACTTCCGCGGCCGCCAACCCCGCTCCCAGGCCTTCGCCGGCAAGCAGCTGCTTGAAGAAATCCCGCTCGGCCATCGCGCGATCCAGTTCCTGCAGCTCCAGGTCGAGCGCATGGCGTTCGCGCAGGCACTGCGCGCGGCGGGCATGCAATTGCTCATCCGCCGCGCCGCGTTGCAGATCCAGCCACGCCGCCAGGCGCACGCCGCTGCGCTGGCCCAGGCGTTCTATGCAGCGGCGCAATTCCCGCAGGAACAGCGCCGCGCCCGCCTCGTCCTGGGCCAACCCCGGCGCCAGCGCCGGCAGCAGCAGCAGGCGGCCGGGCGGTTCGCTGGCGTAGCTGGCCAGCGTCATGCCCGACCCTGTCTCCAGAATGCTCGCGCCCGGCGCCGCAGACAAGGTCGCGCCAGGCTGAAAACAGCGCGCGGCTTCGGTGAAGAGCGTGCGGAAAGGCTCGCCCGCCTGCCGTGGCGCGGCGTCGCCCTCGAGCGCCTGGCTGCTCACCGTCCGGGGCAGGAGAGGCTCGGACCAATCGTAGGGAAGGATGTCTTGCAGGGTATGCACGCCCACCGTGCGCGGCGCGGGAACCAGGACGACCAGCGTGCCGCCCGCGCCCAGCAGGCGTTTGAACTGCTCGCGCCAGTGGCGGCTGGTGGCCAGCAGCCATTCCGAGGCGCCCACGCCCAACACCGGCGGATCGGTGCGTTCGCAGGCGGCCTCCAGCACCGGGTACAGCCCGGCGGGATCCCATATGAGCACGTCCGCCCGGTCCAGCGACGCGGGCTGATCAAAGGACAGGACGGCATCCAGGCCATGGGGCGCGAGTGCCAACGCAAGGTCGAGCGTAGAAATATTCATATCGCTAATCCGTACTTGACTTTCGAAATCAATATATCATAAAGTCTAGTTAACTAGACAAATATACAAATCCTATATACATATCCCGGAACCCAGCTGTCATGTCCACTATTACGAACGTACGCAGCGAGCCCCCCGTCGCCAGCCCCGTGGCGCTGGACCGGGACTCCCCTCTGCCGCTCTATGTGCAGATCAAGCGGCGCGTGCTGATGATGATCCTGAATTGGCAGCAGGAAAGCGACCGCTTCCACACTGATCATGAGCTGAGCGAGCAATTCGACGTCAGCCGCATGACGGTGCGGCAGGCCATCCAGGAACTGGTGGACGAGGGCTATCTGCGGCGGGTCCGCGGGTCCGGCACTTTCGTCTGCGCCCCCAAGATCGACGAGCAGTTCAGCCCGGCCATGGACTTCATCGACCAATGGTCGGCGCACGGCCGCCCCCTCAGCCTGCGGGTGCTGCACTGCGCCCAGGAGCCCGCCTCCAACGCCGTGGCGCGCGAGCTGGACGTGGCGCCGGGCACGCCGGTCTGGAGCATTCTGCGCCTGCGCACGGTTCAGCAGGTGCCGATTTCGATCGACTACCGCTATGTGCGCGTCGACCGCATCCCGCACATCGACGCCCGCCAGGCCGAGGCCGGTTCCCTGCTGGAACTGATCGGCCGCCAGGTCGAGCTGGCCTACGGCAACCTCAAGATCGAAGGCGGCGCGGTGCAGGCCGAACATGCCGACTACCTCAGCCTGCTGCCCGGAGACCCGGTGCTGACGCGGCACCTCGTGTATTTCGACAAACAGGATCGGCCGGTCATGTCCGGCCTGTCCCACTACCGCGCGGACCAGGTCCGGTACTCGGTGCGCGTGCCGCTGCAGAACGGCGCAGGCAAGACGGACCAGGTGTCGGACTCGCTCGAGTTCCGCAACCCCTCAGGCGTAGGGGACTAGCCCGACTACGTTTTCGCTGTTCGTGGAAGTTGCTGCACACCCCAAATCCCGCATCAGGTACAGGAGTAGCACCATGACTTGCATAAAGACGTTTCTGGAGTTCTCGCGGCGCGCAGCCATCGCGCTGCCGGCCGCCGCGCTGATGCTGGGCATGCACGCCGCCAGCGCGCAGGACGCGGTACGGATCGGGTCCATCCTGTCCGTGACCGGTCCCGCCGCCTTCCTCGGCGAAGACATGAAGGCCGGCATGGAAATGGCCATCGACGACATCAACGCCGCCGGCGGCATCGGCGGCAAGAAGGTCGAATGGGTGTTCTACGACGCCGAGAGCCAGACCGCCAAGGCGATCAACGCCACCAAGCGCCTGCTGTCCCAGGACAAGGTCGACATCATCGTCGGCGGCGGCAACATGAGCGGCATCGCCATGGCCATGGTGCCGATGGTCGACAAGGCCGCTACCCCCTTCATTTCCACCGAAGGCTCGATGCAGATCGTGATGCCGGTGGCGGAACGCAAGTACGTGTTCAAGAGCACCGTGGACGACGACCAGGTGATCGACCGGGTGCTGGACTACTTCGACAAGAAAGGCATCAAGCGCGCCGCCCTACTGGCCGACAACAGCGGCTTCGGCCAGAGCGCCGTCGAGCAGATGAAGCGGCTGGCCGCCAAGCGCGGCATCGACATCACCTATGAATCCTTCAACCCCGCCGACACCGACCTGACCCCGCAGCTCACGCGCATCAAGAACGCGTCGGTGCAGGCCATCATCTGCTGGACCGTGACCCCGGCCGGCGTGGTGTTCATCAAGCAGGCCCAGCAACTGGGCCTGGACAAGCTCACGCTGGTGCACAGCTACGGCTTCGTCGACCAGCGCTACATGAAACTGGCGGGCGACTCGGTCAAGGACCTGTTGCTGGTCAGCGTCAAGTTCCCGGTGGGCCAGGATCTGCCCGATGCCGACCCCATCAAGACCCGCATCGTGGACCTCAGCAAGCGCTTCGAGGCCCGCTACAAACGCAAGCCCAACCAGTTCGTGGCCCAGACCTACGACGCCATGATGCTGGCCCGCGCCGCCCTGGAAAAAAGCGGCGGCGACAAGGAAAAGACCCGCGAACAGCTGACCGCCATCACCGGCTACCAGGGCGTGGGCGGGGTCTTCAATTTCTCGCCCCAGCGCCACTCCGGCCTGGACAAGGACGACATCGTCATGCTCGGCTACCGGGACGGTCAATTCCGGCTGGCCGACTACAAGTAAGCAGTCCATCTCCGCAACCTCCACTCACGCGCGCCGCCGGCGCGGCAAACCTGGGAGTGCAGTCATGAACGTAGCAAGCGCCGAGCCGCGTACCATCCTGGACGATCCGGAAAGCATCTTTCCGCTGGACCTGGACACCCGGATCCCCAAGATCCGCGATCTCTACCACCTGGCGACGGTCAAGCAGTGGGACCCGCGCACTGACATCGATTGGCATTTGTTCGATGCCTCGCAGTACACGCCTGAACAGCGCTATGCGGCCCGACAGTACTGGAGCCGCCGCGCCTGGAGCGAGTACGGCGCCATTTCGGAAAGCCCTGCCTTGCAGATCCGCTTCTGCCACGACAAGTGCGAGCCCGACCTGCGGCTGTTCTTCACCATCCGCTCGCAGGAAGAAAGCCGCCACGCGGAGGCCTGCTTTCGCATGGCCGAAGCCCTGGGCGGCTACATGGAGCAGCCGGCCCAGGCCGCGTACCAGGGTTCGGTCGCCACCCACGGCGTGCGCAAGATGGCGCTCGACCCCGAGGTGTCGGTCGAGGCGATCCTTGCGGCGCTGGTCTGCGCCGCCGAGGAAATCGCGTTCGACGTCTTTCGCCACCTGGTGGAGATCACTCGCGATCCCGTCGCCAAGCAGATCTGCGCCCGCATTATGCGCGACGAGGTGCGGCACTGCGCGTTCGGCTGGCGCTTCCTCGACCACCGCATTCCGCAGATGTCGCCCGCCGAGATCAAGGTGGTGGAGAACGCCGTGATCAACATGATGGAAAAAGTCGAGCTCAACGGCTACCACAGCGCGTGGCTGGCGCCCGACAACCCGGCCTCGCGCGCCGAGATGGAGGTGGACCGGGTCACCTGGGAAGCCGGCCTGGGCTCCACGGTCGAGGAACTGGAGAAGCCCCTGTTCGTGGAAACGGTGCAGCGCGTGCGGCGCCAGATGGAGCCCTGGGGCGTGCACCTGCCCTTGCTGCATCACCCGAAGATCGGCGAATTCTGAATCCAAGGACCTGTCATGAACGCAGCTACGACCAGAATTCCCGTTGAGCGCCGCTTCCCGCTGACGCTCAAGCAGTCCATCACCTCGATCCGCGAACTGTACGAAACCGGCAAGCAGCAGCGCTGGGCGCCCGAAACCGACATTCCCTGGGCCAGCTTCGACATCGGCGCGCTCGACGCCCGGACCCGTGACGCGGCCCGCCTGACCTGGAGCCGCCGCGCCTGGGTGGAATACGCGGGCTTGAGCGAAACGCCGGCACTGCTGGTGCGCCTGTGCCTGGAGAGCGGCCGCGAATCCGATCCCAAGTACTTCCTCACTGTGCGCAACACCGAGGAAGCCTGGCAGATCGAGTGCTTCCACCGCTACGCCACGCTGTTGGGCGGCTACCTGAACCGCCCGCCCAGCCCGCAGCAGGAAGCCATCTTCAACCAATGCCGGCACCGCCAGGTGCTGGACGCCGCCTGCCATGCCGACGCCTTCTTCACCGCGCACGCGGCGGTCGAAGACGGACTGGAACTCGAACTGTTCCGGGCCTACCTGGAGAACGCCCGCGAGCCCGTGGCGCGCCGCATCCTGGAGCAGTGCGTGCAGGCCAAGGAACGCCACGCTACCTTCGGCTGGCTCTACGTCGCGGAACGCGCCGTCGCCTGGTCCGACGCCGACCGCAGCGCCGTGGCTGGGGCCGTGTCGGGCTATCTGAACGAGGTCGAACTGCGGGGCTATCACTGCCCCTGGCTGGCCGAACCCGATGGTCCCGAAAGCCAGGCCAACGCCCTGACGGCCGCGGCCGGCCTGGGCGCCGTATCCGCCGACAAGGAATACGAGATCCTGTGGTCGTACCTGGAAACGGTGACGCGGCGCCTGGCCGAATTCGGCGTCGAACTGCCGGGCATCGCGCTGGCTGCGCGCCGGCCCAACTGAGCCAGCACGGAACCCCGCCATGGATATGTCCGCGCAAATCGTCCAACTGCTGGTCGCCGGGATCACCACCGGCAGCATCTACGCCATCGTGGCGGTGGGGTTCAACGTCATTTTCAAGAGCACCGACGCCATCAACTTCGCCCAGGGCGAATGGGTCATGATGGGCGGCATGGTGGCGGCGGCCTGCTACGCGGTGGCCGAACTGCCGCTATGGCTGTCCTGTCTGGCGGCGGTAGCCCTGGTGGCCCTGGCGGGCGGCCTGTCCGAACGCCTGGTGATCCATCCGCTGAAGAAGCCCGCGCCGCTGCTGGTGACGCTGCTGAGCATCGGCCTGGCCATCTGCACCAAGAGCCTGGTGATGCTGGGGCTGGGCAAAACGCCCATGGGCTATCCCGCGTTTTCCGGCGACGCGCCCGTGCCGCTGGCGGGCGCGCAGATTCCGCCGCAGAGCTTCTGGGTGATGGGCGTGGCGCTGGTCTTCATGCTGGGGACGCACTTCTTCTTCGAGCGCACGCTGCTGGGCAAGACCCTGCGCGCCACGGCCATCGACCGCGACGCCGCCGCCCTGGTCGGCATCAACGTGCGGCGTTCGGTGACGGTGGCCTTCGTGCTGGCGGCGCTGGCCGGCGGCATCGCCGGCGTGATCATCGCGCCGCTGACCTTCACCTCCTATGACCACGGCACCATGCTCGGCTTCAAGGGCTTCAGCGCAGCCATGCTGGGCGGGCTGGGCAGCCTGCAGGGCGCCTTGCTCGGCGGCCTGCTGCTGGGCGTGATCGAGGCGCTGGGAGGCGGCCTGATTTCCTCGCAGTACAAGGATGCGCTGTCCTTCATCGTGCTGTTGCTGGTGCTGTTCTACCGTCCCCAGGGCTTGCTGGGCAAAGCCGAAATCAACAAGGTCTGAAGGGGGTGAAGATGAAATCAGAAATCCACCCGCACGGGGACGGCGGACACCGCGACCTGCGCATCCTGCTGGCGCTGTGGGGCCTTTTCCTGCTGTTTCCGCTGGTGGCGCCGAACAGCTATGCCGTGGGCCTGGCGGTGACGTTCAGCATCAACCTGATGCTGATCGCCAGCCTCAACCTGCTGATGGGCTACTGCGGGCAGATCTCCATGTGCCAGGCCGGCTTCTTCGGCCTGGGCGCCTATGTCAGCGGCGCCTTGTCGGCCAAGTACGGCGTTCCGGCGCTTGCCAGCATCCCGGCCGCGCTGGCGGTCGCAAGCACGGCGGCGCTGCTCATCGCCCTGCCCGTGCTGCGGCTGCGCGGACATTACCTGGCGATGGCCACGTTGGGATTCAACGCCATCCTGTCGGTGCTGTTCGTCGAGCTGGTGGACTTTACCGGCGGCCCCAACGGCCTGTCCGGGGTCGAGCCCATCACCGTCGCGGGCTACGCCTTCGATACCGACCGCCGCTTCTTCTACCTGGCCTGGGCTGCCGGCCTGTTGCTGATGTGGGGCTTCCTGAACCTGACCCGCTCGCGCATCGGCCGCGCCATGATCAGCGTGGCCGGCAGCGAGGTCGGCGCGGCCAGCCTCGGCATCAATACCTATGCGCTGAAGGTGGCGATCTTCGTGCTCTGCGCCGCGGTGGCGGCCCTGGCGGGCACTTTCTACGTGCACTTCAACCAGTTCGCGTCGCCGGAGACCTTCAGCTTCTCGGCCTCGGTGCTGCTGCTGGTCATGGTCGCGGTCGGCGGCTGGGGCAAGTATTGGGGACCGCTGTTCGGCGCGCTGGTCTATACCGCCGTACCGGAATTGCTGCGCGCCTTCCATGACGTCGAACTGCTGCTGTTCGGGCTGGGCATGATCCTGGTCCTGATGTTCTTTCCGGGAGGACTGGCGGGAATGGCGCAGCGCTTGTGCCGGCGTCCCAGAAGCTTGCCGGCTACCCCGGTGGCGGCAACAAAGGGCAAGGTGCGCCATGGCTGATCACGATTTCCTGTCGGTGCGGGACCTGGGCATCAACTTCGGCGGACTGGCCGCGCTTGCCGACCTGTCCTTCGACCTGAAGCAAGGCCAGATCAAGGGCCTGATCGGCCCCAACGGCGCGGGCAAGAGCACCTTGTTCAATATCGTCGCCGGCCTGCTGCATCCAGGGCGCGGCGAGGTGTGCTTTCGCGGCCGCCCGGTACGCGGCCTGCCGCCGCACCAGCGCGTCAGGCTGGGCATCGCCCGCACCTTCCAGAACCTGCAGATCTTCAAGGACCTGACGGTGCTGGAGAACGTCATGGTGGGTTGCCATGCGCGCTTCGGCTCCGGCCTGTGGGCCTGCATGCTGCGCACGCCCAGGCAGCGCCGTGACGAACGGCAGATGCGCGACATCGCGATGCAGCGGCTGGAGCAGCTGCACCTGGCCCGCCACGCCGACGTGCTGGCCGCGGACCTGAGCTTCGGCCAGGCCAAGATCCTCGAAATCGCGCGCGCCCTGGCCGCCGACCCCACCCTGCTGCTGCTGGACGAGCCCGTCGCCGGCGTGCCGCATGCCGAAGTGGCGCAGGTGGCGCAAGTCATCCGCGAAGTGAACGCCAGCGGGGTGACCGTGCTGCTGGTCGAGCACAACATGAGCTTCGTCATGCAGCTGTGCGACGACATCCTGGTGCTGAACTACGGCCGCAAGATCGCCGAAGGCCGGGCCGACGCGGTGCGCGCCGATCCCCTGGTGCTGCAGGCCTATCTCGGGGAGGACATGCCCGATGCTTGAAATCACCAACCTGTGCGCCTCGTATGGCGCGGGCGACGTGCTGCGCGAAACCAGCCTGGAGATTCCCGCCGGGCAAATCGGCTGCCTGCTCGGCGCCAACGGCGCCGGCAAGACCACGGTCATGCGCAGCCTGAGCGGCCTGCTGCGGCCCCTGCGCGGCAGCGTCCGCTTCGAAGGCGAAGCGATCGAGGCGCTGACCCCGGACCGCATCGTCGACCGCGGCATCGTGCTGGTGCCGGAAGGCCGGCGCGTGTTCGCGCCCCTGTCGGTCAGCGAAAACCTGGAGATGGGCGGCTACAAGCTGCTGAAGCAGCGCCGCCAGACGGAGTTCCGCCGCAATCTCGACTTCGTCCTGGACCTGTTCCCGCGGCTCTCCGAACGCGCCCGCCAGCCCGCCGGAACGTTGTCGGGCGGCGAACAGCAGATGGTTGCGATAGGCCGGGCGCTGATGAGCAGCCCGCGCCTGCTGATGCTGGACGAACCCTCCATGGGCCTCGCGCCCCTGGTCGTGAAGGACATCTTCCTGTCGCTGCGGCGGCTCAAGCAGGAAGGGCTGACGCTGTTCATCGCCGAACAGAACGCCAGGCTGACCTTGAGCGCCGCGGACTACGGCTACGTGCTGCAGGAAGGCCGGGTGGCGTATTCGGGCAGCGCCCAGGCGCTGCGCGACGATACACGGGTACAGGCTGCCTACCTGGGCGCCTGACAGGAGACAGGTGAAGCGATGACGTGTTCTTCCCAGGAGCAGGCGATCGATCCGGAGCAGGAAGCGCAGTACAACCTGCGCGCCCGGCATCCCGAACGCGAGGAAATCTACTTTACCTATGCGCGCCGCAGCGCGGACACGCGTAGCCGGCCCGAGGCCCGCCTGGACCTGCGCTTCGGCCAGCGGGCTTCCAGCGTGCTGGACCTGTTCGTGCCCGACCATGTGCCGGCGCCGCCGCTGCTGGTCTTCATCCATGGCGGCTACTGGCGCGCCCTGGACAAGCACGGCTTTTCGTTCATCGCCGACGAGTACCTGGCGCGCGGCGTGGCGGTGGCGCTGCCCAACTACACGCTGGCGCCGCACGCCAGCGTCTCCGACATCGTCGACGAGGCCTGCACGGCCGTGTCCTGGCTGACCGCGCAGGGCGAGCGCCACGGCTACGACGCCAGCCGCATCGTCTTGTCCGGCCATTCCGCGGGCGGGCATATGGCCGCCAGGGCCTTGTGCCGCGACCTGGTTCCCGCCCTGGCCGGCCGGATACGCGGCTACGTCGGGCTGAGCGGGCTGTTCGATCTGGAGCCGCTGCTGCGCACTTCCATCAACCGCGATCTCCATATGAGCGTGTCGGAAGCCCGCAACCTGGGGCTGTACCAGCGCGCCGCGCTGTACGAAGTCCCCATGGTGTTCGCGGCCGGCGCCCTGGAAACCGAGGGCTTTCGCGGGCAGAGCCGGGATTTTTCACAGCATTGCGCCAGCCACGGCTACCAGGTCGAAAACCTGGTGGTGCCGCAACGCAACCATTTCGATCTGCTGACCGATTTCGCCGGCGGCGGCTATCCGCTATTCAACAAGACGCTCGATCTGCTGCTGCCTGGCGCGGGCCGGGCCTGATCTTTCACGAGGAGTCCACATGGCAGGCCAACCACTCAATCCCGCGGGCGTCTGCGCCCCCCTGGGCCCCTATAGCCAGGGCGTGCTGACCGAAGGCGCCGGGCGCTGGCTGCACATCGCAGGCCAGGTGGGAGTATCGTCCGAGGGCGAGCTCGCAGCAGGCTTCGAAGCCCAGGCCCACGCTGCCTGGCGCAACATCCAGGCCATGCTGGAGGCCGCGGGGATGAATGCGGGCGACCTGGTCAAGGTCGTAACCTACATCACCGACGAAAGCCAGCTGCCGCTGCTCGGCCCCGTCAGGCTGGCCTATCTGGGCGAGGCCCGTCCCGCCGCGACCCTGGTCGTGGTGCGGGCCCTGGCGCGGCCGGAATGGCTGATCGAAGTGGAAGCGTCGGCGTACAAGCCTGCATGACCCCCGCGGCGGCAACGCCCGAAGGAGAGTGAGCATGTTCGAGGACCTACGCAACAAGCGGGCCCTGGTGACCGGCGCCTTCGGCGGACTGGGCGCGGAATTCGCGCGCACCCTGGCCGCCGCCGGCGCGCACGTGGCCCTGGCCGGACGCAGGCTGCAGGCCGGCGAGCAACTGGCCGCGGAACTGGCCGCCGCGGACCGGCGCAGCTGCGCCATCGCGCTGGACGTGACCCAACCCGACAGCGTCGCAGGCTTGTTCGATGCCGCGTCCGAGAGACTGGACGGCGCCATCGACATCCTGGTCAACAACGCCGGCATCACCACTACCCGTCCGGCGCTGGAACATACCGAGGCCGATTGGAGCGACGTGATCGACGTCAACCTGAACGGCACCTGGCGCGTGGCGCAGGCTGCCGGCCGCCACATGCAGGCGCACGGCGGCGGCAGCATCATCAACATCGCCTCCATCCTGGGGCTGCGCGTGGCTCAACAGGTGCCTGCCTACGCCGCCTCCAAGGCCGCGCTGATCCAGCTGACGCAGGCCCTGGCGCTGGAATGGGCGCGCCACGGCATCCGCGTCAATGCGCTCGCGCCCGGCTATATCGAAACCGACCTGAACCGCGAATTTTTCGCCAGCGACGCGGGACAGGCGCTGATCCGGCGCGTGCCGCAGCGCCGGCTCGGACAGGCGCGGGAGCTGTCGGCCCCGCTGCTGCTGCTGGCTTCCGACGCCTCTTCCTTCATGACCGGTTCCGTCCTGGTCGTGGACGGCGGACATCTCATTTCCACGCTCTGACCCCGGGACGCAACATGGACTTCAGCCTCACGCCAGAAATCGAAAGCTACCGCCTGCGCATCAAGGACTTCGTCGAAACCCACATCCTGCCAGTGGAGGCCGACCCTGCCTCCTACGACGAACACGAGAACATCCGCGACGAAGTCTTGCAGCCGCTGCGCCGCCGCGCCCGCGAGGCCGGGCTGTGGGCGCTGCAGATGCCGCGCGAACGCGGCGGCCAGGGGCTGTCGCGCGTCGGCATGGCGGCCTGCTACGAAGAAATGAACGTGTCGATCTTCGGCCCCGTGGTGTTCAACAGCGCGGCGCCCGACGACGGCAACATGATGGTGCTGGAGAAGGTCGCCACCGACGCGCAGAAGGCGCGCTGGTTGCAGCCCATCGTGGACGGCAAGGTACGCTCCTCGTTCGCCATGACCGAACCGCATCCGGGCAGCGGTTCGGATCCATCCATGATGCTCACCAGCGCCACCCTGCAAGACGGCAAGTGGCGCATCCACGGCAAGAAGTGGTTCATCACCGGCGCCGGCGTGGCGCAGCACTTCATCCTGATGGCCAAGACCTCGGACGATCCGCGCAAGGGCCTGACGGCCTTCCTCTTCGACGCGGACCAGCCCGGTTGGCGCATCGAGCGCCGCATCCCCATCATGGGGCCGGAGGAACACGGCGGCCACTGCGAACTGGTGTTCGACGGGCTGGAAATCCCCGATGAAAACCGCCTGCTCGGCGTGGGCGACGGCCTGAAGGTCACGCAGATCCGCCTGGGACCCGCGCGGCTGACGCATTGCATGCGCTGGCTGGGGCTGGCGCGCCGCTCCCTGGCCATCGCGCGCGACTACGTGGCAACCCGGCAGAGCTTCGGCACCGCGCTGGCCGAGCGCGAAGGCGTGCAATGGATGCTGGGCGAATGCGCCATGGCGATCGAGATCGGCCGCCTGTTGACGATGCGCGCCGCCGTCGCCCTGGACCAGGGCAGCTACGCGCGCAAGGAAGTCTCGATGGCGAAGATCGTCGTCTCCGAAACGCTGCACAAGGCGGTCGATACCGCCATCCAGCTGACCGGCGCGCGCGGCTATTCGCGCGATACGGCCTTGGCCTGGATCTACCGCTACGCGCGCCAGGCGCGGCTGGTCGATGGGGCATCCGAAGTGCACAAGATGGTGCTGGCGCGATTCCTGATGGACGAGGGCGACGAGTTCTGGCATTGGCAGGCGCAGGAACAGGCCGGGGCGCAATCGTGACGGGCGCGACAGTGGAGACGATTGCTGGCCAGGACGCGCTGGCCGCCTATCTGGTGCGTGCGGGCTATGCCGGGCAAGCCGGCGAAGTGGCGCTGCGCCGCCTGGCCGGCGGCCAATCGAATCCGACTTACATCGTGGCCACGGTCCGCGGCCAGTATGTGCTGCGCAAGCAGCCGGCGGGCAAGCTGTTGCCCTCGGCGCACGCCATCGACCGCGAGTTCCGGGTCATGCGGGCGCTGGAGCGCAGCGACGTGCCCGTGCCGCGCATGCTGGACTATTGCGCCGACGACAGCCTGCTGGGCACTCCCTTCTACCTGATGGACTATGTGCAGGGGCGCACCTTTGTCGACCCGGCCCTGCCAGGCCTGGACCCGGCCGAGCGCGGCGCGATCTACGCCGAAACCAGCCGCGTGCTCGCGGCCCTGCATGAGCTGGACTACGTGGCCCTGGGCCTGGAAAGCTACGGCCGGCCCGGCAACTACTATGCCCGGCAAATCTCGCGCTGGACGCGGCAGTACCGCGAAAGCCGGCCCGCGGCGGACCTGCCCGCCATGGAGTCGCTGATCGACTGGCTGCCCCGCAACATTCCCGCCAGCGACGAAACGCGGCTGGTGCATGGCGACTTCCGCCTGGACAACCTGATCTTCCACCCCACCGAGCCCCGCGCCCTGGCCTTGCTGGACTGGGAGCTTTCCACGCTGGGGCACCCGCTGGCGGACCTGGCCTATTACTGCATGTGCTGGCGAGTGTCGCCGCAGCTGTGGCGCGGCGTGGCCGGATCCGATCTCGGCGCGCTGGGGATCCCCACGGAGGACGAGGTCGTGGCGGCGTACTGCCGGGCGCGCGGGCTTGCCGGTGTCGCCGATTGGGGCTTTTACCTGGCCTACAGCTTCTTCCGCATGGCCGCCATCCTGCAGGGGGTCGCCGCGCGCGCCTCTGGCGGCAACGCGGCCGCCGACGACGCCCAGTCCATGGGCGCCAAGGTGGCGCCGCTGGCCGAGCTGGGGTGGGAGTGCGCGCGCAGCGGCGGCGCGGATTGAAGAACAGGATCAAAGGACCTGGTTGAGGAGCCGGGTCAATGAGCCGGCCGCCGTCGGCCGGGCTGGCGCCCGGGGCGCAACCGCTCTATAACCTGATAATCGGGCCGGCACGGCAGCCGGACGCCTCCTACCTCCCCCGCTTCCATGACCCAGACCTGCTCCCTGGCGCTGCAGCCCGCCACCGAAGACGACCTGCCCTTCCTGCTTGCCCTGCGCAAGACCACCATGCACGAGCACCTGCGGCGCGCGGGCGCGCCACAGGACGACGACTACCATCTGGCCCGCATCCTCTACCGCTTCGAGGACGCCCGCATCGTCTGGCTGGACGGCCGGCCCGCCGGGCTGTTCAAACATAGCCGGGACGCGGCCAGCTGGCGCATCGTGCAGATCCAGATCGACCCCGCCTTCCAGGGCCGCGGGCTGGGCCGCCGCCTGCTGGAAGGCGTGCTGGACGAGGCCGACGCCGAAGGCATCCCAGTCACCCTGAGCGTGCTGAAAGGCAACCCCGCCCGCCGCCTGTATGAAGCGCTGGGCTTCACCCCCGTGGAGGAAACCGAACTGGAACACGAAATGCGTTACGAACCCGGCGCGGTCCGGCCGGCAGGCTGACCCTTTGCAACTTCTTTCCGCCCGGCGGGAATAAAGCCCGGGCCGGCAGCGTCTGTAGAGGGCAGTCCCCCACTTTCCCTATCTACGTACGAGGCAAACCATGCGCAAACACATCGCCGCAGCCCTGGCCATCTCCGCCGCCGCCCTGTTTTCGGCCGGCGCCCAGGCCCAGGCCGTCAAGACCCAGGACGGCATGCTGGTCAACAGCGCCGGCATGACGCTTTACACCTTCGACAAGGATGCCGGCGGCAAGAGCGCCTGCAATGACCAGTGCGCCAAGATCTGGCCGCCCGTCATGGCCAGCGCCGACGCCAAGCCCATGGGCGACATGACCGTCATCACCCGCGACGACGGCACCAAGCAATGGGCCAGCAAGGGCAAGCCGCTGTACACCTACGCCAAGGATGCCAAGGCCGGCGACAAGACGGGCGACAACTTCAAGGAAGTCTGGCACGTCGCCAAGCCCTGAGCCCGTGTCCGCCAGCAAACGCAGCAATCCATGCGCGCCGAAGACGAAGCCCTGATCCTGGCCTGCATCCCCAGCCTGCGGCGCTACGCCCGCGGGCTGACGGGCGATCCCCACCGGGCCGACGACCTGGTCCAGGACACGCTGGAGCGCGCATGGAGTCGCTATTCGCGCTGGCAACGGCGCGGCGAGTTGCGCGCCTGGATGTTCGGCATCATGCACAACCATTTCATCGACGGCGTGCGCGCCAGCAGCCGGCGGGCCGAGCAGACCGCCCCGGGCGAACTGCCGGACGCCCCGGTGCGCGCCACGCAGACCGACCACCTGGAGGTGCGCGACCTGGACCGCTGCTTGCAAGCCCTGCCCGCCGAACAGCGGGAGGTATTGCTGCTGATCTGCGTGGAGGACCTGTCCTATCAGGAAACCGCCCGGATACTGGACGTGCCGATGGGCACGGTCATGTCGCGCCTGTCGCGCGCCCGCGAGAAGCTGGGCGCGCTGATGCAGGCGCGCGACACCGTCAGCAAGCTTCATCGCGTGAAATGACATGAACGAGAAACGCCTCCACGCAGTGCCCGGCGCGGGCACCCCGATTACCGAAGCCGACCTGCATGCCTATGCGGACGGCCAGTTGCCGCCGGCGCGCCGCGCCGAGGTCGAGACCTTCCTGGACGCGCATCCGCAGGACCAGGCCCGGGTCGACGAATGGCGCGAACAGCGGCGCCTGCTGCACGCCATGCTGGACCCGGTGCTGGACGAGCCGCTGCCGCTGCGCCTGCCCCTGGCGCGGCCCGCCACCCCCTGGCCCTGGCGCGCGCTGGCCGCGGGCGTGGCGATCGCTGCCATCAGCGCCAGCGCCGCCTGGATCACGCGCGGCGCCATGGATGCGCGCCATCTGCAAGCGGTGCTGGCCACCGCCAGCCCGGAGCGCGTCGCGGGCGGCTATGCCCAGCGCGCCGCCATCGCCCACGCGGTCTATGCGCCCGACATGGGCCGCCCCGTGGAAGTCGGCGCCGACAACGAGAAGGGCCTGGTCACCTGGCTGACCAAGCGCATGGGCGCGACCATGCGCCCGCCGTCCCTGTCGCAGGCCGGCTATGAGTTGGTGGGCGGACGCCTGCTGCCCGGCGGCGCGGGGCCGGTTGCGCTCTTCATGTACGGCGCAGCCGATGGCCAGCGCCTGACCTTGTACGTCACCCGCGAGGCTGCCGGTGGGCAGACCGCCTTCCAGTTCACCCAGGAGGGTCCGGTGCGGGTGTTCTATTGGGTCGAAGGCCAGTTCGGCTACGCGCTGTCGGGCGCAGTCAGCCGCGACGAGTTGCTGCGCGTGTCGCAGGAGGTTTACCAGCAGTTGCAGGGCTAGGGCGTATCCGCGCCTGCAGACGCCTGCCCCCGCCCGCCGGCGCGCTCGCGCGCCTCGTGCAGCATATGCAGCGTGATCTTGCGGACCTCGGCGCGGCTAATGCCGATATGCGAACGCAGCATGCGTGCCGCCTCGTCGGCGCGGCGCGCCAGCACCGCCCGCAAGATGGCCGCGTGCTCGTCGTAGGTGGCGTCGACGCGGAAATCCTTGGTGAAGTCCAGCCGCCGCACGATGCGTATCTTCTCGGTCACGTCGCGATGGATCTGCGCCATCTCGGGATTGCCGGCGGCGGCCACCAGCGCACAATGGAAGGCCTCGTCCAGTTGCGCCACCAAGCGTCCGTCCAGGATGCGCTGCCGCGGCGGCGCCAGCCACACGTCCTTCAGCGCGCCCAGAATGCCGGCCTCGTCCATGTGCTCGCGCGCGCACAGCCGTTCCACCGCGGCCTGCTCCAGCACCACCCGCACGTCGTACAGCGCCTCGAAGCGTTCGAAGTCGAAGGGCCGCACCTGCCAGCCGCTGCGCGGCCGCGGCAGCACATAGCCCTCGCGCTCCAGCCGCGCCAGTCCCAACCGCACCGGCGTGCGGCTGACACCCAGTCGGGCCGCCACCTCGGCCTCGGTGAAGCGCTCGCCCGGCAGCACTCGGAAGTCGAACAGGTCGTCCTTCAGGCGCTGATAAACCTGATCGGCCAGCGAGCCGGCCAAGGCCGGCGCCTGGCGGATGGCCGGAGCGGCCTGCTCGGATTCCAGACGCATGCTCAAACCACGGGGCAGGTCGCGTCTTCGGCCAGCACGATGAGCGGGTCACCGGCGTTCACGGGTTTGCCCGGCACGCAGCGGATCGCGGCAACGGTGCCGGAAGCGGGCGCAATGACCGATAGTTCCATCTTCATGGCTTCGACCACCACCAGCGTGTCGCCGGCCGCAACGCTCTGGCCCACCTGAACCGGAATCTTCCAGATGTTGCCGCACATGTCGGCGCTGACCAGGCTTTCGCCTTCTTTCAATGCCGCCTCGGCTTCGGGCTCGGGCGCAGCCGCGTCCTGCTCCACCGCGGCATCCTCGCTTTTCCACAAGGCGACCTCGGCATCGAAGGCGCTCTTCTGGCGCATCTGGAACGCCGCAATGCTGTCGGCCTCTTGCGCCAGGAAGCGCTGGTGCGCGGCGAAGTCGAACACCTCTTCCTCGATGCGGATCGTGGCCCGGCCTTCGCGGAAGTCCTCGCGCAGCAGATCGAGCTCAGCCTCGGTCACCGGGTAGAAGCGCACCTGATCGAAAAAGCGCAGCAGCCAGGGCTTGCCGTCCTGGAACACCGGGTTCTTCAGGAACTTGTTCCAGATGGGCAAGGTGCGTCCGACCAACTGATAGCCGCCGGGCGAATCCATGCCGTAGATGCACATGTACACACCGCCTATGCCCACGGTACCTTCGGCCGTGAACGTGCGGGCCGGGTTGTACTTGGAGGTCAGCAGGCGGTGGCGCGGGTCTATCGGCACCGCGCAAGGCGCGCCCAGGTAGACGTCGCCCAGGCCCATGATCAGATAGCTGGCGTCGAACACGATATCGCGGACCTGCTTGCGGCTGGCCAGGCCGTTGATGCGCTGGATGAAGTCCACGTTGTTCGGCAGCCAGGGCGCGCTGGCGCGCACTGTTTCCTGATAACGCTGCACCGCGCCCAGCGTGGCCGAGTCCTCGAACGCCATCGGCAGATAGACCACGCGGGTCGGCACCTTGAGCGTGGCCACATCGGCCAGGCCGGTCTCGATCCGCAGCAGGCGCTCGATCAGCGCGCCTTGCAGGACAACGCGGCTGTCGTAGCGGATCTGCAGCGAACGCACGCCCGGCGACAGCTCCAGCACGCCGGCGATGGGATCGGCGCTAAGCGCCTCCATCAGCAGGTGGATGCGCATGCGCAACGCCAGATCCAGCACGTTGTCACCGTATTCCAGCAGCAGATAGCCGTCGCCCGCCTGGCGGTAGGACACCGAGGGGCGCGTGCCCGCGGCGGCCAGCGCCGCCACGATGGGTTCCGCCGGCGCGGCATGCGTTGCGGCGGCGTCAGCGTGCCGGGGCATGTCGGCGGCCCGGGCTTGCGCGGGCGCCGCCAGCTCGGCCACGCTGCGGTCCTGCGCCGCCTCCAGCGCCACAGCCTGTTGATAATCGATCCGCACGAAACGGATACGATCGCCCGGCTTGACCTGCCCGACCTTCCACAATTCGGCGCGGGCGATGGTGACGGGGCAAACGAAGCCGCCCAGGCTGGGGCCGTCGCGCGTCAGGATGACGGGGCTGTCGCCGGTGAAGTTGATGCTGCCGATGGCGTACTCACAATCGTGGATGTTGGACGGATGCAGGCCGGCCTCGCCGCCGTCCTCGCGCGCCCAGGTCGGCTTGGGACCGATCAGGCGCACACCCAGCCGGTTGGAGTTGTAATGCACTTCCCAGTCCGCGGCGAAGAAGGTTTCGATGGCTTCGGGCCGGAAGAAATCCGGCGCGCCGTGCGGGCCGTAGAGCACGCCGATTTCCCAGGCGTTGCCGTACGCCGGGATCAGTTCGGCGGGCGCGGCCTGGGGTTCGCACATGGGCTCGCCGGCGTCATTGGCCAGCCCGGGGCGGACCCGTGGCAGCATGTCGCCCACGCGCAAAGTACGGCCGGCATGGCCACCGAACTGGCCCAACGCAAAGGTCGAACGGCTGCCTAGATAGACCGGCACGTCCAGGCCGTGACGCACGGCCAGATAGCTGCGGCAGCCCGACAGCGCACGGCCGGCTGCCAGCACCTGGCCGGACAGCACGGTCACCGGCGTCCACATGGGCATGGGTACGCCATCCAGCGTGGCTGCGCAGGCCGCGCCCGTCAGTGCCACGATGGCATCGCCGTGAAAACGCAAGGTAGGGCCGACCAGCGTGGCCTCGATGCCGGCTGCATCGGGCGCATTGCCGACGATGCGGTTGGCCATGCGGAAGGCATAGTCGTCCATCGGTCCCGAGGGCGGCACGCCGATGTCCCAGTAGCCTACCCGCCCCGGATAGTCCTGCACGCTGGTGTAGGTGCCAGCGGCCAGCACCTCGATCGCCGCGGGCCGGTACGTGAAGGTTTCCAGGAAGCGCGTGGACAGCTCTCCGGCTCGAAAGCGCGCGTCATCCACGATCTGCCGCAGATAGTCCAGGTTGGTGGCGATGCCATGCAGGCGGGTGCGGGCCAGCGCGTGCGCCAGCTTGTCCAGCGCGGCCTCGCGCGTGCCGGCGTGCACGATCAGCTTGGCCAGCATGGGGTCGTAGAACGCCGGCACCTCGGTGCCGGTTGCGACCCAGCCGTCCACCCGCAGGCCTTGCGGAAAGAACACATCGGTCAACACGCCCGGCGACGGCTGGAACTGGCGCAGCGGATCCTCGGCGTACAGGCGCACCTCGATCGACGCGCCCTGCGGCGCGCGCGACATGGCGGCGTAGTCCAGCGGCTCGCCCGCGGCCACGCGCAACATGCATTCCACCAGGTCCAGGCCGGTGACGGCTTCCGTCACGGGATGCTCGACCTGCAAACGGGTATTGACCTCCAGGAAATAGAAGCTGTCGCGCGCCGCGTCGTAGATGAACTCCACGGTGCCGGCGGAACGGTAGTTGACCGACTCGCCCAGCCGCACGGCGGCGGCGTGCAACGCCTGGCGCGTGGCGACGGGCAGCAGCGGCGCGGGCGTCTCTTCGATTACCTTCTGGTTGCGGCGCTGCACCGAGCAATCGCGTTCGCCCAAAGCCAGCACGCGGCCGGCGCCGTCGCCGAAGATCTGCACCTCGACGTGGCGCGCATTGTCGACGTAGCGCTCGATGAAGGCGCCGCCGTCGCTGAAGAAATGCTCGCCCATGCGCTGCACGCTATCGAAGGCCGCAGTCAGCTCGGCCTCGTTGTCGCAGCGCGAAAGGCCGATGCCGCCGCCGCCCGCCGTGCTCTTGAGCATCACCGGATAGCCTATGCGCTCAGCCTGCGACAGCGCTTCGCCCAGGCTGCCCAGCAAGCCCGTGCCCGGCGTCATCGGCACGCCGGCCTCGGCCGCCAGTTCGCGCGAACGGTGCTTCAGGCCGAACTCGCGGATCTGCAGCGGCGTCGGGCCGACGAACGCGATGCCGGCGTCCTCGCAGGCCTGCGCGAACTCGGCGCTTTCGGACAGGAAGCCGTAGCCGGGGTAGATGGCCTGCGCGCCATGCTCTCGGGCGGCGGCCAGCAGCAGGTCCATGCGCAGGTAGCTGTCGGCGGCCTTCTCGCCGCCCAGCGCCACGGCCACGTCGGCCGCGCGCACGTGGGCGGCATTGCGGTCCGGGTCGGAGTAGACGGCCACGCTGCGGATGCCCAGCCGCTTGAGGGTGCGGATGGCGCGGACGGCGATCTCGCCGCGGTTGGCAATCAGAACGGTATCGAACACGGTGCGACTCCCAGGTTTCTTGCGGGGGTTATCGAAAGCGGAGATCAGGCCAGGCTGGCCAGGTAGGCGCGCCAGCCGCCGAACTCCGTGATGTCGCGCGCGCCCTCCAGGCCGCGCGGCTCGCAGATGAAGCCCTTGACCTGCCGGCCGTCCGCCAGCTCCAACGTGCCGATGCCCAGCGGCGCGGGGATCTCGGCCACGAAGGCGCCGAAGGCAGCCAGCGGCACATCCCAGAGCTCGACCTCGATGGGCGCGCCGCTCGCGGACTTCACCAGGCCGGGCTTGGGCGGCGATGTTTTTGCCAGGGCATACAGGCGGTAATCGCCGGCTGTGTGCGTCTGCTCGACGAACACCGCGCGGCGCGAGGTCAGCTGATGGTTCAGCGGCATGCCGCGCAAGTGCGCGCCGACCACGGACACACGCACCGTGTCGCCCGCCGGCGCCCGGGCAGGGCTGATGGCGGGCAGCGGTGCGCCGGTGGCGCCCAGCGGCAGGCCGAGACGCGCCTGCCACTGGCGGCCAAACTGCGCCAGGGCATGGTCCTGCCACGCCAGCCCGATCAGCGTGATGCCTGCGGGCAGGCCGTCGTCGCGCATGCCGGCGGGCAGCGCCAGCGCCGACAGGTCCGCCAGGTTCGCAAAGTTGGTGTAGATCCCCAGCCGTGAATTCAGCGCCACCGGATCGGCGTCCAGTTGGGTGATGGTGTAGATCGACGGCGCGGTCGGCACGACCAACGCGTCGAAGCCCGCCAGCGACCGAAGGATGCGCCGCGCCAGATCCGCGCGCCGGTACTCCGCCTTGAACGCGTCCAGCGCGCTGTAGTTGGCGGCCTGCTCGACGATGCCGCGCACCACCGGATGGATGGCGCCAGGGTTCTTCTGCCACAGTGCTTCCACGGCGGCAAAGCGCTCGGCCACCCAGGGCCCCTGATACAGCAGCGCCGCCAGCTCGCTGAACGGCGTGAAGTCCATGGGCTCGACCGTCGCGCCGGACGCCTTCAGGACGCGTACCGCCGCGTCGAACGCGGCCGCCGCCTGCGCATCGCCGAAGAATTCCAGCTGCGCGGGTATCGCCAGCCTGGGCTGCGCCGGCCACGGATGTACGCTGCCTGCCGGCTGGGCGCGCGAATAGGGATCGCGCTCGTCGAAGCCGGCCGCGATATCGGCCACCAATTCCGCGTCATCCACCGTCAACGCGAACACCGACACGCAATCCTGCGTGCGGCATGCCGGCACCACGCCGGCCGTGCTGAGCCGGCCCTTGGTGGGTTTGAGGCCGACGATGTTGTTAAAGCCCGCCGGCACGCGACCCGAACCTGCGGTGTCGGTACCCAGCGAAAACGCCGCCAGGCCACGCGCTACGACGGACGCGGAGCCCGAACTGGAGCCGCCGCTGACGTATTCCGGATTGAAGGTATTGGCCACGGGGCCCAGCGGCGAACGCGTGCCCACCAGTCCGGTGGCGAACTGATCCAGGTTGGTCTTGCCCACCAGGATGGCGCCCGCCGCGCGCAGCCGGGCGACGACGGTGGCGTCCTGCTCAGGCGTATAGGCGAATTCCGGGCAGGCCGCCGTGGTGGGCCAGCCTGCGGCGTCGATGTTGTCCTTGATCGCAAACGGCACGCCATACAACGGCAGCCGCTTCAGATCGCCGCCGGCGGCTTCCAGCAACCCATGCAGGGCATCGAGCTGCCGCGCCAGCAGGGCACCGTCCACGCGCTTGATCCAGGCATTGTCCGGCTGGCCGCCGCGTTCGGCCCATGCAGCCAGCAGAGTCTCGGGCGTGGCGCCCTCATCGCGGTAGGCGGCCTGCCATTGCGCGATCGTCCATGCGACGGGGCCTTTGTGCGTTGCTACGGCGTTCATGCTGGAGTCCTTTCTTGTATACAAGTACGGATTCCCAAGCAATCGGCGTGCCATGTTGGCCGCCGCCCCGCGTTTTCCCCCTTCTCCTGCGGCGGCGCGCTCCAAGCCGCCAGGCGCGCATGACGACGCCCCGCCCCGCACGCACCGCCAACGAGCGCCGCGCGCACCCATGTTGTGCATGCGGCACCAGATCGATCACTGGCGTCTTGCGCGCCGCGCTCCACGATGCTCGCGTCCCATCCCCCCTGCATATAGCGGACCGCACGTCAGCGCGTGGTTGGCATGCCTTTTGCTTTGAGGTTCTGGTCGTCGGGTGTTGTTCAGATCGTTCTCGCCGGCGCGACCGGCACATTCCCATCAGGAGTCACCATGAAACGCAGACTAGCCCTTAAGCAACTGACCGCCGTGAGCCTGTTGGCCATGTCTGGATGGATGCCCCAGGTACACGCCGCCGAAGACACCATCAAAGTCGGCATCCTGCATTCGCTCTCGGGCACGATGGCAATCTCGGAAACGTCGCTGAAGGACGTTGCCCTGATGGCCATCGAGGAAATCAACGCCAATGGCGGCGTGATGGGCAAGAAGCTCGAAGCCGTGGTGGTGGACCCCGCGTCGAACTGGCCGCTGTTCGCCGAGAAGTCGCGCCAGCTTTTGTCCCAGGACAAGGTGGCGGTCGTCTTCGGCTGCTGGACCTCGGTGTCGCGCAAGTCCGTGCTGCCGGTGTTCAAGGAGCTCAACGGTCTGCTCTTCTACCCGGTGCAATACGAAGGCGAAGAGCTGGAAAAGAACGTGTTCTACACCGGCGCCGCGCCCAACCAGCAGGCCATACCCGCCGTCGAATACCTGATGAGCGAAGACGGCGGCGGGGCCAAGCGCTTCGTGCTGCTGGGCACCGACTACGTCTATCCGCGCACCACCAACAAGATCCTGCGCGCCTTCCTGCATTCCAAGGGAGTCAAGGACAGCGACATCGACGAGGTCTACACGCCCTTCGGCCATTCCGACTACCAGACCATCGTCGCTAACATCAAGAAGTTCGCCACCGGCGGCAAGACGGCCGTCATCTCAACCATCAACGGCGACTCCAACGTGCCCTTCTACAAGGAGCTGGGCAACGCCGGCCTGAAGGCCACCGACGTGCCGGTGGTGGCGTTCTCGGTCGGCGAAGAGGAATTGCGCGGCGTCGACGCCAAGCCGCTGGTAGGCCACCTGGCCGCGTGGAACTACTTCCAGTCGGTCAAGAACCCGGTCAACGACGCCTTCATCCAGAAGTGGAAGGCCTATGCCAAGACCAAGAACCTGCCCAACGCCAATACGGTGGTGACCAACGATCCGATGGAGGCCACCTACATCGGCATCCACATGTGGAAGCAGGCGGTGGAACAAGCCAAGACCACGGACGTGGACAAGGTAATCGCGGCCATGGGCGGCCAGAAGTTCAATGCGCCCGACGGCTACACCATCGAGATGGACCCGACCAACCACCACCTGCACAAGCCGGTCTACATCGGCGAGATCAAGGCGGACGGCCAGTTCAGCGTGGTGTGGAAGAGCAAGGGTCCGATCCGCGCCCAGCCCTGGAGCCCGTACATCCCGGGCAACGAAGGCAAGCAAGGTCTCTAACGCACTGGGAACAAGCAGCCATGCGCATCGCGGCAATCGCACTCTACTTGCGTCGTTTCCTGCTGGCTTGGCTGGTGTCCCTGCCGCTCGCTGCCGCCCCGGCGGCGGCCGGCGGCGTGGACCCAGCCCTGCTGGCGCCGCTGGCCGGCGACGACACGGACGCCAAGCTCCAGACGATTGCCGCGCTGGGCCAGTTGCCCGAACCCGAAGCGGCAGCGGTGCTGCAGGCGCTGGGCGAGGACCGGCTCTATGCCGCCCCCGATGGCCGCGTGCTGATCGGCAACGGCGGCGCGCGCGCCACCGACGCGGCCACGGGCGCCGCCGCCGAGCTGCCCGCGGACGCGGGCGCCATAGGCATCAACAACCGCCTGCGCCGCGCCATCGAGGCCGCGCTGGCCGGCTCACGCCTGTACTCCGAACAACCCGCCGAGCGTCTGGCGGCGGCTCGCCGCCTGCAACAAACCGGCGACCCGGCGCGCCTGCCCATGCTGGAGAAGGCCCTGGCCGCGGAAAAGAACGAGGCCGTGCGCGACGCGCTGCTGATCGCGCAGGCCAACCTGGAATTGAAGAGCAGCGATCCTGCCAAGCGGCGCCACGCGGTGGAGCTGCTGGGCGGCACCCGCAGCGCCGCCTTCCGCCCCACCCTGGCCGCCCTGGCCGAGGAACGCGACGGCGCTTACGCCGAGCCCGACGCCGGCGTGCGTGAGGCCGCCGGCCGTGCGCTCAAACAGATCGACCGCCACCTGACCACCATCGAATGGGCCGGCAACCTGTTCTACGGCATCAGCCTGGGCAGCGTGCTGCTGCTGGCGGCGCTGGGCCTGGCCATCACCTTCGGCCTGATGGGCGTGATCAACATGGCGCACGGCGAGCTGCTGATGATAGGCGCCTACGTGACCTATGTGGTGCAGACGGCGTTCCGCGCCTGGCTGCCGGGCTGGCTGGACTGGTACGTGCTGGCCGCGTTGCCGCTGGCCTTTGCCGTGACCGCGCTGGTCGGCATGGCGCTGGAGCGCACCGTCATACGCTGGCTCTATGGCCGGCCGCTGGAAACGCTGCTGGCCACCTGGGGCATCAGCCTGATCCTGATGCAGGGCGTGCGCACGCTGTTCGGCGCGCAGAACGTCGAGGTGGGCAATCCCGGCTGGATGTCCGGCGGCGTCACGGTGCTGGGCGGACTGGTGCTGAGCTACAACCGCCTGGTCATCATCGGCTTCGCCTTCTTCGTGGTGTTCCTGGTGTGGGCGCTGCTGAACCATACCCGCCTGGGCCTGTTCGTGCGCGCCATCACACAGAACCGCCGCATGGCCGACTGCGTGGGCGTACCCACCGGCCGCGTCGACATGCTGGCCTTCGGCCTGGGCTCCGGCATCGCCGGGCTGGCTGGGGTGGCGCTGTCCCAACTGGGCAATGTGGGACCGGACCTGGGCCGCGGCTACATCGTCGATTCGTTCATGGTGGTGGTGCTGGGCGGCGTGGGCCAATTGGCCGGCACCGTCATCGCCGCGCTAGGCCTGGGCGGCGTCAATAAATTCCTGGAGCCTTACACGGGAGCCGTCATGGCCAAGATCACCATCCTCGCGCTGATCGTGCTGTTCGTCCAAAAGCGGCCGCAAGGCCTGTTCGCCCCCCGCGGCCGGAGTGTCGAATGAAACAGAACGCGCTGACTGACCTCAATCTGCTGACCCGCCGCCCGCTGTACTCGGGCCGCGTATGGGCGGCCCTGGCCGCGGCCGTGGCGCTGCTGGCGCTGCTGCCCTGGCTGAATCTCGTCTTCCCGCCCGGCCATGCGCTGCATGTGTCGGCCTATGCCGTGGCGCTGCTGGGCAAGTTCATGTGCTACGCCATGGCGGCGCTGGCGCTGGATCTGGTGTGGGGCTATGCCGGCATCCTGTCGCTGGGACACGGCCTGTTCTTCGCGCTGGGCGGCTATGCGCACGGCATGTACCTGATGCGCGCCATCGGCCGCGACGGCGTCTACCAGAGCGATCTGCCCGACTTCATGGTATTCCTGGACTGGAAGAGCTACCCCTGGTACTGGTCCTTTACCGAACACTTCTGGTACGCCATGCTGCTGGTGGTGCTGGTACCGGGCGTGCTGGCCTTCGTGTTCGGCTACTTCGCCTTCCGCTCGCGCATCAAGGGCGTGTACTTTTCCATCATCACGCAGGCGTTGACCTTCGCCGCGATGCTGCTGTTCTTCCGCAACGACACAGGCTTCGGCGGCAACAACGGCTTCACCGACTTCAAGCGCATCCTGGGCTTCGACATCACCGCGCCGGGCACGCGCGCCGCGCTGTACTGGATCACGCTGGCGGCGCTGGCCGGCGCCCTGATCCTGGCGCGGCTGGTCACGCAGAGCAAGCTGGGCCGCGTACTGACCGCCGTGCGCGACGCCGAAAGCCGCCTGCGCTTCATCGGCTACGACCCTCTGGGCTTCAAGCTGTTCGTCTGGACCCTGTCCGCAGTGCTATGCGGCATCGCCGGCGCGCTCTACGTGCCGCAGGTCGGCATCATCAACCCCAGCGAGATGTCCACCGAGACCTCCATCGAAATGGTGATCTGGGTCGCCACCGGCGGGCGCGGCACGCTGGTCGGCCCCATCATCGGCGCAGGCGCCGTCAACGGCCTGAAGACCTGGTTCACCAGCGTGCTGCCGGAGTTCTGGCTGTATGCGCTGGGCCTGATCTTCGTACTGGTGACGCTGTTCCTGCCCACCGGCATCGTCGGCCTGGCGCGCCGCATCTCCGCCCGCATCCAGGGGAACAAGGCATGAGCAGCACGCATATCGAATCCGCCGCGCTCGACGGCGGCCCCAGCGGCGACGCCGGCTATGGCCGCGTCAACCCCAAGGGCCTGGACACCAGCCACGGCGCCATCCTCTACCTGGAAGGCATCACGGTCAGTTTCGACGGCTTCAAGGCCCTCAACGACCTGACGCTGGACATAGGCGTAGGCGAACTGCGCTGCATCATCGGCCCCAACGGCGCCGGCAAGACCACCATGATGGACGTCATCACCGGCAAGACCCGGCCCACTTCGGGCACGGCCTACTTCGGCCAGAGCATAGACCTCGCGACGCTCAACGAAGCGCAGATCGCGCATGCCGGCATCGGCCGCAAATTCCAGCGGCCCACGGTGTTCGAGCAGCACAGCGTGTTCGAAAACCTGGAGCTGGCGATGAAGACCGACAAGCGCGTGCGGCCCACGCTGTTCGCGCGGCTGAGCGGCGAACAGGCCGACAAGATCGGCGAGACGCTGGACCTGATCCGGCTGCGGCCGGAAGCGGCGCTGCCCGCCGGGTTGCTATCGCACGGCCAGAAGCAGTGGCTGGAGATCGGCATGCTGCTGATGCAGGAGCCGCAATTGCTGCTGCTGGACGAACCGGTGGCGGGCATGACCGACGCCGAGACCGAACGCACCGGCGAGCTGCTCAACGAGCTGCGCGGACGCCATTCGCTGATGGTGGTGGAGCATGACATGGACTTCGTCAACCAGATCGCGGGCAACGGCAAGGTCACGGTGCTGCATGAAGGCTCGGTGCTGGCCGAAGGACCGATGAGCAAGGTGCAGGCCGATCCGCGCGTCATCGAAGTTTATTTGGGGCGCTGAAATGCTGGACGTGAACGCGATCGACCAATACTACGGCGGCAGCCACACCCTGCGCGGCGTGTCGCTGTCCTTGCGCCAGGGCGAATGCCTGGCGCTGCTGGGCCGCAACGGCGTGGGCAAGACCACCTTGCTCAAATGCGTGATGGGCGTGCTGCCGGTGGCGCGCGGCGGCATCGCCTTCGACGGCGCCGACGTCACGCGCCTGGAGCCGCACCAGCGCGCCGCGCGCGGCATGGCCTATGTGCCGCAAGGCCGCGACATCTTCGCGCGGCTGACGGTGGAAGAGAACATCCTGATGGGCATGGCGGCCAAGCCGGCGGCGCGCGCCCGCCGTATCAAGGAAGAGGTGTACGAGCTGTTCCCGGTGCTGCGGACCATGCTGTCGCGCCGCGGCGGCGACCTGTCCGGCGGGCAGCAGCAACAACTGGCGATCGCCCGCGCCCTGGTGGCCGAGCCCAAGCTCATCATCCTGGACGAGCCCACCGAAGGCATCCAGCCGTCCATCATCAAGGACATCGCCCGCGTCATCCACATGCTGCGCCAGCGCGGCGACATCGCCATCCTGCTGTGCGAGCAGTACTTCGACTTCGCCCGCGAGCTGGCGGACCAGTTCGTGGTGCTGTCCCGCGGCGAGGTGGTGGCGCGCGGCGACCGCGGTGCGATCGATGGCGAGGACGTGCGGCGGCATCTGTCGGTCTAGGGCCTGAGCCGGGCCTCGATTATTCCTGGCATACGCTGGACGGCAGCCCCATCTGCTCCGATATAATCGGGCGCCATGTGCTCCGCTGCCTACCTGACCCGCCCTGCCGTCTGGATCGCGCTCGTCGCGATCCTGTGGGCGTCGTTGGCGCCGTCGCTGGCGAATGCGCTGAGCCTGTCTCCGGCCAGCCACAACGCCCATCGCATCAGCGTCGACTTCTGCACTAGCGAAGGCGCGGGACAAGCCTCATTCTCCCTGGAGGTGCCGGGCAACAACGATGACGGCAGCCAGGCGGACAGTCACGGCGACAGCCATCACTGCCCGTTGTGCCGCAACCCTGGCGCCGACGTGGGCATCCTGCCCGCGCCCGTTCCCGTCGTACCCGCCCCGCTCGGGCGCGCCATCACCTATCCGCCGCTGTTCTTCCTCGCGGCGCATCCTCTTCATGCCTGGAGCGCGGCGCAGCCGCGCGCACCGCCAGCAGTCTGAGCCGGCGCGCCCCGCCGCCTGACGGCGACCGGTCCGCGTCCGCACGCTGTTACCCCGCCGCCACCTTCCGTCCGCGCCGACCGCGCGTCCAGAGGCGTGCCGTCATTCAGGCTCATGCGCCCCGACCAGCCCCGCCCGTCCCCGGAGGGCAGCGGGGCGCGCGGGCCGGACCACCGGTTCCAGACATGAAGAAAACCACGACCTACACCCTGCTGCTGGGCGCGCTCGCCAGCGGCTCCGCCCAGGCCCAGCCCACGGAACCCGCCGTGCAAACCCTGGCGCCCACCACCGTGCATGGCGCAAGCGCCGAAGCGCCCGCCCCCAACGGCCCCATCAATCTGAACGCGCGCGACAGCACCGGCAGCCGCCTGGGCCTGACCCTGCGCGAAACGCCGGCCAGCGTCACCGTGATCTCGCGCGAGCAGATCGAGGCGCGCGGCTCCTTGAACACCCAGGAGATCGCCCGTGGCATCCCCGGCGTGGACAACGCCTCGCCGCCCGGCAATGCCGGCGCGGTCAGCTACCGCGGCTTCTCCGGCGGCCAGGTCTCGCAACTGTTCAACGGCATCTCCGTGCAGTACGACTCGATCGCAGCGCGGCCGGTGGACAGCTGGATCTATGACCGGGTCGAAGCGATAGGCGGCCCCTCCACCTTCCTGTTCGGCGCGGGCGCGGTGGGCGGCGCCATCAACTACGTCACCAAGCTGCCCGAGCGCGACACTTTCTACGACGGCCAGTTGCGGTTGGGTTCGTTCGACAGCCGCCAGCTATCGGTCGGCCTGAACCAGCAGCTGACGGGCGAGCCTGGCGGCCGCGGCCACTATCTGCGCATCGACGCCAATACCGATTCCAGCCACGGCTGGGTCGACGGCAACCATTCCCGCGCCAGCCAGGTGGCCGCCTCGCTGCTGTCCGACCTGGGCGCTGACGTGACCCAGACTTTCGCCTTCGAGTACCAGCGCGAACAGGTCGACCGCCCCTACTGGGGCACGCCGCTGAAAACCGGCGCCAACGGCGTGGTGCAGGGCACGGGCCGCATCCTGGATGGCACACGCTTCAAGAACTACAACGTCAACGATGGCCTGTACGAGCAGTCGGTGCTGTGGGCGCGCTCCTTGACCGAATGGCGCGCCGGCTCGAATCTGACCTTCAAGAACACGCTCTACTACTATCGCGCCGAACGCGATTACCGCAACCTGGAAAGCTACCGCCTGAACGCTGGCAACAGCCTGGTGCTGCGCTCCGGCGCGCTGCTGCAGCGCCACGAGCAAAGCCTGATCGGCAACCGCGTGGAAGGGCTGTACCGCTCGACCCTGGCCGGCCTGCCCAGCGACTGGTCCTTTGGTGTGGACGTCAGCCAGAACAAGATCACCCGCTATCCCACCAGCCTGCCCGCCCAGGTGGACGCGGTGGACCCCTACGACTTCTCGGCCGGCGATTTCTACGACATCCCCGGCATGAAGCGCGGCCATGTCGCCGACCGCGACAACCGCATCCGCACGCTGGCGCTGACGATGGAAAACCGCACCACGGTGCTGCCGGGCGTGGCCATCGTATCGGCGCTGCGCAAGGACTTCATCGACCTGGACCTGACCAACCGCCGCGCCGTCACCGCGGCTGCGCCCGCCAGCGCGCAGCGCAGCTACTCGCCGCTGACCGGACGGCTGGGCGTGAACTGGGAGCTGAGCCCGGAAGCTACGCTGTACGCGCAGTACGCCACCGCGGCGGATCCCCCGTCGGGCATCCTGGCGACGGCCTCGTTCGCCGACGTGCTGAGCAATGACAAGCTCAGTACCGGCAGGCAGGCCGAAGTGGGCGGCAAGTTCAACTTCTGGGACGGCCGCGGCACGGCCACCGTGGCGGTCTATGAGATCAAGCGCAAGAACATAGCAACCTCGGACCCGAACAATCCCGGCGTCAGCGTGCCCGTGGGCGCGCAATCGGCGCGCGGCATCGAACTGGCCGGCGGCCTGCAGCTGACGTCCCAGCTGTCCCTGCAAGGCAACGTCGCTTTCGTCGATCCCCAGTACGACGACTTCTCGCAATCGGTGGGCGGCGTGGCGGTCTCGCGCAACGGCAACGTGCCGACCAACACCCCGCGCCGCCTCGCCAACGTCTGGCTGGATTACGCCTTCCTGCCCGACTGGACCGCCAGCATGGCGGCGCGCTACGTGGGCCGCATGTACGCCGACGCCGCCAACACCGTGTGGACCCCGTCCTACACCGTGTTCGACGCGGCGCTGTCGCACCGCATCAACCGCAACCTCAGCGTGACGGCGCGCGTGCGCAACCTGACCGACAAGGTCTACGCCGCGAACGCGACGCCGACCATGTACTACCTGGGCGCCCCGCGCTCGGTCGAGCTCACCTTGCAGGCCCGCTTCTGAGCGGCGCGCCGGGACAGACCGCCATGAACACGACACTCCCCTCCCCGTCCCGGCATCGCGCCGGTCCGCCGCTGTCGGCGCGCGCCAAGCGCTGGCTGTACCTTATCCATCGCTGGACGGGCATCGTGCTGTGCTTGTTCTTCGCCATGTGGTTCATCTCCGGCGTGGTGATGATGTACGTGGGCTATCCCAAGCTCACGCCGCAGGAACGCCTGGCGCACCTGCCCGCGCTGGACGCCGCCACGATCGCCGTGACGCCCGCGCAGGCGTTGACAGCGGCGGGAACCAAGGACTCCGCTGGCCTGGTGCTGGCTGCGGCCCGCGGCGGCGCACCGGTCTATCTGGTTCCGACCGAGGCGCGCCGCGCGCCCAAGGTGGTGGACGCCGCCAGCGGCGCGCTGCTGCCCCCGGCCGACGCCGCGGCCGCGCTGGCCACGGCCCGCGCCTGGTCGGGCGGCCAGTATGCCGCCCATTACCAAGGCACGGTGGACGAGGACGCCTATACCCATTCGCGCGCGCTCGGTCCCGACCGGCCGCTGCACCGGGTGGACCTGGACGATCCGGCGCGCACGCGGCTCTATATCTCGTCCGCCACGGGCATGGTGGTGCTGGACGCCACCCGCGCCGAGCGCGTCTGGAACTACGCGGGCGCCTGGATCCACTGGCTGTATCCGTTCCGCGGCAACGCGCTGGACGGTTGGTGGCACGACATCGTGGTGTGGCTGTCGGTGGCCGGCGTATTGCTGGCAGTGACGGGGACGGTGGTCGGTATCCTGCGCTGGCGCTTTTCGCGGCCCTATGCCAGCGGCAGCCGCTCGCCCTACCGCGAGAACATCATGCGCTGGCACCACTGGAGCGGCCTGCTGTTCGCGGCCATCACCATCACCTGGATCTTCAGTGGGCTGATGTCGATGAACCCGTGGAAGCTGTTCAGCAGCGGCGCCCCGCCCCTGGCCCAGGCAGCCTATGCCGGCGCGCCGGGCGCCAGCCTGGCCGCGCCCGGCGAGCTGATCGCGGCCCTGCCCGCCACGCCGCGCGAACTGCGCTGGGCCCGCGCCGACGGCCAGGACGTGGTGCTGGCGCGCAGCGCCGCCGGCGCCCCCATGGTGCTGTCGGCCCGCGATGCGCAACCCCATGCGTTCGACCGGGCGGCCCTGCGCGCCGCCGCCGCCCGGCTGGTTCCCGGCGCGCGGCTCGCCAGCGCCGAAACACTGGAGGCCTACGACTTCTACTACTACGCCCGCGACGAGCACGCGATGCTGGGCCATGTCGAAAAGCCCTTGCCTGTGTGGCGCCTGGCCTATGACGATCCCCAAGCGACCTGGGTCTATCTGGACCCGCGCACGGGACAGATCGTCAGCCGGCAGGACAGCGGTTCGCGCGCGAGCCGCTGGCTGTTCGCCTTCCTGCATAGCTGGGACTGGACCGGCCTCTTGTCGCGCCGCCCGCTATGGGACGCCCTGCTGGTATTCCTGAGCCTGGGCGGCGCGGCGCTCAGCCTGACCGGCGCGGTGATAGGCTGGCGGCGGCTGGGCAAGAAGCTGCGGGCCTGAAGCGCTAGCGCCAATGCACTATGCTCACAGCCTTGCATGACGCATGACGACACACCGGAAAGAGGAGCTTCCATGTCCGACGTAACCATCTACCACAACCCCAAGTGCGGCACCTCGCGCAACACCCTGGCCATGATCCGCAACGCCGGCATCGAACCCGAAGTGGTGCTGTACCTGGAAACGCCGCCCTCGCGCGCCGCCCTTAAGGCACTGTTCAAGAAGGCTGGCGTCAGCGTGCGCGAGGCCCTGCGCGAGAAAGGCACGCCTTACCAGGAACTGGGCCTGGACGACGCCTCGCTCTCTGACGACGCGCTGCTGGACGCGATCGAACAGCACCCCATCCTGCTGAACCGTCCCTTTGTCTCGACGCCGCTGGGCGCACGCCTGTGCCGTCCCTCCGAACTGGTGCTGGATCTCCTGCCGGCGCCGCAGCAAGGCGCGTTCAGCAAGGAAGACGGCGAAGCCGTGATCGACGCGCAGGGCAAACGCATCCAGAAGTAAAAGGACGCAGTCCGGCGCCTTTTTGCAAGCGGACTGAAGGCTGGGTTCTTTACCATCGCGGCAATCGCTTTATTACGCCGCAATGACCAGTCATGAATTCTCTCGAAGGCCTCAACCAGTCCCTTTTTCTTTGGATCAACGCCGATCCGGCCACCCCTGTCTGGCAGATCCACGCCGCCATGCTGGTGGCCAACCGGCTGATCCTGCTGGTGCCGGCCGTCCTGGCCGCCCTGTGGCTGTGGGGCGGCCGGCCACAGCGCGACCTGGCGCTGAAGGCGCTGGCCGGCATTGCCGTGGCGCTGTTCGCCAGCTATCTGTGCGGCGCCCTGTGGCCGCATGCCCGGCCCTTCGTCATGGGGCTGGGGCAGGCGTTTTTTCCGCACAAGGCGACGTCCTCGTTCCCCAGCAACCACACCATCATCATCGCCACGCTGGCGTGCACGCTGATCCACGACCGGCGCTGGGCCGGCTGGGGCTGGCTGACGCTGGCCGCGGCGGTCCTGGTGGGCGCGTCGCGCGTCTACCTGGGCGTGCACTTCCCGCTGGACATCGTGGGCGGGCTCTTGCTGGCGCCTGTGGCAGCCGGACTCGCCGCGATGGCATGGAGCCGCTGCGGCGAGCCCCTCACGGGCGTGGCGCTAAGCCTGTACCGGAAGGTGTTGGCGCTGCCGATCGCGCGCGGCTGGATCCGCGCCTGAACGGACGCCGCGCTCAGTTGATCGCGACCTTGGCGTCCTTGACCAGTTTGGCGTAGTTCTCGGTGTCGGCGCCGATGCGCGCCTTCATCTCAGCCGGCGTGTCGCCGATCGGCACGGCGCCGATCTCCGCCATCCGCCGCGAGAAGTCGGGCGAACGGATGATCTTGACCATCTCGGCGTTCAGGCGCGCGACCACGTCCGCGGGCGTGGCCGCCGGCGCCAACACGCCGAACCAGGTGCCCATGTTGAAGGGCTTGAGGCCGGCCTCTTCCATCGTGGGCACGTCGGGCAGCGCGGCCGAGCGCTGATTGGTGGTGACGGCCAGCGCGCGCAGCTTGCCGCTCTGGATGTGCGCAAGCACCGGCGTCACGGTATCGAAGGACATGTCGATCTGGCCGCCCAGCAGGTCGGTGGTCAAGGGGCCGCTGCCCTTGTAGGGGACGTGCAGCAGCTGCACCTGCCCTTCCTTTTCGAACTGCGCGCCGATCAGGTGCTGTCCCGTGCCCATGCCGTTTGAGCCATAGGTCAGCTTGCCCGGCTGGCCTTGCGCCAGCTTCAGCAGGGCCTGCACGTTCTGCGCCGGCAGCTTGGGATTGACCACCAGCACGTTGGGCACCAGGGCCACCGTGGTCACCGGCGCGAAGTCCTTCTGGAAGTCGTAATGCAGGCTCTTGTAGACGCTGGTGGCGATGGTGTGGTGCACAGCGCCCATCAGCAGCGTGTAGCCGTCGGGCGCGGCCTTCGCCACGTAGTCCGCGCCCAGCGTCGAGCCCGCGCCGGGCTTGTTCTCCACCACCACCGGCTGGCCCAGGCTCTTGGCCAGTTCCTGGCCCAGCGCGCGCGCCAGCACATCGGTGGTGCCGCCGGCCGGAAACGGCACCACCAGGTTCACGGGGCGGACAGGATAGGCCTGCGCCTGCGCGCCACCGGCGAAAGACAGTCCGGCCAGGCAGGCCAGCGCCAGGACGCGCGCGGGTATGGTTCTCTTGTGCATGCTTGTCTCCTCGGTACGAATGGAATTCGCTTCTTGTCGTGGAGCCCGGAACGGGCCTGGGGTCTAGCGCCCCGGTCCCGCTACGGGCCTGCTTCGTGCCTGTTCCGTCTACGCGGCCCGGGCCCTGGCCGCGGCCGCCAGCTTGGCGCAGACCGCCGCCGTGACCTGCTCGGTAGTGGCGGTTCCGCCCAGGTCGCCCGTATGCAGCGACGGATCGGCGGTCACGCTTTCGATCGCCTGCATCAGCCGCGCGGCGGCCTGCGTTTCGCCCAGATGCTCCAGCAGCATGACCACGGACCAGAAAGTGCCGACCGGGTTGGCCAGCCCCTTGCCCATGATGTCGAAGGCCGAGCCGTGGATCGGTTCGAACATGGACGGATAACGGCGTTCGGGATCGATGTTGCCGGTGGGCGCGATGCCCAGGCTGCCGGCCAGCGCCGCCGCCAGGTCGCTGAGGATGTCGGCATGCAGGTTGGTGGCGACGATGGTGTCCAACGTGGCGGGGCGGTTCACCATGCGGGCGGTGGCGGCGTCGACCAGTTCCTTGTCCCAGGTCACGTCCGGGAACTCGCGGCTGACCTCCACGGCGATCTCGTCCCACATCACCATGGCGTGGCGCTGCGCGTTGGACTTGGTCACCACCGTGAGCAGCTTGCGCGGACGGGATTGCGCCAGCTTGAAGGCGAAGCGCAGGATGCGCTCGACGCCGGCGCGGGTCATGATGGAGACGTCGGTCGCAGCTTCCAGCGGGTGGCCCTGGTGCACCCGGCCGCCCACGCCGGAGTATTCGCCTTCGGAGTTCTCGCGCACGATGACCCAGTCCAGCTGGCTCGGCGCGCAGCGCTTGAGCGGCGCGTCGATACCCGGCAGGATGCGCGTCGGGCGCACGTTGGCGTACTGGTCGAAGCCCTGGCAGATCTTCAGCCGCAGGCCCCACAGGGTGATGTGGTCGGGAATATGCGGGTCGCCCGCCGAACCGAACAGGATGGCATCCTTGCCGCGCAGCGCGTCCAGGCCGTCGGCCGGCATCATGACGCCATGCTGGCGGTAATAATCGCCGCCCCAGTCGAAGTCCTCGAATTCGAAGCTCAGGCCGCCGTCCCGGGCCAGTTCCTGCATGATGCGCTGTCCGGCGGGAATCACTTCCTTGCCGATGCCGTCGCCGGGGATGGTTGCGATGCGATAGGTCTTCATGGGCCGACTGGGCTCCTTGCTGGTGAGATGCTGTCGGCACTGTACTGACGCCCGAGGGCGGCGGACGCAGTGGAATTCAAAACATCTTTTACCTGGAGTTGAAGGTGGAATGCGCAGGCGCCGATTTGAACGCGCAAATAAAACAGCGCCCGCATGGGGCGCTGTTTCGGGCCGCGGCCATGTCGCGGCCGCTGGCGGGCGCTGCCGTCAGCAGCGGCCGACGTTCAAGGTAGAGATCATGTTGTTGAAGTTCTGGCGCAGGCTGCCGGCGTCCATCTCGATGGTGAGGCGGATCATCTTGAATGCGCCAGTGCGCGCCGCTTCTTCCTTGTAGCGGCCGCTACTGGTGTTTTCAAGGATCTTTCGGCCGGAAGCCAGGAAGCTGTTGACGTTCATCATCATGCTGGAGCAGCCCTTGGGATCGGCCTCGCGGGTCTTCTTGTCAAAGCCCAGCGCCATCTCGTTCATCTTGTCCAACTCCTGCTTGAACGCCTCCTGGTCGGCGCCCAGGCCCGTGCCGTCGAACACGCCCGACGCCTTGTCCATCGTGGCCTTGCCGTAATAGACCAGGCCGGCGCGGTAATAGGCGACAGTGTCCTTCTCGGCCTTCTCGAACGCTGCCTTGGTATTGGCCGTGTCCCTGATGGAAATGCCGCGATAGAAGCCGTTTTCGGCCTTCACCACTTCGGTCAGCGCCGCGACGTAGGCCGGGCTCTTCTCGCGCGCCAGCGCGCCGTTGTCCGACAGGAAAGTCTTGGCTGCCGCGTAGTTCTGCAATTCGTTGCTCAGCGGCGCCAGCTTGCCCAGCGCGTCCGAAAATTCCTTGGCAGGCGCATCGATTTCGGCGATCGGCGTCTTCATCGCCAGCGCGCCGTCGAGTTTTTCCTTGGTGCGCAGGATGCTGGAATCGTTGCTGATGGAGAAATCCTTGAGCGGCTTGCCATCCTTCAGCGCCGGGACGACACGCGTCTGGTAGCGGTCCAGCGCCTCTTCGAAAGTCGTGGAGAGGCCATTCGCGGTGTCGACGTACTGGTTGTACTTGATGATCTCGGCCTGGGCGGTGGTCGGCTCGGACGCTTTCGCTTCCTTCTTGGCGCTATCGTCGCCACACGCGGCAAGCGCCAGCGTGACGGCCAGAACGGCGGACATGCGCAAGGGGCGCGGCATAAACATCTTTGTTTCCTGTTGCGGGTTGCTCTGAAGGGGACGGATGATATGCCTTTCAGATGCTTAACACGCTACAAATCTATTCAGCCCTGTCACAAGAATTTTCAAGCCATCTCTGCTCGTGATCCAGCAGCCAGCGCTTGCGATGCAGCCCCCCGCCATAACCGGTCAGGGAAGCATCCGCGCCCACGATGCGGTGGCAAGGCACGACGATGCCGATGGGATTCGCCCCGTTGGCCGCGCCCACCGCGCGTACGGCCGCGGGACGCGCGATGCGCTGCGCCAACGCGCCATAGCTGACCGATTGGCCGCCCGACACTTCCCGCAAGGCCCGCCACACCTCGCGCTGGAAATCGGTGCCGCCTGTAGCTACGTCCAGCGCGTCGATGGCGCGCACGTCGCCGTCGAAATAGTCCAGCAGCGCGCGCCGCGCGGGCGAGGCCTGGGCGGCATCATGCAGTTCCACGGCCTGGTTGCGGTACTGCCTGCGCAGCAGCAGGTGCATGCGCGATTCATAGTCTTCCCAGTCCACCGCGCGCAAGCGCTGCTGCTCGTCACTCAGGACCAGCATCAGGCCGATGGGGGTGGGAACGCGTTCAAGAAAGAAGGCCTGGGTTCGGGCGGACATGCGACGGGCTCCTGCGACGATGATCGATGAAAGCACTATAGGCTGGCGCGCGAAACTTGCGCTGGCGGTTTTCGGACAGGAATGCCACATCCACAACACTGTCCGAAAACCGCTAGATCCGGCGCCCGCAGCGGCGGTAGCATGATCCCATGGACCTGAACCACGACGCCTGCTATAGCGCCATCCAAGTGCGCGACGCCCGTTACGACGGCCGCTTCTTTACCGCCGTGAAGACCACGCGCATCTATTGCCGCCCGGTCTGTCCGGCGCGCACGCCGCTGTCGAAGAACGTGGCGTTCTACGCCACCGCGGCGGCGGCGCAGGAGGCCGGCTACCACCCTTGCCTGCGCTGCCGCCCGGAAACCGCACCTGAACTGGGACCTGGACATGAACTGCCGGACAGCGTGGCCCGCGCGCTGCAACTGATCGAACTAGGCGCATTGGACGAAGACGGCGTGGACGTGCTGGCGCAGCGCCTGGGCGTGGGCGAACGCCAGCTGCGGCGCCAGTTCCGCCAGCACCTGGGCGCCTCGCCCGTGGCCGTGGCCCAAACGCGGCGCGTGCTGCTGGCCAAGCAGCTGATCCACGAAACCCGGCTGCCGATGGCGGAAATCGCCTTCGCCTCGGGCTTTGGCAGCATCCGCCGCTTCAACGAGATCTTCCATGACCTTTTCGCGCGCGCCCCCGGGGACCTGCGGCGTTCCGGCAAGCCCGAGGTATCGGCGGCGCAAGAGGGCGAGATCAAGCTGCTGCTGCGCTACCGTCCTCCCTACGACTGGGACGCGATGCTGGGCTTCCTGCGGCTGCGCGCGATCCCCGGCATCGAGCAGGTCACGGAGGACAGCTATGCGCGCACCGTCCTGCTGGACGGCCACCAGGGCACGGTGACGGTGCGCCCGGGCCGCGGCAATGCGCTCGAAGCCACGGTGCGCTTTCCCCGGCTGCAAGCGCTGCCGGCCATCATCGCGCGCCTGCGCCGCGTCTTCGACCTGGCCAGCGATCCGGTCGCCATCGCCGCGCAATTCGCCAGCGACCCCGTCATGACCGAACTGATCCGGGCGCGGCCCGGCCTGCGCGTGCCCGGGGCCTGGGACGGCTTCGAGCTGGCCATGCGCGCCGTGCTGGGCCAGCAGATCACGGTAGTCGCGGCCATCCGCCTGGCAGGCAAGCTGGTGGCCGCGCACGGGGCAGCGATGGCGCGTCCAGAAGGCGGGCTGACGCATGTGTTTCCCTTGCCCGAAGCCGTGGCGGCCGCCGAGCTGGCGCCGCTGGGCATGCCGCGCAGCCGCGCGGCGACCTTGTCGGCGGTGGCCGCGGCGGCTGTGGCGGATAAACATCTATTCGATGCGGCCGGCGGCCTGGAGGACGCGGTGCGCCGGCTGCGCACCATACGCGGCGTGGGGGAATGGACGGCGCAATACATCGCCCTGCGCCAGTTGCGCGAGCCGGATGCGTTCCCGTCCGCCGACATCGGGTTGATACGGGCGCTGGAGAAACTGGAATCACGAGCCTACACGCCCGTGCAATTGTTGGCCCGCGCCGAGACGTGGCGGCCCTGGCGCGCCTACGCGGCGCAGCACCTGTGGTCGGCCTGAGCCGGGCCGGCCATCACCACCGGCTGTCCGCGCCCTTCCTGAAATACGCCACCAGGAAGTCCACGAATACGCGCACCTTGGCGGACAGGTGGTGCCTTTCCGGAAAGACCGCGTAGATGTCGGCTTGCGGCAAGGCGTAGTCTTCCAGCACCTGCACCAGCCTGCCGCTGCGCAGATAACGCGCCAGGTCCCATTCGGCGCGCTGCAGGATGCCCAGGCCGGCCAGGCCCCAGGTCAGCGTCACTTCGCCGTCGTTGCTGCTGAGATTGCCGCGCACCTTCACGGTCTCGCTGCGGCGGCCCTTGGTGAAACGCCACAAGCCGTACGCGGCTTCATTCTGCCGCAACACAATGCACTGGTGCCGCGCCAGGTCGTGCGGCGTGACGGGAACGCCATGGGTCTTCAAGTAGCCCGGCGATGCGCAGACCAGACGCCGGTTGGGCGCGATCTTGCGGGCGATGAGGCGGGTGTCGGGCAGGTCGCCGAAGCGCACCGCCACGTCGAAGGCGTCTTGCACGAAATCCGCCGGGCTGTCGGTCAGCTGCAATTGCAGCGACACCTCGGGATAGGCTTGGGCAAATTCCGCAATCGCGGGCGCGATGTAGCTGCGGCCGAAACCCAGCGGCGCGTTGACCTTGAGCAAGCCGCGCGGACTGTCCTGGCGGCTGGCGATCAACTGGTCCAGATCCTCGATCTCGCCCAGAATGCGGCGGGCGTTCTCCAGGTAGACCTCGCCTTCGGCGGTCAGGCTCAGGCGCCGCGTGCTGCGATTGACCAGCCGCACGCCCAGCCGCGCCTCGATCTGGGCCAGCCGCTTGCTGACCGCGGCCGGCGTGACGCCGAGCTCGCGGGCGGCGGCGGACATGCCGCCGGCGCGCACCAGTTCGACCACCAGCTGCAACTCATTGGAATGTCCCATGGCCCCCCTCGAGGTCGGCAGGGCGCCGCGCGCCCTGGCGCGGGGCGGATCAGTCGCGGAAGTTCTCGAACTGCAGCGGCAGGTCGACGTCGGTCTTCTTCAGCAGCGCGATGGCGGTCTGCAGGTCGTCGCGCTTCTTGCCGCTGATGCGCAGCTTGTCGCCGTTGATCTGCGATTCCACCTTGAGCTTGGCGTTCTTGATGGCGGCAATGAGTTTCTTGGCCACTGGCTGCTCGATGCCTTGCTTGATGGTGACCTTCTGGCGCGCGCCGCCCAGGTTTTCGAGGGGATCGGCCACGTCCAGGCAGCGCACGTCGATGCCGCGCGCCGACAGGCGGCCGCGCAGGATGTCCAGCATCTGCTTGAGCTGGAACGCGCTGGAAGCGACCTGGGTCACGACAAACTCGTCGAGTTCGAACTTGGCCTCGGTGCCCTTGAAATCGAAGCGGGTGGCCAGTTCGCGGTTGGCCTGGTCGACAGCGTTGGAGAGTTCGTGTTTGTCGACTTCGGAGACGACGTCAAAAGTAGGCATGACACGGGATCCTGTTGGGTAGATGTTGAAAAAGGCGAATACAAGCGTATCGCCTATTTTACCGACCCGGCAGCCCGCGTCACGCCATCAGCACCAGGAGGCGGCCGGCTTGCAGGGGATGCGGAATCACCTGGGCGTCGATGCCGTAAGCCAGATACAGATTGGCCGGCGTCAGGACCTCCGCCGGCGTGCCTTGCGCGATACCGCGCCCGCCGCAGAGCAGCAGCAGGCGATCGCACCAGCGCGCGGCCAGGTTCATGTCGTGCAGGATCACCAGTACGCCCGTATGGGCGCTGTGGGCCAGCTCCCAGGCGCGGCGCAGCAAATCGCCCTGGTGCTTGGGATCCAGGCTGGCGGTGGGTTCGTCCAGCAACAGGTAGCGCGGCTCGCCCTGCCCGCGCGCGGCATGGCACTGGACCAGCACGCGGGCGAACTGCACGCGCTGCTGTTCGCCGCCGGACAACTCCGGATAGCGCCGGCCCGCCAGATGCGCCGCATCGGCCTGGCCCAGCGCCTGCGTCACCAATTCGTCCACCGCCTGCGGCGGCAACTCCGGGAACGGATAGGCGCCCATGGCGACCACCTCGTGCACGCTCAGGTCGAAAGTCAGCCCGGGCTTTTGCGGCAGCACGGCGCGCTGGCGCGCCTGCTGCCGGTGCGGCAGCGCGGCCAGCGGGGTCGCGCTCAGGCTCAGCTGGCCGGCATCGGGCGTCAGTTCCGACGACAGCGCGCCCAGCAAGGTGGATTTGCCGGCGCCGTTGGCGCCCAGCAAGCCCACGACCTCTCCCGGCCGGATGTCCAGCGACACATCGGTGAGGATGCGCGCACCGCCGCGGCTCACGGTCAGGTTCTGTGCGGAAAGCGTCATCCGATCCTCCGTCCGCGCGCCAGCAGCCACAGGAAGAACGGTCCGCCGACCAGGCCGGTCACCAGGCCGATAGGCAGTTCCGCCGGCACGACCACGGTGCGCGCCAGCCAATCCGCGAGTATCAGCGCCAGCCCTCCCGCCAGAATGGTGGCGGGCAGCAGCCAGCGGTGGTTGGCGCCCAGCGTCATGCGGACCAGGTGAGGCACCACCAGCCCGACGAAGACGATCGTCCCCGTGGCGGCGACCAGCGGCCCCACGATCAGCGCGCTGGCCAGCACCAGCCTGGCCCGCACGCGCTTGAGCGTGTAGCCCAGGTGCTGGGCTTCGCGCTCGCCCAGCAGCAAAGCGTTCATGACGCGCCATTGGCTCGTCAGCCAGAGGCTGACCAGCAGCACCCATGGCCCCAGGAACGACAGCACTTTCCAGTTGGCGCCGCCCAGGCTGCCCATGTTCCAGAAGGTCAGGTCGCGCAGTTGCGCGTCGGTGGCAACGAAGGTGAACAGGCCGATCAGGCTGAACGCCATGGCCGTGATGGCCACGCCCGCCAGCAGCAGCCCGGCCACGCCCGGCACGCGCCGGCCCACCGCATAGGCGCAGAGCGTGGCGACCAGGCTGCCGGCGAAGGCCGAAGGCGCGGTGATCCAGAAGCCGCCCGAAGTCAGCACAATGGCGGCCACCGCGCCCAGCGCGCCGCCGGCCGATATGCCGATCAGGCCGGGCTCGGCCAGCGGATTGCGGAACAGCGCCTGCATGGCCGCGCCGGATACCGCCAGTCCGGCGCCCGCCACCAGCGCGAACAGGACGCGCGGCAGGCGGATGTCGATCAGCACATTGCGCCACAAGGCGTTTTCCGGCGTCGGCGCGCCCCACAGCAGGGAGGGCAGCTCGCGCAAAGGAATCGCCACCGCGCCGTTGGCGGTGGCGGCCACCACCGCGACCGCCAAGGCCACGGCGAGCAAGCCCAATGCCAGCGGCGCGCTAACGCGCCATGACATGCGCGACCTCCTGCTTGAGCTGGGTCAGCGCCAGCGGCAGGCGCGGCCCCATGCCCAGGATGAGCAGGTCGTCCATGACCACGATCCGGCGCTTTGCGGCGGCCTGGGTGGACGCGATGCCGGGCATGCGCAGGAAGGCATCCATGCCGCCACCCGCGTCCAGCGACGCCTGCGTGACCACGATCAGGTCAGGTGCGAGCGCGCCCAAGGCTTCGGCCGACAGGGGCTTGTAGCCCTGCTGGTCTTGCAGCACGTTCACCAGTCCCGCCAAATGCATGACTTCGTTGGCGGCGGTGTCGCGGCCAGCGCCTTGCGGCGAACCCGTGCGGTTGATCAGCAGCAGGGCCCGCGCGCGCGTCGCGGGCACCGCCTCGGCGCGCGCGAGTTCGCGCGTGACTTCCTCCACCATGCGTTCGCCCGCGGGCGCCACGCCCAACGCGTCGGCAATGCCGCGGATGCGCGACTTGAGCGAGTCCACCGACGGCGCGTCCGACACGGTGACGACCCGCAAGCCGACGTCCGCCAGGCGCTTGAGCGCGTCCGGCGGCCCGGCTTGTTCAGACGCCAGCACCAGATCAGGCTTGAGCGACAGCACGCCTTCCACCGGCACGGCCCGGTAGTAGCCGACGCGCGGCAGCTTGGTCGCGGCCTCGGGATAGAGGCTGGAGAGATCGTCTCCCACCAGCTTGTCGCCCTGCCCCAGCTGATACACGATTTCGGTCACGCTGCCGCCCAGGGTCACCACCCGGGTGGGCGGCGCGGCGTGCACGCTGAACGCCAAGGCCCAGCCTGCCGCCATTGCCAGCCATTTTTTCATCGCTACGTCCTTATGGAATCAGGCCGCCAGGGGCACACTGCACAGGCTGATCATCAGCTCGCGCCAGCCGGCCAGCTCCGGCTTGCCCGGCTTGCGTTCGCCGAAGAACTGCGCGATCAGGTCGCCGGTGGCGGAATACAGCTCCAGCGAGGTGACCCAGCCGTCCGAGGTCGGCTTGTTCACCACCCAGGCCGAGGCGATGGCGGTGGTGTCCAGATGCAGGTTGAACTTCGGGTCCAGCACGTTGTACCAGGGGCCGGTGCGGCGCAATTGCTGCACCGGGCCGGTGTGGATCTGGATCATGCCCCGGTTACCCACGAAACACATGATGGACAAGCCGGACTGCGCCGCGGATTCCAGCATGCGCTCGACGGCGTCGGCCGGCACCTGCTGCGCCAGGTCCTCGCCCGCGGCCACCAGCGCGGCCAGGCGCGACACCTTGAACTTGCGCAGCAAGGGGAAGAATTCGTGCGTGTCCTGCATGCCCAGCCAGGCCTCGCGCCATTGCGCGCAGTCCTCGACCCGGTCGGCGTCGGCGGCGGGAGCATAGGACTGGGTTTCCGGCCATTGCGCCTCGCCCGCGAACTTCGCGACCAGGGCGTCGTAGGCGGCCGCGTCGGTGGCCTCGGTGCGGTAGACCTTGTGCACCGCAACGCCCGCGCCGTCGAAGAACTGCAGGCTGTGGCGGCCGTCCTGCTCGACCGCCCAGGCCGACTTCCAGGACGTGAAGAAGACGCGCAGGTCGATGTCCGGTCCCAGCACCAGGCCTACCGGACCGTCGGCCTGGATGTCCTCATACACGCCGTGACGCTCGTGCACACACCAGTCGTTGCGCGTCAGCGCCATGACCGGACCCAGCGTGCCCAGTTCGCGGAAGATATCCTGGGGCGTGCCGTGCAAGGCCGCGGCTTTTAGGCCGCCGCATTCCGCCGCCACCCATTCGGCTTCGGACACGCCCAGCGCCTGCGCCAGGTTGCGGGCGCGCAGCTTGGGTTGCGAGGCCGCCAACGCGTCATTGCGGGCGCGCAGTTCCCGGGCGCGGGACGTGAAATCGGTATTGCTCATCGTGAGGCCCTCCGGCCGTTGCTAAGGTTTGCGTAGACCGCCGCCGCTCCAGTATCGATCGGACCGGCGGCGGGGTCTGGATCAATACTGGTATGTCAGTGAGACGCGCAGGCTGCGTCCCGGTTCCGTGTACCAATCGACCGGCCGCGGAATGGCGATGGCGCCGGCGGTCGGCACATTGATGGCCTCCCAGTACTTCTTGTCGAACAGGTTGAAAACGCCTGCCTGCACCTGCAGCCCCTTCACCGCGGCCGGACGCCAGTAGCCCATCAGGTCCACCACGCCGTAGCCGGGCGCCTGGAAGTCGGCATTGCGCGCCGTGGCCGTGGGCTCGGGGTACTCGACCTTGTTGCGCTTCAAGGCGGTGGTCAACATCGCGTCCACGCCCCACACGTCGCGGCCGTAGCCCAGGCCCAGCACCGCCTTCAACGGCGCCACCGAGTTCAAGTACTGCCCCGTCCCTTCATCCTTGCCCACGGCCCACGCCAGCGAGCCCCAGGTGCGCCAGCCCGGCGAGAACTTCCAGTGCGCGCTGGCTTCGGCGCCGTAGATGCGCACCTTGGCGCGGTTGACGTTGCCGGTCACGCCCAAGGGATACTGGCCGGCCCAGCCCGACTGCCACTGCGGCGACAATGCGTTCAGCGGCACGTCGCCGTCGATGAAGTTCTGGTAGCGGTTGTCGAACAACGATACCGCGCCGCCCAGGGAATCGGAACCGATCTTGGCGCCCAGCTCCCAGCCTTTGCTGGTTTCGGGCTTCAGATAGGGATTGCCCACGCGCAGGTAGGTGCCGGGGCCGCCGTAGTTGGTGTAGAGCTGCGTCGGGCTGGGCGCCTTGAAGCCGTAGGCGTACTGGGCGTAGAGGCTCAGTTCTTCCGCGGCCTTCCAGGTGGCCAGCAGCTTGGGCGAGAAACGGCTGCCGCTGTTGGACGGCGGCAGCGCGCCCGCATTCGGGTTGCTTTCGTAGCTGGCGGTGGACTGCGGCTTCTGCTCGTAGTGGTCGTAGCGCAGCGCCGGCATGATGGTGTAGCGGCCGTCGGCGAAGCTGAATTCGTCCTGCACCCACAGGGCCCACTGATTGCCCTTGGACTGCGGCACGTCGGCCTGGTTGGTGTGCAGCATGTCGCACAGGCGCGGGCCCATGGGCGCCGGCGTGCCGGAGGGAATCGCGGGGCAATTGTCGTAGCCGCTGGAGTACTGCTCGGTCTTGTTGCCGTACCATTCCGCGCCCGCTGTCCAGAGCTGCGACACGGTCGCGCCGGCCAGGCGTTTCGTGACTTCGGCATTGGCGCCGAACATGGTCTGGCGAATGGAATTGCTGCGGCCATAGGGACCGCTGGGGTAGCCGTAATAGTAGGGGTCACCCCGCCAACGATAGGCCCGGGAATCGACGCTGCGCACGCCGCTCAGCGAGCTGTCCAGCTGCAGGCGCTGCCAATAGACGACCGCGGTGGCCGTGTCGATCAGGCTGCCCTCGCCGGGCGCCTTATACGAGTAGTCGAAGGACACGCGCTGGCGCTCGGTTTCCTTGCGCGTGCTGTTCTCGCCGTAGAGATAGCTGGTGCCCGTGCCCTGCTCGAACATATTGTCGATGTCGGCATTGCGCTTGAAGTACTCACCTGTCAGGCCGAAGCGATGGCCGCCTTCGACGCGCTGCTGCAACTTCAGCAGGAAGCTGCGTTGATCGTAGTCTTCGGGGCTGGGCTCGCTGCGCTTGGAACCGTAGCCGCCCACGTCGGCGCGGTTGTCCAATGCGTGGCCGTTGCGCGCGCCGGCCTGCACCAGCCAGAACGTGTTGCTGTGGATCTGGCCGGCCAACGCGGCGTTGGCGCCCCAGCTGCTGTCGGCCGTGTCGTAATCGGTCTTGGCCAGCGCGCCGAAAGTCTTGCCGTCGGCCAGCAGGTCCGAAGGTTGCAGCGTGTACAGGTCGGCAATGCCGGAAATCGCGCCGGAGCCGCCGCCGCTGGCGTCGGCGCCTCGCACGATGTCCAGCCGCGACAGGCTGTTGAAGTCCACCGCCTCCAGGCCGCCCTTCAGGCCGCGCGCGCCGTCGTCCAGCCACGGCAGGCGGATGCCGTCCACGCGCGTCAGCACGCGGTCCTGGTCCAGGCCGCGGATGTTGATGCTGTTGCTCGTGCGGTTGAAATTCACGCCGGGTTCGGCGCGCTTGCCGAAGTCGCTCCAGTTCCTGACTTGCAGCTCATCCAGGCGCTTGCGGTCGGTGCTGGTTTCCCAGGCTGGCGCGACCGGCGCACCGTCGCCATCCACCTGGACCGGCGCCAGCTGCGTCACGTCCGCGGCCGTCACCGCCTGCAACACGTAGACCCGGGCGCTGCGCTCCTGCACGCCCAGGCCGCTGCCGGCCAGCAAGCGCGCGAAGCCTTCATTCACGGAATAAACGCCATCGAGACCCGGCGTGCGGCGCTGTCCCACCAGCGCCGCGTCGAACAGCACGGTCACGCCCGCGCTGTCGGCAAAGCGCGGCAGCGCCTCGGCCAGCGCGCCCGCGGGAATGCGATAGCCGCGCGCCTGGGTCTGCTGCGCAGACTGGGCCCATGCGCCGCTTGCAGGCAGCAGGGCGGCGGACAGCGTGGTCAACGCCAGCGCGGCATGCACGGCGGCTGCGACGCGGGTCATGCGGCATTGCAGGCCTCGGGCGGGTCGGGAGCCGCTTGCGCGGCCGGCGGGTAGATAAGCCATGGTCGTCCTTTCGATCCAAACGGTGGCGGCATTCGTTTGCCTCTACTGACCATGACCCTCGTGAAATCCGAATCGGACAGCTGGCCCTCCAGTTTTTTGTAACAGCGCGGATTCAGGCCTCGGCGGCCGCGCGCGCGGTGATCGTCACCCAGTACGGCGTGCGGTAGCGCACCTGCACCGGCAAGGTCGCGGGCAGCGCCGCCAGGACCGCATCGGTGTCGCGCACCTGGAACGCACCCGAGATGCGCAGGTGCGCGGCTTCGGGATCGCACCGCAAAATGCCGGGGCGGTAGCGGCCCAGTTCCGCCGCGAAGGCGTCCAGGCGCATGCGCTGGGCGTACAGCACGCCGCGCTGCCAGTCGCTGGCGTGCGGATCGGCGGGAGACGGCGGCGACACGCCCCCGGCCGTCAGGCTGCTCTGTTCGCCAGCCTCCAGGCTGACCAGGCCGCGCGGCTGCGCGGCGCTGCCAACGCGGACCCGCCCTTCCTGCACGCTGACCCGGCACAGCCCGCCTTCCTGGCGCACACAGAAGCGCGAGGCCTGCGCCTCGATATCGCCCAGGCTGGTGCGCACCACGAACGGGCGCGCCTGCGGCGCCGTGTCGGCCACGGCGTGCACCGCGATCTCGCCCGCGCGCAGGCGCAGCAGGCGGGCAGTGGAACTGAACATTACGTCGACGGCGCTGGCCGTGTTCAGCAGCAGCGTGGAGCCGTCCGCCAAGGCCACTTCGCGCCGCTCGCCCGGCGCGCTGCGATAGTCCGCGGTCCAGTCCAGCGGATCGGCGCGCCAGGCGGCCCAGCCCACGGGCCCGGCCACCACCAGCGCCACCAGCGTCTTGAGCGCGGCGCGGCGGTTCCTGAGTTCGGGCCGGTTCAAGGTCGCCATGCCCAGCGCCGCCGGAATCAGCCCGAAACGCTCGTTCACGCGTTGCGCGCGCTGCCAGGCATGCTCGTGCTCGGCCTTACTGGCGCGCCACAGTGCACAGGCGCGCTGGTCGGCATCGGTGGCGCGGTCGGAACTCAGCCGCAGCAGCCAGCGCGCGGCCTCGCGTGCCACGCCGCGTTCGACGGCGGGCAGCTCGGGCGCCGCTTCGGCCGGCGCGCTCAGATCGATGCCATGATGCATTGCTCGAATCCCTTGGCGATGTAGCGGTGGACGGTGCGCAGCGATATGTCGAGGCGGGCGGCGATCTCGCCATGGCTCAGGCCTTCGAGCTGCGCCATCAGGAATGCCTGGCGGGCCGACAGCGACAGGCCCGCCAACATCTCGTCGATTTCCTGCAGCGTTTCCAGGATGATCAGGCGCTGCTCGGCCGAGGGCGCCAGGGCCTCCGGCATCAGCGCCAGGGCTTCCAGGTAGGCCTGCTCCACCGAACGCCGCCGGTGGTGGTTGAGCAGCAGGCGCTTGGCGATGGTGGTCAGATAGGCGCGCGGCTCGCGCAGGACGTCCAGTTCATGGCGGTGGCGCAGCACCCGCACGAATGTGTCCTGCGCCAGGTCGGCCGCGTCGAAGCTGTTGCCCAGCTTGGCGCGCAGCCAGCCGTGCAGCCACCCATGGTGAGCGCGATACAACAAATGGACGTTGTCGCTGGCGGCGACCGCAGGATTCGGCACGGAGGACTCCCTGAACTAACAATCACAAATAGAAATCAATCTCATTCTAAATGCAAAACCATGATTCCGGTCAAGTCCGCGCGCCGCGCTTGACGGGGATATGATGGGGACGGATTCCTCCCTACAGGCCTGCCTCATGTTCTACGCCGCGCTCAAATTCATCCACCTGATGGCCGTGATCCTCTGGGTCGGGGGCATGCTGTTTGCGCACTGTTTCCTGCGGCCGGCGGCCGCGCAGTTGGAACCGCCAGTCCGGCTGCGGCTGATGGCGTCGGTGCTGGGTCCGTTCCTGAATGCCGTGCTGGCGGCCATCCTGCTGATCCTGGCGACCGGCGCGGCAATGATCGGCCAGGAAGCCAGCCAGGCGGCGCAAACGGGCGGCGCTTTCTTCATGCCGCGCAGCTGGACCCTCATGGCCTCGGGCGGCCTGGTCATGACGGCCATCTACGCCTATATCCGCTTCGTGCTCTACCCCCAGCTGCGGGCGGCGGTCGCCGCATCCGCCTGGCCGCAGGGCGGGCAGGCCATGGCCGGCATACGCCGCTGGGTCGGCATCAACCTGCTGCTGGGCATCGCCATCGTGGCCATCGTCTTTCTGGTGTAGGCGGATATCAACCGCCGGGTGCCAGCTATCGGGCATGCGCAGGCTGGTATCGGAATTCTTTTGCTTGGTGCAATACGCAGTACATCCGCGCTGGCCACACTGCGGGTGACTCTCGCGGGCCTACACAAACAAAAGGAATCTCCATGATCAAGCGTGTCTTCCAACTGGCCGCCCTCGGCCTGTTCGCCTCCGCCTCGGCCGCGCACGCCGCGGCCCCCATCGACAACAGCGCCCTGGACAAACCGGAATTCCGCGAGCACAAGGCCACCTACGGCGTGGTCTACCGCCTGCCCCAGGACGTCAATGCCATCCTGGACGCCAAGATCAACGCCACACTGAAGGCCGACCTGCTCAAGCTGGGCCTGAAGACCGAAGCCGAAACGCCCAACATGCCGCACGTGACGGTGGTGCACATCCACAGCGCCGACCCGCAAACGCCCGCCCGCATGTTGAAGGCCCTGCCCAAGCCGCCGGCCCCGCTGCAGGTCACGCTGAAGAACTTCTATCCGACCGAAGCCGCCAAGGGCGCGGGCCATCCCTGGTGGCTGGACCTGGGCGTGGTCAAGAGCGGCCAGGGCTTCGAAGACATGATGCGCTACAACACCGTCGCCACCGCCGCCCTGGCGCCGCTGCGCGACGGCCCGCTGCCGCGCGTCACCGGCCCGGTCTACGCCAAGATGGGCGATGCCGGAAAGGACCTGGTCAAGACCATGGGCGTGAGCGGCGTGAACATCATGCAGGACGGCAAGGAAGTGCGCGCGCACAACCCGCACACCACGCTGGTCTACAGCATGGCCTTGTACGACACGCGCCTGCAGGACGCCATGAAGCAGGAGTCCGACAAGTTCAACGCCGTGCTGCCCGACGGCATCAACACCACCTTCAAGGACGTCTCCATCGTCGAGATCGGCTTCGCCGGCAACGTGGTGCGCGAGATCTACCGCGTCAGCCTGGAGGACGGCTCGGCCATCGACGTGGCCACGGGCAAGAAGGTCGGGTCCTAAACGCCAGCTGCGGGAGCGGCCTCGCCGTTCCCGCTATAAAGTTCCAGCGCACCGACGGGCGACACGCAGCATGAAAGCGCGATCCGCTGATCGCTGCGGCCCCTGATGCTGCCATTTCGTGGCAGCATTATGGATCCGCCATCCCCGCCCGCCCCATGTCCCGCACCGAACGCCTCCTGGGCCTGCTGCAGACCTTGCGCTGCCATCGCCGCCCCGTCAGCGGCCGCCAGTTGGCCGCCGACCTTGGCGTCAGCATCCGCACGCTGTACCGCGACATCGCCACCCTGCAAGCGCAGGGCGCCGAGATCGAGGGCGAGCCGGGCGTGGGCTACGTGCTGCGGCCCGGCTTCATGCTGCCGCCGCTGATGTTCAGCACCGAAGAGATCGAGGCATTGGTGCTGGGCACCCGCTGGGTAGCGGACCGGGCCGACCCGCGCCTGGCGCAGGCCGCGAGCAATGCGCTGGCCAAGATCGGCGCAGTGCTGCCGGGCGAGCTGCGCGACGGACTGGATGCGATACCGCTGCTGGTCGGCCCCAGTTCGATGCGGGTGATAGATCGGGTGGACCTGGCGCTGATCCGCCACGCCATACGCTGCGAACAGAAAATCGACATCACCTACCGCGACGACAAGGGCGCCGATTCCGCGCGGCTGATCTGGCCGTTTGCGCTGGGCTTCTTCGACAGTGTGCGCATCGTCATGGCCTGGTGCGAACTGCGCCAGGATTTCCGCCATTTCCGCACCGACCGCATCGCCACCTTGACGCCCGGCCCGCGCTATCCCAAGCGCCGGCATGCCCTGCTCAAGGAGTGGCGCGCGATCGAACATACGCCCAAGAAATCCTGATGCAAGCTACTGCCAAAAACTGACAGCACCCCTGTCTAAGATGAGCGCGTCTACCACCCGGAGCGCATCATGTCAGACACCAATTTCGTCATTTTCTACGTCGAAAAGCCCGCCGCCAGCGCCGCGTTCTATAGCGCCCTGCTGCAGCGTCCGCCCGTCGAAAGCTCCCCGACCTTCGCGCTGTTCAGGCTGGATTCCGGCCTGATGCTGGGCCTGTGGTCGCGCTACACCGTGGAACCGGCCGCCGCCGGCCGCGGCGGCGCGACCGAACTGGCCTTCACCGTCCCCGACGCGCAGGCGCTGGACCGCCGCCATGTGGACTGGAGCCTGCGCGGCCTGCCCATCCTGCAAGCGCCCACCGACATGGATTTCGGCCGCACCTTCGTGGCGCTGGACCCCGACGGCCACCGGCTGCGCGTGTTCGCGCCGGCGCCGCAGGAACAGGCCGCGGAGCAGCACGCGCCCGCCATGGCCAGTGCCTGACGCGCGCATATGAAACGGGGGCCTGAGGCTCCCGCCTCAGCCCCCAAATCAGGCTTGCGCCCGAACCCGGCGCGGCAACATCAGGAGCGCTGATCGCGCGGGGTCAGCGCCACGGCTTCGCCGCGTCGGCGGAACAGCAGCTGGTACAGCGCGGCCAGCACCAGCAGGAACGGCACGCCGAACACCAGCGTCATCTTGAAGACGCTGGTGAAGTAGGTGGTGGCCAGAATAGCCAGCATCGCGCCCGCGCCCAGCAGGGTCAGCACCGGAAAGCCCGGCATGCGGAACGACAGCTTGCCCCCGCCTTCACGCGCCCAGCGGCGGCGAAAGCAATAGTGGGTCACGAAGATCATCATCCAGGTGAACAGCGCCCCGAACATCGAAATCGCCATCATCAGCGTGAACGAGGTCTCGGGATACAGCACGTTCAGCACCGCGGCAATGGCGATGCCGCTGGTCGACAGCAGCAAGGCGTTCAGCGGCGTGCCGTTGCGGCTCAGCCGGCCGAAGGCGGACGGCGCATGGCCGGCGCGCGACAGGCTGAACATCATGCGGGTGGTGATGTACAGCTGGCTGTTCATGGCCGACAGCGCCGCCACCAGCACGATGAAGTTGATGACGCCCGCGGCCCCCGGAATCTCCAGCGCCTGCATCACCTTGACGAAGGGACTGCCGCCCTTGCCGGCCTCGTCCCAGGGCACGATGGCCAGGATCAGCGCCAGCGTCAGCAAGTAGAACACCACCAGCCGGACGATGGTGGCGCGGAAGGCCTGCTTGACCGCGCGCTCGGGATCTTCGGCCTCGCCCGCCGCCACCGCAATCATCTCCACGCTGAGGTAGCTGAAGATCGAGATGACTACCGCGATCCACATGCCCCAGACGCCGTTCGGGAAGAAGCCGCCGTGCGAGGTGTACAGCGCCGTGCCGTACTGCGGATTGCCCCAGACCACGTAGGCGCCCAGGATGATGAAGGCCACGATGGCGGTGATCTTGATGGTCGAGAACCAGTATTCAACCGTGCCGAAAGTCTTGACGCTCATGGCGTTGATGAAGATCAGCACCGCCGAGAACAGGCAGACCCACTGCCAGCCCGGCACGTCCGGGAACCAGAACTTCATGTACTCCGCCACGGCGGTGACTTCCGTGCCCACCGCCAGCACCACGCAGGACCAGTACGCATAGCGCACCAGAAAGCCCGCCAGCGGGCCGACGTAGTGCTCGGCGTAGGCGCCGAACGAGCCCGAGGTGGAATGCGCCACCGTCATTTCCGCCAGGCAGCCCATCAGCAGCAGCGTGATCAGGCCGCCGATGGCGTAGCTGATGATGACGCTGGGTCCGGCGAAGCCGATGGCGAACTTGCTGCCCAGGAACAACCCCGTGCCTATGGCGCCGCCAATGGCGATCATGCTCATCTGGCCCGACGTCAGCCGCCGCTTCAGGCCCTGCTCGCGTTCGGCGATCTGGCCGAATCCTTTCTGTTGTTGCATTTGTCTCCTCCAGGTCCTGCGCTCTCTTGTGGATGTAGGGCCGGTTCGGCCCGCGCAATACGGCTGCGTCGCGGCGCTCAGGTCACGGCGGCGCGGTGCTTGAATTCCGGTTTGTCCCAGGAACGCGTGTCCAGCACGTCCTTCAGGATGTCGACGGCGTCCCATACGTCGGCGTAGCCGAAGTACAGCGGCGTCAGGCCAAAGCGCAGCACCTCGGGCTCGCGGTAGTCGCCGATCACGCCGCGCGCGATCAGCGCCTGCATCACCTCGAAGCCGTTGGGATGGCGGAAGCTGACGTGGCTGCCGCGGTCGGCGTGCTTGCGCGGCGTCACCAGCGTAAGGGGGTGCTCGGCGCAGCGTTCTTCGACCAACGCGATGAACAGGTCGCCCAAAGCCAGCGACTTCTTGCGCACCTCGGCCATGTCAGCGGCATGCGCCACGTCCAGACCGCATTCCACCAGCGACAGCGACACGATGGGTTGGGTGCCGCACAGATAGCGGCGCACGCCGCCCGCCGGCTCGTAGGCCACGGCCATGTCGAACGGCCGCGTGTGGCCCCACCAGCCGGACAGCGGCTGCCAGAAATCCTTGGTGTGGCGCGGCGCCACCCAGATGAAGGCGGGCGAGCCCGGGCCGCCGTTCAGGTACTTATAGGTGCAGCCCACGGCGAAGTCGGCGTTGGCGCCGTTCAGGTCCACCGGCACCGCGCCCGCGGCGTGCGCCAGGTCCCAGATGGCCAGCGCGCCGCGCTCGTGCGCCAGCGCGGTCACAGCGGCCATGTCGTGCATCTGGCCGCTGCGGTAGTTCACGTGCGACAGCAGCATCACCGCCACGGACTCGTCCAGCGCCTTTTCCAGGGGCAGTTCGTCGTCGATCAGGCGCATTTCGTAGCCCTGCTGCAGCAGGTCGATCATGCCCTGGATCATGTAGAGATCGGTGGGAAAGTTGTCGCGTTCGGACAGGATGACACGGCGCTGGGGGTGCTGATGCTGCTGGATGCGCAGGGCGGCGGCCAGCGCCTTGAAGATGTTCAGCGAGGTCGTGTCGGTCACGACCAGCTCGCCTTCGCGCGCGCCCAGCAGGCGGCCCAGCTTGTCGCCCAGGCGGGCGGGCAGTTCGAACCAGCCGGCGGTGTTCCAGCTGCGGATCAGGCCCGTGCCCCATTCCTGGCCGATCACGGCGGCGGCGCGGGCGGCGGCGTCCTTGGGCAGCACGCCCAGGGAATTGCCGTCCATGTAGAGCACGCCGGGCGGCAGGTCGAAACGGTCTTTGAGGGGCGCCAGGGGATCCTGGCGGTCGGCATTGACGCAGGCGTCGCGGGTGTTCATTTTCTGCTCCAAGAGGCTATATTCTGGGTACATACTATCAGCGCGATCGGGCTGATAAATTGCAAAATCAGGCGCGGAATACCCTAGGTTTCCGCATTGGATTGCACGTAGTCCGTATTTTTGGAATTTGATTGCACCATGCAGATCGACGCCATAGACCAGCGCATTCTTTACCGGCTGCAGGAAGACGGCCACCTCAGCAACCAGGACTTGGCCGAGCAGGTGGCGCTGTCGCCCTCGGCCTGCCTGCGGCGGGTGCGCGCCCTGGAGGAAAGCGGACTGATCCGCAACTATCGCGCCGTGCTGGACGCGGAAAAGCTGGGTTTCGAGCTGGAGGCCATCGTCCATGTGTCGCTGGACCAGTCGCGCCCGGGCTGGCACGAGGAGTTTCTGGCCGGCATCGCGCTGCATGATGAGATCACCGAGGCCAGCATCGTGACCGGCGCGTCCAACTACATCCTGACAGTCAGCACGCGCAATCTGAAGGCGTTCTCACTGTTCGTCGAAGACAAGCTAAGCAAGATCCCGGGCGTGCGGAATCTGTCCTCGCATATCGTCATGCGCAAAGTGAAGAACCGCGGCGGCATGCTGCCGCTGGCAAGCTGGCGCTAGACCGGCAGCGCCGGCTCGCCAGCGCGGGCATCGGCCCAGGCCTGGATTTACAGGCGCCGGAAACGGCCCGGATCAGGCCGGACTCAGCCTCAGGAAGCCGAACACCGTCACGAAGTGGCAGGCCGTGCCGCCCATGACGAACAGGTGCCAGATGCCGTGGGCATGCGGCCAGCGCTGGTCATTGGCGTAGAACAGGGTGCCGGCGGTATAAATCGCCGCGCCCGCCAGCAGCCAGGCGAGCCCGGCCGCGGACAAGGCGCCCGCTATCGGCGCTGCAAACATCACGCCCAGCCAGCCCATCGCCAGATACAGCGGCAGGGCCGGCGCCGCGCCGCGCGCCCACCACAGTTCGCGGCTGATGCCGACCGCGGCCAGCGCCCAGATCGCCACGCCCATGGCCGCGCCCCAGCCGTGCTCCACCGGCCCGTAGGCCAGCGGCGTGTAGGTGCCGGCGATCAGCAGGTAGATCGCGCAATGGTCGGCCTTGGCCCACAGCGCCTTGCGGCGGCCGCGGGTGCAATGGAACAGCACCGACGAGGCATAGACCGCGATCATCGACGCGGCGAACACGGCGCAGGCAACGACCTGCCGCGTGTCCACCTTCAGTTCGGCGGCGCGGGCGATCAGCGCGCCCGAGGCGGCCACGGCGAGCGCCAGGCCGGCCAGGTGCGTCGCGCCGTTGAATCGTTCGCCCTTGTACATGCACGCCCTCCGCCCGCCGGCCATGCGCCGGCGCCACCCATGATGGCCCGGTTGTGTGACAGGCCGAGGTCAGGGCGGCATGGCGTCAGGCGACGAAGTCCACCGCCGCCGGATAGCCTTCCAGCGCGCGCGCCGAGAGAATGGCGCGCTGCACCGCGATCGCCATGGCCTCGGCCGCCATCACGCCCAACAGCATCACGTTGCCCGGCTTGCCGGACGTGCCGGTGCCCAGCGCAAAGATGGTGTCGCCGTCCAGCATGGTGTGGATGGGATTGATGGTGCGGGCCAGGCCGTCATGCGCCATGCCGGCGATCTTCTGTGCCTGCGCCTTGGTCAGCTTGGCGTCCGTCGCGACCAGGCCGATGGTGGTGGCGGTGCCCGGCCGCATGGACTTGGGCAGGTCGCCCGCGAGGATGGCGGCTCGGGTATCCAGCAGCATCTTGCCGTCAGAGGTGCGCGCGCCGGCCAGGATGCGTCCGGTAGCCGGGTCCACCACGTCGCCCACCGCATTGACCGCGACGATGGCGCCCACGGTCACGCCCGCCACGGTCAGCGAGGCGCTGCCGATGCCGCCCTTCATGGCGCGCTTGGGGCCGTACAGCTTACCCACCGTCGCTCCGGCTCCGGCGCCCACGTTGCCCTCCTGCGGCGCGGCGTCGGTGGCCGACTTGCAGGCCTGGTAGCCCGCGGCCGCGTCCGGCCGGATCGAGGCGTCGCCCACCCCCAGGTCGAACAGGATGGCCGAGGGCACGATGGGCACATGCGCCACGCCCACGTCGAAGCCGATCTTCTTTTCTTCCAGATAGCGCATGACGCCCGAGGCCGCGTCCAGGCCAAAGGCGCTGCCGCCGGACAGCACCACCGCGTGCACTTTTTCGACCATGTTCACGGGATTGAGCAGGTCGGTTTCCCGTGTGCCGGGCGCCGCGCCGCGCACGTCGACCCCGGCGGTCGCGCCAGCCTCGGCGATGATGACGGTACAGCCCGTCGGGCGACGCGTGTCGGTGTAGTGCCCCACCCGCAGCCCCGCCACTTGCGTGATGCTGCCGCTGCCCGGCATCAGCCGCGTACCGTCCGCGGCCTGGGCGGGCATTGCGCTTGCCGCCGCCGCGCCTGCGGCCGCCATCATGAAAGCCCGCCTGTTCCATTGCTGTTCCACACCGCTCTCCATCGAAGTCCTGCCTGGATGAACCCCGGTCGCCGGGCGCCGGGGCATGGGTATCGCCATATGACTTGCAGCTATATTTTTACTATTCCTTATGCTTTGTGGAAAAATAGACGCGTTGTTAGAGTGCGGCTACGCCGGAGGGCATTGCAGGCACGGATGCTCTCCACCGAGATATCTGCCATCCGTGGAGCACCGCCATGAAACTCTTCCGTACGCTGTTCGTCGCCGGCCTGGTCCAGGTCGCCGCCTTGTCCGCGGCCCACGCCCAATCCGGACTGGACCAGATCAAATCCGCCGGCGTTTTCAAGATCGGCACCGAAGGCACCTACGCCCCCTTCACTTTCCACGACGCATCCGGGCAGCTTACCGGGTTTGACGTGGACATCGGCCGCGCCATCGCCGAACGCCTGGGCGTCAAGGCGCAATTCGTCGAAGGCAAGTGGGACGGCCTGATCGCCGGCCTGGACGCCAAGCGCTACGACGCGGTGATCAACCAGGTCGGCATCACCGACGCGCGCCGCGCCAAATACGATTTTTCCGATCCCTACATCTCGTCGGCCGCGGTGCTGATCGTGCGCGACGACAACACCAGCATCAAGTCCTTCGACGACCTGAAGGGCAAGAAGTCCGCCAACACGCTGACCAGCAACTTCGGCAAGCTGGCGCAACAGCACGGCGCGGAAGTGATCGCGGTGCAGGGCTTCAATGAAGCCATCGACCTGCTGACCTCGGGCCGGGTCGAGGCCACGGTGAACGACAACCTGTCGTTCCTGGACTTCAAGAAGCAGAAGCCCAATGCCAAGGTAAAGATCGCCGCCACCGACAAGACCGCCGAATTCAGCAATTCGGGCGTGCTGATCCGCAAGGGCAACCCCGAGCTGCAGGCCGCCATCAACAAGGCGCTGGCCGACATCAAGGCGGACGGCACCTACAAGACCATCTCGGTCAAGTACTTCGGCACGGACCTGTCGGCGCAATAAGCGAGCGGAGCGCACATGACGCTACCCCCCTGGCTGCAATCCGTCCTGCCCGACTGGCTGCTGGCGCAACTCGGCAACTGGGCGGTGCCGGCCTGGGTGCAGCTGATGCTGGACTCGTTCTGGCCGCTGCTGCACGCGGGGCTGATGTTCACGGTCCCGCTGACGTTGATGTCGTTCGCGCTGGGCCTGGCGCTGGCCTTCGTGGTGGCGCTGATCCGCCTGTTCGGCCCCGCGCCGCTGGTGGCCCTGGTGCGCTTCTACGTCTGGCTGATCCGCGGCACGCCGTTGCTGGTGCAGCTGTTCGTGATCTTCTACGGCCTGCCCAGCGTCGGCATCGTGCTGGACCCGCTGCCCGCCGCGCTGATCGGCTTCACCCTCAACGTCGGCGCGTACAACTCGGAAGTGATACGCGGCGCCATCGAGTCCATCACCAAGGGCCAGTGGGAAGCGGCCTATTCGCTGAGCATGACGCGGGCGCAGGCGCTGCGCCGGACCATCCTGCCGCAGGCGGCGCGGGTGGCGGTGCCGCCCCTGTCCAACTCCTTCATCGCGCTGGTCAAGGACACCTCGCTGGCGGCGGTGCTGACCGTGCCCGAGATCTTCCAGGCCGCGCAGCGCATCGCCGCCGTCACCTATGAACCGCTGATCCTGTACACCGAGGCGGCGCTGATCTACCTGGTGTTCAGCTCCGTCCTGTCCGCCGCGCAGGTCCGCCTGGAACGGCGCTTCGGCCAGCATGCGGTCTTTAACGAGAAAAACCGATGATCCGCCTGGAAAAGATAGAGAAGGCGTTCGGCGGCAATCCCGTGCTCAAGCAGGTGGATGTGAGCATCGCCGAAGGCAGCGTCACCGCCCTGATCGGTCCGTCCGGCAGCGGCAAAAGCACCCTGCTGCGCTGCGTGAACCTGCTGGAAGTTCCCGACCGCGGCACGCTGGAGATCGGGCCGGAAACGGTGCAATTCGAGCCCGGGCACAAGCTCTCGCGCGATCAGGTCCAGCGCGTGCGCAAGCAGACCGGCATGGTGTTCCAGAACTTCCAGCTATTCCCGCACCAGACCGTCATCGGCAACGTCATGGAAGGGCTGCTGACGGTACAGAAGTGGCCGCAGGACCGCGCGCGCGCCCGCGCCGAGGAACTGCTGCGCAAGGTCGGCATGCTGGAAAAGCGCGACGCCTGGCCCGCCAACCTGTCGGGCGGCCAGCAGCAGCGCGTGGCCATCGCCCGCGCGCTGGCGCCCGCGCCGCGCGTACTGTTGTGCGACGAGCCGACCTCGGCGCTGGACCCTGGCCTGGCGGCCGAAGTGGTGGACGTGCTGCGCCAGCTTGCAGCCGAAGGCATGACCATGCTGATGGCCACCCATGACCTGCGCCTGGCGGCCAGCGTGTCGCGCGAGGTGGTGTTCCTGCTGGACGGCACGGTGGTCGAATCCGGTGATTCGCGCACCCTGTTCAGCCAGCCGGCGGACCCGCGCACGGCCGCGTTCATTTCAACCTTGACGCAGGAAGCGGCGCTGTAGGACGGCGGAAGTCCCGCCCGGCCCGCCGCCCGTGCCGCCTCAGTTTTCGCTGTCCGTCACGACATAATCGAACAACGATTCCGGTTCGGCGACGACGACCCGCGCAGCGATGTCGCGCCGCAGCTGGGCGTGGACGCGCTGCGCGTCCGGCGCCGGATTACCGAGCAAATCAAAGAATTCCGGCGGCAGCACGCCGGGGCGCAGCACGCCCTGGACGCTGCGCGCGCCGCGGCGCAGATGGAAGCTGTACGACTTGTCCGCGCTGCGGCTGTAGCGCGCTTCGGGCAGCGTCAGGTCCACCGTGTAGCAGCCGCGCGTGACGGCGCGCGTGACGAATTCGAACGCGTCGCGCACGCCCGGGCCGGGATGCCCGCTGACGACGGACAACTCCTTGCGCGGCGCCGGCACGCCGTCTTGCTCCAGCTTCGGCAACGCGCCGCGCAGGCCCTGGAAGGTCAGCGCCAGCATGGCCAGCGCCCCATGGCCGTGATAGGCCTGGACGGCGTCGAAACAGATGGGCAGCGGCCCCTCCTCGGCCGTCACGGTCAAGGAGGAAGCGCGTTGTTCGGGGGTAGTCATGGAATATCTCCGTGTCGTGCGCGGTCACGGACCGCCGCCATGGCGGCCCGCTGGCGCAAAGATGGGTCTAGGGTTGAAGGACGCGCCAGGGCGCGCCCAGGTGGGCTGGCGAATTCAGAAGCGCGTGCGCAGCGTCAGGCTGAAGCTGCGGCCGGGTTCCAGCAGCGGATTCAGATCGGTCATGGCATAGGCCACGTTGGATGAGGTCGCCGCCGTGCGGTAGGCGCGGTCGAACAGGTTGTTCACGCCCAGCACGACCTGCGTATTGCCGGCCTGCGGCAGCCCCAGGCGATCCAGCTGGAACTGGGCGTACAGGTTCACGACACCGAAGCCCGCAGCCGGATATTCGGTGCGCTCGGCGTAGCGGCTCTGGCCCTTGGCCCACTGCAGTTCGCCGCTGAGCGCATAGGCTTCGTTGGGGCTCATGTATTGCACGCCCAGCAGGCCGCTGAAGGGCGCGATCGATTGCAGCGGCGTGTCCGTCGTGCGGTTGGTGCCGTGCAGGTAGCTGGCGTTGCCGTACAGATTGACCTCGCGGCTCAGCTGCCAGCGCCAATCCAGCTCCAGTCCCTGGATCCGCGCCCGGCCGACGTTGCGGCGCTGCGTGGCGGGCAGGCCCTCATAAGAGGTGGTGACGTTCTCCAGGAAGTCGCTGTAGTTGCTGCGGAAGGCGGTCAGGCCGACAGTGGCCTGCTCAAAGTGCAGCCGGGTGCCGGCTTCCACGGTGACGCCGCGTTCCGGCTTCAGGCCGGGGTTCGGAATGGTGTAGCTGGTTCCGGTATAGCCGCTGCTGAACATTTCCGAGGTCCACGGCATGCGGAACGAGCTGCCCACGCTGCCCAGCAATTCGACCACCTCGGTAGCGCGGTAGGCCAGCCCCAGGCTGCCGGTGGTGGCGGTTTCGGTGCTGTTCTGCGCGGCGCGGAACGCGGGCAGCAGATTGGGCGAGGGCAAGGGCTCCAGCCCCACGTCGGACTTGAACCAGTCGAAGCGGCCGCCTGCCGTAACGGTCCATTTCGGCGCGGGCTTCCATTCCGTGGTCAGGAATGCGCCGACGTTGGTCTGGTACTGGTCAGGGCCCGTCTTGGCATAGGACGTGCTGGTGGTCGTGGTGGTGCCGTTGGGGCGGCGCACGGTGATGTCGCTGCGCGATTCTGATCCGGGACGGCGTTCGTGCATGAAGTCCAGGCCGAAGGTCGTGTTGGTGTCGGCCCAGGGCACCGTTGCCGCAACGTTGCCGCCCCACACCACCGGCCCGATCACATTGCTGCGCGCATCCACCACGCGCGCCGGATTGGTCTGGTTGTGCGTGGCCATGACGGTGCCGAACTCGTTCACATAGACGCTGGCCTTGAGCGCGCTGATGACGCCATCGAACTCGCCGCTGTAGGCCAGCCTGCCCTGCTTGACCTTGAGCGGGTCGCGGCGGCTGTAGCTCAAGGGATATTGCGGCACCGTGCCGGCCGCGCCGTCCTTCACATAGGCCACGCGCGCGCTGGCCTCGATGCGCTGGCGCGCGTCGGGCATATAGCCCAGCACGATGCCGCCGCCCGCGCCGCGGAAGTCGCTGTTGGGCACTTCGCCCGCCGCGCTGTCGTAATTGCTGGCGCGGCGTCCGGTGGCGTAGACGCGCAGGTCGAAGCCGTCGCCGGCGCCTTCCAGCGCCACATTGCTCTGCACGCCATCGCCGTTGGTGTTGTACGTGACCGAGGCTTCGCCGCCATTCAACCCGAAGGGCTGGCTCAGATTGCCATGCGCCCGCTTGGTGACGAAGTTGACCAGTCCGCCCAGGCCGTCGCTGCCGAAACGCGAGGAGTTCGGCCCGCGCACCACCTCGACCTGTTCGATCTCGGTCGGGCTGATGAGCATGAACTGCAAGGTGTTGCGGCCGCGGAAGCGGTCGCCGTCGATGAACATCGGCACCCGCATGTCGTTGGTATTGAGTCCGCGCAGGAACAGCGTGCCGGCGATGCCGCCGCTACGGCTGACGGTGGCGTTGGGCACGCGGCCCAGCAGGTCCAGCGTGCTCATCGTGTTCAGCCGATCGATGTCCTGGCTGTCGACCACGCTGACGGCTTGCGTGACGTTATGATCGATCGAGGCGGCGGGCGGCGTGGCCCCCATGGGTCGCAGGCGGCCGTCATCGGGCTGGCCGTCGGCCGTGACCTGGATCGACGGCAATTGCGGTACGTCGGCCGCGGCGCTGGGCGCGGCGATGGCGGCGGTCAGCAGTCCGGCGCCGACCAAGGGGGCATAAAGATAGGAGCGTTGCATACATGCACACAAGAGAGGGGGCAAAATCGGAATGGGCGCGGCGGTCCGCGCCTCGTCAGGCGGGAGGCAGGTCTTGATCGATGGCCGGCGTGGAATCCCTCAGCCAGGGCAGGAAGCCGCGCAGGAACCGGCTGGAAGCGGGCATGAAGTAGCTGCCGTGGTGATACATCGGGTCCAGCGAGGTCACGATCAGGCGACCCGGCGTGCTGTGCCTGTCCTCGTACAGCACCGATCCAGCGCCGGCCTTGTCGATCAAGGACAGCGCGCCTGGCGGCGGTTCGAAGGAGCCGTGCTGGTGCCAGGTAGCGTCGGCCAGCGTCAGGGTGCTGAACAGCGGATGCGCGGGCGCCGCCAGGCGCAGGCCGGAATCGGCGCCCGGCTCTTTCCACCACCAGAAATTCACTTCGGACGGGGTCCAGCGCACGCCGTCCAGCCAGCGCTCGGAATGGGTTTCGCCCATGGCGACCAGGGTCTTGCCGGCGGCCAGGAAGCGGCGCCAGAGATCGCGGTGCGGTACCAGCAGATCCGGATTGCTGCGGCACGACACGATCAGCGCGTCGCAGCCCCGCAGCGCGGCCTCGTCCAGGTCGCGGAGGTATATCGTCCGGTCGATGTGAGGCATCAGCTCCGGCGTACGGAAGGTGCGATGGTGGTAGTAGGTGCCGGCGTCCAGCGCCGCGATCACGGGGGTGCGTCCTGCGGTCATGCCGCGTCTCCGTGCAGCCAGTCGAACAGTTGGGGAACGATGCGGCCGGCGCTGTCGGCGCTGCCGGCGTACATCCACAGGTCATTGCCGGAATGGACCAGCAGGCGTCCGCCTCCTGGCAGGGCCAGGACCCAGTCGATGGGCTGGGCATCGGGACCCAGCGTGTTGAGTACCTGCGCGCCGTCCGGCGCGGGATTGCCGCCGCGCGCATAGAAACCCGCCACGCCGCGCCGGAACGTCAGGTGTTCGGGGTCCACGCCGTCGAACACCGGATGGGACGCTGCACGCTGCACCCGCAGGCCCGCGATGCCTGCGCCGGATCCCGGCACGAAGGGCGCCAGCCAGCGCAGGAAGGGATAGGCGACATGGCCGTTGAAGACCAGCGTGCCGCCCGCTTCCAGATAGGCTTCCAGGAGCGCGCTGTGCTCCAGCAAGTAGCGCTGGTCGGTGTGCGCCGGGACCAACAGCGCGCGGTAGCCGGAAAGATCGCGTTCATGCAGCTGATACAGCGGCAGGCAGGCGGCGCGCGGCGCGGCGCCGCCAGTCAGCGCGGCAGGGCCGTCACCGGTCCAGTTGTTCAGGTAGGCAATGGTGTTTTTCATGGTTCAACGGAAAACAGGGATCACGCCCAGGATGTCGCCGGCTTCGCCGCGCAAGGTGGCCACGCGCACCGGCAGGCCGTACAGGCGGCTCAGGCGTTCGTCGACGCACATGGCGGAGGTCGGACCGGTTTCGCAGACATCGGCATGCATGAGCAGGGTCTGGTCGGCGATGTGCTGCGCGTGCTGCGGCTGGTGCGTGGTGAAGACCACGGCCAGGCCCTGTTCGCGCGCCAGCCGGCGCAGCAACGACAGGACCACGTCCTGATTGCGCAGGTCCAGGGCGGCCGCGGGCTCGTCCAGGATGATCATGGGACTGGCGCTGGCCATGGCGCGCGCGATGCAGGCCAGTTGCTGTTCGCCGCCGCTCAAGGCGTGGAAGGGACGGTCCGCCAGATGCGCCAAGCCAACTTCGCCCAGACATTCGCGGGCGATGCGCCAGTCGTGCGCGCCGGGCGATGCGTACCAGCGCAGATGGCGCGCGCGGCCCATGCTGACCATGGTCAGCACGTCATAGGCATAGAGCGTGTCGCTGCGCTGGGGCACATAGGCAGCGTGGCCCTGCAGACGGACGCTGCCCGCGGCAGGCGCGTTCAGTCCGAGAATGGTGCGCAGCAGCGTGGTCTTGCCGCGCCCGTTCGGTCCCAGCACCGCCAGGATCTGTCCGGCGGACAGGCTTAGCGACAGATCGCTCAAGAGGCGGCGGCCGCCGGCCTGCACGGCCAATTGCTTCAGCTCAAGCATGCTGCGCTCCCCCGCGCTGGGCGCGGCGCAACAGCCATGCGAACAGCGGCGCGCCGATCAGCGCGGTAATCACGCCCAGCGGAATCTCGGCGCTGGTGGCGCTGCGGGCCACGGTATCGACCCACACCATGTAGGTGCCGCCTATCAGGGCGCTGGCGGGCAGCAGCACCCGGTGGTCGGGACCGACCAGCATGCGCGCGATGTGCGGCACCACCAGCCCTACCCAACCCACGGTGCCCGATACGGCCACGCTGGCCGAGACCACCAGCGTGGCGCAGCCCAGCAGCAGCCAGCGCAAGGGCTCGACGGCAATGCCCATGGCGCTGGCCTGCTCGTCGCCCAGCGACAGCACATTGATGCGGAAGCGCAGCGCGTACAGCAGCGCCATGCCGGCCACGACGGGCGGCACGGCCGCCGCCAGCTTGGTATAGGTTGCGGTGGCGAAACTGCCCATCAGCCAGAACACGATGGCCGGCAGGCTGTCATTCGGATCGGCGAAGTAGGTGGTCAGCGAGATCAGCGCGGAAAAAAAGGCGCTGGTCACCACGCCCGCCAGCACCAGCATCAGAATGGTCGTGCGGCCGTTGGCGCGGCTCAGCAGATAGACGATGGCCACCGCCAGCAAGCCGCCGGCGAACGCCAGGCCCAGCGTCGCCCACAGCGACGAGAACAGCAGGATCGCCGCGCAGCCGCCAAATGCGGCGCCCGAGGAAATGCCCAGGATCTGCGGACCGACCAGCGGATTGCGAAAGGCGCCCTGCAACGCCGCACCGCACATGGCCAGGCTGGATCCTGCGAGCACCGCCAGCAGCACCCGCGGCAAGCGCACCTGCAAGACCACGCGATGCTCCGTGGCGCTGACCGACGGCAGCCAGGCCGCCAAACCGTCCGGCAAGGCGAGCCCGGCCAGGACGCTGGACACCTGCGACAGCGCGAGCGGATAGCGGCCGACGCAGAGCGCCGCCAGCACGGAAAGCGGCAGCGCCAGCGCCATCAGCAGCCACGGCCACGACCATGCGCCCTGGCGCGTGGGCACCGCCCTGCCCGGCGCGCGCGCCGTTTCAACGGAAGCGTTCATAGCCCGCGGCCCCTTGATTCATTTTCAGGCGCAGCACCGCGTCGATCTCGTCCGCGCCCGGCTGATAGCCATAGAGTTCGCCGTAGGCCCGGGCGATGTTGTCCCGCAAGGGCCAGGAGAATTTTTCCGGATGCAGCAGCAGGCTCAGCCACTGCCAATACAAGGGCGATTCCTGGCTGGGGGGATCCCACAGATAGCCGCCCAGCGGCACCTTGTAGACGCGGCGTTCGCGCACGGCGGGTATGTCGGCGAACAGCGGGTCGCGGTACAAGGTTTCCGGCGTCAACCCCGGTTCAAAGTTGTTCAGCAGGATCACCTCGGGCGCCCAGGCCATGATCTGTTCGATGTTCACGGTCTGGCCGCTGGCAATGGATGCGGAGACGTTGCGTCCGCCCGCCAGCGTGATGTCATCCTCGAAGCTGGTGTTGCCGCCCGCGGCGCGCAGCTGCGGCGCATGGCGCGACAGGTACAGCACGCCTGGCCGCTGGCCGGCCGGGATGGCATCCGTGACGGCGCGGATCTCCGCCCGCACTTGATCGCGCCAGCGCAACTGCGCTTGCGCGCGGGCCTCCTGGCCCAGCGACAGGCCGATCAGGCGTATCCATTCGCGGGTGCGGTCCTCGGTGCCGTACACCAGCGCCGCGGTCGGCAGCCCGGCATTGCGCAGGGGTGCGAGCAGGTCGTCGCCCATATGCCCCCATTGCCACACCAGGTCGGGCTGCATCTGCAGCAGCGTTTCCACATTGGGCACGAAACCGGAACGGGTGATGTCCGTGCGCACCGCCGCCGTGGCCGGGAAGATCCGCGCCAGCAACCCGTCCTTCATCAGGCCGTAGGCGCTGGGATGCATGCCAGCCAGGTGCTCCGCGCCCCCGTCCAGCGAGATCAACAGCGATCCGGCGGGCATGGGCAGGGTCACCGCGCGCTGCGTCGGGGCGGGCAGGCTGACGGCATTGCCCAGCATGTCCTTGAACACGATGGGCGTCGCGCCGGCGGCGGACGACAAGAGAGCGCCTGCCGCCACGGCGGCGCGGAAATACGCTGAGAAAGTCATGTGGGAGCTGGTTGCGCCGCTCGGCCCCGCCGTTGGCGACGGTCCGCGCAGTGGTACGATCACAAATAAGAATCAATCGCATTAATTTTATTGGCCCAGCCCCCCAGACCAAATGACTATTGTCAATTCACGATCCGCGCCCTTGATGGCGGCGCTGCGCCAGCACCCGTGGTTCGATGGCGTCGGCGATACCGCCCTGCTCGCCCTGGCGGAGCGCAGCCGCTGGCTGGAGTTCGGCGCGGGCGATACGATTTTTTCGGAAGGCCAGGCGGCTTCCTCCTGCCTGCTGGTGTGTGCGGGATCGCTGCAAGGCTTGCGCTACACCGCGGATGGCGGCGACAAGGTATTCGGCCATGTCGGCCCGGGCGGCTGGCTATCGGTGTCCTCGCTGTTCGAGGCCGCGCCGCGCCATCTGCACAGCGTGCGCGCACGCACCGACGGCAACGGCTGCCTGCTCAATGGCGAGGCCTTCCGCCAGCTCTGCCTGAACGACGCGCGCTTCGCCTGCCGCGTCATGGCGCACAGTGCCAACCTGATCCGTCATCACACGGACCAGATCGATTGGCTGACGTCGAGTTCGGCGGAAGAGCGCCTGGCTGAGTACATCCTGCGCGCGGGCAAGCCGCAGGGCAGCCAGCCCGTGGTGCTGCCGCTGAGCCATTCGCAGATTGCGGTCAAGCTGGGCATGCGCGCCGAAACGTTGAGCAGGATATTCGCCAAATGGCGGCGCCAGGGCTATATCTCGGACCGGCGCGGCGAGCTATGCATCCTGAAGCTGGATTCGCTCAAGCAGCTGGTGCATATCTAGCATCTACGGCACAGAGGGCCATGCGACTTACTTCGGCGGCAAGGATCCCGCCGGATCGACCGCCTGGCCGTCGTAGCGCAATTCGAAGTACAGGCCGATCTGCTTGCTATCGCTATTGCCCATTTCGGCAATCTTCTGGCCCTGGCTGACGCGCTGCCCTTCCTTGACCAGCAGCTTGCTGTTGTGCGCGTAGATGCTCAGAAAACTGGCGTTGTGCTTGACGATGACCAGATGGCCGTAGCCGCGCAGGCCGCTGCCGGAATAGGCCACGGTGCCTTGCGCCGCGGCCACCACCGGCGTGCCCGATGAGTTGCTGATGACGATGCCATTTGAGCCCGAGCCATCGTAGCCGCGCGTGACCTTGCCTTGGGCGGGCCAGACCAGCGAGATCGCGCCCGGCGGAGCGGTGCGGCGCTTGGCGGTCGAGGTCGACGACTTGGGCGAAGGCGCGGGCTTGCCGCGCGCCTTGCTGGGCGCGGTGGAGGTGCTGGCCTGCCCGGCCGGCGACTGGACCCGCAGCAATTGCCCGACCTCGATGGAATTGGAATTCGACAGATTGTTCCAGCGCACCAGATTGCTCACGCTGGTGCCCTGCTTGCGCGCGATCTGGGTCAGCGTGTCGCCCGATTGCACGCGGTAGTAGCCGGGCTGGACCTTGGTGGTGCCGCAGGCGCTCAGCAACGTCAACAGCGCGACCGCCAGGACGCACAACCAGCGGCGGGCGGACGGGCCTGTCCAGCCCCCGCTGGCGGGCGCTGCGGCTGTGGATGAAACGGAAACGGGCAAGGCCGGAGCGGACAAGGAGAGCACTGAAACCTGGGGCACTGAGGTGGAGTATCGGGATCTGAGTGCGTTCAAGGGTACCAAGATTTTGGCGGATTGGTGTGGCGCGAGCGCTTCGCGGGCCGGCGCGGAGCGTGTATAACCCGCAGATCGGGGCGAACGGTTTTCGCCGTGGATCAATGCGCCAGCAAGGACCCTCATGGGAATGAAAGACTCGTCCAGAAGAAACCCGCTCTGCCTGCTGTGGGCCATCCCCTACCTGCTTTGCGGCTGGTTCTCGCATCTGCTGAACGACCCGGTCAGCCATGCTTCGTTCGTGTGGCTGCCGCCCGGCGTGGCGGTCGGCGCCTACCTGCTGACGCGGCGCCGCGACTGGCCCTTGCTGCTGCTCGGCTTCTTCTGCGCGCAGTTGCTGCTGACCCTGGTCTGGCGCGGCCAGCCCATGACCGCGGTGGTGTTTGCGGTCACGGGCAGCCTGTCTTCGATGCTGGCCGCCTGGACGGTGCAGCGGCTGTCGCCGCGCAGGCACGGGCCTGGCTTCGTGGCCGCGCTGCTGGCCGGCGCCGTGGCCGGCGCGGCCTGCAGCGCGCTACTGGGCGGCGGCTGGCTGTGGCTGACGCAGGAGGCCGGCGCGCTGCTGCGGCTGCGCACCTGGGTGGTGGCCTATCTCGCCGGCATACTGATCCTGGCGCCGGCCTTCACGGGCTGGGCTCAGTTCCGCCCGCGCCGCTCCGGCGGCCCGCGCTTGCGCGACTTCGTGCTGGGGGCCGTGGCCTACGCGCTAATGATCGTGTCGACCTTCATGACCTTCGACGGCGACATGATCCGCAATCTGCCCTACGTCGTGTCGTTCGAGCTGACCTATCTGCCCCTGGTGTTCGCGGTGCTGATCGCGCTGGTATGGGGACCGCAAGGCGGCACGCTGGCGATGGTCACCTTGATGGTGATGGCGCTATACCAGAGCGCCCAGGGCGAAGGCCCCTTTGTCGAGGCCAATGATCCCTGGCACGTGCTGCTGGCCACCCAGGTCTACCTGGTGGTCACGGCGCTCTTGCTGCTGCTGGTCAACACCTTGCGCAGCGCCCGCGAGCAGGCGCAGGCCGACGCCGAGCAATGGCGCGGCCGCTTCGACCTGGCGCTGGCGGGCAGCCATCAACTCATGTACCGCTACGATCCGCATGACGGCGCGCTGGAGCTGGCGGGCGACCTGCAGGACGCGTTCGGGCTGTCCGCCGGCGCCATCGCCGACCTGGACTCGCTGCTGGCGCTTGCCCACCCGGACGATCGCGCCCGCCTGTCGATGCACTGGGCGGCGCGGCGCGCGGGCGCGCAGGACCGCACACCGCTGCCGTTCCGGCTGGCGCATGCCGACGGAGGCTGGCGCGTCGTCAGCGACCGCGGCTCGCCGCTGGCCGACTTCGACGGCAGCGTCGCGGTCGTGGCGGGCATGTGGCGCCTGGGAGAAATCGAGCGCGAGCCGGCCGATGTCCGCTAGCCCAGACAATTCCGGCACCGCTGCGCTGCTGATCCATGGCCTGGGCGGAACCCAGTACGACCTGGGATCCATGCACAAGGTGCTCAGGCGCGTCGGCATCGACACGCACAGCCTGACCCTGCCCGGGCACGGCACCACGCCGGAAGACCTGGTGTCGGTGCGCGCGGAGGCCTGGTTGGACGCCGTGACCGCCAAATACCATGAGATCGCCGACCGCTACGACACCCTGCACGTGATGGGCATGTGCCTGGGCGCGCTGCTGGCGGTCGAACTCTGCAAGCGGGTGGGCCACAAGAAGGGCAAGCTGGTATCGCTGGCCGCGCCGGTATTCATCGACGGCTGGAGCACGCCCTGGTATCGCGGCCTGCGCAAGCTGGTCTACCGCATTCCGGGCCTGGGCGCGCGCATGCGGGTCGAAGAGGAAGAGCCCTACGGCATCAAGAACGAACTGGTCCGCTCCATCGTCAAGGCCAAGTTCGAACGCGGCGAGAACTTCCACTACCGCTGGGTGCCGCTGGCCTGCGTGCGCGAAGTCGACCGGCTGCGCGGCTTCGTCAGGCGCGGGCTGGACCGCATCGGCTGCCCCACCCTGATCGTGCACGCCCACGAAGACGAGCTCACCTCCGTGCGCTCGGCCCATCTGCTGCACCAGCAGATCGCCGGCAGCCGGCTGGTGCTGCTGGACAACAGCTATCACATGATCTGCGTGGACAACGACCGCGACCGGGTCGCAGCCAATGTGCTCGAATTCATGGATCAGGATCCCGCCGCGGCGCAACCCGCGCGCGCCGCCGGACGCGCCGCCCCCATGGGCGCGGAGGACGTCGAACGTCTGCTCGAGGCCTACCGCGGTTCGCTGCTGGCTGGGAAATTCGAATTGCTGTTTCCCTTGTTCGCCGAGGACGTGGTCTGGAACGAGGCAGGCGACAGCCCCATCAGCGGCGTCTATGAAGGCCGCGGCGCGCTGATCGACCTGTTCTCGCGCCTGATGGACTACTCGCGCAACACTTTCGCCATCCAGGGCGTGGGCCCGCCCGCCCCCGCCGGCCGCTCCATCGCGCTGCCGCTGAGCTACCAGGTGCAGGACGGCGCGCAGTTGCATATGGGCGGCGCCACGCACACGCTGCGCCTGCGCAACAACGCCATCTCCAAGGTCAACGCCCAGGCCGACGACCCCACGCGCGACGATGCCATGTGGCGCCGGCTGGCCGCCGCCAGCGGCCGGGAGCCCGAGGGCGACGCCATCGACGCGGACACCCAGGCCCTGACGGCCGAAGCGCTGCCCGACGCCTTTGAAGCCGCGCTCATCGAGCGGCGGGCCCTGGCCCGCGAACCTTCGGCCGCCATCGCCATCCGGCTGTACGCCTGCGAGCAGCAGGCGCGCCACGGCGATGCGCCGGCCTCGCCCGAACCCGGCGCGACGCCGCTGGACCAGGTGCGGCACGCCGCCTGGCAACGGCTATCCGGCTTGCCGGCCGATCAGGCGCAGCGCCGCTACATCGCGCTGGTGCGGCGCTTGGACGCAGCCTGACGGCCTGCCTGCACACTAGAATACCGCCATGTCCCGCCTGACCCGCCTCCAGCACCTCGGCAGCGCCGCGCGCGCGCGGGGCGTGCTATGGCTGGCACTCCTGGCCCTGGCGCTACGCGCCCTGGTGCCCGCGGGCTACATGCCCGACGCCCGGGCGTTGCACGATGGCCGGCTGGAAGTCACCTTCTGCTCGGCCGCCGGCGACCTGTCGGCGCTGACGCTGGCGCTGTCGCCCGGCGACAAGAACAAGGCCGGACACGAAGCCGCCGAGGCCGGCGCGCTCTGCCCCTTCGGCCTGCTGGCGCATGTGGCGCCCGCGCCCGCTCCCGCGCTCACTCCCCTGCTGCTGGCCGCCGGCCGGCATGCGCTACCGGCGCCCGCGCGCGACGCGCCCCCCGTCCGGACCGCCTCGGGTCCGCCTCTCGGTTCCCGCGCCCCGCCATTCCTCGCCTGACTCCGCCTGCACGCGCGGCCCCGCCGCGCCCCTGGACGAACCGTCAACCGACGAGGTTTTCATGCATTCCCCCCTTCTGCGCGCGCCCGCTGGCGCGCCGCGCGCCCACGCGCCCGATCCGCGGCGCCGCCTGCTGCTGTCCTCTTTCGCCCTGCTGGCCCTGGCGGGCTGCGGCCCCGATGCGCCCAAGCTGCACGGCATGGACCTGTCCGGCATGCCGGCCGGCGACTTCCAGCTACAGGACACCGAGGGCCGCGAACGCCGGCTTGCCGACTACGCCGGCCAGCCGGTCATGCTGTTCTTCGGCTTCACGCAGTGCCCGGACATCTGCCCCACGGCGCTGACCCGCGCCGTCGAGATCAAGAGCCTGCTGGGCGCGGATGCCAAGAAGCTGCGCGTCCTCTTCATCACCGTCGATCCCGAGCGCGACACGCCGGAAATCCTGCGCGCTTATACCCAGGCTTTCGACCCGGATTTCGTCGGCCTGCGCGGCAATGCCGAGCAGACGCGCGCCGCTGCCCAGTCGTTCAAGGTCTTCTACCAGAAGGTCGCGACCGGCTCGTCCTACACCATGGACCACACCGCGCTGACCTACGTCATCGACGCCAGCGGCAAGCTGCGCATCGCCCTGCGCCACCAGCAAAGCGCGCAGGAATGCGTGGACGACCTGCGCACCGTGCTCTGACCCAAACCTATATATAGAGGCAACCATCATGAAAAAATCCGCGATCAAGTCCCTGGCGGCCGCCGCCTTCACCGTCTGCGCCCTGGCGGGCGCCCACCCCGCCGCGCTCGCCCAGGACGCCGCCCTGAAGGTGGACGACGCCTGGGTGCGCTCCACGGTGCCCAGCCAGCACGCCACCGGCGTCTTCATGCGACTGACCTCCGCCAATGCGGGCCGCCTGGTCGGCGTGGAATCGCAGGCCGCCAAGCATGTGGAAATCCATGAAATGGCGATGCAGGACAACGTCATGAAGATGCGCCAGGTGCCCGGCATCGCCCTGCCCGCAGAGCAGGCCGTGGAACTCAAGCCCGGCGGCTACCACGTGATGCTGATCGACCTGGCCGGCCAGATCTCGCCGGGCGACCACGTCGCCCTGACGCTCATCGTCGAGGACGCCGACAAGCGCCAGCGCCGCGTGGCGGTGGACGCGGTGGCGCGCCCGCTGAACGCGGCGGCCGCTCCCGCCGCCGGCCACGGCCACTGAGGCCCTGCCCGCAGCGTCCCCATGAAAGTGGCTTGACAGCAGTACTGCACGGCTGAAACAGCTTCCTTGCAACAAGGCCGCCCGCGGTGCAACGCCGCGCCGCGCGCCGGGTCGAATTGGAAAAGGCCCGGCGCGCCCTCGCGGTGCGCCCGGCCAGGCTTTCCCCGCATCCAGGAATCGTCCGCAAGCAGCATCGCGAACGAAGGCGCGGCCCTCCACGGCCGCAAGCTTTGATTGCCAGGAGCGTTTCATGAAGACCCTCAGCAGGACCTTATTGCTATGCGCCGGCTTGGCCGCCGCCGGGGCCGTCCAGGCCCAGACCACGCAGTACTCTCGCGATCTCTATGGTGACTGGCAGGTGTCCCGCACCGCCCCCGCCGCCAAGACCTCGGCCCAGGTCAGCGCCGAACTGGCCCAATCCAAGGCCGACGGCCAGTACTCGTTCGGCCAGGAAGACTACCCTCCTCCCGTCATGTCCCACCAGAGCGAAACCCGCGCCCAGGTGGAACAGGAACTGCAGCAGGCGCAGATCCAGGGGCAGATGGCGTCCGACCAGGAAGACTATCCTCCCCCCGCGATGGCCCACAGCGGCACCTCTGATATCCATTAATACAGAGGCGAGGCGACGGCAGACCCGGGCAGTTGGTGCGCATATCAGGGACGCATCATTCGCCCGCTGACCGGCGGCGGCTCCTGATTCGCCATACAATGCCTGCACATCCACCGCCGGCCTCCCCGCAGGCGCGGCGGCAGCCGGCCCCGCCGCCGCGCCCCGGATGCCAGCGTTCCGCGCAGCCGGGCGCCCGTAGCCGCCGGCAGCCAGCCGGCACCTCTGTGTCTGGATATGCCCGGTAGTTCCGCCTTTTCATTCCTGCGTACCCTCTGCAGCCTGCGCTGGCTCGCCATCGCGGGCCAGGCCGCCACCATCCTGCTAGCCAGCAGCGTCCTGGGCCTGGCCCTGCCGCTCGAGCCGCTGTGGATAGGCGTCGGCGCGCTGATCGGCTTCAACGTCTACGCCAGCCTGCGCCTGCGCCAGCGGCGCGACCTGTCCCACGCCACCGCCTTCGGCCATCTGTTCGTGGACATGGCGGTGCTGGCCTGGATGGTGGGCTGGAGCGGCGGCATCAGCAATCCGTTCGGCATGATGTTCCTGATCCTGACCGCGCTGGCGGCCCTGGCGCTGCCGCGCAACTGGGCGCTGGCCGCGGCGGTGGCGGGCATCTCGGGTTACGCCGTGGCCGCGATCTTCGGCCAGCCCCTGCGCGGCGACGTCGACACCCATACCCTGCTGCTCTGGGGCATGGGCGCCAATTTCCTGATTTCCGTGGTGGTGGTGCTGGTGTTTTCGACCCGCCTGGCCTCGGACCTGCGCGACCGCGAGCGCGAGCTGGCGCGGCTGCGCGAACGCTTCACCCGCAACGAAGGCATCGTCGCCCTGGCTACCCACGCCGCGGCGATGGCGCACGAACTGAACACGCCGCTGGCGACCATGACCCTGCTGGCCGACGAGATCGCCGCCGAGGTCAAGGACGAGGACCTGCGCGCCGACGTCTCCACCCTCAGCCAGCTGCTGGCCCTGTGCCGGGAACGTATCCGCAATCTGGCGGTCCCAACCGCGGTGGATCTGGTCCGCGTGGTGGGGCAATGGCGTTTGATCCGGCCGACCATCGACCTGCAACGCTCGGGCACCCTGCCCGGCCGCTTGCGGGTCGATCCGGCCATCGCCCACTTGCTGCAGGCCCTGCTGAACAATGCGGCGGACGCTGGCGAAGCCGCCGACGTGCCGCGCGTGGACCTGCATCTGGAGTACGGTTATGGCGCCCTGCGCGGCGAAGTCAGGGACTACGGACGGGGTTTCGATCCCGACCAGACCCTGCTGCCGGCGACCAGCCTGTTCAACAGCGGCAAACCGGGAGGGCTGGGCGTGGGCCTGGCGCTGTCGCACGCCACGGTGGAACAGATGGGCGGCGAAATGACCATGACCGCCGCCGAGGAAGGCGGCACGCGTATTCGCTTTTACCTCCCGCTGGGGAGTACCGGGACTTGAGTGCAATGAACCCAACCGATCTTGGCCTGCTGATCGACGACGACGAACTGTATGTGCGCACCTTGCAGCGCAGCCTGTCGCGCCGCGGCCTGGAAACCCGAACCGCCACCGGCATCGCCGAGGCGCTGCGCGTGGCCGAGGAAATCCGCCCCGCCTTCGCCCTGGTGGACCTGCGCCTGGGCGAGGACTCCGGCCTGACCCTGATCCGTCCGCTGCGCGCCTTGCGCGCCGACATGCGGATCCTGCTGGTCACCGGCTACGCCAGCGTGGCCACCGCGGTCGAGGCCATCAAGCGCGGTGCGGACGACTACCTGCCCAAGCCCGCCACGGCGCCCATGATCCTGCGCACGCTGGGCCTGGTAAAGCCGGAAAACGTTACGATCGAAACCACCATGACGCCCTTGCACCGCCTGGAATGGGAGCACATCCACCAGGCCCTGCACGAAACCGGCGGCAATGTTTCGGCGGCGGCGCGCCTCTTGGGCATGCATCGGCGCTCCCTGCAGCGCAAGCTGGCCAAGAAACCGGGGCCGGAACGCGAAGTCCTCGTGGACTGATTTGTGCGGATGCGACAAAACGTCGCATCCTACACATGCGGTGGTGCGACATATCGTCGCACCCGGGAACCTGGGGGCAGCCTCCTGCTCCCCTAGGAAAACCCTGAATCTGCCCCCCTTGGGGCGGAATCCTCCCAGGCAATGCGACCATTCGTCGCATGCTTGACCCAAATCAAGCCGATAGGATGGACGTTGCTGCCTAGCAGCATTCCAGTCTGCTGCTTTGCAGCATTTTCCACCTTCCATCCAAGGCTGTACGTGAAACACCCCCTCCTTGCGACCCTTACGCGCATTCTCAGCGTCGGCGCGGTCATGCTGCTTGGCGGCTGCAACATGGAAATCCTCTCCCCCAAGGGAGATATCGGCATCCAGGAAAGGACTTTGCTGTTCACGACGACCGGGCTCATGCTCATCGTCGTGATTCCGGTCATTGTCATGATCCTGGCCTTTGCCTGGAAATACCGCGCATCCAACACCAAAGCTGACTACCAGCCCAAGTGGGCCCACTCCACGGCAATCGAAGTCGTGGTCTGGACCGTCCCTTGTATCATCGTGGCCATCCTGGCCGTGATCACCTGGCGCTCGACGCACGCGCTGGATCCCTACAAGCCGCTCGTGTCCGAACACAAGCCGGTGACCATCGAGGTGGTCTCCCTGGATTGGAAGTGGCTGTTCATCTACCCCGAGTACGACATCGCCACGGTCAACGAGATCGCCTTCCCGGTCGATGTTCCGGTCAACTTCCGGATCACCTCGGCCACGGTCATGAACTCGTTCTTCATCCCCCAGCTGGGCAGCCAGATCTACTCGATGGCGGGCATGGAGACCAAGCTGCACCTGAACGCGCGCGAAGCCGGCACCTATGCGGGCATCTCGGCCAACTACAGCGGCGCCGGCTTCTCCGGCATGCGCTTCAAGGCCATCGCCATGTCTCAGGAAGGGTTCGACAACTGGGTCAAGGATGCCAAGGCCGCCCCGACCGCGCTGACCCCCGAGGTCTATGCGGAACTGGCCAAGCGCAGCGAGCGCAATCCGGTCGTCAAGTACTCCTCGGCGCCGCCCGCCATGTTTGATTTCATTCTTGGCAGCACCATGACCAAGATGGCCGGCGTGGACTCCGCCACGTGCACCCCCACGTCGAACAATCTGATCGCAGGAATTAACTAACAATGCTCGGGAAACTCACCCTCGAGGCCATTCCGTACCATGAACCCATCGTCATGGTTACGCTGGCCGCCGTGTGCCTGGGAGGCCTAGCGGTCTTCGGCGCCATCACCTACTTCCAGAAGTGGAAGTATCTCTGGACGGAATGGCTGACCTCGGTCGACCACAAGCGCATCGGCGTGATGTACATCATCGTCGCCCTGATCATGCTGCTGCGCGGCTTCGCCGACGCCATCATGATGCGTACCCAGCTGGCGGTCGCGTCCGCCGACTCGGCCGGCTTCCTGCCGCCGCACCACTACGACCAGATCTTCACCGCCCACGGCGTCATCATGATTTTCTTCATGGCGATGCCCTTCATCACCGGGCTGATGAACATCGTGGTGCCGCTGCAGATCGGCGCCCGCGACGTGGCCTACCCGTTCCTGAACTCGCTGAGCTTCTGGCTGTTCGGCGCCGGCGTCGCGCTGATGATGATCTCGCTGTTCGTGGGCGAATTCGCCGCGACCGGCTGGCTTGCCTATCCGCCGCTGTCCGGGCTGGACTACAGCCCAAGCGTGGGGGTGGATTACTACATCTGGGCGCTGCAGATATCGGGGCTGGGCACCACGCTTAGCGGCATCAACTTCATCGTGACCATCCTGCGCATGCGCGCGCCGGGCATGAGCCTGATGAAGATGCCGATCTTCACCTGGACCTCGCTGGTCACCAACGTCCTGATCGTCGCCGCCTTCCCGGTGCTGGCCGCCACGCTCGCGCTGTTGACGATGGACCGCTACCTGGGCACGCACTTCTTCACGAACGACATGGGCGGCAACGTCATGATGTACGTGAACCTGATCTGGATCTGGGGCCACCCCGAGGTCTACATCCTGGTGCTGCCGGCGTTTGGCGTGTACTCGGAAATCGTGGCCACCTTCGCCCGCAAGACCCTGTTCGGCTACAAGTCCATGGTCTACGCCACGGCCGCCATCGGCGTGCTGTCGTTCCTGGTCTGGCTGCACCACTTCTTCACCATGGGAGCGGGGGCCAACGTCAATGCCTTCTTCGGCATAGCGACAATGATCATCTCGATCCCGACGGGCGCGAAGATCTTCAACTGGCTGTTCACCATCTACCGCGGCCGCCTGCGCATCACCACGCCGGTGCTGTGGACGCTGGGCTTCATGATCGTGTTCGTCATCGGCGGCATGACCGGCGTGATGCTGGCCATCCCCGGCGTGTCCTTCGTGCTGCACAACAGCCTGTTCCTGATCGCCCACTTCCACAACACCATCATCGGTGGCGTGGTGTTCGGCTGCATCGCCGGCATGACCTACTGGTTCCCCAAGGCGTTCGGCTTCACGCTGAACGAGCGCCTGGGCCGCTACTCGTTCTACTGCTGGTTCGTCGGTTTCTTCATGGCCTTCATGCCCCTGTACATCCTGGGCTTCAAGGGCATGACGCGTCGCCTGAACCACTACGACAATCCCGAATGGCAGCCCTACCTGCTGGTCGCGCTGGCTGGCGCCGCGCTGATCATGCTGGGCATCTGGTTCCTGCTGCAGCAAGTGTTCGTCTCGGTTCGCCAGCGCAAGCAGAACCAGGACGTCACCGGCGATCCCTGGGATGGCCGCACGCTGGAATGGGCCATCTCTTCGCCCGCGCCTTTCTACAACTTCGCCCACGTGCCGCACGTTGACTCGCTGGACCAGTTCTGGGAAGACAAGCAGAACGGCAAGGCCTACAAGCGCCCGGCCAAGTACGAAGACATCCACATGCCGCGCAACACCGCCATGGGCGTGGTTATCGGCGCCTTTGGCCTGGTCATGTGCTTTGCGCTGATCTGGCACATCTGGTGGCTGTCCATCGTCGGTTTCGTCGGCATGGTCGGTTCGTTCATCGTCCGCGCCTATGACCGCGACGTCGACTACTGGGTCCCGGCCGCGGAAGTCGAACGCATCGAAAACGCTCACTTTGACAAAATGCAGAAGGCCGCCTGAGCCATGATTCAAGCCGTAGCCACTCACCCCCACGCGGGTCACGACGATCACGCGCATCACGACGATGGATCCAAGACCGTATTCGGTTTCTGGGTCTATCTGATGAGCGACTTGCTGATCTTTTCGGTGCTGTTCGCCACGTTCGCGGTGTTGTCCAACGCCACCGCGGGCGGCCCGACCGGCAAGGAACTGTTCGACCTGAAGTTCGTGCTGGTCGAAACGCTGTTGCTGCTGTTCTCCAGCTTCACCTTCGGCATGGCCAACCTGAACGTGCACGCCAACAACAAGAGCCGCGCCATGGGCTGGTTGATGGTGACGTTCCTGTTCGGCGCGGGCTTCATCGCGATGGAAGTCTATGAATTCCATCACCTGATCACCGAAGGCGCCGGCCCGGGCCGCAGTGCGTACCTGTCGGCGTTCTTCACGCTGATCGGCACGCACGGCCTGCACGTCACCTTCGGCCTGATCTGGATCATCGTCCTGCTGGACATGATCCGCCGCCATGGCCTGGACTCGATCAACAAGCGTCGCCTGGCGTGCCTGAGCCTGTTCTGGCACTTCCTGGACATTGTCTGGATCTGCGTCTTCACCTTCGTCTATCTCATGGGAGCCCTCTGATGTCGCACTCCGCTGCGGCCGCACACGGCCACGACGATCACGCCGCCGACCACGGCAGCCTGAAGTCCTACATCATCGGTTTCGTGCTCTCGCTGCTTCTCACCTTCGGCTCCTTCGGCCTGGTGATGAACGGCGGGCTGTCCCACACCATCACCATCATCGGTGTGGTGGCGCTGTGCGTGCTCCAGTTGCTGGTGCAACTGGTGTACTTCCTGCACATGGGCGCATCGAAGTCGGCCCGCGACAACCTGGCCACGTTCGTCTTCACCTTGATGATCATCTCCATCATCGTCGGCGGCTCCGCCTGGGTGCTGTACAACATGAACGTCAACATGGGTCACGCCATGTAATGACGGCTTGCCGTTGAAGCAAAAAAACAGGCGCCTCAGGGCGCCTGTTTTCTTGTGCGGCAATCCCGCGAACGCGCCGGTCTCAGGGCGCAGGCCGCAGGTTCAACGTCACGTTGGCGCGGCGCGCCAGTTCACTTGCGCTCAGGCCCACGAAAGGCTGCACGCGCGAACGCTGGTTCGGGTCGCAGGCGGACGCGGCCCCGGCGCCGTCCAGCACCTGCCGGACGGCGCGCGCGCCGGCCGGTCCCAAGGGGCTGCCGTCCTGGCTCAGTTGCCAGGCCAGCATGTCCGCCACCGCCGCGCCGCAGCGCCAGGGTGTGCGGTACAGGCCGGCGTCGTGCTCCAGCAGCATTTTCGCCTTGGCCTCCTGCCCCAACCTCAGCATGATGACCAGCGGCAATGCGTCGGCGCCGGCCACGCCTTGGATACGAATGCCTTGATCGGTGCGATCCGAGACATCGGCGCCCGCTCGCAGCCATTCCAGGTACAGGTCGTCCGGCAGCCACGGCAGGCTCAGCGGTGCGATGCGGTTGGCCTGCACGCCGGTCGCGTCGGATGCCTGCGTCAGGGGCACGCCGGCGGCCAGCAGGCGCGCGGCGGTGTCGCGCAGCCGGGCGCGCAGCCCCTCCCATTGCGGGCCGTTCTGTTTGACCGCCGCGCGGATCTCGACCTGGTTCCACACGCTCAACAGGCTGGACAGCGACTCCGGCGTCAGCGGCGCTTGCGGCTTGCCTGCGGCCTGGGCCAGTTGGTCCACCAACGCGGGCTGTATGTAGCGCACCGCCAGGCCCAGCGCTTCGCTCAAACCGTTGCGTTCCAACGCCTTGCCCGCGCCGTAGCCGCCCACGGCGGGATCCGCGCCATGGGCCAGCGCGAAACTCACCCGTTCGGGGATCGGATAGGCCACAGCGGGCGCCAACTCGCCGCTGAGCGATTCGCGCAAGGCTTCCAACAGCGGCGTTTCCCACATGGCGCGGTTGCCGTAGTACATGCGGACATAGGCGGCGTTGATGTCCGCGCCCTTGGCCAGCAGCTTCTCGGCGAACCAGAAGTTCTTCGGACTTTGCATGGCGGCGTGCAGCAACGAGCGCCCGTTCTTCTCGCGGGCGTTCGGGTTGGCGCCCTTGTCCAGCAGATAAAGCAGATTGTCCTTGTCGCCGCTGTAGTAGGAGATTCGCCGCATCAGCAACGGCGTGCCGCCGCTGTCCACCGCATCCACGGGCGCGCCCGCCGCGATCAGGGTGTCGGCCAGCGCATAGCGCTCGGCGGCCGGGCGCGTGTCCTGGCCGTCCGGCAGCGCGCTGGCCAGTAGCGGGTGGCCTTTGTTGGGGCCATCGGCCTTGGCGCCCGCAGCCAGCAGGATCCGCACGATCGCGAGCTGCTTGCGCGATACCGCCGCGGCCAGCGCCGATGTGCCGTTCTCGTTAACGCCGTCGGGGTCCTGCCCGCGCGCCAATTCGGCCTGTACCGCGGTCGCATCGCCCGCCTGGATCGCCTGGAAGATGGCCAGGCGCGGCCGGCAGGCCGCCGCGTCCAGGGCCGGGACGCTCAGCGCCCCCGCGATGCGACTGGAGATATTTCCGGGGATGGGCTCCTGCGCGGCCAGCCTGCGCGAACAATACTGGCGGTAGTCCTCGCGCGCCAGGGCCTCGAAGTAGCCGCGCTTCTCGCCCGCCCGTCCTGCCTGCTTCCAGCGGGCGTCGGCGCGGTTCAGAAAGGCGGCAGTGCGCGCCGGATCGCGCCGCAGCACCTCGCCAAGGATCAGGTCGGCCTCCTGCGCCTCGCCCGACTCGGCCAGCCAGAAACCGTAGTCGTTCAACGCGGTCAGTACCTGCGCATCCTTGCCAGCAGGATCGATCTCGCGATAGTCCTGCAGCAGCACGTAGCGGCGCAACGCGGCCAGCGCGGCGCCGAACTCGGCAGCCTTGGCGCGCGGAACGGCGCGCGCCGCCTGGTGCAGGGCCAGAAAGCCGGCCTGCGCGTCCACCGGCGCCCGCTGCTCGAAGCGCACCTGCGCCGGAAAGGTCTTCAGGCGGTTGGGATAGTCCAGCAACGCCGGCCGCAGCGCGGACGCAATGGCAGCCTTGCGCACATCGTCCCAAGGGCGGGTGCCGGTCACCACCGCAAGCGCGCCGTCCGCGGCCACCTCATAGGCCTCGCCCGTCGCGTCCACCAGAAAGCCCGCGGCGCGCGCCTCGTCCGCATCGTTGTAGGAATAGCCGACCCAGTAATGCGTCTCGCCGTTGCGCGGCGTCCTGACGCTCACCCGTTCCTCGCGCGACGCCTTCCAGGAAACCGGATCTATCGCCAGTGGCGCGGAACGGAAATCCAGCTTGAACTCCTTGCCCGTCTCGCGCACGTATCGGTACAGGTACAGCCGGTTCTCCAGTTGGCCCACCAGCACCGCGTCCTTGACGTTCTCGCTGCCCCACACGCGCCTCTCCGGTTCCTGCAGCGGATAGCGCGACAGCCGGCTGGCCTCGATGACTGCGCCGATGTCGAAAGCCCTGGCCGGCTGCGGCATGGCTGCAAGGCCGGCCAGCGCCAGCGCAACGGCGCCGCACAGGCGGGAAACGACGGGACGGAAGGAACGCGGCATGCGGAAGCTTCAGGGGACGGATAGGAAGGGGCCGATGATACGCGCCTTCCCGCGCCAATCTGGCAAGCCCCGCCATCGGTGCTTTACCGCAAAGACTGCGGACAACTTTCGTTATATATTCGACAACATAACGCTTTCATTAACAGCTTAATTATTCTGCGCCCAACGCTCCTCCGCCATGCACGCCGTTTCCATCGCCCCCACAGCCGCCCCGGCCTGTAGCGCCGAACCCACCCTGCGGTTCGCCAGCGCGCTGCTGCGCCATGCGCCGCCCGGCCATCCCGACGCGGGGTTCTTTGCCACCGTCATCGGCAAGAGCCTGGCCTGCGGCGACCTGGGACGCAGCGGCCTGTCGTCGCGGGAACTGGAAGGGCTGATCGCGCGCCTCTTTCCCGGCGCGCTGACGGGCCATGATTCCGCGCTGGCCGCCTTGCGCGAGCAGGCCGCCATCTACCCCGCCCGCAACATGGATGCGGCCCAGGCGGAATTCATGCCTCTGCTGCGCGCGCTGCTGGACACCTGGGCCGCGCCCGGCGCAAGCACCACGCCCTGGGTCAGCAGCGTGCTGGCGCACGCCTGTCTGCGGCCCGACCATCTGTGGCGGGACCTGGGCCTGTCCGGCCGCGAAGACGTGACCTTCCTGCTGGCGCGCCACTATCCGGGACTGGTGGTGCGCAATGTGCGCAACCTGCGGTGGAAGCAGTTCCTGGCCTATTCCGCCTGTGAGCAGGCGGGCCTGCCGCCCGCCGCCGCACCCGGCTGTCCGGCCTGCGAAGACTACGGTTTCTGCTATCCGGACATGCCGGACTGAACGCCAGCTTCAGAACCGGTAGGTCGCGCCTACGCCCATTCCCAGGCTGCGTCCGGCCGCCGGTTCGTAATAGCGTCCGTTGGTCTCGTTGACGATCACGGACCCGGCATAGCGCCGGTCGAACAGGTTATCCACACGCCCGTAGGCGTTCAGCTCCCAGGCCCCCGCCTTGAGCACGTAGCCCGCGCTCAGCGCCGCCACGAAGTAGCCGGGCGCATCGCCGTCGTTGGCGTCGTTCACATAGATCTTGCTGAGGAAACGCCCTTCCACCGAGGCCTGCCAGCCTTCGGGCGGCGCCCAAGCCAGCGAGGCATAGGCGGCCTGGCGCGCGATGCCGGGGATCTTGTTGCCGGCGCGGATATCGCCTGGCCCGTCGTCGGCATAGCGCGCATTCAGCCAGGTATAGGCGAGCTGCGCGCGCCCATGGCGCGCGAATTCGCCCGACCAGCCCAGTTCCACGCCGTCGCGCCGCGTGCGGCCGGCGTTCTGGTAGGTGGTCCGTCCGCCCGTGCTGCCCGCGGACACGATCTCGTCGTCGGTGCCGGTATGGAACACGGCGGCCGTCAGCAGGCCGCCCGCCATGCTGGCCTTCACGCCGGCTTCCAGATTGGTGCTGAGCGCGGGCGCCAGGCCGAAATTCAGGCCCGGCTGGCCGCCAGGACGGTAGGAGATCTCGTTGAGCGTTGGCGTCTCGAACCCCCGGCCATACGAAGCATAAAAATTCAGATCGGAATTCGGCGCATAGCGGATGGCTGCTACCGGCAAAGCCTTGCGATAGCGCGCGTCGCCGCTGTCGTCGGCATTGCCGGACACGATGTAATGGTCGTTGGAATCGAAGCTGACGGTGCTGTAGCGCAGACCCGCGTCCAGCGTCCAGCGCTCTGACATCTGCCAGGAGGCCTGCAGGTAAGGATCGGCGTTGTAGACGGTATTGGTTTCGTCGCGCCTGAGCGCGCCCTGCACGCCCAGTTGGCGGTTGGCGCCCTCGCCGCTGAAGTTCTGGTAGCCCTTGCGGTCTTCGCGCATGGAATCGTAGGCAAAGCCGCCGATCAGGGTCAGCGGCCTGCCCGCCATCGCCAGCTCGGAGGTCCAGCGCAGGTCCGCGCCGCCGTATTGCCGTTTCAGGTCGATGACGCCTCCAGCCTGGGTCGGCGCCATCTGCGCGGCAGGGGGGATCGCCTGGAATTGCGTGGTGTCGCGCTGGCCGTAATAGACCATCACCCGCAAGGTGTTGCGGCTGTCCACCATGCGCTCGTAGACCGCCCCGCCCTGGGTCTGCCTGACCGTCTTGCGGGTGTCGAACTGTTCGGCCAGGGGAGCCGCGCGCGGGTCGTCCTGGAATTGTTGGTACGTCAATCCCAGCGGATCTTGCGCCTTGAGGTCCACGCTATTGGCCACGATGGTCAGCCGGCTGGCGTCGTCCAGTTGCAGGCCCAGCTTGGCATTGGCCAGGTTCTTGCGCGCGGCGCTGTGGTCGCGGTAGCCGTCGGTGGTGAAACGCGTCAGGTCCAGCACGTAGTCCAGCCCGCCGTTGGCGCCGTTGGCGCGGGCGCCATGGCGCCATGTGCCGTAGCTGCCGCCCCAGCCGCTGGCCGTGAGCGACGGCGGTTCCACCCCGTCTTCGGTAAACACCTGGATCACGCCGCCCGAGGAATTGCCGTACAGCGCCGAAAACGGGCCGCGCAGCACTTCGACGCGGCCGATGGAACCGATGTCGATGTTCGACGTCTGCCCTTGCCCGTCCGGCATGGTGGCCGGTATGCCGTCCACGTACAGGCGCACGCCGCGCACGCCGAAGGTGGAGCGCGCGCCGAAGCCGCGGCTGGATATCTGCAGGTCCTGCGCGTAATTCTGGCGGTTCTGGATCTGCAGCCCGGGCACGCCGGCCAGGCCTTCGGACAGGTTGATGCCCGGCTGCTGCAGACGCATGGCCGCGCCTTCCACCACGTTCACCGAGGCCGGCGTGTCCAGCACCGAGGTGCCCAGGCGCGTCCCCGTCACCACCACCGCGGGCATCAGCGGTTCCGCCTCCTGCGCCCAGGCGGCCCCCGCTGGAAACGAGGCCAGCAGGCCATGCACGGCCCAACGCCCCATGCCCGTAAGCCACCACTGCCGCTGCGCCAAACACGCCTCCTGTAGGGGCCGCGGCGGGAATCGGTTCTAATACCCGCCATGGATAACTCGCAAGACATCGAACGCCGCCTGCTGGAGCTGGAGGTCAAGGCCAGCTTCTCGGACGACATGCTGGAACAGCTCAACCAGATCATCGTGCGCCAGCAACAGCAGATAGACCGGCTGATGCGTGAAGTGGCCGACCTGCGCCAGCAGACGCCCGAGGGCGGCGCCGCCTTCCGCAGCCTGCGCGACGAAATACCGCCGCACTACTGATACCGGCCGCGCCCGCCGCGCCGGTCTTCCCCACCTGCATCCAAAACCTCAGGGAACTACCGCGTTCCAGGCCTTCGTTCGCCTGGATAAAGCGTCCCTAATTCCATCCATGGAAAATATATCCTAAGAAAACGCCTATCTTTCCACTGATGGGAATATCTTTTACCAATACAAGGGTTTATCCCTACTCCGATTCAGCGCACTATTGAGCCATCGGGAAACAGCAACGAACCAGACGGATAGGCCGCCGATTCGCTCCCAAAGCTCTTGAAATCGGAGATTTACCATGAAGACCCTCGCTACCGCTTTGATGATGTCCCTGGCCGCGCTGAGCGCCGGCGCCTACGCCGCCTCGCCCAACATCGAACCCAACAACGTTCCGTTCCAAGGCGTCTACGGCACGCCGTATGAAGGCCCGACCCGCGCCCAGGTGCAAGCCGAACTGGCTGCCGCCAAGGCTGCCGGCCAGATGGCCGAAGTGGAACCGAACAACGTGCCGTTCCAAGGCGTCTACGGTACGCCCGCCACCGGCAAGACTCGCGCTGAAGTGCGCGCCGAACTGGCTGCCGCCCGCGCCGCCGGCCAGATGGCCGACGTGGAACCGAACAACGTGCCCTTCCAAGGCGTCTACCACGCCAACTGAGCGCACGCGGATTTACCCCTCCCCTTGTTGTACCTTGGCCGCCAGCATCTGGCGGCTTTTTTTCGTCTGTATGAAAGGCGGCTGCCGTGCTGCATAACACCGCTCTTTCTGCCTCGCAGTGTGGCCTCAAGGCAAAAACCGCCAGTTTCAGTCCGCCGCGCAAAGCACTGTTCCATCTGTTCGCGTACTATCGCCCCAAGATCAGGCATAACACTACGACTCAACAGGGAGCCCATCTTGAAACACACCCGCGTTCTCGCCTCTTTGCTGGTGGCTTGCGGCATCGCCGCGCCGGCGCTCGCCGCGCCTCCGGTGATGCTGAACAATGCCATCATCACGCAGATCCCCAAGGGCGATCAGCCCTCGTTCCACGAAGCCGTGGCGCAGTCGCTGAACAGCTCGGCCGACGGCCAGCGCACCCAGTGGAGCAGCACGCACCAGCCTAAAAAGGCCCCGCCCATCACCGTGCAGCTGACGCCCACGCAGACCAGCAAGGTCAAGGATGATCGCCTCTGCCGCTTCCTGGTCGGCGATTTCGCCCGCGGCGCCACCACGGAAAAATGGCAGTTCTGGTTCTGCAAGCAGCCCGACGGCACCTGGAAGGCCAGCAGCAACTAAGACTGCGCTGCGCTGAATTCCGGCGCGAGACCAACTTCTGCGTCAGCGCAAAAAAAGCGTGCCGCTCCATCATGGAGCGGCACGCTTTTTTTTTGCGCCGTGTCCGCGCGCGCCGAATAGGCGCGCGCAAGAACAGGATCAGGCCGAGGCTTCGGTCCGGTTGGCGTCCAGCACGGTCATCGCGGTCATGTTGATGATGCGGCGCACGGTGGAGCTGGAGGTCAGGATGTGCACCGGTGCATTGGCGCCCAGCAGGAACGGACCCACCGCCACGTTGCCGCCCGCGGCCGTCTTGAGCAGGTTGTAGGCGATGTTGCCCGAGTCCACGTTCGGGCACACCAGCAGGTTGGCCTGGCCCTTGAGCGAAGACGAGGGCAGGATACGCATGCGCAGCGCTTCATCCAGCGCGCAGTCGCCATGCATCTCGCCGTCGATCTCCAGGTCCGGCGCGGCCTGGCGCACCAGTTCCAGCGCGCGGCGCATCTTCGCGCCCGAGGCCGAACTGCCCGAACCGAAGTTCGAACGCGACAGCAGCGCGACCTTGGGCGCCAGGTTCATGCGGGCCATTTCCTGCGCCGCCATCACCGTGAACTCGGCGATCTGCTCGGCCGAGGGCTCGTCATTGACGTGCGTGTCCACCAGCACCACCGTACGCTCGTTGAGCAGCAGGATGTTCATGGCGGCGTACACATTGTGGCCAGGGCGGCGGCCGATGACTTCGTCCACGAAGCGCAGGTGGTCGTGATACGCGCCCACCGTGCCGCAGACCATGCCGTCGGCATCGCCCAGGTGCACCATCATCGCGCCGATCAGGGTCAGGCGGCGGCGCATTTCCACGCGCGCCATTTCCTTGGTGATGCCGCGGCGGCACATCAGTTCCCAGTACGTGGTCCAGTACTGGTGGAAGCGCTCGTCGTATTCCGGGTTGGTGACTTCGACGTCCTCGCCCAGGCGCAGGCGCAGGCCGAACTTCTCGATGCGCGACAACAGGACCGCGGGACGGCCCACCAGGATGGGACGGGCCAGGCCTTCGTCCACGATCACCTGCACCGCGCGCAGCACGCGTTCGTCTTCGCCTTCCGTGAACACGATGCGCGCCTTGCCGCCTTCGCGCACGATGCGCTTGGCCGCCGAGAACAGCGGCTTCATGAAGGCGCCCGAGTGGTACACGAACTGCTGCAGCTGTTCTTCGTAGGCTTCCAGGTCCGCCAGCGGACGCGTAGCCACGCCGCCTTCCATCGCGGCCTTGGCCACGGCAGGGGCGATGCGCACGATCAGGCGCGGATCGAAAGGCTTGGGAATCAGGTACTCAGGGCCGAACGAAATATCGTAGGTGCCATAGGCCGCCGCCACCACTTCGTTCTGCTCTTCCTCGGCCAGCTCGGCGATGGCGTAGACCGCCGCCTTTTCCATTTCGCGGGTGATGGTGGTGGCGCCCACGTCCAGCGCGCCGCGGAAGATGTAGGGGAAGCACAGCACGTTGTTGACCTGGTTCGGATAGTCCGAACGGCCGGTCGCCATGACGACGTCGTCGCGCACCGATTGCGCCACTTCCGGCAGGATCTCGGGCGTGGGATTGGCCAGCGCCAGGATCAGCGGGCGCGGACCCATCGCCGCGACCATCTCGGGCTTGAGCACGCCGCCGGCCGACAGGCCCAGGAATACGTCGGCGTCCTGGATCACTTCGGCCAGCTTGCGGGCCTCGGTCTTCTGCGCGAAGCGCGCCTTGTCCGGGTCCATCAGCACGGTGCGGCCTTCGTAGACCACGCCTTCGATGTCGGTGACCCAGACGTTTTCCAGCGGCAGGCCCAGGTCCACCATCAGGTCCAGGCAGGCCAGCGCGGCGGCGCCTGCACCGGAAGTCACCACCTTGACCTGCTTGATGTCCTTGCCCACGACCTTCAGGCCGTTGATGAAGGCGGCCGAAACCGTAATGGCCGTGCCGTGCTGGTCGTCATGGAAAACGGGGATCTTCATGCGCTCGCGCAGCTTGCGCTCGACGGTGAAGCATTCCGGGGCCTTGATGTCTTCGAGATTGATGCCGCCGAAGGTGGCTTCCAGGCCGGCGATGATCTCGACCAGCTTGTCCGGGTCGGTCTCGTTGATTTCGATGTCGTACACGTCCAGGCCGGCGAACTTCTTGAACAGCACCGCCTTGCCTTCCATCACCGGCTTGGAGGCCAGCGCGCCGATGTTGCCCAGGCCCAGCACCGCGGTGCCGTTGGTGATCACGCCCACCAGATTGCCGCGGCCGGTGTAGCGGTACACATTGGCCGGATCGGCCACGATTTCTTCACAGGCTGCCGCCACGCCAGGCGAGTACGCCAGGGCCAGGTCGCGCTGGTTGACCAGCGGCTTGGACGCCACGACGGAGATCTTCCCCGGGGTGGGGAACTCGTGATAGTCCAGTGCTGCCTGGCGGTCCGATTGCGTATTCATGGGGCAGAGCCTCCTTGTCTTGATATAGGAAAAATTCTAGGCTTCAATACATAAGCAGATCATTACTTTTTAATATCGTTCCATAATCTTTATCTTATGCATTGCCTATGACAGCCTTTGATCCGGACCTCGTTATCCGGAAACTGACCTCGCGGCTGAAGATGCGCCACCTGGTGCTGCTGCTGCAGATTGAGCAGCACGGCTCACTGACCCGGGTAGCCGAGCACATGGCCACCAGCCAGCCCGCCGTGACCAACGCCCTGGCGGAACTGGAAAGCATGTTCGACGTGCCCCTGTTCGAACGCTCGGTGCGCGGCATGACGCCCACGCCCCTGGGCGCGGTGGTGCTGGCGCGGGCCCGCGCCCTGGTCCACGACCTGGGCCATCTGGTCCAGGAAATGGAGGCCGTGGCGGCTGGCCACGCCGCCCATCTGCATATCGGCGTCATCCCTTTCGTGTCCGGACAGATGCTGTCGTCCGCCATCAGCCGCACCCTGCCCCAGGGCCGCCGCATTACCGCCACCATCCACGAAGGCCAGGGGCCAGCGCTGCTGCGGCAGTTGCGCGACCACACCCTGGACATGGTGGTGGGCTGGGCCACGCCCTCGGTCGACATGGAAAACCTGGGTTTCGAAGTGCTGTACCACCAGCAGCCGCGCCTGATCGCCAGCCGCCGGCTGGCCGCCCGCCTGGGCCGGTCGAAGCTGGAATGGAACCGGCTTGCCGACCTGGACTGGATCCTGGGCACGCCGGACAGCCCGATCCGCGAGCAGGTGTCCGAGATCTTCCTGCGGGCCGGGCTGGCGCCCCCGACGCCGTCGGTCCAGAGCGATTCGTCCAAGCTGATCGGCGAAATGATCGTGGCCAGCGACCGCGCCGTCGCCATCCTGCCCGCCGACATCGCCGACGAACTGGTGCGTATCGCCGGCGCGGCCATCGTGCCGTATTCCTTCGACTGGACCCTGCCGCCTATTGCCCTGTTCACGCGCGCCGGAGACTTGCGCCGCAACGTCGACGCGCTGTTCGCCGCCGCGCTGCGCGAGGCCTACACCAAGGGTGCGCGCGCGTCCGTCTGAACCGCGCGCGGCAAGAGAATTGCCAACAAATGCAAATACGCTCGCGCCGCGGCGGCGCGCGCTCCTATACTTCCCGCGCCAAGCAACAAGCAGGAGGGCACGCAGTTTGTTCACACTTCCGCCTATCAACCCGGGCCGCGGCGCGATCGCCCTCATCGCTCTGGCCGCGCTCGCCGGATTGTCCGGCTGCAGTTCGCTGCTGAGCGAAGGCACGGGCGCCGCGGCCGGTATCGCCGGCACCGCCATCGCCAACAAAGTCACTGACAACGCCACCGTCGCCACCGGCATCGGCCTGGGCGTGCAGGCCGGCGCCAAGGCCGCGCTGGCCTATGCCCAACGCAAGACCCGCGGCGAAGAGCAGGACGCCATCGCCATGGCCGCCGGTCCGCTGGCAGTGGGCAAGGTCGCCAACTGGCAGGTCAAGCACCAATTGCCCATCGAAAGCGACGCGCAGGGCCAGGTCACCGTCAGCCGGCTGATCGGCGGCGTGAATCTGGAATGCAAGGAAGTGGTCTTCTCCATCGACACGCCCGCCGACAAGGCCGGCGCCGATCCGCTGCGCGAGTTCTACGTCACCACCGTCTGCCGCGACGGCGAGCACTGGCGCTGGGCCAGCGCCGAGCCCGCCACCGCCCGCTGGGGTTCCCTGCAGTGAGGCGCGCCGCAAGTCTGCTGGCGCTGGCCGCCTGCCTGGGACTGGCCGGCTGCCAGAGTTCCTCCATCGGCGGCGCCACCGGCGCCGTGGTCGGCACCATCAGCGGCGCCGCCACCGCCAATCCGGTGGCGGGCTACGCCATCGGCGTCACGGTGCAGGCGGCGGTGGACGCCACGGTGAAGTACGTGCTGCGCGAATGGAAGAACGACCAGCAGAACGTCATGGCCAATGCGGCCGGCGCCCTGCCCATCGGCCAGGTGCGGCAATGGGAAATCCGCCAACCGCTGTCCGTGGGCAATGAGCGCGGCGGCATCCAGGTGGTGCGCGACATCGCCACGCCACTGACCCATTGCCGCGAAGTGCTGTTCACGGTGGAGCAAAAGGACGCACCCGCGCCCGCCTATGCCAGCATGATCTGCCAACAGCCAGGCGGCCAATGGAAGTGGGCCGCGGCCGAGCCCGCGGTGGCGCGCTGGAACGGGCTGCAATAGCGTGAACGGCTGAGCGCCCACGCGCGGACCGCAGGAGCGCCTGCCGCAGGGTCGCCTGCCGCAGGATCGCCTGCCGCTTGCTCCCCCCAGGGCCGGCGGGCGATACTGCCCGCAAGCCCTTTCCTCTCCATTCCCCATGAGCCCAGGCCAGTTCGTCATGCAACGCAGTGCGCTCGCCGGCGTACAGGCCGTGGCCGCGCACAGCCGGCACGCGTTCGCGCGCCACACGCACGAGCAGTTCGGCATAGGCGTCATGCGCCAGGGCGCGCAGGTCTCGGCCAGCGGCCGCGGCCAGGTCGAGGCCGGCCCCGGGCACGTCATCACGGTGAACCCCGGCGAAGTGCATGACGGCGCCCCCATCGGCAACGGCGGGCGCGCCTGGCAGATGCTGTACCTGGATGCCGAAGTGGTGGCCCAGGCCGCGGCCGAACTGGGTGCAAGCGGGGCCAGCTACGAATTCGAACACCCGGCGCAGGACCGCCCGGCGCTGGCGCGCGACGTGCTGGCGTTGTATGCGCAGGCCACCGCCGGCTCGACGCCCCTGGCCTGCGACGCGCTGCTGCTGCGCATCCTGGCGCAGGCGCGCGACCGCGACGCAGCGCGCCTGGCCCGGCCGCCGCGCGCCGCTCCCGACGCCATCCGCCATGCCCGCGCCCTGATCGACGACGACCCGGCTGCCGCGCTGTCCCTGGCCGACTTGGCCGCGGCCAGCGGCCTCAGCCGCTACCAGGTGCTGCGGGCCTTTGCCCGCGACACCGGCCTCACACCTCACGCCTACCAGGTGCAACGCCGGCTGCTGCTGGCGCGCAGCCTGATCCGACAGGGCTCGCCCCTGGCCGATGCCGCAACCGCGGTCGGTTTCGCCGACCAAAGCCACATGACGCGGCTGTTCGTGCGCGCCTACGGCGTATCGCCGCGGCGCTACGCGCTGGCCGCCAGCTGAGCGCTGCAATTTCGTTCAAGACCCGGGCTCGCCGGCCGGCTTAGCCTGTGCGCCTTGCTATCACAAAGGCGTGGATCGGGTCATGAACAATCGGATGCGGGGCTATTGCTATCTGGCAGCCGCCATGGTGCTGGTGGGCAGCACGGTGGCCGCCAGCAAAATCATCGGAACGGGTTTGCCCCCCTTCACCGCGACCGCCCTGCGCTTCGCGATCGCCCTGCCCTGCTTCGTCCTGCTGATGGCATTGACCGGCGCGCGCCTGCCGCGGCTGGACCGGCGCGACTGGCTGCTGCTGGTGGCCCAGGCCACCGCCGGCAGCGTCGGCTACACCACCCTGCTGATCGCCGGCCTGCAGCGCGCATCGGCGGTGGACGGCGGCATCATCCTGGGCACCTTGCCGCTGGTGTCCGCCGCCATTGCCATGCTGCTGCTGGGCGAACGCCCCGGCAAGGCCACGTTGGCCGCCATCGTCGCGGCGGCCTTCGGCGTCTGGCTGATGATGCACCATTCGGCCGGCGCGGGCGGCGCGAGCTCGTTGGTGGGCAATGCGCTGATCCTGGGCGCAGTGCTGTGCGAGGGACTGTTCATCCTGTTGAACAAGCGGCTGCGCCAGCCGGTGGCGCCGCTGGCGCTATCCACGCTCATGACAGGTTTCGGGCTGGCGTTCTCGGCCGTGGCCAGCGTGGCGGAAGCACCCTGGACCCTGGGCCTGCCTGCGCCGGCCCTGGCCGCGGTAGCCTATTACGCGCTGGTGCCCACGGTAGGCGGTTTCCTGCTCTGGTATGCGGGCGCGGCCCGCGTCAACGGCGCCGAAGCCGCCTTGTTCACCGCGCTTGCACCGGTGTCGGCGGTGGCGCTGGCCGCCGGACTGCTGGGCGAATCCCTGGCTCCCGCGCAACTGGCGGGCATGGCTTGCGTGCTGGGCGCGGTGGTGGCGCTGGGCTGGTCCGGGGTCCGCTCGCGCGGCAAGCCGCCAAGCGCCGGACCCGAAGCTCCCCGCCACGGCGAGCAAGCTCACACAGGCCCTAGCCGCGGCTGAACGCCAGCGCGAACTCGTCGGAAAAAATATCGGCCAGCGAGCGCCGCAACGCGGCTGCCCGCTCGGCGCCATAGGCGGCCTCGAAGCGGCGCTGCGCGTCCTTCCACAGGCGCTTGGACTCGGCCAGCTTGGCGCGGCCCGCCTCGGTCAGCGCCACGCGGCGGCTGCGGCCGTCCAAGGGGTCGCGCGACATCTGCACGTAGCCGTCGCGCTCCAGGGGCTTGAGGTTGTGCGCCAGCGCCGAGCGGTCCAGCACCATGATGCGCGCCAGGTCCGTCATGGACGGCGTGCCGGCGCGCGCGATGTGCACCAGGATGGAATGCTGCGACACCTTCAGGCCGCAAGGCGCCAGCACCGTGTCGTACAGCTGCGAGACGCGCCGGGTGGCCTTGCGCAGCGCCGCGCCGTTGCAGATGAGCGGATCGGGCGCAATCGGGGCGGCTGTAGCGGCAGGCTGTTCGTCAGACATGAGAGGCGCAAAAAAAGTGGAGGACGGCAAGGACTCAACGCTACCGCCGGGTTGGGTCCGAGTCTAGCCCATTCTTGACTTTTATTGGCATATGCACGTAAATATCCCAACGCCATCCACGGGTTCCTTCCCTATGTCCGCGCCCGCTGCTCCTCGCCCCGCCAACGCGCGCCTGCAGGCCATGCTGCACGCGCCCATCGCGCCCACGCTGGCGCGCCTGGCGTGGCCGAACATCCTGATGATGCTGGCGCAATCGTCCACGGGATTGATCGAGACCTGGTTCCTGGCGCGCCTGGGCACACCGGTGCTGGCAGGGGTGGCCCTGGTGGTGCCGGTGCTGATGCTGATGCAGAACATGTCGCAGGGCGCCATGGGCGGCGGCATCTCGGCCGCGGTGGCCAGGGCGCTGGGCGGCGGCCGGCAACGCGAAGCGGACCAGCTGGTGCTGCATGCCGTGGTGCTCAACGGTTTGCTCGGCCTGGCTTTTTGCGCGCTGCTGTTACTGGGCGGTCCGTGGCTGTACCGCAAGCTGGGCGCCGAGGGCGAGGCGCTGGTGGCAGCCCTGGCCTATTCCGACGTCATCTTCGGCGGCATCGTCCTGATGTGGCTGATGAACGCGTTCGCCAGCGCCATACGCGGCACCGGCAACATGCTGGTGCCTGGCGCCGTGATCTGCGGCGGCGCCTTGCTGCTGATCCCGCTGTCGCCCTGCCTGATCTTCGGCTGGGGGCCTTTCCCCGCGTTGGGCGTGGCCGGCGGCGGCTGGGCGCTGGTGATCTATTACGCCGTGGGCGCGCTGATCCTGGGCCTGTACTGCGCCAGCGGACGCAATGCGGCGCGGCTGCTCCCCAGCCGCCTGTACCCGGGCCTGATGCGCAACATCCTCAGCGTGGGCGCGCTGGCCACCATCAACCCGTTCCTGACCAATGCGCTGGTAGCGCTGACGGCAGCCCTGGTCGGCGCCTATGCCGGCACCGCGGCGGTCGCCGGCTACGGCATCGCCGTACGCCTGGAATACCTGCTGATGCCCATCGCCTTCGGCCTGGGCGCGCCCATGGTGGCAATGGTGGGGTCCAACATCGGCGCGGGCCAGCCCGAACGCGCCCTGCGCATCGCCCTGACCGGCGGCGCAATGGCCTTTGTGCTGGCCGAGGCCATCGGCCTGGCGGCCGCGTTCTTTCCCGAGGCCTGGCTGCGCCTGTTCGGCGCGCAGGACCACATGCTGGAAGCCGGCGCCAACTACCTGCGCACCGTCGGTCCGGTCTACGGCTTCTTTGCCCTGGGCTTCTCGATGTACTTCGCTTCGCAGGGTGCCGGCCGCCTGAAATGGCCGCTGATCGCGGGGGTCCTGCGCCTGCTGATTGCCATAGGCGCCGGCGGCATCGCCCTGCGCCTGACGGGATCGCTGAGCCTGTTCTTCGCGGTCGCGGCAGTGGCGATGTGCGTCTACGGCCTGATCATCCTGGGCGCCGTCGCGTCGGGCTCCTGGTTCGAACGCGCGCCGTTGCGCAAGCGCCGGCTGTTCGCGCGTTCATAGGCCGCGCTGCGGATGCGCGCGTACGCAACATCTTCTCAGCAGGCGGGAACGTCGCGCAGTACCTTCAGGACGCGGGCGCGTCGCGCAGCGCGTACTCCACCAGTTCGGCCGCATAGGCCGGCAGCGTGTCGCGCACGCACAGCACCAGGTCGCGCGCGGCCCAGTCGTCGGCCAGGGCCACGCGCCGCACGCCCGCCGCGCGGCCATAGCGCAACGCCGCCACGCGCGGCACGATGCCTATGCCCACGCCCTGCCCCACCATCCTGCACACCGCGTCGAAGCTGCGCAGCCGCACCCGGTACGACAGGGCCTTGCCTCCGCGGCGCGCATGATGCGCGATGTGCTCCTGCAAGGCGCTGCCTTCGACCAGTCCCACGAATTCCTGGTCGGCCACATCGGCCAGCAGCACCGACGCGCGGCCCGCCAACGCATGGTCCGGCGGCACGATCAGCGTCAAGGGGTCGTGCCGGAAGGTCTGCGTGCGCAGGCCGTGCAGATCGGCCGTATCGGCCAGCACGCCGATGTCGCAAGTCCCCGCGCGCAGCGCATCGGCAATCTCGTGGCTCAGCCGTTCTTCCAGGTCCACGGAGACGCGCGGATGGTCCTTGAGAAAGGCGCCCAGCACCGGCGGCAGGTACTCGCTGAGCGCGGTGGTGTTGCACAGCACGCGCACGTGCCCCTTCAACCCCAGGCCGTAGTGGTCCAGCTCGCCGCGCATGCGGTCCATCTGCGCCAGCACCACGCGCGCGTGGTGCGCCAGGGTGCGGCCCGCCGGCGTGGGCTCGACCCCGCGCGCCTCGCGCAGCAGCAGCGGCACGCCCAGCGTGTCCTCCATGCCGCGGATGCGTTCGCTGGCCGACGCCAGCGTCATGTGGGAACGCCGGGCCCCGGCCGTGATGGAGCCGGTTTCCTGCACATTGAGGAATAGCCGCAGATCGGTAAGGTCGAATCGCATGCAAAAAGCGTAGCACGGCGAGCCTCAGGCTGAGCCATAGGATCGCTACGCGAGATCCCGATACGGGTTCAAGGACGCAGGGGACCAAAATGAAGTCCCAGCCCTTTCAATCCGGGAAAAATCCATGAATATCCTCAAACCACGACGCGCCCCCGTTCACTGGCCTGCCCTCGCCCTGCTGGCCTTGACTCTGCATGGCTCAGGCATGGCCGAAGCCGGCAGCCTGGATCCGCACACCACGCCGGCGCAGAAATACGCGCTGGCGCTGGAAGCCCAGACCCAGGGCGACTATGCCGCCATGGCGCAGTGGCTGCGCGCCGCCGCGGGCGACGGCCATGCGCCCGCGCAGCGCATGCTGGGCATTGCGCTGCTCGGCGGCCCGGCCCTGTATGGGGAGTCCCTGCGCGCCGACCTGTGCGAAGGCCGGCAATGGCTGCTGCGCGCGGCGCGCCAGGACGGCGCGGGTACTGACGACGTCGCCTATGCCTTGTTCGGCCGTCCCCGCGCCGGCCTCACGGCCCACTGCGAGCCAGCATGACGCTTCCAGATCTGTTTCCCGGCAGCACGCCCGCGCTGCTTGCAATCGCCGTGTCCGTCTTCATCCTGGCCGGCGTGGTCAAGGGCGTGGTCGGACTGGGCCTGCCCACCATTTCCATGGCCATGCTGGCGCTGATCATGGCGCCGGCGCAGGCCGCGGCGCTGCTGATCGTGCCGTCGCTCATCACCAATCTCTGGCAAGCGCAGCCATGGCCCACGCTGCCCACGATGCTGCGCCGCATCGGCGCCATGCAGGCGGGTATTTGCGCAGGCACGATAGGCGGCGCGCTGTGGCTGGGGCCGCCCTCGGGACACTGGGCCAGCGTGTGTCTGGGGCTGGCGCTGGTGGCCTATGCCGCCTGGGGCCTGTTCGGCTCGCCGCCCAAGGCGCCGCAGCGGCATCAAGGGCTGGCGGGCGCTGCGGTCGGCGCCGTCACCGGCGTGATCACCGCTGCCACCGGCGTATTCGTGATCCCTGCGGTGCCCTATCTGCAAGCCCTGAACCTGGGCAAGGATGGCCTGATCCAGGCCATGGGCATCTCGTTCACGGTGTCCACCGTGGCGCTGGCGGCCGGCCTGGGCCTCAATGGCGGCTACACGTCCGCAACCGCCGGCGCATCCGTGCTGATGCTGCTGCCCGCGCTGATCGGCATGGCGCTGGGCACATGGCTGCGCGGCAAGCTATCGCAGCAAGCCTTCAAGCGCTGCTTCATGGTGAGCCTGGCGCTGCTGGGCGCCTACCAGGCCGTCCAGGGTTGGACGGCCTGAGCCCGGCAGTCAGGCCGCCATGCGCCTTTCGTCCACGAAGCCGATCGACACGGACATTTCGCGCCAGCGGGCCAGTTCCTGCTGCACCGACTGGATCTTGGCGCGCGCCTGATCGAAGGCGTCGCGGCCCAGGAACAGGTGCAGGGGCGCGTACTGCGCCTGCGCCGCATTGATCAGCGCCTGGGCCATTTTGGCCGGATCGCCCTCCGCATCGCGCGCCTGCGCATTGCGCGCCGCCAGTTCCGGCGTCGGCTCGCCGCTAGTGGCCCGGGGCGCGCGCAGCGCCCCCGGATACACCAGCGACACCCGGATGCCGAAAGGCGCGGCCTCGGCGGCCAGCGCTTCGGTCAGGCCGCTGACGGCAAACTTGGCGGCGCTGTAGGCGCCCCAATCGGCGCGGCCGCCATCGAAGCCCAGGATCGAAGAAATATTGAACACGTGGCCGCTGCGCTGCGCACGCATGCGCGGCAGGGCCGCGCGGATCACGTTCAGCGTGGCGAATACATTGATGTCGAACGTGCCGCGCAGGTCCTCGTCCGGCAGGCTGTCCAATGCGCCGCGCAGGCCATGGCCGGCGTTGTTCACCACCACGTCCAGCCCGCCGAAGGCCGTCACCGTGGCATCCACGGCACGCTGCACGTTGCGCGCATCGGCCAGATCCACCGTCAGGGGCAGGAACTGCCCCTCCAGCTTGGCGCCCACGGCGTCCAGCAGCGCATCGCCATCCGGCGACGTCGCCGCCACCTTATGGCCCCTATCCAGCAACATCTTCACCAGGACCAGACCCAACCCCGCGGAAGCGTCCGTCACCAACCAGATTTTTTCGGTATTCATGCGATTCCCTTCCCTTGCGTACGCTGCCGGCAACGCGCCCGGCAGCCCGGCGGAACCCGCGCATCCGCAATGAATGCGCCGCCCCGACCTTGGAAGAGATGGTAAGAATCGCGAGTCTGCGCGTACAGGCTCGTTCTTGCGTGAAACCTGCCTATTCCTGCAACGCTGTGTTCCGCGCCAGCCCGGCCCCTGCACACTGCATGGAGCCTTGCACAGGCCTCAGCCCAGCGCGCTGCGGTAGTGCTCGCTGTCGAAGGCCGGCGCGCTGGCCGCCTGCGGCGCGGCTGGCGCCTGCGCCGCCGCGCCCGGCGTCTCGACGCCGAAAAGGGAAAGTTCCGCGTTGACCAATGCCAGTATGAAATTTGCCATGATGACTCCTTGGATTTCGCGTCCGGACCAGCGCGGGCCGCGCAGGTCTTATAGAGGACATGGATGCCATGGTGCGGGCTTGCCCGCCGGCCGTCCATTTGCTTTGTTCAATGGCGCCGATTGACGGGATGCAAGCCGGGAGACGCCCGGGGCCGGAATGACGGATAATTCGGGTGTTTTCCGCGGCGCTGCGGGAAACAGCACTTTTTTCGGGCCTTGCGCCCGCCCGCATTCGGAGTCAGTCATGCATCGCGGTATCGAGGCGATCGAAAAATTCATGGAATCCATCGGCCTGGCCTGGCGCCCCGGCTCGACCGAGCGCGCCGAGCTGAAAGTCAGCTACCGCATCGGCAATACGCGTCCGCTGGGCATAGACCGCACGCTGGTCGAGTTCCACTGCGATCCCAAGCGCGCCAAGGTCTGGGTGCCGGAATTCTCCCGCACCAGTTTTCATCAGTGGTTCGAAGTGCCGTACCAGGAATTCGAATTCACGCCCGGCGGCTCGATGCTGAAGATCAAGGCCCCCGCGCGCGGCAACGCTCCGCCGTACAGCGTGGGCATCAAGCCCCTGGCCTGAGCCCTGCTGCCGCCCGCGGCGGCAGCGTCCCCTACAGCTGCTTGTACATGATGGTGGTGCCGTCCAGCTTGGCGGCATCATGCGGGTCGCGGCTGAAACCTGGTATCACTCCCACGGTCTGATAGCCCTGCGACGCATACAGCGGCTCGGCGCTGTCGCCCGTGCGCGTGTCCAGCGTAATCAGGCTGCGGCCCTGGCGCCGCGCCATGGCTTCCGTCTCGGCCAGCAAGGCCCGGGCGATACCGCGGCGGCGGAAATCCGGATGCACCAGCAGCTTGCGCACTTCGGCGCGGTGCGGCTGGTTGGGCGGCGTGTCCCAATCCAGCTGCACCGATCCCGCGATGCGTCCCTCCTGCCGTGCCACCCACAGCGCCGACTTGCCGCCAGCGATCGCCGGCAGCACCTTGGCACGCCAAAAGGCCTGCGCCTCCTCGGACGAATACGGCAGAACGAAGCTGACGCTGGCGCCGTCCTGCACGCAGGCGCGCAGCAGTTCGGCCAGCTCGGGCACGAGAGCGTCGGCGGCGTCCGCCGACAGAAGAATCAATTCGGGATTGGGATGGGACATGGTGGGCTCAGACAATGAAGAGCAGGTAGCGGGCGCCGCAATGCGGCGGGGTTGAAAATTCGCTGGCGCCGAACAGCTGATAACGCAGGCAATCGCCCTGGGACAGGCTATGCGCCTGCCCGTCGACCGTGATGGCCAGCTCGCCTTCCAGCATCAGCAGGTGATGTTCCAGCCCCGGCCGGGGCGAACTGTCATAGGCAATGCGCGCGCCGGCGGCCAGTTCGCAGGCCAGCACCTCGCCCGCCAGCCGCTGCGCCGGCGGCGACACCGAGCGGCGGCGAAAGCCGGCGCTGCCATCCACCCACACGGCTTGCGCCTGCTGCGGCACCAAGGGCGCGAAATCGTCCTCGACCATGCGCATCAGGCGCGACATGGTCAGGCCATATGCCCCGCACAGCTTGCCCAGCGCGCTGGCGGTGGGGCTGACCTCGGCGTTTTCCAGGCGGGACAAGGTGGCGCGGCTGAGGCCGGCGCGGCCGGCCAGCTCGTCCAGGGACCAGCCGCGCTCCTGGCGCAGCGCCTTGAGCCGGCCGGCAATGCGCCGGTCCAGATCGGCTTCGGGGATAGCATTATTTTCCATATAAGAGAATTTCTCTCAAATACGAAAAATCGTCAAGCCCCATGGGAAGACAGGAGCCGAAACCAGCGCGTTGCGCGATTTCGGCACAATACGGGTCATGTACCTGGCCAAACCCCTGATGATGACCGCACTCTGCCTGAGCCTTTTGAGCGGCTGCGGCTTGCCGCCGCTGGATAACCGCAGCGAATCCCGCGCCCTGACGCCCGAGGCGGCGCAGGATACCGCCCTGGGCCGGGCCATCGCCCCGCTGGCCGCCGCACATCCCGGCAAGTCTGGCATCCACCCCCTGCCCGACGCCTACGAGGCCTTCGCCGCCCGCATGCTGCTGGCGCGCGCCGCCGAGCGCAGCCTGGACGTGCAGTACTACATCTGGCACAAGGACATGACCGGCACCATGCTGCTGGAGGCCCTGCATGAAGCCGCCGACCGCGGCGTGCGCGTGCGGCTGCTGCTGGACGACAACGGCACCTCCGGGCTGGACCAGGAACTGTCGGCGCTGGATGCGCACCCGAACATCGAGGTGCGGCTGTACAACCCCTTCGTGCTGCGCTGGCCCAAGCCCCTGGGCTACCTGACGGACTTCAGCCGCCTGAACCGCCGCATGCACAACAAGTCCTTCACCGCCGACAACCAGGCCACCATCATCGGCGGCCGCAACATCGGCGACGAGTACTTCGGCGCAGCCAGCGGCGTGCTGTTCACCGACCTGGACGTGCTGTCCATCGGCGCCGCGGTCAATGACGTGTCGGTGGATTTCGACCGCTACTGGGCCAGCGACTCGGCCTACCCGGTAGACCGCATCCTGAAGAAAACCGCCCCCGGCGAGCTGGACGAACTGGAGCAGGCCGCCGCCCAGGTCGAGCGCTCTCCCGAAGCCGCCGCCTACGCCGAGGCCATGCACAAGCTGCCTTTCATCCAGCAGCTGCTGCGCGGCGACCTGACGCTGGAATGGGCCGACACCCGCATGGTCAGCGACGATCCGCGCAAAACGCTAGGCACAGCCCCGCCGGAGGCAATGCTGCCGCATCAGCTGCATGAAATCCTGGGCACGCCCAGCACCGACCTGGAACTGGTATCGCCCTACTTCGTGCCGACCGCGGTCGGCACCCAGTCCTTCGCGCAGATGGCGCAAAGCGGCGTCAAGGTCAAGGTGCTGACCAACGCGCTCGAGGCCACAGACGTGGCGGTGGTGCATTCCGGCTATGCCAAGCGCCGCAAGGACCTGCTGGCCGCCGGCGTCGAGCTCTTCGAGATGAAGCGCCAGGGCGGCGAGGTCGAGCGCAACAAGAGCATGGGTCCGTTCGGCAGCTCAGGCTCCAGCCTGCACGCCAAGACCTTCGCCGTCGACGGCAAGCGCATCTTCGTCGGCTCCTTCAACTTCGACCCGCGCTCGGCCAAGCTCAACACCGAACTGGGCTTCGTCATAGACAGCCCCACGCTGGCGCGGCACATTGCAGACGCCTTCGAGAAAGACATACCCAAGTCCGCCTACCGCGTCTGCCTGGATGACAAGGGCCAGCTCTATTGGCTGGAACAGCGCAACGGCGAAACCATACGGCATGACACCGAACCCGGCACCACGGTGTGGCAACGCCTGTCGCTATGGTTCGTGTCGCTGCTGCCGCTGGAACCGCTGCTGTAGGCTGACATGGCGACCAACCTGGACCTGTTTGGCGACGATGGCGCGGCGCAAGGCGGACGCGTCGCGCTCGGCCCGCAAGCCGTGGTGCTGCGCGGTTTTGCCCTGCCGGTGGTGGACGCCCTGCTCGCCGGGGTCGACGCCGTGGCTGCGCAAGCGCCCTTCCGCCACATGGACACGCCGGGTGGCTACACCATGTCCGTCGCGCTGACCAATTGCGGACAGCTGGGCTGGACCAGCGACGCGCGCGGCTATCGCTATGCGCGCATCGACCCGCTCTCCGGCCAGCCCTGGCCCGCCATGCCCGAGGCCTTTTTGCGCTTGGCGCAGACCGCCGCGGCCGAGGCCGGCTTTCCCGGCTTCGAGCCGGACGCCTGCCTGGTCAACCGCTACGAGCCCGGCTCGCGGCTGTCGTTGCATCAGGACAAGAACGAGCGCGACTACGGCGCGCCCATCGTCTCCGTATCCCTGGGCATGCCCGCCATGTTCCTCTTCGGCGGCGACCAGCGCACCGACAAGGCCAGCCGCACGCCGCTGTTCCATGGCGACGTCGTCGTGTGGGGCGGCGTCGACCGCCTGCGCTACCACGGCATCATGCCCATCAAGGATCTGCCGCACCCGCGGCTGGGCAGCCAGCGCATCAACTTCACCATCCGCCGCGCCGGCTGAACAGAGCCGCTCCGGCATGAGGGTTCCCCGCGTCTGGCCGGCCGGACGCGGCGGCTCTACTATTGCGCACCCTCATGCCCCGTCACCCGGAATCCCATGCGCACACGCACCGCCCTGGCTTTGCTCTGCACCTTGATATCGGCGCCTTCCTGGGCGGCTGAACCGCCCGCCGTGATCGAAAATTCGCTAGGCATGACCTTTGTCCGCGTGCCCGCCGGCACCTTCCAGATGGGCAGCGACGAGGCGCCCGAAGCGCTCGCGCAGGCCTATCCGCTGTATCCAGCGGACCGCTACGCCCAGCTGTCCGACGAAGCGCCCGTGCATGCCGTGCGCATCACCCGCGCGTTCTACATGGAGCGCACCGAAGTCACCGTGGGCCAGTTCCGACGCTTCATCGAAGCATCCGGCTACGTGCCCGAATCGGAAGCCGACGGCACCGGCGGCTATGGCTACAACCCGCAGTACGATGCCGACAAGTCCGAACGCGGCGATGCCTTCGAAGGGCGCGACCGCCGCTATTCCTGGCGCAATCCGGGTTTCGCGCAAGGCGACGACCACCCCGTGGTCAACATCAGCTGGAACGACGCCACGGCGCTGGCGCGCTGGCTGACCCAGACCGAAGGCAAGGTCTACCGCCTGCCCACGGAAGCCGAATGGGAATACGCCTGCCGCGCCGGCACGCGCACCCGCTACCAGAACGGCGACGATCCCGCCGCCATGCCCGACATCGGCAACGGCTTCGATGCGGACGCCGCGCCGCTGTGGCCCAAATGGCAGGCGCACGCCTCCGCCCGCGCCGACGGCCATGCCTTCACCGCCCCGGTCGCCAGCTACGCGCCCAATGCCTTCGGCCTGTACGACATGCACGGCAACGCCTGGGAATGGGTCTCGGACTGGTATGGCGAGGACTACTACGCGCACTCGCCGGTGGACGACCCGCAAGGCCCCGCCAGCGGCAACGTGCGCGTGCGCCGCGGCGGCTCCTGGCATACCTGGGCGCTGTACACGCGCGCCTCCTACCGCAACTGGAACACGCAGGAAACCCGCTATCCGCTGGTGGGCCTGCGGCTGCTGCGGGAGGCGGATTGAGGCCTGGCCTGGGTCTAGAATAGGCCGCAGCACGTATTCAAAAAGAGTTCCCCATGCCGCCCGCCACGCCCAAGCAGGACTGGATACTGCGCGCCGCGCCCTCGGGCCAGTTGGAGCGCATCGAGGCCTACTTCGGTGGCCATGGCTACGGCATGCACCGCCACGATACCTATGCCATCGGCCGCACCCTGTCCGGCGTGCAGAGTTTCCATTACCGCCGCGGGCTGCGGCACAGCCTGCCCGGCGGCACCATCGTGCTGCATCCGGACGAAGTCCACGACGGCCAGGCCGGCACCGAGGCCGGTTTCCATTACCGCATGATCTACGTGGAGCCGGCACTCATCCAGCAAATCCTGGGCGGACGGCCGCTGCCATTCATCCCGGGCGGCATCTCGGCGGATCCGCGGCTGTACGCGGCCAGCGCCAGCCTGCTGCAAGACACGCATGAGCCCATCGACCCGCTGCAGGAAGACGATGCGTTGTACGAGCTGAGCCATGCCCTGTGCGCCGCGGCCGGCGCCAAGCCGGGACGCCGCAGCGCCGACTACGCCGCCGCCGAGCGCGCGCGCCAGTACATCCACGCCTCGCTCGAACAGTCCATCACTCTGGAACAGTTGGCCAGCGCCGCGGCCACGGACCGCTGGAGCCTGTCGCGCGACTTCCGAGCGCTGTTCGGCACCAGCCCGTACCGCTACGTGATGCTGCGCCGCCTAGCTCAGGCCCGGCGCCTGATCGCCGCGGGCATGCCGCTGGCGCAAGCGGCCGCCGCGTCGGGCTTCACCGACCAGAGCCACCTGACGCACCGCCACGTCCAGACCTACGGCATGGCCCCCGACCGCTGGCGCCGCATGCTGAGCCGCTAGGCCTCCGGCTCCGCAAAGCTGCTCGATCGTACAAGACGCCGCCCGCGCGGCCTTCTATCCTGGGGTTTGTTCAACCCTCCATGAAGGTCGCGCCATGTCCGATATCCGCCCCGTCAACTTCGCCGACAAACTGGCGCTGTTTTCCGAACACTGGATGCCCAAGGTCGTCGCCGAAATGAACGACTACCAGTTCAAGCTGGTGAAGATCCAGGGCGAGTTCGTGTGGCACAGCCATGCCGACACCGACGAGACCTTCATCGTCATCGAAGGCCGCCTGCGCATCGAGCTACGCGACGGCCATATCGACCTGGGCCCCGGCGAAATGGCCGTGGTCCCCAAGGGCGTGGAGCACAAGCCCTGTGCCCCCGAAGAAGTCAAAATGCTGCTGATCGAGCCGCGCGGCGTGCGCAATACCGGCGACCAGGGCGGTCAGCGCAGCGCCCCCAACGACGTCTGGATCTGAGCCGGCCGCCATCTGCTAAGGTGAAAGCCCACAAGGAGTAAGCCATGTCCAGAATCATGCTCGTCACCGGCGGCGGCCGCGGCATCGGCGCCGCCGTCGCCAAGCTGGCCGCCCGCCGCGGCTACGCGGTAGGCGTCAACTACCACGCCAACGCCGATGCCGCGCAAGCGGTGGTCGAGGAAATCGTGCAAGGCGGCGGCCGCGCCGTCGCCCTGCAGGCCGATGTCTCGCAAGAGGACCAGGTGCTGCGCATGTACGACGAACTGGATCGGAAGCTGGGCCGCATCGACGCGCTGGTCAACAACGCCGGCATCCTGGAACAGCAGATGCGCGTGGACCAGATGAGCGCCGATCGCCTGCTCCGCGTCCTGTCCACCAATGTGATCGGCGCCTTCCTGTGCGCCCGCGAGGCGGTGCGCCGCATGTCGACGCGCCACGGCGGCCCAGGCGGCGCCATCGTCAATGTCTCGTCCGCGGCTGCCCGCCTGGGTTCGCCCAATGAATACGTGGACTATGCCGCGTCCAAGGGCGCCATGGACACCATGACCATAGGCCTGTCCAAGGAAGTCGCGCCCGAAGGCATCCGCGTCAATGGCGTGCGTCCCGGCACCATCTACACCGACATGCACGCCAGCGGCGGCGAACCCGGCCGGGTGGACCGCCTGAAAGGCGCAATTCCGCTGCGCCGCGGCGGCACCGTGGAAGAAGTGGCGGGCGCCGTCATGTGGTTGTTCTCGGACGAGGCCGGCTACACCAGCGGCTCCTTCATCGAGGTGTCCGGCGGCAGCTGAGGCGCCAGCTCCGACGCTACTTGGCGTCGGTGGAAATGACGCCGTGCTCCTGCCGGGCGGCGATGCGCGCCTCGACCCGGCGCAGCACCGCCAGCACGAACAGGGCCATTAGCGTGCTGACCACGGCGGTGGCCTCGCGCCCCATGCCCGCCGCCGCGCCGATCGCGGCCGTCATCCAGATGCCGGCCGCGGTGGTCAGCCCGCGGATCTCGCGTTCGCCGCTGAGCTTGATGATGGCGCCCGCGCCCAGGAAGCCGATGCCGGCGATCACGCCTTGCAGCACCCGGCTCAGGTCGCCGACCTGCATGCCGCCCTGCAACGGCACCAGCACGAAGATCGCCGCCCCCAGCGCCACCAGCATGTGGGTGCGCAGGCCTGCGTCCTTGCCGCTGCGCTCGCGCTCATAGCCCAGCAGGCCGCCCAGCAGCATCGCCACGCTCAGGCGCAGCACGATGCGGGTCGCCTCGCCCACATCGGGGATGTCGGCGAACTCACTGCGCACGGTGGACCAGATTTCCAGCCAGATTTCCGTCATCGCCGCCCCCTCGTGGGAAATGGTCGGACCAGCATAGCAGGCGCCGCCCGGCCGCCGCCATGCGCCGCACGCACTGGCACATGTGGGCACAACTGGTTTACAACCGAGCAGACGCCGCGCAGGGTCGCGGACGGAACTGACCGGAGGGTTACATGGATTTGCAGCTAGACGGTAAACGCGTGCTCATCACGGGCGCATCCAAGGGTATAGGCCTGGCTTGCGCGCGGGCCTTCGCCCGCGAAGGCGCCGAACCGGTACTGGTGGCGCGCGACGACGCTGCGCTGCGCGCGGCGGTCGAGGCCATACGCGAGCAGACCGGCAAGCAGGCTCGCGCCGTCACGCTGGACCTGGCCCTACCCGGCGCGGCGCAACGCCTGAGCCAGGAAGCAGGCGATATCGACATCCTGGTGAACAATGCCGGCGCGGTGCCGGGCGGCGCCCTCGACCAGGTTCAGGACGAACGCTGGCGCGCCGGCTGGGAACTGAAAGTCCACGGCTATATCGATCTGGCCCGCCACTACTACCCACGCATGCGCGAAGCCGGCGCGGGCGTCATCGCCAACATCATCGGCATGGCGGGCTCGGCGCCGCGCGCCGACTACATCTGCGGCGCGGCGGGCAATGCCTCGCTCATCGCCTTCACCCGCGCCCTGGGCGGGGACGCGCCGCGCCACGGTGTGCGCGTATTCGGCGTGAACCCCTCGCGCACCCGCACCGACCGGGTGCTGACGCTGGCCAAACAGCGCGCCCAGGCGCGCTGGGGCGACGAAAGCCGCTGGCAGGAAACCTTGTCGGACCTGCCCTTCGGACGCCTGATGGAACCCGGCGAAGTGGCCGACATGATCGTGTTCGGCGCCTCGCCGCGCGCCGGCTACCTGAGCGGCACGGTGATAGACCTGGACGGCGGCGAACAGTACGCGCGCTGAAGCCCGTCCGGCGCGCGCGCAGGCCGGATTAGGCGGCCTGGCGCCAAGCCGCCAGCAGCCCGGGCAGTGCGGCCATGTCGGTGAACACGTGGGCCACGCCCACATCGCGCAAGGCCTCGGCGCCGCTATGGCCGTTGGCGTCCGGGCTGTAGCCGAACACGGTGGCGCCGGCGGCCACTCCGGCGGTGGCGCCAGTCACCGTGTCTTCCACGATGGCGCAGCGCCTGGGGTCCACGCCCAGCGCCTGAGCGGCCGCCAGGTACACGTCCGGATAGGGCTTGCTGCGCGGCATTTCGTGGCCGCTGAAGACGCGTTCGCGAAAGCAATCGGCAATGCCGACCTTGGCCAGTTGCAACTCCACCTTGCGGCGGTCCGCGCCCGAGGCCACGGCAATGCGGCCGTCCAAGGCCGCATGCAGGGCCCGCACCGCATCCGGCGCGCCCGGAATTTCGAGCAGATCCCGGTCCAGCGCGGCATTGCGGCGCAGGCGGAACTGGTCGAACCAGTCGGGGATGATCTTGGCGCCCGTGCGGGACTCGATCAACGGCAGTTCGTCCCTGACGGCTTTGCCCGTGAAGATCTGCATGGTTTCCGCATGCGTAATGCCCCAGCCCAATTCATTGAGCATCTCGGTCAGCACGCGGCTGGTGATGGGTTCGGAATCGACCAGAACGCCATCGCAGTCGAACAGCACGGCATCGAAAGGGAAATCAGTCATTGCGGCAACATCGGGAAGGTCCATGAAGCGGGTAAGCATACTGCAAGCCTCCCCGCGTCCAGGTCGAAGCGCCGCCGCGCTCACCCCTCCGGCGACAGGAACGGCAGCAAGTGCTCCAGGAAGGCTTCGTGGCATTCCTCGGTGACGAAGTGGCCGCAATCCGCAATGATCGCCCCCTGCAAGTTCCTGGCATTCCCGCGCATGGTGACCAACGGCGCGTCGCGGGTCGCATGCTCGGCGCCGATGGCCAGCGTAGGCATTTCCAGCATGCGCTTGGCGCGCAGCGTGTTCTGCCGGATGGTCTCCGGGATGGCGCGGTAGTAGGCGAATCCGCCGCGCAGCCCGCCTGGCGCAGCGTAAGCGTCGATGTAGACCTCGGCCGCGACCCGGTCGCGGCGATGCGACCACTTGTCGAACATGAAGGTCAGATAGGCCTTCTCCCTGCCCGCGATCAGCGTCTCGGGCAGATCGTGCAACTGATTGAACATGAAGTGCCACAGGAAGATGTTCTCCTGCGGCGGCGCGAAGATGGTGGGCGCCGGGGCCAGTCCCGGGATGACGGCCTCAGTCAGGGCCAAGCGGCTCACCGCCTGCGGAAAATCGCTGGCCAGCGCGTAAGCCACCCACATGCCGATGTCGTGGCCCACCACCTGGTAGCGCGCGTGGCCCAGCTGCGCCATCAGCTGGTGCAGCGTGGCGGCGATCGCGCCGGTGTCATAGCCGGATGCAGGACGGTCGGAATCGCCTGTCCCGGGCGGATCCACCGCAATCGCCATGTAGCCTGCCTGCGCCAGCGCCGCCATGACGTGACGCCACGTGTACCAGGTCTGGGGCCAGCCCGGAATCAGCAGCACCGGCGTACCCGCGCCCGCCGTGGCGCAGTGAATGCGGTGCCCGTCGACCAGGACGTACTGGTGCGCGAAGGCGTCGAAGGAAGAATTCTGGTGTGTCATTGTTGCTGTCCGATGCGGCGCAAGGCCGCTCATGCGATGCCCAGCAGGGCGTTGATCTGTTGCTTGTCGATGGCGGCGCCAGCGAAATCGTCGAACACCTTGGACGTGACCGGGATGATGTGGCGGTTGATGAACTCCACGCCTTCGCGCGCGCCGGTCTCCTGGTCCTTCAGGCAGCACTCCCATTCCAGCGTGGCCCAGCCCTGGTAGTCGTATTGCGCCAGCTTCGAAAAGATCGCCTTGAAGTCCACCTGCCCGTCGCCCAGCGAGCGGAAGCGGCCGGCCCGATTTATCCAGGACTGGTATCCGCCATAGATGCCCTGCCGGCCGGTCGGATTGAATTCGGCATCCTTCACATGGAACATGCGGATGTGATCCTTGTAGATGTCCAGGTACTCCAGATAATTCAGCTGCTGCAGCACGAAGTGGCTGGGGTCGAACAGGATGGCGCAGCGCGCATGGCCGCCCACACGCTCGCGGAACATCTCGAACGAAATGCCGTCGTGCAGGTCTTCGCTGGGATGGATCTCGAAGCACAGGTTCACGCCCTGCTCGTCGCACTCGTCCAGGACCGGGAGCCAGCGCTTGGCGAGTTCATCGAAGGCCGCTTCGATCAAGCCTTCGGGACGCTGCGGAAACGGGAACAGGTAGGGCCAGGCCAGCGAACCCGAGAACGTGCCCATCTCGGTCAGCCCCAACCTGCGCGATGCGCGCGCCGTGTCCAGCAGGCCTTGCCGCGCCCAAGCCGTCCGGGCTTGCGGATTGCCGCGAGCCTCGGGCGGCGCGAAGTTGTCGACCATGGCGTCGTAGGCGGGATGGACCGCCAGCGACTGGCCATAGATGTGGCTGGTCAGTTCGCTGACCACCAGGCCATGCTCGGCCAGCGTGCCCTTGATCTCATCGCAATAGTCCTGGCTGGCGGCCGCCGTCGCGGCGTCGAAGAAGCGCTGGTCCCAGGCCGGAATCTGCAGGGCCTTGAAACCCACGCCCGCCGCCCATTCGGCGATGGCGGGCAGGCTGTTGAAGGGAGCGACGGCGTCGCTGAACTGGGCCAGGTGCAGGCTGGGGCCTTTGATCGTTTGCATGATTTTTTAAACCTAATTGTTTGTCGAACGACAAAGAATAGACGATGAACAGGTGCGACTGCAAGCGCCGGCTCCGCGCACATAGCCGCGCAGGCGCGGCGTTACACTGCGCCTCAGTTCATTTCAACGAGACCGTCATGGCAGGCAGACCCAGAGAATTCGACCGCGACCTGGCGCTTCAGCAAGCGATGCTTGCGTTCTGGAAGCAAGGCTACGAGGGCACGTCGATGGCGGACCTGGTGGCGGCAACGGGACTGGCTTCGGCGCGCCTCTACGCCGCCTTCGGTTCCAAGCAGGACTTGTTCCGCGAAGCCGTGGCGCGCTACGAGGCAGGCGACGGCGCCTTCGCCGAGAAGGCGCTGGAAGACACTGAAGGCGTGCGCGACGCCATCGCCAAACTGCTGGCCGACGCGGTAGGCACCTACACCCGACGCGGCCGTCCGCAAGGCTGCATGGTGGTGTCGGCCGCCACCAATTACGCCGCGGAAAACGAAGCCGTCATGGCATGGCTCACCAGCCATCGCAAGGCGCGCACGCAGTCCATCATCGACCGCCTCGAGGCCGCATTGCAGGCGGGCGAGCTCAAGCCCGGCACCGATGTACAGGCCTTGGGCGACTACTACGCCGTGGTGCTGCACGGCCTGTCGGTGCAAGCACGGGACGGCGTCGGCCGGGCCCGTCTCCTGGCCATGATCCCGCCTGCCCTGAGCGCGCTGGACGCCGTCATGCGCTAGCCCTGGCCCTGGGGCGCGAGCCTCTCCGGGGACATCGGGTCAAATCGTCCCCCATTCTCTTTAATTGCATTTTGACAATTCAATATGCAAAATGGCGGCTATGGACACCATCACCGCCACGCCCCGCCATGCCCGCTTCACCCTGAACGGCGCCAGCCATACTTGCCTGGACCTGCCCGGCATGTACGGCGCCGAGTACTTTCGCCTGCCGGTGGTGCTGCGGCTGCTGCTGGAGAATGCGCTGCGCAACATGCAAGGCACGGAACGTGACGCCGCTACCGCGGCGCTGTTCGGATGGTTGGCGCACGGCACCAGCGAGGCCGAGATCGCCTTCCAGCCCGGGCGCGTGCTGATGCACGACACCACCAGCACCCCGGCGCTGGTGGACATCGCCGCCATGCGAGATGCCCTGGCCGAAGCCGGCGTCGATCCTTCCACGCTGAATCCCGTGCTGCCCGTGGACGTGTCGGTGGATCATTCGCTGGCGGTGCAGTCCTATGCGCGCGCCGATGCGGCGTCGTTGAACCTGGACCTGGAACTGCGCCGCAACGCCGAGCGCTACCGCTTCCTGCGCTGGGCCTCCAAGGCCCTGTCCAACGTGCGCATCCATCCGCCAGGCACGGGCATCATGCACACCATCAACCTGGAGCAACTGGCCACCGTGGTCTGCGCGCGGGAAGACGGCGACGCCATCGCCCTGCATCCGGACATGATGATAGGCACCGACAGCCACACGCCCATGGTCAACGGCATCGGCGTGCTGGGTTGGGGCGTGGGCGGCCTGGAAGCGCAGACCGTGATGTTCGGCCTGCCCACACTACTGCGCATTCCCGATGTCATCGGCGTGCGCCTGAGCGGCGCGCTGGCGCCGGGAGTCAGCGCCACCGACCTGGCACTGACCGTGACCCAGCGCCTGCGCGCAATCGGGGTATCCGGGGAATTCGTGGAGTTCTACGGGCCGGGCGTGGCCACGCTGCCGGCCGGCAGCCGCTGCGTGGTCGCCAATATGGCGCCCGAGTACGGCGCCACCACGGGCTACTTCCCGATAGATACGCAAACGCTGGCCTACCTGCGCCAGACAGGCCGGCCCGAAGCGCTGATCGCGCAGGTCCAGGCCTACGCCGAACACGCCGGCATCGGCTACGACCCCGCCGCCGAGCCGCGCTACACCCGCGTCGTCGATATCGCGCTGGACCGCGTGCAGATGCATGTGGCGGGCCCCAGGCGGCCGCAAGACCTGCATCCCTACGGCCACACCAGGGCGATCCTGGCGGAACTGGCCTTCACGCCCTCGGCCGCCGCTGGCGGCCTGCCCCGCCACGCCATCGCGATCGCCGCCATCACGAGCTGCACCAACACCTCCGATCCACGCCTGTTGACCGCCGCCGGCCTGCTGGCCCGCAAGGCGCGCCAAGCCGGCCTGCGCGTGCCCGCCTGGGTGAAGACCTCGCTGGCCCCGGGTTCGCCCGCGGCCGCCGCATACCTCGCGCGCGCCGGGCTGCTGGACGATCTGGCCGCCGTGGGCTTCGACATCGTGGGTTACGGCTGTACTACCTGCATCGGCAATTCCGGCCCCCTGCCTGAAGCCGTGCGCGAGGCCATGGCGGCCGGCTCGGTCCATCCCGTGGCGGTGCTGTCCGGCAACCGCAACTTCGCCGGCCGCATCCATCCGGACCTGGACCTGGGCTTCCTGATGTCGCCAGCGCTAGTCATCGCGTTCGCGTTGGCCGGCGATGCCGAACGCGACCTGAGCCGCGAACCCGTACAAACTGGACCCGATGGCCGCGCCATCCATCTGCGCGAACTTTGGCCCGACGACGCCGACATCGACGCCGCGCTGGCCGCCGGCCAGCAACCGGCGGACTACCGCCACGCCTTCCAGATCGCCAGCGCCAACCCGGCCTGGCAGGCCCTGCAATCGCCGGACTCGGCGCGTTTTCCCTGGGACCCTGCCTCCACCGCCCTGCGCCGCCCGCCCTTCGCCAGCGTCGACGAGGCCAGCCAACTGGGCCGCTACACGGCGCATCCGCTGCTGGTGCTGGGCGACGATGTGACCACCGATCATCTGTCGCCCGCCAGCGCCATACCGCCGGACAGCCCGATCGCCGACTTCCTGGTCGAGCGCGGCGACGACCGCAACGACCTGAACGTGTTCGCCTCGCGGCGCGGCAACTGGCAGGTGATGCTGCGCGCGGCCTTCTACAGCAAGAGCCTGGTCAATCTGCTTTGCCCCGGCGCGCCGGTGGGCCACACGCTGCACGCGCCCAGCGGCCGGGTGGAGCCGATCTGGGAGGCCGCTGGCCGCTACGCCCGGGCCGGCCAACCCGTGGTCCTGGTGGCGGGCGAACGCTACGGCACGGGCTCCTCACGCGACTGGGCCGCCAAGGGCCAGCGGCTGTTGGGCATCCGCGCGGTGCTGGCGGTCAGCTTCGAACGCATCCATCGCTCCAACCTGATAGGCATGGGCATCCTGCCCTTGCGCCTGCCTGCGGGCGTCACGCCGGCCACGCTGCGGGTCCGGCCCGGCGACCGGATCGAGATCGACGCCCAGGCCGCCGCACTGGCGCCGCGCATGGCCGTGGCGGTGCGCATCCTGCGCGCCGGCGGCGCCGTCGAAACGCTACAGGCCACGGCAGCGGTCGAGACCCGGCTGGAAGTCAGGCTGCTGCGCATGGGCGGCGTCATTCCCGCTATCCTCTCGGACACCATCCATTCCGCCGCCCGCCACGCATGAGCGCCCAAACCAATACCGCCGCGAAAATCCTGGCCCTGATCCAGGAAGACCGCCTGCCCGCGGGTGCGCACCTGACCGCGCAGAAGCTCGCCGACCGGCTGCGACTGTCGCGCTCGCCCGTCAACGACGCGCTGGACGTCCTGGAGCAACGCGGCGTCGTTTCGCGCAAGCCCAACCGCGGCTATTTTCTGGCGCAGGATCACGCGACGCTGGCGCAAGCGCATGAGGATCTGGCGCCGCCCTCCGTGGACGACATCGTCACGCACAGCTACTTCAAGCTGGCCGACGAGCTGCTGCGCGGCGCGCTGCCCATGCAGTGCAGCGAGGCGCTGCTGCGCGCGCGCTATGGCCTGACGGCGGCGCAGACGCAGGCCCTGCTGGGCTGCATCGCGCAGGAAGGCTGGGCCAAGCGCAGACCGGGCTATGGCTGGGAATTTTCATCCATGATGACCACGCCCGACAGCCTGCTGCAGTCCTACCGCCTGCGCCTGGCGCTGGAGCCGGCGGCGCTGCTGGAACCGGGTTTTCGCATCGATAAACAAGTGCTGGCGCGCTGCCGCGCCGCTGAAAAGCACCTGCTGGACGGTGGCATCGCCACGGACACCGCGGACCAGCTGCATGAGCGCGGCGTGCGCTTTCATGAATCGCTGGTGGAAGCCTCGGGCAATCCCTTCTTCATCGACGCCATCAAGCGCGTCAACCGCGTGCGCCGGCTGCTGTCCTACCGTTCCATGCAGGACCGCAGCCGCTACCAGCAACATTGCGATCAGCACCTGGCCATCCTCGACCTGCTGGAACGCGAGCGCAACGAAGAGGCCTCAGCGGAACTGGCCAGCCATCTGCGCAGCACGCTGGACAACCTGGCCCGCATCAGCGGCATCCTGGCATCCTAGGCCGGCAAGTTCCGCTCAGAAGTCCATCGACGCGGACAGCATCAGTGTGCGCGGCACGCCCTGGGAAATCGTGCCGTACGACGCCACGCCCGACCAATAGGCGCGGTTGAAGACGTTGACCACATTCGCCCGCAGCGTGATGTCCTTGCCGTAGACCTTGGCGGCGTAACGCGCGCCCAGATCGAACGTGGTCCACGAAGGCACCGACTGCGTATTGGCCTGGTTGATGTATTCGCTGCCGGTGTGCATCATGCTGCCGGTCAAGGTCAGGCCCGCGACCCATGGCGTATCCCATTCCGCGCCCAGGTTGAGCGACACCTTGGGTACGCCCACGGGCCGGTTGCCCACCACGGCGCTATTGCCGGCGCGCGTCAGTTCCGCGTCCAGCAAGGTCACCCCGCCCAGCAGGCGCAGGCCGCGCCATGGTTCGCCGGCCAGGTTCAGTTCCAGACCGCGGTTGCGCTGCTCGCTGTCGGCGCCGTACACGCCGTTGGTCAGCTGGCCGCTGGGCTTGGTGATCTCGAAGGCGCTCAGGGTCAGCATGGCGCCGTCCAGGTCCACCTTCACTCCCACCTCTTTCTGCCTGGCCTTGTAGGGCTTGAACACCTGGCCCGCGTTGGACGCGGTGGCAGGCGCCACGTCGCCCTTGCTCAGGCCTTCGATGTAGTTGGCGTACAGCGAGACATTGCTCCAGGGCTTGACCACGATGCCCGCCAGCGGCGTGGTCGCGCTCTCGTCATAGCTGACGGTGCGCGCGCCAGTCGTGGCGTTGAAGTTGCGCGATTCGATGCGCTGCTGGCGCACGCCCAGGGTCAGCTGCGCGCGCTCGTCCAGGATGCTGAGCGTATCGGCCAGCGCCAGGCCGGAAAGGTCCGATGACGAAATCTTTGGCACATAGGCAGGCGCTGGAATGTATTGCTCCGGGCGCGTGATCGGATGATAGATGTTGGACGTGAGCGGCGTGCCCAACACGCTGGCCTGCTTGTTCCGGTCGCTGTACAGGCTGCCCATGAAGCTGATGGCGTGGCGCACCGGCCCCGTGTCCAGCTTGGCGCGCAGCCCCGCGTTGTAGGTGCTGCGGTTGACCTCGAACCGGAAGTTGTTCGGCGTGACCACCGTGTCGCCGGCCGCGTTGACGATGGTGGGCGTCTGGTCCGACAGGCGCGAAACATTGGTGTCCGAGCCGCCTGCGTCGGCAAAGACCGTCAGGCGGTCGCTGATGTCGTACTCCACCCGCAGCAGCGCCGATTGGCCATCGGACTTCCACCAGCCCCAGGGCTGGGTGGCGTTGCGCCGTCCATCCGCCGCATGCGGCACGTTTATGCCGGCGGCCACCAGGAAAGGTCGCGTGGGCGCGTCGATCTTCTCATTCTGCGTCAGCAGGTCCAGCGAGGCGCGCAACCGCTCGCCCTGATAATCCAGCGACAAGGCGCCGATATCGGTGCGCGAATACAGATTGTCCAGCGGCGTATCGCCCTGGCGGTGCATGCCGTTGATGCGCACGCCCCATTCGCCATCCTTGCCGAAGCGGCGGCTCAGGTCCGCGCGCGCGCCGAATTGCGAATCGCCCACATAGTCGGCGGACACGCGGCTCAGGTCCTCCGGCAGCGCCCGCTTGGGCACCATGTTGATCACCCCGCCCACGCCGCTATTGGGCGACATGCCGTACAGCAGCGCCGCCGGCCCTTTCAGCACTTCAACCCGTTCGATGTAATCGGTAAAGACGTGATAGTTGGGCGCCACGCCGTAAACCCCGTCAAAGGCGATCTCGCCCAGATTGCCTTCGCCGATGGGAAAGCCGCGGATGTAGAACGAATCGGTCACGCCGCCGATCTGGCCGGTGAAGCGCACCGAAGGTTCAACGTTCAGCGCGTCGGCCAAGGTTACCGCCTGGCGGTTCGCCAGCAGCTCCGAGGTGTAGCTGGTGACGTTGAACGGCGTGTCCATCACGTCGCGATTGCCCAGCAGGCCCAGGCGTCCGCCCCTGGCCACCTGGCCGCCCTCGTACTCGGCCGGCAAGGCGAACGGGGCCGCGCTGGCGCCGGCGACGGTGACCGTCGGCAGCACGGTCGCCGATTCATCCTGTCCCGAAGGCAGCTTGCGCAGGGAATAGGCGCCACCGCCCTGCTCCGACAAGGCATAGCCCGACCCCGACAGCAAACGGGAGAAGCCTTCCTTCACGGTATAGGCGCCGTCCAGTCCGTTGCTGCGCAGCCCCGACACCAGCGCCGGATCGAACGACAGCGGCACCCCCGCGGCGGCGGCGAACTGAGCCAGCGCGTCGCCCAGGGGTCCCGCCGGAATCGCGTAGGATTTACGCGCCGCAACGCTGACGGCTTCGGCGGCGGTGGCAGGCGCCGCCGCCCCCGCCGCGGCCGACAGCGCCAGTCCCATGCCGACGGCCCGGGCCACCGCCGCCAGGGGCGGCAAAACGGTTGTTCCACGAGCCGGGCGTGGCGAACGGGAGTTGCGGGAAACCATGAAGCTATCCTTCGTAAGGGTCGGGGTGGCGCGCGGTACGCGGCGGTTCACCCGGTACACCGGACGAAGCAGAAAAAAGTGTCAGCCCATTCGCGATTAGTTTGTAACGCCGGCGCGCGGAGCAACCGTCGTCCAGTACGGCGTGATCCGGCTCACCCTCACGGGCAGGGTTTTTTCCAGCAGCCGCAAGCTGGCATCGATGTCGTTCAAGGGAAAAGCCCCCGACACCCGCAGCCCCGCCACCGCCGGATCGCAGCGCAGCACGCCTCGCCGATACCGCCCCAGTTCATCCACTAGGTCCGCCAGCCGCCAGTTGCGCGCGGCCAGCATGCCTTGCTCCCAGGATGCCGCCGTCGCGTCCACCGCCGCCTGGGCCTGCACCTCGCGCCCATTGAAGACGGTCTGCTGTCCGGCCGGCAGCACCGTGGCGCTGCCTCCTGCCGACATGGGCCGGATCTCCACCGCTCCCTCGAACACCGCCACGCGCACAACGCTCCCTTCGTCGCGCACCATGAAGCGCGTGCCCAGCGCGCGGATTGCTCCCTGCGCGGTCTGGACCACAAAGGGCCGCTGCAGCTGCGGTGTATCGCGGCCCGTGGTCAGCAGGATTTCGCCTGCCCGCAGCCACAGCGTGCGCTGTTGCGCGGTGTAGTCGATGTCCACCGCACTGGCGGTGTTGAGCACCAGCTGCGTGCCGTCGGCCAGTTCCATGCGGCGCTGCTCGCCGGTCGCGGTGCGCGCATCCGCGCTCCATTCCCGCCAGGGCAACTCGCGTCCACCCAGCCAGGCCGCCGGCCCCAGCACCAGCAGGCCGGCCAGCGCCCGCAGCGCCTGCCGGCGTCCCGGACGATCCAGCCGCCGCAAGGTCTCGCCGGCGATCCTCGGCGGGACCTGCCCGAAGCCGCGCAACATGTCCTCGGCCCGCTGCCAGGCGGCGGCATGCGCAGCGCTGCGTGCGCGCCAGCGCTCGAACGCCTCTCGGTCCGATGGCGACAAGGTCTCGGATTGAAAGCGCACCAGCCAGCCGGCCGCTTCCTTCAGGATGGCAGGATCGATCACAGGTCGGTCTGGCTGGCGATCAGGCAAGCGGTCAGCGCTGCCTGCATATGGCGCTTGACGGTGGATAGCGACACGCCCAGGCCCTGCGCGATCGCGTCATAGCCCATGCCCTCGAATTGCGACAGCAGGAAGATCTCGCGGGTTTTGGCCGACAGCTTGCGCAGCGCGGCGTCGATGGCGCCCAGGGTCTCCAGGATCAAGGCGCGCGCCTCCGGCGAAGGCGCTTCCTGCTCGGGCAGTTGCGCGACGGCGGCCAGATAGGCCTCTTCCAGCGCGCGGCGGCGCCAGTGGTCCACCACCAAGCCCTTCGCGATATGGGTCAGCAGCGCGCGCGGTTCGGCGCCGGCTTCCGTCCGGCGCCGCCCGGCCATCAAGCGCACGAAGGTATCGTGGGCCAGGTCCGCCGCGTCGAAGGAATTGCCCAACTTCTTGCGCAGCCAGACCGACAGCCAGCCGTGATGGTCACGATAGAGCTTCGCGACGGGATCGGCGGGCGGGGAATCGGGCGTGGGCAAGGCGCACCTGGCAATAGAATGTAAATAGGAACCATTCATATTCTATCGTATGTACGCGCCCGGCCTCGCCCACCCCGGGCGCCATGGCCGCCTACAGCTTGGGCGCGTAGCGCAGCGTCAGCATCACGTTGCGGGGCTCGCCGTAGTAATTGTTGCTGCTGAGCGTGTTGTACGAAGGCACGTAGTACTTCTTGTCGAACACATTGTTAAGGTTCAGCCCGATGCTCAGTTCCGGCGTGGCCTGATAACCCAGCCGCGCATTCCAGATCGAGAATCCGGCCATGGTGAACTTGCGGTCCGAACTGATCGTATGCGTCTGCGTGTTGACGCCGGCGCCCACGCTCAGGCGGTTTAACGAGCCCGGCAGCCTGTAGTTGGCCCACAGGCGCAGCATATGCTTGGGCGTCCAGGTATTGAAGACCTTGCCCTGGTTGTCGGGGTCGTCCAGATACTTGGTGGTGTTGTAGGTATAGCCGGCATACAGCTCCAGGCCCTTGACGACTTCGCCCGAGACCTCGGCCTCCAGGCCCTGACTGCGCACCTTGCCCGCCGCGCGCGAGCAATACCAGCCATCGCACGCAAAGCCAGCGTCGTAGTCGTTGACCGCGCGGTTCTTGTGGTCGTAGCGGAACAACGCCAGCAGCGTATTGACGCGGCCCTCCGCGAGTTCGCCCTTGACGCCGATTTCGTAGTTGTTGCCCTCGATGGGCTTGAGCAGGCTGCCCGCTACGCTGCGCTCGGTCTGCGGTTCGAACACCGTTGTGTAGCTGGCATAGGCCGACCAGTTGTCGCTCAGCGAGTACACCAGGCCGGCGTAGGGAATGAAACGTCCCGAGGTGCTGGACGTGGTGGCGCTGCCGCCGCCGCTGTAGGTGTAGTCGTACCAGCCGACGCGCCCGCCGCCAATCAGCGCCAGGGATTCAGTGGGCTTGACGCGCCAGGTGCCGTAAATGCCCTTCTGGCGGATGTCGTAGGCGCTTCGCGAGTCATAGCCGCTGGCCTGGGCAATGGTGTCGATGTCCTGCCACGGACGATGGTGGTCGATATCGAAGATATTGCCGCCATCCTGCCAGACGCGCGTGAACCGGTCCTGCGTGGTCAGCTTGGAATAGTTGGCGCCGACCACGACCTCTTGCTTCATCCCCAGGGCGGTGAAGTCGCCGCTGACCGACATGTCCAGCCCGCGCTGCTTGCTGTGGAAGTCCACGCCGAAATCGCCATAGGACAGCCCGCTGCCGTCCGGCTGCACGGCATCCGCGACGCGCTGATGCACGGTCGTGTTCTTTTCATTCATGGCGACGCCGACCATCTTGAAGCGCCATGCGTCGTTGAAGCGGTGCGCCAGGTCGGCGTAAAAAATGGTCTGGTCGTTCTTCGCCCGGTTCCAGGTCGAACCCGTAAAGGTCGAACGCGGCAGGTCGATATCGCCTCCGTCCGCGTAGCGGGGATAGCCCACGAACATCGGCCGCGAGCGGCTGTAGCGGTTGCTGATCCCGATGCCTACCGTGGTGTCATCGCTGATGTCATAGTCCAGCGCGGCATACAGGTTGCGCGTCTTTTCCCACACATAGTCGATGTAGGAATGGCTTTGATCTTCATCCAGCACCACGCGGCCGCGCAAGGTGCCCGATTCGTTCAAGGGACTGCCCGCGTCCAACTGCAGGCCGTAGTGATCCCAGGAGCCGGCCTTGGCCGTTACCACCACCGCAGGCTCCGCCCCGCCGCGCTTGCGCACCAGGTTGATCGCGCCGCCCGGGCTGCCCGCCCCCTGCAACAGGCCGGCGGCGCCGCGCAGGATTTCCACGCGGTCATAGAACACCAGCGAGTCCTGCTCCCAGTTGCCCAGGCTGTAGCTGTTGCGCAGCAAGGACACGCCATCGTATTGCAGCAGGTCCACGGGGAAGCCGCGGGCGTTGATCGCCACCCCGGGACCCACGCCCTGCACGCCCACCATGCCGGTGGTGTTGTTCACCGCGTCCGGCAGGCTGACCATGTCCTGGTCATCCATGCGCTGCCGGGTCAGCACAGTGATGGATTGCGGAATGTCTTTCAAGGCCTGCGCCGTCTTGCCGATGGTGACGGCCGGCGAAGTGTAGGAGCCCGTGCCATCCGTGGTGGTGGCGTAGCTGCCCGTCACCGTGACCGGCGCCAAGGTCGCGGCCGCCCCCGCCGCCGCCGCTTGTCGCAGGCGATAGCCGCCCTCGGGGCGCGCCACGGCTTCCAGCCCGGTACCTGCCAGCAGGCGCTGCAGCGCCGTGTGGACAGCATAGGAACCCGTCACGCCCCCCGTCGCCGCGCCCGCCGTCAACGCGGGATCGGATGCCACCATGACGCCGGCCTGCACGCCGAACGCGCCCAGCGCCGCGCCTAGCGGGCCTGCTTCGATACTGAAGGCAACGACGCGCTGTCCGGACGCCGGCGCCTGGGCAAACGCGGCCGCCGGCCACAAGGCGACGGCCATCACGCCAGGCAGGGCGCAGCGCAGCGCGGCGCTCAAGGCCGTGCGCGGCAAGGGAAGGCGGACGAGGGCCGCGGCGCGGACTAGACGAGAAGACATGAATGGGTTCCCTGGCTCATGAAGAATCGGCGCAGCCTGAAGACCGGCTGCATTCTTTACATGAAGCGCGAGATCGGGATATCCGCCGCCGCTGTTACACAATAGTCCGGCCGCGCACGAATCACGCCAGTCCCACCGTGACCCAGTAGCGGGTATAGCGGCGCACGCGCACCGGCAGGACTTCCTGCAGCATGGCCAGCACCTGGTCGCTGTCCGCCAGCGGAAACGCCCCCACTACGCGCAGGCCGGCCGCCTCGCCCGAACAGCTCAAGCGGCCCGGACGATAACGTCCCAGTTCGCGCAGAAAGTCCGATAGCGGCATCTCGTCGGCGATCAGCATTCCGTCCAGCCACGCCGAGCTAGCCGCTTCCAGAGGCCCGGCGGCAAAGCCGCCAGCAGCCGAGAACTCCGCCTGCGCGCCGGCCGGCACCCGCCGCGGCAAGTCGTTCGGATCCAGGCCGCGCACGTCCACCGCGCCTTCCAGCACCGCCACCCGGATGCGGCCATCTTCCAGACCGCGCACCACGAAACGCGTGCCCACCGGCGTCAGCATGCCGGCACGCGTGCGCACCGTGAAAGGCCGGCCCAGCGGATCGCGCCCGGTAGTCACCTGGATCTCGCCTTCCAGCAGGACAAGTTCGCGCCGGCTCGCCGTGTAGCGCAGGTCCACCGCGCTGGCAGTGTTCAGTTCCAGCAGCGTGCCGTCCGGCAGCGTCACGGCGCGCCGCTCGCCGGTGCCGGTCCGCATATCTGCCGACAGCGCACGCACGGCGCCGCTTTGGCTCACGCCCCAGCCACCCAGGCCCAGGCCGGCCGCCGACACCATCCAACGGATGGCGTTGCGGCGCGACTGGATCAACGGCGCTTGCCGCAGCGTGCGCGCGGCCACCTCGCCGCCGGCTCCAGCAACGCCCGCCGCCACATCGCGCGTCAAGGCGTTCAGCCGTTGCCAGGCCAGCTCGTGCGCGGGCTGCGCAAGGCGCCAGTTTTCAAAACGCCTGCGGTCTTCGTCGGTCACGTCCTCGCGCAGCCGCGACCACCAGTCGGCGGCCTGGCGAACGATCTTGGGATCGACGGTTCCCGCTTCCGGCGCATGCGGCCGCAGCAGCTTGGCGTTTTCCATCCGGCCCGGCCTCAACCGTAGACGGCCGTGTAGCAATGCACCAGCGCGCGGGCCAGGGACTTCTGCACGGCGTTGGGCGTCAAGCCCAGCCGCTCGCCGATTTCGGCATAGGACATGCCGTCCACCTGCGCCATCAGGAAGATCCGGCGGCTGTTCATGGGCAGGCTGTCGAGCAGTTCGCAAACCTGTTCCAGGGCTTCCAGGATCAGGGCGCGTGCTTCGACCGAGGGTTCCACCGCCACCGGCTGCAACGCCACCGATTCGGCATAGGCCGCTTCCAGCGCGGCCCGCCTGGCCCGGCCGATCAGCAGGCGCGTGGCGATGGTGCGCAGATAGGCGCGCGGTTCGTTCAGCGGTTCGCGAAGGTCGGCGCGGATCAGCCGTTCAAACGTGTCGTGCGCCACGTCGGCCGCGTCGGACACATTGCCCAGCTTGCGTTGCAGCACGCTGCGCAACCATTGATGGTGAGCCTGATAGACCGATTGCACCTCGGCACGAGGAGCGAAGGTAGAGGATGGCATGATGGTGCGCCCGGGCGTCGCGGCCAGACGTTCCCACTTAATGAAAATGATTCGCAATTATAATTATCTTCGGCCTCTTTACAAGAACCATGGCTGGAAGCCCGCGGCGGCACGCCGCAAGCCGCGCCGGGCCCGCCCCGGCGCGCGCTGCACAATCAGAACTTGGCAGTCAGGTTGACGAACACGCTTCTGGGTTCGCCGTAATAGACCTGGTTGCCCACGCCGCCCAGGTAGTACTTCCTGTCGAACAGATTGTTCAGGTTCATCTGCGCGGACAGGCGTGAATTGAAGTCGTAGCGCGCCATCAGGTTGTAGATCGCGTAGGCCTTCTGCTTGACCGTGACCATGTTGTCGCCAGCGCTGACTTCGGAATAGCTCGACAGTTGCCAGTTGACGCCGCCGCCCACCGTCAGACGGCTCCATTCCCCCGGCAGTCGGTAAGTCGTAAACAACCTGGCCACCGCGCGCGGACGCTCGGGATTGACCGATACGCCCTGCGCGTCGCGGCTGGTGTAGTAGGTGCCGCCGGCATAGGCATTCCAGCCCTGCGCCAGTTGTCCGCTCACTTCCAGCTCGATGCCCTTGGTGGTGACGCCATCGGCGGTCGTGTAGGCTTGATCCGGCGTGCCTGGCACCAGCTTGTCGCCGTCCAGCACCGCCACCTTGCTTTGCTTGACCTTGAACAGCGCAACGGACGCATTCAACCTGCCGTCCAGGTATTCGCCCTTCAGGCCCACCTCGTAGTTCTGACCCTGCACCGGGTCCAGATAGTTGCCGCTGCTGTCGCGATTGTCCTGCGGCTGGAAGATGTCGGTATAGCTGGCGTAGGCAGAGTAGGTGTCGTTCAGGTCGACCACCAGGCCAGCGTATGGAATGAACTGGGAGTCCTTTTGATCGCGCGTGGGCGACTTCGATTCCCAGGTCGCGTAGCGGCCGCCGGTTATGGCGGTCAGGTTGTCGGTCAACGACCACCGCGCCGCGGCATAGACGCCGCGCTGGTGCGTGACCGTATCGCGCAGGCTGGCCTCGGTCCAGGTCGGCTGCGCGTACGATCCGTCCCACTCGTAGAAGTTGCCGGTGTCCGCCAGCGAAGCGCGGTCGAAACCATAACGGTAGAAGTCCTCGCCGTAGCGGCTGCGCATGGCGCCCACCACCAGTTCATGCTTGCGGCCAAGCAGGCTGAACGGCCCCGTGGCCTGCAAGTCCAGCGAGGTTTGTTGCGCGTAGGAATTCCAGTACCCCGGCAGTGCCGCCAGGCCAGTTCCCGTTGCCTGATCCAGATCGCCGTACAGGTACAGGAGCTTGGCGTCGTACTTGCTTTTACGCTGCGACCAGTCGGCCTTGACTTCCCAATCGTTGGCGAAGCGATGCTCCAGCGTGGCGAACACCGTCTGATTGGTCGTGTGCCAGTACGTCCAGTCCGCCGCCGTGGTCTTGGAACGCCGCCAGTCGGTCGGCGTGCCGTCGCTGAACACCACGGGCAGGCTGCCCCAGGTGGATCCGCGTGGACGCTTGTCCTGATAATCCGCCCCCACGCTCAGCCGGGTCGATGGCGTCAGATCGGCATCGATGACACCGTAGAACACCTTCTTGTTCGCATGATAAAGGTCGATATAGGAATCGCGCCCCTGATACAGCGCCACCATGCGCGCACGCACGGTGCCTTCCTGGTTCAAGGGCGTGGACATGTCCACCGTGCCCCGGTATTGATTCCACGAACCCGCACCGGCGCTGACCATCCCGGTGAATTCGCGGCTGTTGGCATGTTTGCGCACCAGGTTGATGGAAGCGCCCGGGTTGCCCGCACCGGTCATCAGCCCGGTGGCGCCGCGCACGACTTCGATGCGGTCGTAGATGAACGAATCATTGTCGGATTCGCCATACATCGACAGGCCGATGGTGGTGGGTACGCCGTCGTACTGCAGGCTGTCGATGTAGAAGCCGCGCGACCAGAAATCGGTGCGATCGGTATCTTCGCTGACCACCTGCACGCCAACCACATTGCCCATCACCTCGTCCAGCGAGCGCAGGTTCTGGTCATCGATGCGCTGACGCGTCACGACGCTGACGGACTGCGGGGTTTCGCGCAAGGACAGGGTCAGCCCGGTGGCTGCGGCCGAAGCCGGCGTCGTATAGGAACCGGTGCCTTCGGTCATCGCCGGATCCATGCTGCCCAGCACCGTGACCGGCGCCAGGCTGGCCACGCCGCCATCGCGCGACAGGATGATGCTGTCGCCCTGCCAGCGGTAGGTCACGCCCGAACCCTGCAGCAGGCTGCGCAACGCCTCCTCCGGATCCAGCCTGCCGCGCAGGCCCTTGCTGCTGACTCCGGCCACCACCTCGGGCGCGTAGAAGACACGCACCTTGGTTTGCGCCGCCCATTGCATCAAGGCATCTCCCAGCGGCTGTGCCGCGATATCGATCGACACGGCAGGCGCCTGGGCCCACGCGCTCGCGGGCGCACCTGCCGTCGCCAGGCTCAAGGCCAACACCAAGGAAGAAAGCATGAAACGGGGAGACGCGCACGCGAAACGCGTGGCCACGGGGAAATGCCGGGCTGCTGGAATAGTCACAAGTACCTGCTGTTCTGTTCGACGATACGGGGAACGTTTCCCGAAATGGAAACGCGGCGGCTGCCGCCTTCCTTCGTAGAACGAATCAGCCCAAGATAAACCTGAATCCCATTCTCATTTATTTTGTAACCGTGGCGCAGGACCTACCTGGCGCTGATGTCGAGGGTGCCGTCCGGGCCCGGCGTCAGCTTTACAGGCGCCACCGCCGGCAAGGCGTCGACCAGGGCTTCAGGGCGATCCAGGCTGAATGACGCCGACACCCTCAAGCGCCCCACCTTGTCGTCCGCCAGCCGCAATGGCGTGGACAAGTAGCGGTTCATATCCCGCACCACCTCGGCCAGCGGCGCGTTCTTGTACACCACCCGCCCTTCGCGCCAGGCGATCGCGCTCTGGACATCGGCGGGCGCAGGCACGCCGATCGCGCCGCTGCCCGGCACACGGATGCCGTCCCCCCCTCGCAGCACGGCATGGCCCATGTTCCACCAGCGGCCGCCCGACACCTCCACCGTGCCGGACGCCACCAGCACCGCCACCTGCTCTTCATCGCGCCGCACATCGAAGACCGTACCGGTCACGCGGACCACGCCGCTGCCAGCCCGCACGATGAATGGACGGGCCGCATCGGCACTGACGGTGAACAGGATCTCGCCACGGTCCAGCGCCACTTCCCGCCGTTCCGCATAAAGCCTTACGTCGGCGCGCGTGGCGCCATTGATCTCCAGCATGGAACCATCAGGCAGCGTCACCTGGCGGCGTTCGCCGCGTTCCGCGCTGAGCGTTGCGGTGTACGCCGGCACCTCTACCGGCAGGCTCCACCAAGCCACCAGCGCGGCTGCGCCCAAGGCCGCACAGCCCGCGGCAAAGCGCAGCGCAAGACGGCCCTGGCGCTGCGGCCTGGGTCGCGGCGGGACCTCCCCTCCGAGCAGCGTCCGGACTTGATCGCGGGACAGTCCGGCAGCCGCCCGCCCCAACTGCTGCATGCGGTCGAATTCGCGCGCGGCCTCGGAGTGGTCGCGCCGCCACCGGGCAAAGTCGCGTCGCTGGCGGCGCGTCAGTTCGCCCGAATGCCAGCGGGCGAACCACTGCGCCGCAGTATCCGCCTCGCGCTGCTCGCCGGGGTCATGGGGGGAAGGCATCGTCATGGATTGTGTTCACGCATGCGGTCGCGCACGAATTCGATCGCCCGCATGACGTAGCGTTCGATCATGTTCTTGGACAGGCCCATATGCTGAGCCACCTCGGCCTGCGTCCAGCCTTCGATGCGATTCAGGACGAAGGCTTCACGGCACTTGGGCGGCAATTCTGCCAGGACTTGGGCCAGGTCATCGGCCAGGCGCGACGCGCGCACCGGGGATTCCGGGTCGGTCCAGGCAGGCTGGTCGGCTTCGTCCAGCAGGTCCAGCGGCACATGCTCGGTCCGTTCCTGGCGGCGCCAGCGGTCGATCAAGCGATGCCCGGCAGCCTGGAACAAGTAGCTGCGCGCCTTCAACGCGACGCTGGCGTCCGCCTTCAGCAGGCGTTCGATGGCATCGTGCGCCGCGTCCTCCGCGTCATGCCTGTTGCCGACCCGCCGGCTCCATACCCCAACCAGCTCGTCATAGTAGGCGAGCCAGCCGGTGCGGGGCGGAGGAGAGCGGGACATGAACCGATCGGACAGCGAAGATGGCGACGCCGCGAATTTTACAAATAATTCTCATTATCGCAACTACGTGCCAAGACTCTTGCTAGCATCCCCGGCTCGCCCCGCTAGTAATCCATCGGGATGTGGCTCTGCGCCTCCCGCAGTTCCTGTATGTGGCGTTCGGCCTCTTGCTTCTCGACGGCGGGCGGCAAGGGCCGCCAGCTGACCATGTTGCCCGGCGTCTTCACTGGCATCCAGCCCAGCACGCTGTACAGCGTGATGGCAGTGCATCCGGTGTCGTACCGCGTTTCGTAGTATCCCTGCCGGTCCGGCTTGGTATCGCCGGACGTCCAATCCAACTGAGACATCCATGTCTCCTCAATCTGAAGCTTGTTGTCCCGCGCACCGGGCGAGCCCCTTGATCGTATAGCGGCCCTTCGCGCCCGTGCTGCCACCTTGCGCCCGCTTTGCAATTCTTGATAGAGGGGAATCCCTGACATTCTGATAGGTGCCGATTGCTAAACATGGAAAGCCGGGGCTAGGATGTAGCAAAATATTCTTACAAACACGGGAGCGGCGATCTTCGCTTGCACGGACTCTGGGGCGAACCGCCATGCCGAAACTGGCCCTGATGCGTTATCCAAAAGATCGGCTGGCCGCGCTGGCGGGCGCCAGCGGCTTGCGCGCCATACGCGAAGGCCTGCTCTGGACCCTGCCCTGCCTGCTGATCACGGCGCTGTTCCTGGTGCTGTCGGTCGTCGCCCGCCAACTGGGGCTGCCCGCCTCCGTGGTGGACCTGCTGACCGGCGTCCACGACAAGCTCTCAGGCATCATGCCGATCCTGGCGGGCACCTCCATCGGCTACATGCTGTCGTTCCGCCACCGCGTGCCGCATCTGCCGACCGCATTCCTGTGCCTGTCCTACGTGATGATCGCCGAGGGCCTGATGGCGCCCTATCCCCAGGCGGCCGCCACCCTGGTGCTCTTCATCGCCATTGTTTCGCCCCTGCTGACCGTGCCATTGATGGCCTGGCTGCACCGCCGCCGCTGGACCCAACTGGCGCCGGACGGGCTGATCACTGAAAACGTCCGCGACACGCTGAACATGGTCGTGCCCGGCCTGCTGACGGCCAGCCTGGTCGTGCTGGCGCTGTCCGCCGCGCTGCAGATCCCCGCCGTGGCGCAATTCAACATCCCCTTGAGCCTGGCATCGCTGGACAGCCCGTTCACCTCGGGCGCCCTGATGGCGGGATTGAACTCCCTGCTGTGGTTCTTCGGCATACACGGCTACCACGCCCTCGCCCCCCTGATGAGCGTGATGGACCAGGCGGCCATGCTGAACTCCGCCAGCCAGTCCGCCGGCTACGAAGGCATGTATGCCCTGAACAGCACGCTGCTGGGCGCTTTCGTCTTCATCGGCGGCGCGGGCGCGACGCTGTCGCTGGTGGTGGCCATGCTGCTGTTCGCGCGCAGCGAATCCCTGCGCGTGCTGGCGCTGGCCAGCCTGCCGGTGGCGCTCCTGAACGTGAACGAAATCCTGCTGTTCGGCCTGCCCCTGATCCTGAATCCGCGCCTGCTGGTGCCGTTCATCCTGGCGCCGGTGACCAACGCCATCCTCGCGCTGGCCGTGGTGCAGCTAGGCTGGCTGCCCTCCGCGACGACCACCCTGCCCCTGACCTCGCCGGTGCTGTTCAACGCCTATGTCGCCGCTGGCGGCCATCTGGGCGGGGTGGCGCTACAGCTCACGCTGGTGGCGATAGGCGTGTGCCTGTATGCGCCCTATGTGGTCGCGCTGGAACGTCAGCGCCAGGAAAGCGCCACCGTCTACTTCAAATCGCTGGATACCACCTTCACCCGGCTGCAAGAGGAATCGCTGCTGTACGCGCACGATCCGGTGGTGCAGACCTACGCCGACCGCGCGCGCCGCAACGCCGAGAACAGCCGTATTCGCACCATCAGCCAATACGATTTCCATCTGGAATTCCAGCCGCAAGTGTCATTGCGCAGCGGACTGTGCACCGGCTGCGAAGCCCTGTTGCGCGCCACCGGCCCCGACGGCGCGCGGCAGACGCCGGTGGAGTTCCTGCGCTGGCTCGCACAGGCGGACCTGATGCGGGAAGTGGATCTATGGGTGGCCAGGCAGGCCGTGCAGCAATGCCTGCAATGGCGCAAGCGCGACTTCGCCTTGCCGATGACCATCAACGTCACGGCTGGCACGCTGACGTCCGGCGACTACCTGGAAAAGCTGATCAAGGTGCTGGCGCAGGCCAGCGGGCAGATCTCGGTGGAGCTGACCGAAGACGCGCTGGTGGAGGATACCCAGGCGCTGCACACCGCCTTCGACCGCCTGCACGCGATAGGCGCGCGGGTCTACATCGACGACTTCGGCACCGGCTATTCGGCCTTGGGCTATCTGCACCAGTTCGAGATCGACGCGGTCAAGATCGACCGCAGCTTCGTCGTGGCGCAAGACAGCGACAGGGGCGCGCTGGTCCTGAACGGCCTGCTGCGCTTTTGCGAAGCGCTGAACCTGCAGATCGTGGTGGAAGGCGTGGAAACAGACCAGCAGCTGAAGGCGCTGGCATCCCCCGCCGAAATCATCGTGCAGGGGTGGTACTACAGCAAGGCTTTGTCGGGCGACAGTCTCATGGACTACGCGCGCCGGCGGCAGGCTGCGCCGCCGGAGCCTGCGCAGCCCTCGCCCGCCGCGCCTACTTGATGCCGATAAACGGCAGCGCCGAGCCCGGAACCTGCGTGGCCGGCAGCACGCCGTCCCACTTTTCCACCGCGTTCAGGCTCACCAGATTGGTGTTGGCGGCCAGGGCCTCGGCCTTGGCGCGGATCGCGGCCGCTTCGGCGTCGCCGCGCATGCGGATGCCGTCGGCCTCGGCCGTGAACTGCTGGCGGCGCGCGTCGGCTTCCGCCTTGGCCTTGACCACCTGGATCTCGGCCGTGATCATCGCCGTTTCCTTTTGCTGGCGGGTCGTCTCGATCTGCACCTGCGCCAGCATGCGCTGTTCGATCGAGTGTTCATAGGCCTGCGAGAAGCCGACTTCCTCGATCTGCACGCCCACCACCTGCACCGGCGCGCCTTCCATCGTCTTGAGCACGGCCGAGTTCACGTCCTGGCCCAGCTTCTGGCGCTCCTGGATGGCGCGCACCGCGGTGTACTGGCCGAACACGTTCTTCACCGAATCCGGCGTCTTGCGTTCCAGCACGCGCATCTGCAGATTGCTGATGGTGCCGTACTCCGAATACAGCTCGGCCACGTGCTCGGGCGGCACACGGTAGGTCACCGACACGCGCAGCGTGGCCGGCTGCTGGTCATAGCTGTAGGCTTCCAGTTTTTCAAACACGAACGTGTGGTCGCGCACCGACACCGTCATCACGTTGTCGATGAACGGGGTCTTGAAATCCAGGCCCGGTTCCGACACGCGCACCAGCTTGCCGTTGCGCAGCACCACGCCACGCTCGCCCTGATCGACCTGGAACCAGGAATCGAACGCCAGGAACAGGATCAGCACAAACAACACCGCCGTAATCACCGCGATCTTGATACCGCGCGGCTTTACAGCACCAATCGTCTTGACCATCTGGATATCTGTCGGCTTCACTTCGAATCCCTTTCTGATTTTGAACGTTTACGGTCCGAGAGCACGGCGGCGATGCCGCGCGCCAGCAGATAGGCGACCACGGCCGCCCCAACCAAGATCAGGAAATACCTCATCGTGCGTTCCCCCCCGGAAAATAAGCAGGGGATTCTATCGCGAGTGGAAGATCAAATGAATTGTGGCGATTGTTGCGATTGAATCCGCCGGCGAAAGTAGCGCTTGCCCAATGACGGCGCTACGCTAGGCTCCTCTACATAGCAGGAGCCGAAACCATGCGCCGCAAACGTTCGATGATCGTGGCCATCTTTGCCTGTGCCGTCGCGCTCGGTGCGCCGGCGCATGCCGCGCCGCCCGAAGGCAAGGGCAAGCCGGACCATGCCGGCCAGGGCAACGGCAATGGCAAGAACAAGGGCCAACAGAGCCAGGACAACGGCGTCAGCGTCACGCTCAGCACCGCCGGCATCACCGTTTCCACCGCGCGCAGCTACGCCGTGCAGGCGGGCGCTACCGGCTACGGCTCGCTGCCCCCGGGCATACGCAAGAATCTGGCGCGCGGCAAGCCCCTGCCTCCGGGGATCGCCAAGAAGATGGTGCCCGGCCCCATGCTGGCGCGCCTGCCCGTGCATCCCGGATACGAATGGCGCGTCGCGGGCAGCGACCTGATCCTCGTCGCCATCGCCACTGCCGTCGTGGCGGACGTACTCACGGGCGTGTTCAATTAGGCGTGAACGCGCGCCGGCTGCCGCGCCGCGGCGTCCATAGTTCCTAGCATCAGGCCGCACACTGTTACGTCCCTGCGCCAGACCTATCTGCTACCGTTGAATGGCCTCGCGCCGCGGCCCTGGCCCGGCGTCCACGACGGAGACCGCGCATGCCACGTCCTTCCGAATCCGCGCCCTTGATCGGTGTGATCCCCCCCTACATGCTGGATCGACTGGCGCAGCACGCCGACTCGCGGGTCAGCATGCCCGCGGTCAAGACGCTGATCATCGACCAGCAGCAGCGCAGCCTGCGCGAAATGGCGGTGCAGCCGCCACGCGCCAAGCCCGCCCGCCCGAAAAAGGCGGCGCCTGCCGGCACGCCCCAGCGCGCCGTGCACGATGCGGCCAACACCACCACTTTGCCCGGCAAGCTGGTGCGCGCCGAAGGCGCCCGCGCCAGCGGCGACGCGGCCGTGGACGAAGCCTATGAACACCTGGGATCGACCTACAAGCTGTTCTGGGACATCTACGAGCGCCACTCCATCGACGGCCAGGGACTGCCGCTGGTCGGCACCGTGCATTACGGCGAAGACTACGACAACGCCTTCTGGAACGGCGCGCAAATGGTGTTCGGCGATGGCGACGGCGAAGTGTTCAACCGCTTCACGGTCGCGGTGGACATCATCGGCCACGAGCTCACGCATGGCGTGATCGATGCCGAGGCCGCCCTGCTGTACCAGAGCCAGTCCGGCGCGCTGAACGAATCCCTGTGCGACGTGTTCGGCGCGCTGGTCAAGCAATACACCTTGGGACAGGACGCGCGCCAGGCCGATTGGCTGGTGGGCGCCGGTCTGTTCATGCCCAAGATCCGCGCCCGCGCGCTGCGTTCCATGGCCGAGCCTGGCAGCGCCTATGATGACCCCCTGCTGGGCAAGGACCCGCAGCCCGCCCACATGCGCGATTACGTGGACACGCCCAACGACAACGGCGGCGTGCACATCAACTCCGGCATTCCCAACCGCGCCTTCTACCTGGCGGCCACCGCACTGGAAGGCCCCGCCTGGGCCGGCGCGGGCCGCGTCTGGTACGACGCGCTGTGCGACAAGCGCCTGCGCCACGACGCCGACTTCGCGCAGTTCGCGAAACTGACGCTGGCGGTAGCGGCGGAACGCCATGGTCCAGCCGTGCGCGATGCCGTCGCGCGGGCCTGGGCCGGCGTGGGAGTCCAGACATGATCGAACTGCCCTCCCTGGACCTTGCGATGCTGGTGCGCCTGACCCGCGAAGGCGGACTGGCCTATGTGCCCGCGCTGGCGCAACCGCGCAGCATCGACCTCGTCACCTGCCCGCCGGACCTGCGGCAGGAAGTCTGCGACGCCCTGCAACGTTCCGCTCCAGTCGCCGTCCCGCGCTGTGCTGAAACCGGCGGCGACCAGCGCTATTTCCACGTGGAGGTCATCTACGAAGGCGACGACGTGGCGGACATCAGCTTCGACGTGCCGGAGACCGACGCGCCCGAGCCGCTGGTGCGCTTGTGGAAAAGCCGGGCCGGACAGGCTTGAGCGCGGCGTCGCGGTATTGGCCGATCTGGATGGCGCGGCCCGCATAGAGGCCGACAGCCGCCATCGCCAGGCATAAGGCCGCGCACAGGCCCAGCGCCACGGCCCAGTCACCTTGCGCGTCGTGCAGCGTGCCCACCAGCGCCGGTCCGCTGGCGGCGAACAGGTAGCCGACGCATTGCGCCATGCCCGACAGCGCCGCCGCCTGCTGCGCATGGCTGGCGCGCAAGCCCACGAATGCCAGGCCCAGGATAATGCCGCCGCCCGTGCCCAGGCCCATCAGGACGATCCACAGCGTCGCCCAGCCGGGCGCGGCGATCAGGCCAGCAAACGCGACGAACGAGGCTGCGGCAGAGAAGAAGGCGGCGCCGCGCTGATCCTTCAGGCGCCGCACCACGGGGGCCAGGAACAGCGCGGGGACGGCCGACATGAGCTGCAGCAGGCCATGCAGCGCACCAGCGCGTTCCGCCGTATAGCCGACGTCGCGCAGGATGGCCGGCAGCCAGCTCACGCCCACATAGAACACGAATGAATTGATGCCCAGGAACAGCGTCACCTGCCACGCCAGCGCAGAGCGCCACAGGCGGGGTCCATGCGGCGCATGCGCCGTGGATGCCGCGGGCGCGGTGCGATTGGCCAGTTGCGGCAGCCACAGCAGAGCGCTGGCCAGCGGCAACAGCAGCAGGCAGCCGGTGGAAAAGCGCCAGGTCGCGTCGGACAGGTTCGCCAGCGGTATGGCAACAGCGGACGCCAGGCCCGCGGCCAGGCTCATGGTCAGCACGTAAGCCGAGGTCAGGCTTGCAAGCTGCTGCGGAAAATCGCGCTTCAGCAGGCTGGGCAGCAGCACATTGCCGATGGCGATGCCGGATCCGATGACAGCGGTACCCAGGAACAGGCTCCAGGCCGGTCCCAGCGTGCGTACCAGGATGCCCCCCGCGATCAGCAGCATGGCGGCAAACAAGCTGCGCTCCAGGCCGTGGCGGCGCGCCATGCCCGCGGCGAACAGCGACACCACGGCAAAGGCCAGCAAAGGCAAGGTGATCAGCATGCCCGCGGCCATGGAGCTCAGCCCCAGCTGCTCGCGCAGCATACCTGTCAGCGGCGGCACGCCGGTAATGGGCGCGCGCAGCGCCATGGACATGCAGAGTATGCCCGCGATCAACAACACGGGATTGGCGGCGGGGTGTTTGGAAGCGAGAGGATGCGAGTTCATGCCGTCAGCTTAAGCATCGCCGTCCTCGCCGAATTTCGAGATAATGACAAATTATCCCTAAATTCGGTCAAAGCACATTCGATGCAGCGCCTGGACGACCCTGCCCCCTTCTTCAATCCCGATACCGGCTCGCAATGGACCTATGCCATGCGCGTGCATGCGGACGAGAACGACCAGGAATCTCCACCGCACCGGCACGCCATGGGCCAACTGGTGCTGTCCCTGCAAGGCGGCGTGACCTGCTCGGTGCCGCAGGGCCTGTGGATGGTGCCGCCGCAATGCGGCGTCTGGATCCCTGGCGGCGTGCCGCACAGCAACCGGGTCACGCAGAACGGACGCGTCTGCTTCCTGTTCGTGCCGCCCGACGCGCCGGGCCTGCCGGAGCAGTGCTGCACGCTGGCCATCTCGTCGCTGGTGCGCGAGCTGGTGGCCTATCTAGCCGACCTGCCCCCGGAGGAAACGGCAACGGCCCCCAACCGCAAGCTGGCCGAGGTGCTGGTCGATCAATTGGCGCGCATGCCGGCCGAGCAACTGCACCTGCCCATTTCCGAACACCCGCGCCTGCGCGAGATCGCCGACGCCCTGCACGCCGATCCCGCCGACCGCGGCACGGTGGCGCAATGGGGCCGCCGCGTCGCGATGAGCGAGCGCACGCTGGCGCGGCTGATCCGGCAGGAGCTCGGCATGAGCTTTGGCCGCTGGCGCCAGCAGATGCACATCATCCAGGCCTTGCAGCGCCTGTCCGCCGGCGTGTCGGTGCAGCGCACGGCGGAAGACCTGGGCTACGAGTCCGTCAGCGCCTTCATCACCATGTTCCGCAAGACCTTGGGCAAGACGCCTGCCCGCTACTTCGCGGACAAGGCGGAAGGAATCAATTGACGACGGGCGGGTAATCCAGTTCGCCCGATTTCATCAGGCCGCGCGTGCGCGCCTCGCGCAGTTCCGCGACCGTCTGGTCGCGGGTCTGGTCCGAGTGCGACGGCAGCGCGGGCGGATAGTCCTGCTCGCCGTACGTGACCAGTCCCGCCGCGCGCGCGGCGTCGAGTTCTTCGCGCACCTGTTGGCGGGTCTTGGTGCTGACATGAGGCAGATCCACCGGGTATTGCTGTTCGCCATAAGTCACCAGGCCGGCGGCCTTGGCTTCCATCAATTCGGCGCGCACCTGTTCGCGGGTCTTGCCTTCGGCATGCGCGGCGGCGCCAACGAGCGCCATGCTCAGCGCCAGGATGGAGAGTCGGAATGTGTTCATGAAATCCTCTGCGGTTAACGAGTGCTGCATTATTCGTTCGGCGGCCCGCCGGGATAAATCCCGCGCGGCGCAATCCAAGGTTGTGCCGCGCGCAAGCCTCCCTGCACGCCGGCGCCGCGACACCCGCACCCTTGCGTCCCATGCAAGGGTGGGTTGATCCAGGCATGGTTTTTCCGCCCCCCGCATCTACCTAGACTGAATAGCTCCGGTTATCCAAGGACGCTATTCCATGTTGTCTTCCTCATCCCCGGGCAGGAGCGGCCCACGATCATGACGGCCGCCGCTCCCCCCGCCCCGCCCGCCGCAGCGGCTTTCGGCTGGCGCATCCTGACCGGATTGCTAGGCGTGCTGCTGGCGGTGATCCTCGCCGGGCTCAATGAAAACGTGACCAAGATGGCGCTGCCGGACATCCGCGGCGCGCTGGGCATCGGCTACGACCAGGGCACCTGGTTCGTGGCCGTCTACGCCGCGGCCTCGGTATGCGCCATGGCGTTCGCGCCCTGGTGCTCGGTCACGTTTTCATTGCGCCGCTTCACGGTCGCGGCGCTGGCCGCCTTCGCGCTGTTCGGCGCGCTCTGCCCGTTTGCGCCCAACCTGCCCGTACTGCTGCTCCTGCGCACCCTGCAAGGGCTCGCGGGCGGCGCGCTGCCGCCCATGCTCATGACAGTGGCGCTGCGTTTCCTGCCGCCAGGCATCAAGCTCTACGGACTGGGCGGCTACGCCCTCACCGCCACCTTCGCCCCCAGCCTGGGCATACCGCTGGCCGCCTTCTGCACCGAGGTGCTGGGCTGGCGCTGGGCCTTCTGGCTGATCGTCGGCCCAGCGGCGCTCGCCGCCTGGGCCGTCTGGCGCGGCTTGCCCCAGGACCCGCTCAAGCTCGAACGGCTGCACCTGTTCGACTGGCGCGGCCTGCTGCTGGGCGCGCCGGCGCTATCCATGCTGGTCATCGGCCTGTTGCAGGGCGACCGGCTGGACTGGCTGAACTCGCCGCTGATCTCCGTGCTGCTGGGCGGCGGCAGCGTGCTGATGGTGCTGTTCATGATCAACGAATGGTCCCACCCCTTGCCGTTCTTCAAGATCCAGCTCTTGCGCCACCGCAATCTGAGCCATGCCTTGCTGACGCTGGGCGGCGTGCTGATCGTGCTGTTGGGCGTGATCCTGATTCCGTCGACGTTCCTGGCGCAACTGCGCGGCTATCGCCCGCTGGAAACGGCGCCGGTGTTGTTGACCATGGGCCTGCCGCAGCTGATTGCGCTGCCCCTGGTCGCCGCGCTGTGCAATCTGCGCCAGGTGGATTGCCGCTGGGTGCTGGCGGCAGGGCTGGGACTGCTGGCGCTGTCCTGCCTGCTCGGGTCGCAACTGACGCCGGTCTGGTCGCGCGAGCAGTTCTACCTGCTCGAAGCCGTGCAGATCTTCGCCCAGCCCATGGCCGTGATCCCGCTGCTGATGCTGGCCACCGGCGGCCTGGCGCCGCAGGACGGCCCCTGGGCGTCGTCCTGGTTCAACACCATCAAGGGCTTTGCCGCGGTGGCCGCCACCGGCCTGCTGGACGCGCTGACCACGTCGCGCCGCAATTACCACTCCAGCATGCTGGCCGACCAACTGGGCAACTTCCCACTGAGCACTGCAGGCGAAAGCGCGGCAGCGCTGTCACGCCGCATCCAGGAGCAGGCCGCCGTGCTGACCTCGGCCGATCTCTATCTGTGCATGGCCGGCGTGGCCGTGCTCCTCATCCTGCTGATCCCCTTCGTCGCGACCCGGATCTACCCTCCGCGCGCCGCGGCCTGAAATCGAGTCCATATCATGCCTTTCTCTCTCTTGACTTCTCCCCTTCCCCGCGCCGGCGCCCTCGGCGCCCTGGTCCTGCTGGCCTATGCAGGCTGGTCATGGTCCGCCACCGGCGCCGCCGAATCCACCGACGACGCCACCGTCGTCGCCGATCACACCATCGTCGCGCCGCAGGTATCCGGCTTCATCGACGCCGTGCTGGTCGAAGACAACCAGCCCGTCAAGCAAGGCCAACTGCTCGCGCGCATTGACGACCGCGACCATCGGGCCGCGCTGGCGGCCGCAAGCGCCGAACTCGCGGTCGCCAGCGCGCGCCTGTCGGACGCGGCCGCAACGCTGGAACGCCAGCAGGCCGTGATCGACCAGGCCATCGCCGTCACGCGCGCCGACCTGGCGGATATCCGCTATGCCGAAAGCGAAGCCCAGCGCCACCGCAGGCTGGCCAGCGAGGGCGCCGGCACGCAGCAGGCTTATGAACAGGCGCGCAGCCGGCTGGACATGGCGCAGGCGCGCCAGGCCGAACACACGGCCACCTTGCAGGCCGCGCGCAAGCAACGCGACGTGCTGGAAGCCAACCATGAGGCCGCGCAGGCCGGCCTGCTGCGCGCGCAGGCCCTGAAGGACCGCGCCGAACTCAATCTGTCGCATACCCAGGTCGTCTCCCCGATCGACGGTATCGTGGGCAGGCGCTCGCTGCGCGTGGGCGCCTATGTCAGCCCCGGCACGCCCATCCTCGCGGTGGTGCCGCTGCAGCAAGCCTATGTGGTGGCGAACTTCCGCGAAAAGCAGTTGACCCGCATGCGCCCGGGCCAGCCCGCCATCATCACGGTCGACGCCTATCCGGATACGCCGCTGCACGGCCGCGTGCAGAGCATCGCGCCGGCAACGGGCTTGAGCTTTTCGCCGGTGGTCCCCAGCAATGCCACCGGCAACTTCACCAAGGTGGCGCAGCGCCTGCCCGTCAAGATCGTGCTGGATGCGCCGGCCGACGGCGCGCCGCCGCTGCGCGCCGGCATGTCCGTCGAAGCCGTGGTCGATACCGGGGCGGCGGCAGAGGAGTCCGTGCAATGACCGCGCGCCACTTGATCCATGCCACGCTGGCCTGCACACTTTCCGCATTGGCGGGCTGCGCCGTGGGGCCCGACTTTAAGGCTCCCCAACCGCAGTTGCCCGCGCAATGGCGTATGGCCAACGAGTCCGCCGCCGGCAGCGTCCCCGTCCCGCAAGAGGTGAACAGGTCGTGGTGGGACAGCTTCGGCGATTCCACCCTGACCACCCTGATCGCCGAAGCGACCGGGGCCAACCTGGACATACGCATCGCCCACGAGCGCCTGCTGCAAAGCCGCGCCGCCCTGCGCGTGACCGAGGCCGACGGCCTGCCTGGAATCGGCGCAGGCGCAAGCTACAAGCGCGGCCAGAACAGCGAGGTCGGCCTGGCGGACCCTTCGGGGCGCGGCGGCAAGTCCTCGTTCAACCTGTGGCAAGCCGGCATGGACGCCAGCTGGGAACTGGACCTGTGGGGCCGCGTGCGGCGCGAAGTCGAGCAGGCCGGCGCGCAATCCGAGGCGGCGCTGGAGGCGCAGCGTGGCGTGGTGCTGGCCATCCGCGCCGAAACGGCACGCAACTACATCCTGTTGCGCGGCGCGCAGAACCAGCTGGACGTGCTGCGCAAGACACTCGCCAACGCCGAGCACAACCTCGCGCTGACCCGCTTGCGCCAGCGCGAAGGCGTGGCCACCGAACTGGACGTGTCGCAAGCCGATGCGCAGACCGCCGCCATCGAGGCCCGGGTGCCGCCGCTGGCGCTGCGCATCGACCAGTTGATGAATGCGCTGGCGCTGCTGTTGGAGCAACCGCCAGGCACGTTGCAGGAACGCCTGGCGGCCATCGGGCCGATCCCAGGCGGCCCGCTGCAGGTTCCCGTCGGGCTGCCCAGCGAACTGGCCGGGCGCCGGCCCGATATCCGGCGCGCGCAAGCCAATCTGCATGCGGCCGTGGCCGCGGTCGGCGTAGCGGAGGGCGATTTCTATCCGCGCATCACGCTCTCCGGCAACCTTGGCCTGCAAGCCTTGCAGCTGCGGGACCTGGACACCGACAACGCCGGCATCTTCGGCGTCGGCCCCGCATTGCAGATTCCCATTTTCCAGGGCGGCCGGCTGCGAGGCAGGCTGAGGCTGCGCGAATCGCAGGCTCAAGAGGCGGCGCTGCTGTATCAAAAAACCGTGCTGAACGCCTGGCACGAGGTCGACAACGCCATGACCGCCTATCAGGCGCAGCAGCTGACTCGCGCCAGCCTGGAGCGCGCCTCCGAGAGCGCCCGCCAGGCTCTGCTCAACGCGCAGCGCCAATATGCCGCGGGCGCGTCGGACTTCGTGAATGTGCTCAGCGCGCAGAACGCAGTGCTGGCCAGCGACCAGGAGCGCGTCTCGACCCAGGCCGCGGTGTCGCTGGTGCTGGTGGACCTGTACCGGTCATTGGGCGGCGGCTGGGAGCCCCCTGCCGGGGATCTCAGCCCTGCTTCGGCCCCGCAATGATGAACAGCCGCGGGAACGGCAGCAGCACCGTGCCGTCAGCCAGCGCCGGATACGCTTCTTCGATCAGCGACTGATAACGGGCCAGGAAACCGGCCTGCCCGGCCGCGTCCAGCCGGTCCAGGTAAGGCCGCAGCGCCGTGCCCTTGAACCATTCCACCACGGCTGCCGCGCCCGCCAGTGGATGGTGATAAGTCGTGCGCCACACGTCCAGCAGACCGCAATGCGGCTTGAGCAGTTCGTAGTACCAGGCGGCGCTGTGCCGCGGCGGATGCTTGAATCCGCCGATGGCGGCGGCCCAGGGCGCTTCGCCGGCCACCTGGCGCGCCAGGCGGTGGGCCGGCTCTTCCAGGTTGTCGGGCGTCTGCACCGCCAGGCTGCCGCCCGGGGCCAGCTTGCCGACCAGGCGCGGATACAGCGTCGCGTGGTCCGGCACCCATTGCAACGCGGCGTTCGCCAGGATCACGTCGTAGGTCCCGGGCGGATTCCACGTGGCGATGTCGGCCAGTTCGAATTGCATCCCCGGCAGGCGCTTTCTCGCCGACTGGAGCATGTCCTCCGAGCTGTCCATGCCGCTGACCTCGGCGTCCGGATAGCGGCTTGCCAGCACCTCGGTGGAGTTGCCCGGGCCGCAGCCCAGGTCGACCGCGCGCCTCACGTCCTGGTTGGGCAAGGCAGCGACCAGGTCCCGCACCGGGCGGGTGCGTTCGTTTTCAAAGGCGGAATACTGTTTGGCGGACCAGCTGGTCATGACGGCTCCTTGCGGCATTTGGACTGTCCAGCACTCTACGCCCGCCGCACTGGCGCGACAAATCCCAAAAAATGCGCCCGCCATATCCATCGGATATGGCGGGCGTCTTGCGTCAAACCGCGAGGCTTATTCCGCCGCGAGTTCCTGCTTGGACGCGTCCGAGCGGGTTTTCCACAGCGAGAACAACACGCCGCCAGCGATCAGGCCGAAGGTCACCGACAGCGATACAACCGCCGGCACCTTGCCGATGAAGCCGACCAGGAAGATCTTGGTGCCGATGAAAACCAGGACCAGGGCCAGCGCGTACTTCAGGTAGTGGAAGCGGTGGATCATCGCAGCCAGTGCAAAGTACAGCGCGCGCAGGCCCAGGATGGCGAAGATGTTGCTGGTGTAGACAATGAACGGATCGGTGGTAATGGCGAAGATCGCCGGCACCGAGTCCACCGCGAACAACAGGTCCACGAACTCGATCAACACCAGCGCCAGCAGCAACGGCGTGGCCCAGCGCACCTTCTTCGACGTGGCGGGATCCGTCTCCATCACCCAGAACGCGTTGCCGCGCAGCCCTTCCGTGACGCGCATGCGGCGCTTCAGGAACCTCAGGATCGGGTTGGACGCGATATCGGGCGTCTGGTCCGCGATCATCCACATCTTGATGCCGGTGAACACCAGGAAGGCGCCGAACAGATACAGCAGCCAGCCAAAGTTGCTGACCAGCGCCGCGCCCAGGCCTATCATGATGGCGCGCAGCACGATCACGCCGAGGATGCCCCAGAACAGCACGCGATGCTGGTATTGGCGCGGAATCGCGAAGAAACTGAAGATCAGCGCGATCACGAAGACGTTGTCCATCGACAGCGACTTCTCGATCATGAAGCCCGTGTAGTAGGCCATGCCGCTGGCGGAACCCATCTGCCACCAGACCCAGGCGCCGAACAACAGCGCCGCGCTGATGTAGCCGGCGGACAGCAGCAGGCTCTCGCGCACGCCGATCTCGCGGTCTTCCTTGTGCAGCACGCCCAGGTCAAAGGCCAGCAAGGCGACCACGATGCCGATGAATAGCAGCCAGCTCCAGGTCGGTGTGCCGAAGAAATCGGCGGAGAGTAAGGTGAGCAAGGTGTCCATGATGTTCCCGCTTGTGTTCGAAGGGGCTCATGATCCGGATCCCGGGCAGATGGAGAAATCAGCCTGAAAGTGAGTTAAGGTTCGAAAAAACCGAAGTGATTCCTGCCATGCTCAATTACCGACACCTGTATTACTTCTGGATGGTTGCCAAGGAAGGCGGGTTTTCCCGCGCCGCCGAAAGGCTGGACATGGCCATCCAGACCATCAGCGCGCAAGTGCGCGAACTGGAAAAAAACTTGGGCCACCAGTTGCTCAAGCCGGCCGGGCGCGGGGTGGCGCTGACCGACGCCGGCGAAGCCGCCTTCGCCCGCGCCGAAGAGATCTTCCAGATCGGCCAAGTGCTGCCCCAGGAGGTCCGCGCGGCGGCCACCAAGCCCGTCATGCGCCTGTCCGTGGGCCTGTCGGACGGCATTTCCAAGCTGGCCGCACAGGCTTTGCTGGGGCCGGTGCTGCACACCCCGGACCTGCGCCTGACCTGCCACGAAGGCGAGGTCGAGGAACTGCTGGGCGAACTGGCCCAGCACCACCTGGACCTGGTGCTGGCCGGCCAGGGCGCGCCTGCCAACCCCAACCTGCGCCTCACCAGCGACCGCCTGGTGTCCTCGCCAGTGGACTGGTACGGCCCCGCCAAGCTGGTGCGCAAGGCCGACACACAGGATTTCCCGCGCTGCCTGGAGCGCCTGCCGGTGCTGCTGCCCACCGGCCATTCGGTGCTGCGCCAGACGCTGGACCGCTGGTTCGGCGAACAAGGCATTTATCCCAATGTGGTGGGAGAATTCGAAGACAGCGCCCTGATGTCGGTGTTCGCGGCCCGCGGCCTGGGCGTGTTTCCGCTCAGCCGCCTGGGCGGCGGAGACATCGGCGTGCTGCGAGGCTTGCGCCCGCTGGCCCGCTGCGACGACGTGCACGAGGAAATCCACGCCATCCGCAACCGCCGCGGACAGCACCATCCGCTGGTGCAGATCGTGCTCGCCAAGGCAAAAACTTCGGTTTTTTCTTAATGTTTGTCACAACCACGCTGGTTTTTCAGAAATAGAATCCGCCTTATCGTGGCCCCTCTTTAGAAACATCGGAGTACCACCTCAATGAAAAAGATCATCTGGCTCGCCTTCGCGGTGCTTGCCGCACTCTGGACCGGGCTGGTTGCGCTGACGCTGCAGCTGACCAACTGGGTTCTGTCGACCATCGCCACGACCCAGGTGCCCGGCACGGCGTTGGACACGTCGCAATGGGTTCCGCCCGCCTGGGCCGCGGCCTGGGTCGACCCCGCCTGGCTGCAGACGCTGCAAGGCGGCCTGGTGTGGGCCGCGCAGGGCCTGAACCAGATGCTGCCCTTCGCCGGCAGCCTTGGCACGCTGATCTCGGTGCTGGCCTGGATCTTCTGGGGCTTCATCATGGTGGGCCTGCTGGTGCTGGCGCTGATCCTCCACTGGCTGGCCGGCAAGCGCGAGCAGGCCGCGGCGCCCGGCCGCCAAGTGGTGTAATAGGGCAGGCAACGCGGCAACCCGGCGCGCTGCCTCCATATAGGAGCGTGCCGTGTCCATCGTTCATTCCCCTGTCCCCAAGCTGTTCCTGGCGGCCCTGCTGGCCACGGCCGCCACGACAGCACAGGCCCATCCTGCGCGCGCCGCCTACGGCGTCGAGGTCTGCACGGTCACGGGGACTTCCGGGGAATACAGCGTGCGCGTGCGCAATACAGGTACTGCGCCCCTGGCCCGCGCCGAAATCAACGGCGTCAGCCTGGATTCCAAAGGGAACGCGGCCGGACCGCTCACGGTCAACCTGACCGACATCCCTCCCGGCAAATACAAGACCGCGGTGCTGGGCCGCCCGGGCAATGGCGCGGCGCTGGTCAGCATCGCCACCTATGTCAGCGCCAACGGCGCCGAAACGCATCAGCAGGATCTGTTTGCCGGCAAGGTGGCGCACGTCTCGCCAGGTTCGGCCTTGCAGTACACGCTGGCCCCCCTGGCCGTGCGCGGCTGGACCGTGGCCTACGGCACCAAGCAGGATCCCAAGCTGGAAGCCGGCAGCGCGGTGCTGCTGATCTACCCGGTCACCCTGGGCAAGAAGCGCGATGCGACGCGGCCAGACGCCGGACGCGCGCCAGCCGACGTGGTGCCGCTTGCGTCCTGCGGCGCTGCCGCTGGGGCGAAGAAGTCCTGAACACGCTCAGGTGCCGCTGAGCAGGTCACGCTCGTTCAAGAGCGCATAGACGATCTCGGGCCGGTTGTCGAAGCCGCGGCGGATGGCGGCGGGGATCGCCGTGCGCGTCTTGCGGCACAAGCCGAGCTGGTCCTCCAGCTGGATCGCAATGCCGCGCGACGTGCGCACCTCGTTTTCGCTGGGCGTGATGAGGATCACGATACCCAATTGCGCCTGGATGCGTCCCTGCATGGCGCGCAGGTCCTCCAGGCTGGAGATGTTCTCCAGCCGCGCCACCAGGCGTTTCTCCTCTTCCTTGGTCAACCGCAGCACGCGGATGTCCGCGGCCGGATCGGCCAGCAGCCGCTCGCGGTCGCACACGCATGCGCCCGGCGGACACTCTTGACGGAGGGGAAACGGAAAATTCATGGCGGGCGGAGCGCGTCGCGGCAATCTTGCGTATCTTGGAATTCTACCCAGGATCCACCGCCCGACGCGGGGCAAGGGATCCTGGTTTCCCCGCAAGCCGCTGCGGCATAATGCCTCACCGAGTCGACGGCGCGGAGGGCGCCCCATGAGAGCATTCTTGTCCGTGGCGGCGCTGGCCGCGCTGTCAGCGCTAAGCCAAAACGCCGCCGCGCGCGATTACCCCTATACGATCCGCCCCGGCCTGTCCGCCGTGGTAACGGTTTCCGAACTGCCTGAGCAGCGCCTGAGCGTACGCGTGGGCGACGGCACTGCGCAGGAAATCCCCCGCCTCGACGGCGACGAAGACATCGACCAGTTCCAGGACGTGGACGTGGACCATGACGGCTACCGGGACTTCGTCATCGGCCAGACCGGCGGGAGCACACAGGCCATTTCGCGCATATTCCTGTACCGCCCGCAGGAAGGACGCTTTCTCGAAATGCCGCATCCCGATGCCGCGGCCAGTCCCTGCCGCGGCTTCGTCAACCCCGTGTTCGACGCAAGCAAACCTGTCTTTTCCGTGGCGTGCCGCTACAGCGCCGACACCTATGGCTTCGAGGAATACCGGGTATGCCCGGACGGCACGGCGCAGGCCATTTCCTGGACACGGCGCGAAGGCGAGTCCGAGCGGCGCATTCCGCACCCGGGGTCCCAGGCCGGAAAATGCGTCGCGCGGCCTGGCCCTTAGGCGCGCACACGCCGGGAAGCACCCGCCCCAACCCGCGCCGTCGCGCGCCAGCCATGGCGCCGCAAGCATCGCGGCCGCTATAGTTGCGCTTCCGCCTTCCTGGCTCTACGTCCGAGGACACCCCCGCCGTGCTGATCTTCCACAACCCTGTCCATGACAAACATGCTGGCCGGCAGGAAATGTTCCGCGGCAAGCTGGTGCCCTGCCACGAGACCCCGGCGCGCCTGGAGTTCGTGCTGCAGGCGTTGCGCCAGCGCGGCATCGGAGAATTGCGCGTACCCTCGGCTGCGGACCTGGACTTGGTCAAGCGCGTGCACACGCCCCGCTACGTGGATTTCCTGGCCAACGCCTGGCACGATTGGGTTGCCCTGGACCCGGCCAACGCCGAACTGGACGTCCTGCCCTCGATCTGGCCCGTGCGCGGCTTCCGCCACGATATAGAACCCACCAACTTCGCCGCGCGCGTCGGCCTGTTCTCGTTCGACAGCGGCTGCCCGCTGACCGCCGGCACCTGGGAGGCCGCCACTGCGGGCGCCGCCTGCGCCATCGACGCCGCGCGCGCCGTATCCGCGGCGGGCGGCCCCCGCGCCGCCATGGCGCTCACGCGCCCGCCCGGCCACCATGCTGGTCCCGATTTCTTCGGCGGCTATTGCTTCCTGAACAATGCGGCGCTGGCCGCGCAGGCGCTACGCGAAGCCGGCGCCGAACGCGTCGCCATCGTGGACGTGGACTACCACCACGGCAACGGCACGCAGAGCATCTTCTACGAACGCGGCGACGTGCTGACCGTGTCGGTCCACGGCGACCCGACCACCGAGTACCCCTTTTATCTGGGCTATGCCGATGAGCGCGGCGCGGGCGCCGGCCTGGACGCCAACCTGAACCTGCCGCTGCCCGCCGGCACGGGCTTTGCCGCCTGGACCCAGGCGCTGGAACAAGGACTGGCGGCCGTGCGCGCCTTCAAGGCGGACGCGGTCGTGATCGCCTTGGGCGTGGACACCTACGAAGGCGACCCCATCTCCAAGTTCCAGCTCAAGAGCGCCGACTATCTGCACGTGGGCCGCCTGCTGGCCGGCCTGGGCCTGCCGGCTGTGTTCACGATGGAAGGCGGCTATGCCGTGGCGGACGTGGGCATCAACGTCGCCAACGTGCTGGAAGGCTACGCCGGCTGAGCGGTCGCGCGCATCCGCTGCCACATCGATTCCACCGCGGGGCGCGAGTCGGCGCGGTCCTTGAACGCCAGGATCGACACCTCGATATCCCATAGGCGGCTGGCCAGCGGCGCAAGATCCGCCGACGCCAGCCGCTGCACCGCGCTATCCGCGAGCCAGGCGACGCCCAGTTCCTGGGCGGCCATGTCGCCCAGCACGTCCGACATCTCGGCCTCGAACATGCGCACGCCATGCAACGGCGCCGCGGCCCCTTCGATCACCGCATCGATCAGGCGGCCGAAATAGACGTTGGCCGAGTACATCAGCAAAGGTACCGGCCGGGCTGCCGTGCCGGGCAGGTCCAAGCCGGTGCGCTCGATCAGCGCTCGCGCCGCGTATGGCCGAATCAGCTCGCGACCGAGCGTCAGGCAGTCGTAGCGCGCGGGATCCAGGGGCAAGGGCTGGGCGACCTGATGAAAGCAGATCAGGAAATCCGCCGCGCCCGAGGTGAAGGCCGACACCGTGTCGTGCACATTGCCCGTCTGCAGGCTGCAGCTGAGGAACTTGCCCTCGCTCCAGGTCCGCCACCATTTCGGCAAATGCGCGGTCGCCAGCGCATAGGAAGTCGCCAGACGCAGCTGATTCTGCGCCGGCACGCCCGCGATGCCGGCGCGCGCCTCAGCCAACTGGTTGATCAGCTCTATCGCCGCGCCACGGAAGCGTTCTCCCGCCTCGGTCAGCTGGGTGGGAAACGCCGTGCGGTCGATCAGGCGCGCGCCCGCCCAGTTCTCCAGGCTCTGGATGCGGCGGCTGAACGCGGCCTGCGACAGATTGCGCGCCTCGGCGGCGCGCGTGAAATTGCGCACCTCCGACAACGTGATGAAGTCCTGCAACCACCGGGTATCCATAGTGCTCCTTGCGTCATGCGTAATCCGCATCGGCCATGCGCGCGACGCATCGGCGCGCATGCTTAGTTCGCATTGGACGATGTCCGCGCCCTGCCCGACACTGCGGCCATCGGTTCCGCATTGGAGCCCACACGCCACGGAGTGTAAACATGGATGAAACCCTGCGCGCCGCTGCCCGCGAATATCTCGTACGCTACGGCGGCGATACCTTCCCCAATCTGTTTACGTCCGCCAAGGGCGCCATCGTGCGCGACGACACCGGGCGCGAGATCCTGGACTTCACCTCGGGCCAGATGTGCGCCACCATCGGCCACAACCATCCAGCCATCGTCGAGGCGGTACACAAGGCGGGCGAAACCGCCTTCCACTTTTTCAGCGGCATGATTCCGGAAGCTGTGGCCCAGCTGGCAGCCACCGTCGCACGCGACTGGATGCCCGCAGGCCTGAGCAAGTCGATCTTCGTCAACACCGGCTCGGAAAGCAACGAAATCGCCCTGCGCATGGCCAAGATGCACAAGAGCGGCTTCGAGATCCTGGCCATCGGCGGCTCCTGGCACGGCGTGACCAGCGGAGCCGGTTCGGTTTCCTATGCCAGCGACCGCAAGGGCTACGGCGTGCCGCCCGCCGGCGTGTTCGTCATGCCCGAACCCAACGCCTACCGTCCTTACATCGCCGGCATGGACGCCGAGCAATCCGCGCTGGCCTGCCTGGAGATCGGACTGAAGATGTTCGACATGGCTTCCGCCGGCAGGCCGGCCGCCATCATCGTCGAGCCCGTCATCAGCGCGGGCGGCGTGCTGGTGCCGCCCAAGTCCTACATGCAGGCGCTGCGGCAGGCGGCCGACGCGCGCGGCATGCTGCTGATCTTCGATGAGGCACAGACCGCATTCGGCCGCATCGGCTACCGCAGCGGCTCCGAGTACTTCGGCGTCACGCCCGACATCATGAGCGTGTCCAAGACGCTGGGCGGCGGCCTGCCGCTGGCCGCCGCCGTTACCACGCCCGCCATCGAACAGGACGTGCACGAGAAGGGCTTCACCTTCTACACCAGCCACGTATCGGACCCGTTGCCCGCCACGGTGGGCCTGGCCGTGCTGGATACCATCCAGCGCGAAGGCCTGATCGAACGCGCCCGGACCCAGGGGGACTACCTGCGCCGCGGCTTGCTGGAACTGCAGCAGCGCCATGAAGCCATCGGTGACGTGCGCGGCCTGGGCTTGCTGCTGGGCGTGGAGCTGGTGCGCGACCGCAATACCCGCGAACCCTATCACCAGCTCGGCGCCCTGACCACGCAGCGCTGCTTCGAACTGGGCCTGTCCATGAACATCCGTCGCCGTCCCGAACGCGGTTCGGTGTGGCGCATCGCGCCGCCCTTGACCGTGAGCAACGCCGAGATCGACCGCGCCATTGCGATCCTGGATCAGGCCCTGACTGAGAGCCTGGACAAGATCGCCAAGCCGGCCGCGCGCGCCGCCTGAAGCCCCTTTCCGCAACCATCCGGCGCCGGCCCGCCCGGCAGGAGAACGACATGCACCGACGCACATACGCCATCTGCGCCCTGGCGCTGGCCGCCGTATCCAGCCAGGCATTCGCCGGCCCCACGCTCGACACGGTACGCAAGCGGGGCTATCTGCAATGCGGCGTATCGACCGGCATACAAGGCTTTTCCGCGCCCGACAGCAAGGGGACCTGGCACGGCCTGGACGTAGACATGTGCCGCGCCATCGCGGCGACAGTGTTCAATGACGCGACGAAGTACCGCCTGACGCCGCTCACCACCCAGGCTCGCTTCACCGCGCTACAGTCCGGCGAGGTCGACGTGCTGACCCGCAACGTGACGCCCACAATGGCGCGCGACACCACGCTCGGCCTGCTGAGCGTGGCGGTCAACTACTACGACAGCCAGGGCGTGATGGTGTCGGACAAGCTGGGCGTGAAGAAGCTGCGCGAACTGGACGGCGCCACGGTCTGCGTGCAGCCGGGAACCGTGACCGAACTCGATCTGGCCGACTGGTTCCGCTCGCAGTCATTGCGCTTCAAGCCGGTCGTCATCGAGAAATACGACGAGATCGTGCGCGCCTTTTCGGCCGGACGCTGCGACGCCTTCACCTCCGACAAGTCGCAACTGGCCGCTTCCCGCATGACGTTGGAAAACCCCGAGAGCTATGTGATCCTGGACGAGAACATTTCGAAGAGCCCCCTCGGCCCCATGGTGCGCCAGGGCGACGACAACTGGATCAACATCGTGCGCTGGTCGCTGAACGCGATGCTGGAGGCCGAGGAATTCGGCATCACTTCGTCCAACGTCGATGCGCAGCTCAAGGCCAACAGCCCCAACGTGCAGCGCATCCTGGGCGTGACGCCCGGCATGGGGCGCAACATGGGCGTGGACGACAAATGGGCCTACAACATCGTCAAGCAAGTGGGCAATTACGGCGAAAGCTATGAGCGCAACCTGGGCATGAGCAGCCCGATGAAACTGCCGCGCGCGCTGAACGCGCAATGGCGCGACGGCGGCCTGATGTACGGCTGGCCGGTGCGCTAGCCCCGCCATTACACAAGAAAAAAGGCCGCGCCCGCGGAAATTCCGCGGGCGCGGCCTTGGTTTCATCCCTTCAATCCCGCGTTTCCAGCACCTTGTTGATGCGCAGCGCCAACAGCGTGCAGGCCGCACCGGACAGCAGATAGACGCTGACCGCCACCAGCCCGAAGCGCGCCGACAAGCCCAGAGCGACCAGCGGCGCGAACGCGGCGCCGATCAGCCAGGCCATGTCGGAAGTCAGCGCCGCGCCCGTGTAGCGGAAGCGGCGCGTGAAGTTCGCGGTAACGGTGCCCGAGGCCTGGCCGTAGGACAGTCCCAGCAGCGCGAAGCCCACCAGAATGAATGCGTCCTGCGCTTTCGGGCCGCCGCCCAGCAGCCAGGGTGTAAACAGCGCAAAAACGGCGATCAGCAAGGCCAGCAGGCCCAGCGTGGTGCGCCGGCCGATGCGGTCGGCCAGCCAGCCCGAGGCGATGGTGCCCAGGATGCCCAGCACTGCGCCTATGATCTGCACGACCAGCACGTCCTGGATCTGCTGGGTGGCGCTGACCGCGATCCACGATAGCGGAAACACCGTGACCAGGTGGAACAAGGCATAGCTGGCCAATGCCGCGAAGGCGCCGATGAACAGGTTGTAGCCTTGCTCGCGCACCATCTGCGTGGTGCTGATGGGTTCGAGCTCGCCCTCTTCCAGCAGTTGCGTGTATTCCTCGGTCACCACCAGCCGCAGCCGCGCGAACAGCGCCACCACGTTGATCGCGAACGCCACGAAGAAGGGATAGCGCCAGCCCCATTCCAGGAAATCGGCTTCGGTCAGCGTCACGTGCAGGAACAGGAACAACGCGCTGGCAACCATGAAGCCCACGGGCGCGCCCAGTTGGCCCAGCATCGAATACCAACCGCGGCGATTCGGCGGCGCATTCAAGGCCAGCAGCGACGGCAGCCCGTCCCATGAGCCGCCCAGCGCCAGGCCTTGCAGGCAGCGGAACAGCGCCAGCAGCGTGATCGCGTGCGCGCCGATGACGTTGTAGCCGGGCAGGAAGGCCATGCCCACGGTGGCGGTTCCCAGCAGGAACAAGGCAATGGTGAGTTTGGTCGCGCGCCCCCAGCGCCGCTGCGCCGCCATTGACAGCGCCGTGCCGATGGGCCGCATGATGAACGCGAACGAGAAGATGACGAAGGACCAGAGCGTGCCTTCCAGGCGCGGTTCAAAGGGGAAGAAGACCTGCGGAAACACCAGCACGCAGGCAATGCCGAAGACGAAGAAATCGAAGTATTCGGAAGCGCGCCCCACCACCACGCCCACCGCGATTTCACCCGGCGCCACCTTGGCGTGGCCGCCGCCGGCTGCGGGGACTGAAGGGGCATGACCGGGATATTGCGTGGTGGTCGCCATGTGAATGCTCGCTGAAAGGAGGTTCGGAACAGCCTGGCCTACGATCCTGAAACACACCCGCGCGCCTGCGGTCCATATCGCGCAGAGCCGCTCCGTTATTGGGATGCAGCCCTGGTCCGCGCGCGCCGCCCTGCACATTTTTGTTCTTTTTACCCTAGATTTTTCGCGGCTTCCAGCGTAGTGTTGCGTTTACTTCCCACGGTTACGTTTCGGGGTATGGTCATGCCGTCCTTCCCAAGGTTCCGCGGATTGGTCCTGATTGCCGCTCTGCCATTGCTCGCCGGATGCAATGCGGTCCTGCTCTCGCCGTCGGGCGACATCGCCTTGCAGCAGCGCAATCTGATCATCATTTCCACCGGCTTGATGCTGCTGATCATCGTGCCGGTGATCTTCCTGACGTTCCTGTTCGCGTGGCGCTATCGCGCCAGCAACAAGGATGCGCACTACGACCCCGACTGGAACCACTCCACCATGCTGGAGCTCCTGATCTGGGCGGCGCCGCTGCTGATCATCATTGCGCTGGGCGCGGTTACCTGGGTCAGCACCCACCAGCTGGACCCCTACCGCCCGCTCGCGCGCCTGTCCGAAGGCCGCGAAGTGCCGGCCGGCACCAAGCCGCTGGTGGTCGAAGTCGTGGCGCTGGACTGGAAATGGCTGTTCATCTATCCCGAACAGGGCATCGCGGCGGTGAACGAGATGGCGGCCCCCGTGGACCGTCCCATCCAGTTCCGGATCACCTCGTCCACGGTAATGAACTCCTTCTTCGTGCCCGCGCTGGCGGGCCAGATCTACGCCATGCCCGGCATGCAGACCACCTTGCACGCCGTGATTAACCACCCCGGCGAATATGAAGGCATTTCCGCCAACTACAGCGGCTCTGGCTTCTCCGGCATGCGCTTCAAGTTCCATGGGGTAGACCAGCAGGGCTTCGACCAGTGGGTGGCCAGCGCGCGCGCCTCCAGCGCCGCGCTCAGCCGCGACGCCTACCTGAAACTTGAACAGCCGAGCGAACGCAATCCGGTGCAGCTCTATGCCTCCAGCGCGCCCGGCCTGTTCGAAGCGATCGTCAACCGCTGCGTGGAGCCCAACCGCATGTGCATGCGCGACGCGATGGCGATCGACGCGCAGGGCGGCATGGGCATACCCGGCGCACTCAACGTCACCACCCTGGACGCCGGAACGCGCGAGCGCCTGGGCCTGACCGGCGCGCCGCGCAAGTACGTGGGCGCGATGTGCACGGCCACCGAAGGATTGGTCCTGTAGCGGATCGCTGGCGCACGGCGATCCGGATGATGCAAGGGCTTCGTGAAATTGCGGTCTTTTTGCTGGAATCGAGATGCCTGACCAACCAGACCTCACCAAGCTGATCTTCGGTAAGTTGACCTGGGAAGCCATTCCCTACCATGAACCGATCCTGCTCTTCACCTTCATCGCGGTCGCCATAGGCGGCATCGCGGTAGTGGGCGCCATCACCTACTACGGCAAGTGGGGCTATCTGTGGCGCGAGTGGTTCACCAGCATCGACCACAAGAAGATCGGCATCATGTACGTCATCCTGGGCATCGTGATGCTGCTGCGCGGCTTTGCCGACGCCATCATGATGCGCTTGCAGCAGGCGGTGGCTTTCGGCGATTCGGCGGGCTACCTGCCGCCGCACCACTACGACCAGATCTTCACCGCGCATGGCGTGATCATGATCTTCTTCGTGGCCATGCCGCTGGTCACGGGGCTGATGAACTACATCGTGCCCTTGCAGATCGGCGCGCGCGACGTGGCCTTTCCCTTCCTGAACAACTTCAGTTTCTGGATGACCACGGGCGGCGTGATCCTGGTCATGATGTCGCTGTTCGTGGGCGAATTCGCACGCACCGGCTGGCTGGCGTATCCGCCTTTATCAGGGATCATGCAGAGTCCCGACGTCGGCGTCGATTACTACATATGGGCCTTGCAGATAGCGGGGGTGGGCACGCTGCTGTCCGGGGTCAACCTGCTGGTCACCATCGTCAAGATGCGCGCGCCGGGCATGACGATGATGCGCATGCCCATCTTCACCTGGACCGCGCTGTGCACCAACGTGCTGATCGTGGCCGCCTTCCCGGTGCTGACCGCGGTGCTGGCGCTGCTGTCCATGGACCGCTACGTGGGCACCAACTTCTTCACCGCGGATTTCGGCGGCAACGCCATGATGTACGTGAACCTGATCTGGATCTGGGGCCACCCCGAGGTCTACATCCTGATCCTGCCGGCGTTCGGCATCTTCTCCGAAGTGGTCTCCACCTTCTGCCGCAAGCGCCTCTTCGGCTACGCGTCCATGGTGTATGCCACGGTCGTGATCACGGTGCTGTCGTACCTGGTTTGGCTGCACCACTTCTTCACCATGGGGTCGGGCGCCAGCGTGAACTCGTTCTTCGGGATCACCACCATGATCATCTCGATCCCGACGGGCGCGAAGATCTTCAACTGGCTGTTCACCATGTACCACGGCCGCATCCGCTTCGAGGTCCCCATGCTGTGGACCCTGGGCTTCATGGTGACCTTCGTGATCGGCGGCATGACGGGCGTGCTGCTGGCCGTGCCGCCCGCCGATTTCGTCCTGCACAACAGCCTGTTCCTGATCGCGCACTTCCATAACGTGATCATCGGCGGCGTGCTGTTCGGGCTGATGGCAGGCATCACGTACTGGTTTCCCAAGGCCTTCGGCTACAAGCTCGATCCATTCTGGGGCAAGTGCTCGTTCTGGTTCTGGCTGGTGGGCTTCTACGTCGCCTTCATGCCGCTTTACGTGCTGGGGCTGATGGGCGTGACGCGGCGCGTGAACCACTTCGAGGACATGTCGCTGCAGATCTGGTTCCAGGTGGCGGCCTTCGGCGCGCTGCTGATCGCCTGCGGCATTGCCAGCTTCCTGATCCAGCTGGTGGTCAGCTACCGCCGCCGCGAATCGCTGCGCGACACCACCGGCGACCCCTGGGATGGGCGCACGCTGGAATGGTCGACCTCGTCGCCGCCGCCCAACTACAACTTCGCCTTCACGCCGCGCGTGCATGACCAGGACGCCTGGTGGCAGATGAAGCAGCACGGCTACCTGCGGCCGCAACAGGGCTTCATTCCCATCCATATGCCCAAGAACACCTGGGCCGGCATCGTGCTGGCGGGGATCAGCGTCGTCATGGGTTTCGCGCTGATCTGGCACATGTGGCCGCTGGCCGTGCTGTCGTTCGCGGCGCTGATCCTGGTGTCCATCGTTCATACCTTCAACTACAAGCGCGACTACTACGTGCCGGCCGATGAGGTCGTGCGCGCCGAAGACGCCCGCACAAGGTTGCTAGCGAAAAATGTCTGATACCCTGGCCCCCAACCTGCCCGGCGGCGCCGCGCCGCCCGCGGAGCCCGTGTTCTACGTCGCGGGCGAACACCATCCCAAGAACGGCACCCTGCTGGGGTTCTGGGTCTACCTGATGAGCGACTGCCTCATCTTCGCCTGCCTGTTCGCCACCTACGGCGTGCTGGGCCGCAACTACGCGGCAGGCCCGTCCGGCGCCGACCTGTTCGACCTGCCGCTGGTGGCAGTGAATACCGCGCTGCTGCTGCTGTCGTCGATCACCTACGGTTTCGCCATGCTGGAGATGCGGCGCAACCGGGTCGGCGCCACCCAGCTGTGGCTGGCCGTGACCGGCATCCTGGGGCTGGGCTTCCTGTCGCTGGAACTGTATGAATTCGCGCACCTGATCCACCAGGGCGCCGGCCCTCAGCGCAGCGCCTTCCTGTCGTCCTTCTTCACGCTGGTCGGCACCCACGGGCTGCACGTCACCTTCGGCATCGTGTGGCTGGTGACGATGATGATCCAGGTGCAGATGCACGGGCTGATTCCCGAAAACCGCCGCCGCCTGATGTGCCTGTCCATGTTCTGGCACTTCCTGGACCTGATCTGGGTGGGCGTCTTCACCTTCGTGTACCTGATGGGAGTGCTGCCATGACCGCGCATCTGGAGCATCCGGCCGATCATGGCCATGGCGGCCATGACCATCACGACGATGATGACGGCGCCGCCCACGGCACTTTCAAGAGCTACATGACCGGCTTCGTGCTGGCCGCCGTCCTGACCGCCATCCCGTTCTGGCTGGTCATGGGCCGCGTCTTCACCGAATCCCGCACCACCGCGCTGGTGATCCTGGCGTTCGCCGTGGTGCAGATCGTGGTCCACATCATCTACTTCCTGCACATGGACACCAAGTCCGAAAGCGGCTGGAACATGTTGGCGTTAATATTCACGCTGGTGCTGGTCGTAATCACGCTCAGCGGATCCATCTGGATCATGTACCACCTCGACTCCAATATGATGCCCATGTCTACCCACGACATGCGGAAAATGCCCTGATGGCCGCAGTAAACGACTCTACTTCCCGCGACACCTCCTCCCGCAATCCGCGCAGCAAGATCACCCTGGTCATCCTGGGGGTGCTTGCTGTCGCCATTTTCGCGGGCCTGTGCGCCCTGGGCACCTGGCAGGTGCACCGGCTGGCCTGGAAACGCACCCTGATCGCGCAGGTCGAACAGCGCGCCCATGCGGCGCCCACGCCGGCTCCTGCCCAGGCCGAATGGCCCGCGCTGAGCTCCGACAACGCCGAATACCGCCGCGTCACGGCCACGGGCACCTACCTGTACGACCGCCAGACCCTGGTGCAGGCCGCAACCGAGCTGGGCAGCGGCTACTGGGTCATGACCCCGCTGCAGTTGCCCGAAGGCGGCACGGTGCTGGTCAACCGCGGCTTCGTGCTGCCCGAATGGCGCAAGAGCAAGTCCGCCATCCAGTCCGCGCCCGAACAGGCCAGCGTCACCGGCCTGCTGCGCATGGGCGAGCCCGGCCATGGCTTCCTGCGCAACAACGATCCGGCCACCAACCTCTGGTACTCGCGCGACCTGCCCGCCATCGCCGCGGCGCGCGGTCTGACCGACGTGGCGCCCTACTTCATCGACGCCGACGCGACGGGCAAGGACGGCAGCGGGCGCACTGCGCCGGTCGGCGGCCTGACCGTGCTGAACTTCCCCAACAACCACCTGGGTTACGCCATCACCTGGTACGCCCTGGCGGCCATGGTGCTGGTCGGCGCATTCATCTTCGTGCGCGAGGAAAAGCGGGCGCGCCGCAAGGGCTGAGCCTGCCGGCCGCGGCCGGTGTCCTACAATGAGGGCTGGGAACAGCGCTGGGCTACATGCTCGCGTGCTGTTCCCTTTTGTTTTTTCCACCCCTCTACAGGAGTCCCCAAGGATGAAAAAGACGCTGCTCGCAGCCGCAATGTTCACTACTTTTGCAGGCGTCGCTCAGGCAGAATCGTCGGTAACTCTCTATGGTGTCATCGACACCGGCATCGGCTACAACAAGATCAAAGGCGATGGATACGACGGTAGCAAGATAGGCATGATCAACGGCATCCAGGCCGGGTCGCGCTGGGGCCTGCGCGGCGCCGAGGACCTGGGCGACGGCCTGCGCGCCGTGTTCAAGCTGGAAAGCGGATTTGACTCGGCCAACGGCCAGCGCGGGCAATCCGGCCGCCTGTTCGGCCGCCAAGCCACCATCGGCCTGGCCAACGACGCCTGGGGCACGCTGGAGTTCGGCCGCCAGGCCACGGTGGGCTCGAACTACCTCGCCGACATCGACCCCTTCTACACCAGCTACACGCAGTCCAACATGGGCCTGGGGTTCAGCGCCGCCAACACCATGCGCTGGGACAACATGGTCATGTACAAGTCGCCATCCATGAGCGGCTTCGAGTTCGGCGTCGGCTACTCGTTCAATGCGGACGACACGGTGGCGGACCAGACGGGCTTTCGCACCGCCGACAACACCCGCGGCATCACCGCCGGCCTGCGCTATGTGCAGGGCCCGGTGAACGTCACGCTGACCTATGACCAGTTGAACGGCTCCAATCGCGGCGCCATCGATCATGACGCCACGCCGCGCCAGTACGCGCTGGGCCTGTCCTATGACCTGGAAGTGGTGAAGCTCGCCGCCGCCTACGGCCGTACCACCGACGGCTGGTTCGTCGGCCAGGATCTGCCGGCCGGCACGCCCTTCAGCGACGAATTCGGCACCAACCGTTTCGTTGACGGCTTCAAGGCCAACTCCTACATGCTGGGCGCCACCATGCCCATGGGCGGCGCCGGCAGCCTGTTCGCATCGTGGCAGCACGTATCGCCGAACAACGACAAGCTGACCGGCGGCGACGCCAACATGAACGTCTGGAGCGTGGGCTATACCTACGACCTGTCCAAGCGCACCAATCTGTACGCCTACGGTTCGTACGGCAAGGACTACGCCTTCATCGACGGCCTGAAGAGCACGGCCGCCGGCATCGGCGTGCGCCACACGTTCTAAAGCAAAGCGGCGGAGCGGCTGCGGGGCCGCCTCCGCCTATGGCGAATCCGTCCGATTCGCAGCCTCCTGGTACCGGGCTTTTTTAATATCGCCCGCGAGCCTGACGTCATTCGCATGTACGCCTAGGAGGCTCTCATGCACAAATCGCTCCCCCATGCTCCCGCCGGCCCTGCCGCTGGCACGCTCGCGGTGTACGCCGCGCTTGCGCCCGACCATCGCCAATTGATCCGGGACACCATGACCCAGGATCTCGACGCGCTGGAACAGGCCGCCGAAAAACCCGACGCCGTCGCCACGGCCCAGATGCTGCACCGCATACAGGGCGCGCTGCTGGCCCTGCAGATGCGGGCGCCCGCCTCGCACTTCGAAGCGCTGGAAGAGGAGCTTTCGACAGGCCTGTCCGCCGCCGCCGCCGCCCGCATCCACGATCAGGCCACCGTCGTGCGGGGCCTCATGGACAGACTGCATGCGTGGCAACCCGCTGCCGTGCAATCTTCAGGAAACACGCGTCCCTCATGATCGGCTATCTTTGAAACCAGATCCTGAACGGACCATGACCCCGACCTTCCGCCCCGCGCGCGCTTCCCTTCCCAACCGGCAACGCCTGTTGCGCATCCTGGCCGCGGCCTTGCTGCCGCTGGCCCTGGCGGCCTGCAACGGCGGCGGCGACGACCATGACGACGAACCCGTCGCCGTCACGCCTCCCCCCACCGGGGAAACGCCGCCGCCCGTCGAAACCCAGCCGCCTCGCAACACTGCCTACCTCGAAGCCAAGCCGGGCGACGTGATCCAGGTCCGCATCGAGGAACTGCACCCCACCCAAGCCGCCATCGGCTACGACCAGATCTACTACAAGCTGGGCCGCTGGCAAGGCGACTTCGAGCGCCCGACCTGGACCGACAAGCCGGTGCAGCAGCTGGACTACCTCAACCGCACGGTAGGCAAGAAGTTCGACGACTACTGCGAAGACATGGGCGGCGCCGAGCGCGCGCAGGAATTCCAGAGCATCGCCGAGGCGCGCGCCGCCCGCCTGGACCAGCCCGCCACCTACGCCTGCAAGAACGCCCCCGGCACCAATGCGGCCAACCTCAAGACCGTGGTGGTCGGCTGGGACGGCAATCTGTATCTGACCGACGGCCACCATACCTTCTCGTCGCTGCGCGAGATCGCCGATGGCGGCCCCAAGCTGCCGGTCTGGGTCAAGGTGGACGCCAACTACAGCAGCCTGCCCAACGCCGCCGCCTTCTGGCAGCGCATGGTCGACGAACGCCGCGCCTGGCTGCGCGACGGCCAGAACCAGCCCATCACCGTGGATCAGCTGCCCGCCCGCCTGGGCCTGGCCAGCGCCCAGGAGGCCGGCGGCATGCAGGAGGACCGCTACCGCTCGCTGGTGTACTTCACCCGCGACGTCGCCTACAGCAACGGCAACCTGCCGGAGTTCGCCGAGTTCCTGTGGGGCGACTGGCTGCGCCGCCAGGCCGCCGGCGGCCAACTGCCCGGCCTGGACCAGTACAAGATGATGGCGCCCGCCGCCCCCGCACAGATCCTCGCCGTCAGCACGCTGAACAAGAGCCTGGCGCCTGCCGGCGCGAGCGACAGCTATGCTGCCGCAGTGCGCGACGCCTCCCTGAAGATGGCGGCGCTCAAGGACGGCGACATCGTCTTCGACGACCGCGACGCCGCCGGCCTGGGGCGCATCGTCCTGGTGGCCGACGCTGCCAGCGGCTCGCCCACCAAGAAGGCGCGCGACACCCTGGAGGAACTGCCGCGCAACGATGCCAAGGCCGACGGCAGCCCGCGGGGCGCGGGCAAGCTGTGGTTCGCCGTGAACTACCGCAACTGCGGCAAGCCCGCGGCCGGCACCTGCTGGGGCTGGTAGGCCGCGGCGCCAGTCAGCCGGCGCTAGGCATCGATCTGCATGGCGGGCCGGGCCTGGACCCGGCCCAGCCATGCCTGCACATGCGGGTGCAAAGCCACCCTGGCGCCCAGATAGGCGCTATAGCCGACCACCGAACCCACCACCAGGTCGGCCAGCGAGTAGGCCGCGCCCAACATCCAGGGCTGCTGCGACAGATGGCCGTCCAACACGGCCAGCAATGCATCCACGTCGTCCAGCACGCGTTCCGCTTCGGCGCCGCCGGGCGCGCCCTCGGCCTGCGTGGCGAGAAACAGGCGCATCACCGCCGCACCGTAGCTGACATAGGACCAGGCGCACCACGACATCGCCAGCAGGCGTTCGGGCGTGCCGGCGGCAGGCCACAGGCCGCGCTCCACGCCGTAGCGCTCGCCCAGCCACAGTTGTATCGCCAGGGTCTCGAACAAGGGCGCGCCGTCCACCGTCAGGGTGGGAACCTTGCCGTTGGGGTTCAGGGCCAGGAATTCGGGGCGGCGCTGCTCGCCCGTCCTGATGTCCACCTTGACGCGTTCGTGCGGCACGGCCAGTTCGGCAAGCGCGCAGGCCACCGGGGTCGCGCTGGACATGGGGTGCCAATAGAAGACGATAGACATGGGCAAATCTCCAATTCAATCAAGGGATGAGCGTCGCGGCCCCTGCCGCTGACTACGGGAGCCACTGTAAAACCCATTGAGGACAGATTCCGCCCTCAATACGCGTTATCGTGCCTCCATGCTTACTTCCAGCAACCGCCTTCTGCGCCTGTTGTCGCTGCTGCAAACCCGCCGCCACTGGGCCGGGACCGACTTGGCCGCGACCCTTGTCATCCATCCCCGCACACTGCGGCGCGACATCGACAAGCTGCGCGAGCTCGGTTATCCCATCCATGCCAGCAGCGGCGTGGCAGGCGGCTATGCCTTCCGCGCAGGGCAAGCCCTCCCTCCCCTGCTTTTGGACGACGATGAAGCCCTGGCCGTGGCGCTCACCCTGCGCACCGCGGCCACCGGCACGGTGGGCGGCATAGAGGAAACCGCGCTGCGGGCCCTGGTGAAGCTGGAGCAGGCCATGCCGCAGCGCCTGCGCCGCCGGGTCGACGCCCTGCGCTCGGCCATCGTGCCCATACCGCGCGATGGCACCACCGTCGACGCCACCCTGCTCGCCACGCTGGCGGCCGCCTGCCGCGACCAGTTGCGGCTCGGCTTCGACTACGCGGACGGCAGGGGCCAAGCCAGCACCCGGCTGGTCGAACCGCAAGGGCTGGCGCATACGGGGTATCGCTGGTATCTGGTGGCCTGGGACCCTGCGCGCGACGACTGGCGCACCTTCCGCATCGACCGCATCGCGGGCGCCCCGCAGGTCGGCGCGCATTTCGCGCCGCGGCCTCCGCCCGAAGGCGGCGACCTGCGCGCCTACGTGTCGCGCTCGGTCAAGATGACGCCGCATCCGGAACCTGCGCGCGTGGTCCTGCACGCGCCGCGCGCCGTCATGGCCGCGCGGATCCCGCCCGGCGCCGGCCAGATCGAACCCCTGGACGAAACGCGCTGCCTGCTGCTATGCGCGGTGCCTTCCCTGGACGCGCTGGTGTATTGGCTGATGGCGCTGGACGTGGAGTTCGAGGTTCTGGCCCCTGCAGCGCTGCGGGACCGCCTGCGGCTGGCGGCCGGAAGGCTGGCTCGCGCCCTGGAAAAAATGCCAGCGCCCGAAGCCGGGGGATAGGGGTCGGATTTGGCTGTTTTTCGGGCGATCCCATTCTGTGTATTTCACCCGCGATTCGAGTATCTTGGCTGTTTTCCAAATATTCCAGAAGATCACGCCATGAGCACCGCTCCCAACGCCAGCCTGGGCGCCAGCGCCACGCCCGACGCCGACGCCTTTCTGCAATTCCTGGTCAACCTGGTGAACAACGGCAGCCAGATCGAGAGCATCGGCGTCACCCTGCAAATGGGCGGCATGCTGGTGTCGGGCTCCATCGTGTCCGGCGCCGACTACTTCGACAGCTTCGCGGCCAGCTTCACGGGGTCGCTGAACACCGTGGACGAAGCCACCCGCAAGGCCGTGCATGTCTCCCTGGCGGAGTTGGGCGACGTCTTCCGCGTGCCGCAGCCGGCGGATCCGCTGCCGAACTACATCCATCTCGCCGATGCCCTGTTCTTCACGGCCGATGGCACCCCCATCGCCGGACAGCCCACGCTCTGGCGCGGGCGCACCAGCGCGGTCGACGGCTTCATCCTGGGCCGCATGCAGGCCGAAGCGGCAATCTGAAGCCGCCTGGCGTCAGTTCCCGCCCCGCGCTCCCGCGCGGGGCGCGCAGCTTCGCAAAAACCACTACGCTATCGGTTTGCCTCCGACCCCAACCCCGAGCCCGACCGCCCTATCTCCGCTTGAAACCAGGGCTCGCCTGACGGCACTCCCCCGCATGGAAAGACTCCGAATCGTCCTGGTCGACGACCATCCCCTGGTCTTGATGGGGATGCGCGACCTGCTGGAAAAAGACCTCAATTTCGAGGTCACGGCCACCCTGCCCGGGCCAACCGCGTTGATCCAGCACCTGCAACGCGACGCGCCACACGTGGTCATCACCGACTATTCCATGCCCGGCGACGATACCTACGGCGATGGCATCCGCCTGGTCAAGTACCTGACGCGCCATTACCCGCAGGTCCAGATCGTGGTGCTGACCATGGTGTCGAATTCCATGATCATCTCGGCGCTCTACGATGCCGGCGTGGCTGCCGTCGTACTCAAGCGCGACAATCTCAGCGAAATCATGACCGCGCTGGAAACGCTGCATGCCGGCCGCAAATACTATCCGCCGGGCTTCCAGCGCGACGGCGCGCCCGATGAGCGCAGCAAGTTCATCGGCGAACGCATCAACAGCCTGTCGCCCAAGGAATTCGAGGTGCTGCGTCATTTCATCCGCGGCGAATCCATGATGCAGGTGGCCGAGGCGCTCAAGCGCAGCGTCAAGACGGTCAGCGGCCAGAAAATCTCGGCCATGCGCAAGCTCAACGTCCGCACCGACCAGGAACTGATCGCCTTCTGCGTGGAAAGCGAGATTTTCCAGTAGGCTTTCCGTCTTTTGCAGAAATTCAGGCAGGAACGCGCGGCATGACACAAGCAGCAATCGGGACAGTGACGGGCCAGGAAGTGGACCGCAAGATGATGCAGGCCTTGATCGAACAGTCCGCCGGGCGCGCGCTGTCGTTCCAGGACTGCGACTTCCAGGACGCCGATTTCTCGCGCCTGGATTTGCGCGGCGCGCAACTGACGGCCTGCGCCATCGCGGGAGCCTCCTTTCAGGGCGCCAACCTGGCGGACTCGGCCTGGCTGCGCTGCCGCGGCGGCCAGGTCAACTTCGCCTCGTGCGACGCCAGCGACGCCGTCTTCGAAAATTGCGATCTCAACAATGCCAACTGGCGTCGTGCACGGCTGGCTGCGGCCCGTTTCCAGGGCTGCAAGCTCACCGGCAGCGATTTCGACGGCATCGCCTGCCTGGGCTGGTCCCTGCGGGAATGCCTGCTGGTCGGCGCGCTGCTGCGCGGCCTGTCGTTTCGCAAGAGCGACGTGCAGCAGCTGGACTTCTCTGATGCCGACCTGACCGGCAGCGATTTCCGCGACACCGTATTCCATGGCGGCAGCCTGCGCAACGCCGTCCTGAAGAACGTACGCTTCGAAGGCGCGGACCTGCGCGAAGCCGACCTCGGCGGCCTGGACCTGAACTCGGCCGCGCGCCTGGCCGGCGCCACCATATCCAAGACTCAGGCGGCGGCGCTATTGGCCGAACTACGCATCAGCGTGATCTGAGGCGCGCTGGCTGCGGCGGACGAAGCGCTGCTCGACCACCACGCTGCCCCACTGCCTGCCTTCGGATTCCTCGGCCAGGGTGAAGCCCCCAGCCTCGTAGAGGTGCCTGGCGGCGTCCAGCCCCTTGAAGGTCCACAAGTAGGTTTCATCGTAGTTCGCGTCGGCAAAGGCCAGGGCCCGTGCCAGCAGCGCGCGGCCCACGCCCATGCCGCGCAGCGACTCGTCAACGATGAACCAGCGCAGGTGCGCCTGGCGCTTGGCCAGATCGCCATCGATGACGATGGAAGCCAGCGTCCTGCCGTTGTCCACGTACAGCCAGATGTTCTTGCCGGCGGCGGACAGGCTTTCGGCAAATTCGGCCAGCTGGGTCGCCACCTTGCGTTCGAAGTACACGCCGAATCCCGAGGCCTGTGCGTAATAGCGCGCATGCAGGCTGGCCACGTCGCCGATGCAGCCAGGCAGATAGCCGGCGCGGATCTGGTCTTCGATGCCGCTGGCGGCGGCAGGCGCGGTGTTGGGGTTCTCGTGCGACAGGGCGTCGGCATAGAGCGAGAGGAACCGTATCAGCGACTGCTGGTCCGCCGGCGCCAGCTGCCGCAAGGCGCGCGACACCTGGTCCGTGGCGAACTGGTCGATCTGGGCGCGCAGCTGGTTCCCCGCCTCGCTCAAGTGCAGCCGCGACGAGCGAGCGTCTTCGCTGTCGGCCTCGCGCGTCAGCAGTCCGGCAGACTCCAGCTTGGCGACCTGACGGCTGGTATTGGACTTGTCCAGCCTGAGGATGGCCGCCAGGTCGCGCGCCTGGATGCCGGGCTGCAGCCCGATCTCGATGATGGCGTGGACCGCGGACGGCGCCAGTTCGCTGCCTGCCAGCGAACTGCGCATGAAGCCCAGTTCGCGCACCAGTTTGCGGGAGAACTCCCGCAGGTCCCGGATGGTCTGGTCGCGGGATTGGACGGGGGGGTCGATGAGATCCATGGCGCGCCTTTAAAGTTGCGGTTCGCAACCAATATACTTGCGAAACGCAACCAACTCAACAATTTTATCGGCGTCCCTGCCGCGGCCTACTTGGGCCGCTTGAAGCCCGCGCGCGCCGCCTCGACCGCCTGGCGGCAGACGCAGCCGCTCATATGGTCGTTGACCATGCCCACAGCCTGCATGAAGGCATACATGGTCGTCGGCCCGACAAAGGTCCAGCCACGCTTTTTCAGTTCGCGCGACAGAGCCGCCGACGCTGGCGAGGTCGGATTGCCATTCCAGTAATCCAGGTCCACCGTCGCGGGCCGGTCCTGGACCGGCGGCTCATGGCGCCAGAGCCAGGCCGACAGCGAACCCGACTCATCGGCCAGGGCCTGCGCGCGCTTGGCGTTGTTGATGGCGGACAGGATCTTGCTGCGGTTGCGCACGATGCCGGCGTCACCCATCAGGCGTTCTACGTCACGCTCGGTGTAGCGCGCCACCCGCTCGAAATCGAAGTCGTCGAAGGCCGCGCGGAACGCTTCGCGCTTGCGCAAGATCGTGATCCAGGCCATGCCGGCCTGAAAACCCTCCAGGCAGATTTTCTCGTACAGGCGGCGGTCGTCCGCCACCGGCATGCCCCATTCGTGGTCGTGATAGTCGGGCATGGACGGCTGCCAGAAGCAGCGCGCCGCGCCCTGCCCGTCCGTGATCAGGCCTGGATTGGTCGGGCTCATCTCGTTGGTCTTCATGCGGTGGCTTACTGCTTGCCCGGCACCGGGCAGCTCAGATCGCCTTCCTCGCACTTCAAGTAGGCCCGCAATTCCTTGGTGCGCGCCTGCGTCAGCTTGTCCAGGCACAGACTCAGCGTCATGGGATAGGCGCTGCCGCCGGACGTGCTGCTGGACGCAAAGGCGCACTCCGCGTCGCGGAAGAACAGCCAGGCCTTCTGGGCGGCATGCAGCTGGGTCGTCGCGTCCCGGTCGTTCTTCAGGCGCGCGCCCACCTCCTTGTAGGCGGCGTTCAAGGCGGCGTCGGACTTGCGGTACGCCTGGTCGGCGCACAGGCTCATGTCCGTCTGCGTGGCCGCGTTGCCGCAGTCCAGCGGCTGCGCCTGCGCGTTGGCGGCCAGCGCAAGCGCGGCAGCGGCGGTCATGATGGCGATACGCATGGAATTCCTCCTGTGTGACTGGGTGAACCCGGAAAGTGTCGCATGGAACAATGACCCCATGCAGCGGCGGCTCCGTCGCCGGTGGCCTAAGATGGCGGCTATGAAGATCCAACTGCTCTCAGACTTGCACCTTGAAACCGACCCGGACTTCCTGGCGCGGCCCGCGCCCGGCGCCGATCTGCTGGTGCTGGCCGGAGACATAGGCTCCTACCGCCGCGGCTCGCTCATGACGGGGACCGACTTCGGCCTGGGCAGCTATGCGCCGCACAAGGGCTGGCCCACGCCCGTGGTGTACGTGCCTGGCAACCACGAGTACGACAACGTGGATTTCGACGAAACCCACGAGCGGCTGCGCGGGCTCTGCGAGGAACTCGGCATCCACTGGCTGGAACGCGAAACACTGGTGGTCGATGGGGTGCGCTTCATCGGCACCACGCTGTGGACGGATTTCGACGCGCTGGCAGCCCCCGGCGACACGGTGGGCGCGGCCCTGAAAAAGCGCGAAAAAGCTTTCCGCGCGGCCGACTTCTACCTGGAAAAGGCCGAGATGCGCCGCAACGGCGCGCCCTTCATGGCCGAGCAAATGCGCGAGCAGGGGCTGCTTTGCCAGCAATGGCTGCAGGACGCCCTGCGCGTGCCCCACGACGGCCCGACCGTGGCCATCACCCACTTCGCCCCCACGCTGGCAAGCGCCGATCCGCGCTACGGCGTCACCCCGGGCACCGCAGGGTTCTGCAATGCCCTGGACGCCCTGCTGCCCCTGGCCGACGTCTGGATGCACGGCCATCTCCACTGCCCGCAGGACTACGTGAAGGATGGCTGCCGCATCGTGGCCAATCCGCTGGGCTACGCCAAGAAGGGAGAGCAGCAGGACTTCGCGCCGGATCGGCTGTGGGAGGTAGCGGCGCCTAGAACTTGAGACTTGCGCTCAAGGCATAGGTGCGAGGATCGCCCGCCTTCACGTAGTCCGGGGATTGGTACAGCCAGTAGCGCTTGTCCGCCAGGTTGTTGATGCCCGCGCGGAACGTGGTTTCGTAGCCGTAGATGCGCGTGTCGTAGGTGGCGCCGATGTTGACGATGGCGTAGTCGGGTACCTGGACCGCGTTGGAAGCGCCCAGCATGGTGCTGCCGGTGTATTTCACGTCGGCCCTGAGCTTCAGGCCAGGCAGCTGCGGCACCGAGTATGCGACCTGGGCGGCGGCGACGAACTTGGGTGCGCCCGCGACGCGGTTGCCAGTGAAGCTGGAGCCCTTCTTGTATTCGGTGTCCAGGAACATCAGGCTGCCGCCCACGTTCCAGCTCGTGGCGATGCGCGTGGACGCTCCCAACTCCAGGCCTTGATAGATCGACTTGCCGTCCTGCACCAGCTCATTGGCGGCATTGGTGTATTCCGCCTTCTTCTCGATGCGGAACAGCGCAGCCGTGGCCGCCCAGCCATCCTGGTTGGTCTTGATGCCCAGTTCGTACTGCTTGCTCTTGAGCGGGTCCAATAGCGCGCCGTAGTTGGCATAGGTATTGCCCACCGACGCCCCCGGCTCCAGCGATTCGATGTAGCTGGCATAGGCCATGGTCTGCGGCGTGATGTTGTACATCAGCGCCACCGTCGGCGTCAGCACGCCGTTCTTGTCGTAGCGCGAATTGCGCGCCCCCGCCGCATCGAAGCCGACCTGCTCGTAGTTGGTATAGCGCAGACCGCCCAGCACGGACCAGCCGCCGGTCAGGTCTATGGTGTCGCTGGCGAACAGCGCCTTCTGCGTGATCTCGGCAGCGCGATACAGGTCCAGGCTGCCCTGGCTGTAGTAGGTGTTGGTGTTCTGGGAGCGCAGATTGCCCGTGCCTTGCAGCTGATACACGCCGTTGACGCTGTAGTCGTTCTTCTGCTTCTGCCATGACGCGCCGGCCACTACCTGATGCTTCAAGGGGCCGGTGTTGAACTTGCCTTCGACCATGCCCTGCCATTGGTTGTAGGCATAGGCTTCGCCGTAGTCCGAGCGGTAATCCTGGTAATCGCCCGCCTGGTTCTGCAGGAACAGCACCGATTCATTGCGGCGGGTCCGGGTGGAGCTGTAGCTGTAGTCGGTGCGCACTGACCAGTCGGAAGACAACTGGTACTTCAACCCGGTCGAATAAAAGCGGAATTTGTTGTCGGCATACGGGCCCTCGCCCACCAATCTGCCGTTGTCGTTGCGCACCGGCGACGGCAACTCCGAACCCGCCATCTGGCCCGCGTAGATGGTCGGCTCCTGGCCGATCGCCTTGCGGTCCTGGTAGATCGACTGGAAGTCCCAACTCAGCTTGTCGGTCAGGCGCGCATCCAGCGCCAGCGACACCGAATCCCGGTACAGCGAACCGCCGTTGTAGGTATTGCCCTCTTCATGCGTGGCGTTCAGGCGATAGCCGAACCTGCCCTCGCCGCCCACGCGTCCGCCCAGATCGACGTGCTCGCGCAAGAGTCCCTTGGACACATAGCCCAGTTCAATGCTGCGCACCGGCTCATCGGTCGGTTTCTTGGTGACGTAGTTGATCAGTCCACCTGGCGAACCGAAGCCGTACATGAAACCAGACGCGCCCTTGAGCAGGTCGATCTGCTCGAAGTGCTCGTAGGGCAAGGTTGTGACGTAGCTAAGGAAGGGCTTGCCGTCGATGCGGTAGGAATTCTGCCAATCCAGCGGCAGGCCGCGCACGCTCAGATAGCTCGCCCAGGCGCCGTAGGAGGCGCTGTTGTCGGTGACCGATGCGTCCAGGGCGAACACGTCGCCCAGCTTGCGGACCTGCCGCTCTTCGATATCCGCGGCGGTGACCACGGCCGTGGAAAACGGCGTCTCCAGCTGGCTGCGGTTGCCCAGCGCCCCACTGTTTACTGGCGCAGACAGATGCTCTAGCGTGTCGTCCACCGAGGTCGCGTTGACGGTCACTGCGGGCAACTGGGCCACGCCTTGCGTATCCCCCGCGCCCTTGGGCGGCGGCACGCCGGCAGCCTGGGCATGGACGCCCGCGGAATGGACGATGCCCAGGGTCAGGGCTAGGGCATAGGGCGCAACTGCATGCCGCGCGTGCTTGCGCGCGCGGCACTTCCTGGCGGAAGCGGGACGGACCACGTTGAATACTCCAGAGCGGGAGGGGAAGAAACAATTATTTTAATGAATAGGACTGATTCGCAATTTTATTATCAACTGAAAACTTCCCCATTCCGCTCAGGCATTGCGGTCACTGCTTGGACGCTTTCTCCAACTGGTCGCGCAGCCGTTCCTCCTGGGCGCGCAGCTCAGGCGTGAATTCGTCGCCGAAGTCCTCGGCCTCGTACAGCGGGCGGATTTCGATATCGGACGGGCCCGGCATTGGATTGGGACAGCGCTTGACCCACTCGATCGCCTCTTCCAGGGAAGCGCACTCCCAGAGCCAGTAGCCGGCGATCAGCTCCTTGGTTTCGGCGAAGGGACCGTCTATCACTTGCCGGCTGCTGCCGGAAAAATGTACCCGCGCCCCCGCGGAACTCGGTTTCAGGCCGTCGCCCGCCAGCATCACGCCCGCCTTCACCAGTTCCTCGTTGAACCGCCCCATGTCCTCCAACAACTGCTGAGTAGGCATCACCGCTGCTTCGCTATCGGCGGTGGCCCTGACTTGAACCATGAATCGCATCTCGGTCTCCTTGTGTGGATGGTGGAACTTGCATGCTCCATCGACACGACGAACCGCGCCAGGCGAAATCGACAATCGCCGCGAAAAAAAATGTATCCAAGGTCGGAGCGGCGCAACGTCCCCAATGAAAAAACCCATGACGCCCGGAGAGCATCATGGGTCCTGGCCCCCCTTGCGGACGGGACGCTCAGCCCGTCACGGCGCCGGATTCGGCTGGCGGGCGTGGATCTTGTCGATCGCCTCCAGCACTTCCGCCGACAGGGTCACGTCGATGCTGTCGATGTTCTCCTTCAGCTGCTCGACGGTGGTGGCACCGATCAGGTTACTGGTGACGAAGGGGCGCTGGTTGACCCAGGCCAGGGCCAGATGCGTAGGCGAAATGCCGTGCGCCCGCGCCAGCTCGACATAGGCGCGGGTGGCGGCCTCGGCCTGCTCGTTGCTGTAGCGGGTGAAGCGCGTGTACAGCGTCAGGCGGGCCCCGGCCGGGCGCGCGCCGTCCAGATACTTGCCGCAAAGCATGCCCATCGCCAGCGGCGAATAGGCCAGCAGGCCCACGCCTTCGTGGTGCGAGTACTCCGACAGGCCGATCTCGTAGACGCGGTTCAGCAGGCTGTAGGCGTTCTGGATGGTGGCGATGCGCGGCAGGCCCTTGTTCTCGGCATGGCGCAGGAACTGCCCCACGCCCCAGGGCGTTTCATTGGACACGCCGATGTGGCGCACCTTGCCGGCACGCACGAAGTCCTGCAGCACCTCCAGCGTCTCCTCGATCGGCACGGTGTATTCATCCTGGACCCAGGGATAGGACAGCTTGCCGAAGGTGGCCGTCGTGCGGTCGGGCCAGTGCAACTGGTACAGGTCCAGGTAATCCGTCTGCAGGCGCTTCAGGCTGGCGTCCAGGGCCTCGGTCAAGTTCTTGCGGTCCAGGTGGGTCTTGCCGTCGCGGATGTGGCCGGGGCGCTTGGCGTCGCGCACCGGGCCCGCAACCTTGCTGGCCAGCACGATGTCCTGGCGGCGCTTGCTGCGCGCCAGCCAGGTGCCGATATAGGTCTCGGTCAAGCCTTGCGTTTCGGGTTTGGGAGGCACCGGATACATCTCGGCAACGTCAACCAGATTGATGCCACGCTCCAGGGCGTAGTCCAGCTGCTGGTGCGCCTCGGCTTCGGTGTTCTGCTCGCCCCAGGTCATGGTGCCCAGTCCGATCAGGCTGACATCCAGGTCGGTACGGCCGAGTTTGCGGTATTTCAATTTCTGCTCCGTGCGGTGTCGCTTACAAGGGAAGCGACACCTTACTCCAAGACGGTTTTCAAGAACCTGGCAACTCGCTCCGGCTGCGGGTTATTCGCCCCTTGCCCGCCGCATTCCTCTCGGCATACGCTTTATCCCCAAATAACCACCAGGAATCGACGTGCTGCGCGAAATTGATGAAACCTATGTGTTCTTCATCTGCGTCATCGTTTGCCTGGCCATCATCGAGCTGGGCTTCCAGCTGGGACGCAAGCGCCGCCGGGCCTCCGACGACGCCGCCAAGACCCATATCGGCGCGCTCCAGACCGCCCTGCTGGGCCTGCTGGCGCTGCTGCTGGGCTTTACCTTCGCGATGTCGGTAACGCGCTTCGAGACGCGCAAGAACCTGGTGCTGGAAGAGGCCAACGCCATCGGCAACGCCTACTGGCGTTCGCAGCTGCTGCCTCCCGCCGCCCGCGAGCCCATCGCAAAGCTGTTGCTGGACTACACGACGACGGCGCTGGAGTTCAGCGACGCCGACAACGACAAGGAACGTCTGACAGCGGCCAGCGCGGCGTCGCGGCGCATCGAGCGCCAGATCCGGAGCACCGCGGCCAGCGTCCTGGAAAATCCGCCCTCGATTTCCGCGGTCATGTTCATCCAGGCCATCAACGAAATGGCGCAAGTCAACGAAAAACGCCGCGTCGCGCTGGAAAACCACGTTCCCGAGCCCGTCTTCTATCTGCTCTTCATCGTCACGGCGGGCGCCATGGGCTTCATCGCCTACGGCACCGGACTGCACAAGCGCAGGCGGCTGATCTCGACCGGCCTGTTCGCCATGCTTATTTCCCTGGTGCTGACCTTCATCCTGGACATCGACCAGCCCGCCACGGGCGTCATCATGGTCAGCCAGGAAAGCATGGTGCGGATGAAGACGACGCTGGAGCAGGAACGGTAGGCGCGCGGCGCCCCCGTCCCGGCTGCCGACGCATCAGTACTGATAGCGCATCGTCAGCATGGCGCTGCGGCCCGCACCCCACGCCCCCTGGCTGTAAAACCCGATCTGGCTGTAGTACTTGCGGTCGAACAGGTTATTCACATTGAGCTGGGCGCTCAGGTTGCGATTGAAGCGATAGCGAGCCATCAGATTGGTGATCGCGTAGCTGCCCTGGCCCACGCGCTCTTCGCCATTGGGTCCGGTGGCCATGGTGTACACATGGCTCTGCCAGTTGACGCCGCCGCCGACCGTCAGCCGGTTCCAGTCGCCGGGCAACTGATAGGTCGTGAACACGCGCACCAGGCTGCGCGGCTGATCGGTCTGTATCGCGTTGCCGTCTCCATCGCGCGCGGTCCAGTGCGACCAGCCTGCGGCCAGGTTCCAGCCCGGCATCACCTCACCCGAGACTTCCAGGTCGAAACCGCGGCTGCGCGTGCCCTGCGCGGCGGTATAAGCCTGATTGATGGTGCCGGGCACCATGTAGCCCGGATCAACCTGGGCCACATTGTCCTGCTCGATCTGGAACACGGCGGCGCTGGCGTTCAGCTTGCCCTCCAGGAATTCGCCTTTGATGCCGGCCTCGTAAGCCTTGCCCTCGAGAGGATCGAGCCAGCTACCGCTGCGGTCCTGATAGCTCTGCGGATTGAAGATTCCGGTGTAGCTGACGTAGGCGGTATAGGTATCGTTGATGTCGTAAAGCAACCCGGCATAGGGCGTGAATTCGTTCTTCTTGAAAGCTTGGCGGCTGCCGCCGCCGAAGCCGACCGAATCCGTCTCCCACGTGCTGTAGCGCCCGCCCACGATGAGCTTGAGCGGATCGGCGAGGTTCAGCCGCAAGGCGCCATACCAGCCCGTCTGCTTGGTGGTATAGCGGTTGGCGGTGACCGAGTCGCTGTTCCACTCCGGTTCCGGATACGAGCCGTCCCAGTCCAGGAAGTTGCCCACGGCTGCGCTTGACAGGGCCGAACGGTAGTCGAAATCGCCGTGCTGGCGGTTGAAGCTGGCGCCCACGACAGCTTCGTGGCGCCGGCCGAACAGTGTGAATGGACCGGACGCCTTCACATCCAGACTGTTCTGCTTGCGGTCTCCCAGATACCAGCTGGGCGATGCGCCCATGCCCAGGCCGGTATTGCGGTCGGGCCAGCCATAGAGATAAAGAAGCTTGGCGTCCATTTCGTTCTTGGAGTGCGATCCCACTGCGTTGACGGTCCAGCCGTTGTCGAAGCGGTGCTCCAGGCTGGCGAAGGCCCCCTGGGTGGTGCTGCCCCACGACGACCAATCCGCGCCCGTGTTCAGCGATCGGCTCCAGTCGGTGCGGCCGCCGTCCGCATACCATAGCGGGAAGCCGCCCCAACTGCTGCGTTTCGGATCGTTGTCCTGATAATTGAAACCCACGCTCAGCGTCGTGCGGGAAGTGATGTCGGCGTCCACCACGCCGTAGAAGATCTTCTTGCGGTTTTGGTAGCCGTCCAGGTAGGAATGATTGTCCTGGTAGGCCGAGACGATGCGCCCGCGCACGCTGCCGGCAGCGTTAAGCGGCGTCGACAGATCCACGGTGGCGCGGTAGGTGTCCCAGTTCCCGGCGCTGACGCTCATGTCCGCCTTGAACTCGCGGCTGGTGGCGCGCTTGCGCACCAGGTTGATCGATGCGGACGGATTGCCTGCACCGGTCAGCAAACCGGTCGCGCCGCGCACCACTTCGACGCGGTCGTAGATGATGGGGTCAAGCGATGATTCGCCCGCTGCGTAACCCGTGTCGAAGCTCGTCGGGATGCCGTCATACATGTAGTTGCTGACGCTGAACCCGCGCGAATTGAACGAATAGCGCTCGCTGTCATAGTTCTGCACCGAAATACCCGGTGTGCTCGCCATCACGTCGACCAGCGACAGCATGTTCTCGTCATCCATACGCTGGCGCGTGACTACCGTGACCGACTGCGGCGTTTCGCGCAATGTCAGCGGCAGCCCCGTGCTGGCGGCCGTGGCGCGCGGCGTATACGAACCGGTACCCTCGGTGGTCGTGCTGTCTGCATTGCCGATCACCTGCACGGACGGCAGGGTCGACACACCCTCCTCCTGCGCGACGGCCGCGCCGCATGCCAGCGCCATCAGCACCAGGCATGGCGTGCGCCGCAGGACGAAGCGTGGACGGATGAGACGAGCGTGGCCGGCAGGCCTGAGGTGTTGCATGTTGGCTTCCTTTCCCTGTTTGAAACTTCAAATCGGAAGAAAGTGTAATGCAAACAATTCTCAGGCGCGTTATTGATAAAGCCAAAACTACCGCGCAGAAAGGCGCGATTTTTGGGGACATAATCGCGGCAAGAGGCGCGCTGCCCGGACCGCGAAACGACTTCGCGTGGCATGGTCAGAATGAAAACTGGCGCGGCCACCATCGCGGCCGCGCCAGGAATTTTTGCTGGCGCAGCCAAGGCTGCGCCTCGATGCGCTTTAGTTGGCCTTGCCCGCCGATGCGAGCGTCGGCGCCGCAGGCTCGCCCGCATCCGTACAGGCAGCCGGGCTGCGCTCCGCGAGTTCCTCCAGCAGATCTGCCGAAGGCACGAAGAACAGGCCGCCCGTGACCGCGTGACTGAAGTCGAGCAGGCGGTCGTAGTTGCCGGGCGGACGCCCGACGAACATGTTCTCCAGCATCAGTTCAATGGGACGCGGCGAACGTGCGTAGCCGATGAAATAGGTACCGAACTCCCCTGCCCCCGGCCTGCCGAATGGCATGTTGTCGCGCAGGATCTTCAGTTCCTGGCCGTTTTCCTCGATGGTGGTCAGGGCGCTGTGCGAAGACGTAGGTTTGATGTCATCGTCGAGTTCGACGTTGGACCACTTGTGGCGGCCGATGACGCCTTCTTGGCCCTCCACCGTCAACGCGTTCCATGCCGCCATGTCGTGCAGGTATTTCTGCACCAGCACATAGCTGCCGCCGGCGAACTCGGCGTCCTCGTCGCCGATGACGGTGAAGTCGAACGCCTCGCGTCCTTCCGGGTTCTCGGTCCCGTCCACGAAGCCGATGATGGCGCGCCGGTCGAAGTAGCGGAAGCCATGGACTTCATCCACGACGGTCACGGCATCGCCCAGCCCGCCTAGCAGCAAGGTCGCCAGCTCGAAACAAAAATCCATCGAATCCGCGCGGATGTGCAGCAGCAGGTCTCCCGGCGTCGCGACGGCCAGGCGCTCTCCCGCGCCAAATTCGCGGAAAGGATGCAGCGCAGCTGGGCGCGGCGCGCCGAAAAGCGTGTCCCAGGCCGTGGAGCCGAAGGCGGTGACACAGGAAAGATTCTGCTCGGGCGCGCGCGTGGACACCGTGCGGACGACGCCTGCGATATCGGCGCACCAGTCACGCACGGTGCCGGCGGCGGCAGCCCCCTGGTTGAGCGTGGCGACGATGAAAATCGCGTGGCGGGTGGTCGTGTTGTGTACGGCTTGGGATTCGGGTTGACGGTCGGACATCGGATCGGGGACCTCAAGAAAACGAGCGCGGCGGCGCGGAAAGGCTAGTCCGATTCTAAGCGCGGACTGTGGATGAATGCACCGGGTTCGTCAGGGCACCGCCCTCAACCATTCGCTCACCACGTCCAGCACGATGCGGCTTTGTTCACGGTGGGGGACATGGCCGCAGTTCTCCAGCAGCAAGGGGCGCGCACCCGCCAAGGCGACGAGCTTGTCCTGATGCCTGGGGGAGCCGTATTCGTCGACTTCGCCGTGCAAGGCCAGCACCGGGCAACGGACCTGGCGCAGTTGCTCGTCCAGGTTCCAATCGGCGAAGTCCGGCGACAGCCAGGTGTCGATCCAGGCGCCCAGCACCCATGCGGCTTTTTCGCCGTGGTACTTCTTCAGGCGGTCCAGTTGGCCGGGTTCCGCAAAGCTCTGTTTGGCCGCGCGTATGCCTTCCAGCGTGCGGTCTTCCGCAAACATCTGCGCCGACTCGGTGATCAGCGCGCGGCAATCGTCGGCGTACACGCCGGCGCTGCAGACGGCCATGCCGCCGCCCACGCTGTGGCCGAACCCCACGAAGGCGCCGATGTTCAGTTCTTCGCGCAGGCTGCGGAACCCCTCGCGGGCCTCGTCTTCCACAAAGCCAGGCTCGAACACTGCCGTATTGGGATCGGAGCGGCCAAAACCCAGACGGTCGTAGGCGATGACGCTGCGTCCGGTCGCTTGCGCCAACTGTTCGGGGAAATCCCGCCACAATTCCACGCAACCCAGCGAATCGTGGAACATCACGATGGGCGCCGCGGCCACCGCCTCCCCTGCGGGGTCCCAGCGCCGCGCGTAAAGACGGCCCTGGCTGGTGTGCACGTAGACATCCTGGCTGGTAATGGCAAGCATGAAAAGTCCTGGGGAGAGTATGCGGCGATGCGCCATCGCACCGCGCTCCGATTATAGGAAAGCCCGCAGCCTCACCGCAGCCCGGACACCACGCCGGCTGCAATGATGAGCAGCACCAGCGCGGAAATCGCCATGTAGGCGTAGTCGCGTTCGCGCAGGAAGATGGCCAGCATCAGCGCCACCCGCGCCACCGGCAGCAGGATGAAGAGGGCAACCCCGGCCTTGACCAGTTCAAGCCCGCGCAGGCCGGCCGGCGCCTGCGGCAGGAAATCAAGGGCCATGCCCGCAGCGATGAGAGCCGAGGCAATCCATGTTCCATACCAGAGCAATCCGGCGATGACACGGTCGCGCCGCGCATGCTTGTCTGCCGCCTGGGTCATGTCGGGCCTCCAAGAATATGCACGCCCAGCGCGCTCAGCAGCATCTGCATCGCCAACAGGGCCAGCACCACCACGAAGAAAATGCGCAGCTTGTCGGCGGGCAGCCCCATCAGCATCCGGGCGCCCAGCAGCGCGCCGGCGACCGAACCCAGCGCGACGGGACCGGCGATGCCGATGTCGATGTCGCCGCGCACGAAGTAGGCGCCCGCGCTGGCTGCGGCCGTCACGCCGATCATGAAGTTGGAAGTGGCGGACGAGACCTTGATCGGCAGCTTCAGCGCCGCGTCCATGGCGGGGATCTTGAGCACGCCCGAGCCTATGCCGAGCAAGGCCGAAATCAGGCCCGCGCCATACATCAGCGACAGGCCCAGCGGCACGCGATCCACCTGATAGTGCACCTCGCGGCCCTGCGCTCGGTCGGGAAAGCTGGAATGCAGGCGCAACGCCGTGGCCCAGCTTGCGGCGTCGGGCGCGATTGCCACGGCCTCGCGGCGACGTGCCAGCATCTGCTGCGCGGACACGGCCAGGATGGCGGCGAACAAACCGTAGAGGAATTCGGTGGAGACAATGCCGATGAGAAACACGCCGGTCAGCGCGCCCAGCGTGGTGGCGGTCTCCAGCACGATCGCCAGCCGGACGTTGGTCAGCCGCCCCTTCAGGAATGGCGCGGCGCTGCCGCAGGAACAGGCAATCACCGAGATGATGCTGGCGCCGATGGCCACATGGATGTCCACGCCGAACAACAGCGTCAGGATGGGCACGATGAAGATGCCGCTGGCCATCCCCAGCACCCCGCCCAGCGCGCTGGCGCCGAAAGCGGCGGCGAACAGCCAGAAAAGGGTCGACGTCTCCATGGCCGCCGGCTCAGGCCCGCTTGCGCGGTTGCCGCGAGAGGCGGGTGGTGAACCGGATCAGGTCGCCGCGGTAATACAGCTTCTCGTAGTCGACCGGCCGCTGTCCCTCGGTGTAGGAAGTGCGCTCGATCAGGAAGATCGGGCTGCCCACGGCAACGCCCAGCGCCTGCGCGACGCGCTCGTCCGCCGTCACCGCTTCAAGCTGGTATTCGGCCTCGATCAGCGGCAGGTCGTAGCGCAGTTCCAGCAGATCGAAGATGGGTTCGGCTTCCAGGTCGTTGCTGGCGACCTTTACGCCTATGTCCAGCGGCAGATAGGTTTCGTCGAACGACATGGCCACGCCGTCCGCCAGCCGCACGCGCTCGATGCGGTAGACCTGCGCGCCGCGCGTCACGCCCAGTTGGCGCGCCACGTCTGCCGTGGCCGGCACCGGCCGCTTGTCCAGCAGGCGCGCCGTCGCCTGGCGGCCGAGCGCATCCATGTCTTCGACGAATCCGCTCAGCGCCGTCAGCGCCTGCGTCAGTTTGGGTTCCGTGACGAACGTGCCCTTGCCGCGCCGGATTTCCACCAGCCCGCGGGCAACCAGGTTTTCCACCGCCTTGCGCACCGTGGTGCGACTGACGGCGAAGCGCTCGATCAGTTGGTCTTCCGTCGGCAGTTGGCTGCCAGACGCCAGGCTGCCGGCCGCGATTTCCGCGGCCAGTGCCGTTTCCATCCGGGCATAGAGAGGCGCATTTTCGGATTGATTTTGCATGAAGACATCATAACATCATGATGTCATGATGATGAAAGCAGCTCCCCGCGTTACAACGGAGTCGCCAGCAACTGGTAGTCTTCGCAGGCCCGGCCGGCGCCTCCCGCGCCGGCGCCCACTCTCAAGCGAGACACGATATGAGCAGTTTCATGCACAGCGCCTCCGTTCCCGTCCTGACGCAAATGCTGTCGGCCCTGTCCGATGTGCTGAAGAAGGCGGAAGCCCAGGCCACGGAAAAGAACATCGATCCGGACGCCTATCTCGGCGCCCGCCTGTTCCCCGACATGTTCCCGCTGGCGCGTCAGGTGCAGATCGCGTCGGATTTTGCCAAAGGCATCGCCTCGCGCCTGGCCGGCGCGGAAGTGCCGTCGTGGCCGGACAGCGAAGCCAGCTTCGCCGGCCTGCAGGCCCTGATCGCCAAGACCTTGGAGCACCTGGGTTCCTTCGGCCCGGAACAGTTCGCGCAGAGCGAAGCCCGCGAGATCGTGCTGCGCCCTGGCACGCCGAAGGAAAAGAAGCTGAGCGGCAGCGCCTACCTGCTGCACTATGGCCTGCCGCAGTTCTTCTTCCACGTCACCACGGCCTACGACATCCTGCGCCACAACGGCGTGGAAATCGGCAAGCGCGATTACATGGGCAAGTATTGATCCACCACTGCGGGCCCCTCCCGCGGGGCCCGCATCCCCGCTACTCCGCGTAGCCGGGGTTGCGGCGATCCAGCCGGCGCAGCAAGCCCGGCCAGGCCAGCATGGCCTTGTGCGCGCGGTCGGCCTGCGATTCCACCGTCGCGTTCTTCAGGATGTCGGGCGGTATGTAGGTCAGCTCGCCGCCGGCCTGGGCCCGCACCTGCACCATGCAGGCGGCCTCCAGCCGGTGCATGGCCTGGAAGGCTTCGGCCATGCTCTGCCCCACGGTCAACAGGCCGTGGTTGCGCAGGATGAGATAAGAATTGCTGCCCAGGTCCCGCACCAGCCGCGGTTGTTCCTCGGGATTCAACGCCAGGCCTTCGTAGTCGTGGTAGCTGAGCGAGCGCAGCACGATGAACGCGAACTGCGACAGCGGCAGCAACCCGGCCTTCTGCGCCGACACCGCCACCCCGTTGATGGAATGCGTGTGCAGCACGCACATGGCGTCCTTGCGGGCCGCGTGGATACAGCTGTGGATGGTGAAGCCGGCCGGATTGATGTCGTATTCCGAGTCCATGACCTTGCGCCCATCGAGGTCGATCTTGATCAGGCTGGATGCGGTGATCTCGTCGAACATCATGCCGTAGGGGTTGATCAGGAAGTGTTCGGTCCCGGGCACCTTGGCCGTGATGTGGGTGAAGATCAGGTCATCCCAGCCGAACAGCGCCACCAGCCGGTATAGCGCCGCCAGATCCTTGCGGACCTCCCATTCCGTTGCGCTGACCTGTTCGCGCACGCTGGCGCCCTTGCCTGCCGTATCCATACTGTCTCCATTTTTCGATGATTGCCCGCGGCCACTGCGCGGGCGCTGACTGGCACTTTATTCGTTTTGCCCCAGGCCGGCACGCGGCGCGGCCAAGGAGCGGTCACCGCGGTTCACGAAGAATTCACATATGTGATGGAAATGGCGAGATGTCATTCCTATGATTCCGCTCAATAGCAGCCCAGTACAGACGCCCCGCCACACCATGTCCGTTGATCTACCCGATACCGATTTCCGCATACACCAGCTGGTCAGCCGGCACCTGCCTGGCCTGGCCGCGCATACCGCCCTGATTTCCGATGAAGGAAGCTGGACCTATGCGGAACTCGACACGGTGGTCGACGCGCTGGCCGCCTATCTGCGGACCCAGGGCCTGCGCGCTGGCGACCGCCTGCTGATCGCCGGGGAAAGCGGCGGCACCCAGCTGGCCGCCGTGCTGGCCTGCAGCCGGCTGGACGCCTGGGCCGTGGTCGTCAACGCCCGCATGACCGGCGTGGAAGTCGACGCCATCAAGGCGCACTGCCAGCCGCGGCTGCTGCTCGCCACCAGCGGCCTGTCGACGGAAGCCCAGGCCCACGGCCTGCGCCATGGCGCGCGCGAGGTCGAGCTTGCCGGCCTGCGCTTTGCCTGCACCGAAGCGGACCCCGCCGCGCAAGCCGAGCCGGCGCAGGCGGACTCGCGCGAACAGGTGGCGGTGATGATCTACACCAGCGGCACCACCGGCACGCCCAAGGGCGTGATGCTTACGCATGCCAACCTGGGCCATTCGTCCGCCGTCGCACGCCACGCGCGCGGCACCAGCCGCGATGACCGGATCTATTCGGCGCTGCCCATCTCGCACGTGTATGGCCTGAGCACCGTGGCCCTGGCCGCGCTCGGCGCCGGCGCGACGCTGCAATTGGGCAGCCGCTTCGACGTTGCGCACGCGATCGCCGCGCTGGCCGGCGGCATCACCATGCTGCACGGCGTACCCGCGATGTACGTGCGCCTGCTGCAGGCGCATGAGCAAGGCACGCCGATTCCCGCGCCGCGCGTGCGCCTGCTGCATTGCGGCGGCGCGCCGCTGGATCCGTCGCTCAAGGCGCGCATCGAAGCAATCTTCGGGGAACCCATCAACAACGGCTATGGCCTCACCGAGGCCTCGCCGACGATCAGCATGGTGCCCTACCGCCAACGGCGCGCCGACCTGAGCGTGGGTTATCTGATTCCGGGCATGCAGGCCCGCATCGTCGGTGAAGACGGCCAGGAAGTGGCGTCCGGGGAAGTCGGCGAACTGCAAGTGCGCGGCCCCAACATCATGAAGGGCTATTACAAGGCGCCCGAGCAGACCGCGCAGGCGCTGGACGCCGCGGGCTGGCTGCGCACCGGCGACCTGCTGCGCGCGGAGCCGGACGGCGCGCTGTTCGTCATGGGCCGGATCAAGGACCTGATCATTCGTTCGGGCTTCAACGTCTATCCCAGCGAAGTCGAGGCCGCGCTGAACGCCTATGCCGGCGTGCGCCAATCCTGCGTGGTTGGCGTACCACTCGACGGCGACGAGCAGATCATCGCCTTCGTCGAAGCGGAAGACGGCCTCAGCATCGAGGCGGAAGCCTTGCAGGCCTTTGCGCGCGAGCGCCTCGCGCCCTACAAGCGCCCGCAGAAAATCATCCTGCTTTCCAGGCTGCCAGCGGCAGATAATGGAAAGATCCTCCGCAAGGCCGTCGTCGACATGGCGCGCGCGCATTGCAACTGACTCACCAAAACAAAATACCCATCCACAGGAGACAACCATGAAATTCGCAGCACGAAGGCATTTCCTGGCGGCCGCCGCCGCCCTGGCCGCGGTTTGCAGCCTGCCGGCGCAGGCGGCCGACAACGCCTGGCCCGAGAAGCCGATCCGCTTCATCGTGCCCAGCGCCGCTGGCGGCGGGGCCGACACGGTTGCGCGCCTGTTGGCTCAGCACATCGGCGGCGTGCTCAAGCAACCGATCGTGGTCGAGAACCGCGCCGGGGGCTCGGGCGTGATCGCCGGCAATGCCGTGCTGGGCGCGCCGGCCGACGGCTACACCTTCATGCTGGGCTTCACCACCATGTCGCAATTGCCCGCGACCTCGACGGTCAAGATCCCGTACCAAGTGGACCGCGACTTCATTCCGGTATCCCTGGTGGCCCGCTCCTCCAACGTGCTCGTGGTCAATCGCAGCAGCGTGGACGTGGATTCGGTCAAGGCCCTGGTGGAAGCGCTGCGCGCCGCTCCCCAGAAATACAGCTACGGGTCCTACGGCAACGGTTCGACCGGCCATTTCCTGGGCGCCCAGTTCCTGCAGGAAACCAAGACCAGCGCCCAACACGTGCCGTACAAGGGCGCTGCGCCCATGATGTCCGACCTGCTGGGCGGCGTGGTCTCCTTCGCCTTTCCCGACATCGGCTCGGCCCTGCCGCACCTGAATTCCGACCGCCTGCGCGTGCTGGCCGTGACCGGCGACAAGCGCATGGCGACCCTGCCGCAGACGCCCACCATGACGGAACTGGGCTACCAGGGCTTCAACCTGGGCGCCTGGTTCGGCCTGTTCGCGGCCAAGGGCACGCCCGACGCCATCGTCCAGGCCATGTCGACGCAGATCGCCGACGCGGTCAAGGCGCCCGAGGTCCAGTCCAAGCTCGTCGGCATGAACCTGGATCCCGTGGGCAGCGATCCCAAGACCTTCGCCACGTTCTTCCAGACCGATCTGAAGCGCTGGGCAGAACTGGCAGACAAGGCCAATATCCGCACCGACTGATCCCGAGGCACGCCATGTCCCGTTCATCTCGCCGGCTCGAACTTCCTGACGCGTCCATCAAGGACAGCACGCGCGACCTGGGCCAGCGCTCGGTGAAGTCGGCCCAGCGCGTGCTCGAACTGATCGAGCTGCTCGAACAGCTCGGACGGCCCGTCACGCTGGCGGAGATCGTGCGCGCCAGCGGCTATCCGCAGTCCAGCACCTGGATGCTGGTGCAGACGCTGATGCGCATGGGCTATCTGTGCCACAACCCGGACGATGGCACCTACATGCCCAGCCTGCGGCTCAACATGCTGGGCGGCTGGGTGCATGACCTGGCCCTGCCCCGCAGCAACCTGCGCCTGGCCATGCGCGCACTGGGCGAACGGCTGGGCCTGAGCATCATCCTCGGCCAGCGCAGCGGCCGCTATGTGCAGTACGCCCACGTGCTCTACGGCGCCAAGGACCGCAAGACCCAAGTCCCCATCGGCGTAGTGCGTCCACTGATCGACACTGGCCTGGGCTACGCGCTGCTGGCGCAGTTGCCCGACGACGAAGTCTGCGCCATTGCCAGCGTCTGCCTGGCGCGCGCCGAGCACGAATCGCCGGTGACGACCCTGCGCCAGGTCCTGACCATTGTCGACAAGGCCCGCAGCGCCGGCTTCGTCTACTCGCACCGGCTGCAAAGCGCCAACCGCGCCTCCTTCTCCTTCGCGCTGGTCACCGACCCAGGCGCCGGCGACCACACCGGGCTGATGGGCCTGGCCATCGCCGGCACGCGCCAGGACGTGGCCGCGCGCCTGCGCGATATCCCCCGCACGGTCAATGAAGTTGCCGCCGAATTTCTGCCCGATGTCCCCATACACATCAAGGCCGCCCATCCCATTTCGCCGATCTGAAGGCGCCCCATAGAGCGATCATCACCATGGATATTGAAATCACGCCTGAAGAGCGGGAATTCCGCCAGGAAGTCCGCAGCTTCGCGCAGGCCCACCTGCCCGAAAGCGTCCGCCGCAAAGTGCTGTATGGCGAAAAACTGGAGAAGCACGAATACGTGGATTGGCAGCGGCATCTGCACCGCCAGGGCTGGATCGCGCCGGCATGGCCCGTGCAATACGGCGGCACCGGCTGGAGCCTGGGAAAACAGCGCATCTTCCTGCACGAGCTGGCCCTGCAATGCGCGCCCGAGACCATTCCATTCGGCATTTCCATGGTCGGCCCGGTGATCTACACATTCGGTTCGGACGAGCAGAAGGCGCAATACCTGCCCGCCATACTCGGTTCTGAAACCTGGTGGTGCCAGGGCTTTTCGGAACCCAACGCCGGCTCCGACCTGGCCTCGCTGCGCACCCGCGCGGTCGATTGCGGCGACCACTATCTGCTCAATGGCCAGAAAGCCTGGACCACCCACGGGCGCCATGCCGACATGATGTTCTGCCTGGCCCGCACCAGCGACACCGGCAAGCCACAGCAAGGCATTTCCTTCCTGCTGCTCGACATGAAGACCCCGGGCATCGAGGTCCGGCCGGTGCGCACCATCGATGAAGGCGCCAGCATCTGCGAAGTGTTCTTCAACGACGTCCGCGTGCCGAAGTCCGGCCTGGTCGGCAAGGAAGGCGAAGGCTGGACCTACGCCAAGTTCCTGCTCGGCCACGAGCGCGCCATGATCGCCCGCGTCGGCCGCTCGCGCATGCAGCTGGCGCGCGCGCAACGCCTGGCCTCGCATCCGCTGGCCGACGGCAGCCGTCCCATCGACAACCCGATCTACCGCCAGCGCCTGTGCGACATCGAAGCGCGCCTGCGCGCACTGGAATTGACCGAGTTGCGCGCCTTGTCGGCCTACCGCCCGGGATCCGGCTTCGACGTCGCCGATTCTTCCATGCTGAAGATCGAAGGCTCCGAGATCTGCCAGGCCCTGACCGAACTGCTGCTGGACCTCGCCGGCCGCTACGGCATGGTCTACACCGGCCGCTACACCCAGTCGCCCATCGGCGACGCCACGGCGCACGGCCTGCTGGGCGACCACCTGTTCAACCGCGTGGCCACGATTTACGGCGGCAGCTCCGAAATCCAGAAGTCCGTGATCGCCAAGAGCCGATTCCAGAAATAAGCAAGGACACGCCATGAATCTGAACCTCTCCGACGAACAAGCGATGATCCGCGCGAGCGTGTTCGATTATTTTTCGACCGCTTACGGCTTCGACCGCCATCTCGAACGGCTGGCCAACCCCGCCAAGACCGACCGCGCCGCCTGGCAGGCCATGGGCGAACTGGGCTGGCTGGGGCTCACCGTGCCGCAGGACGACGGCGGCCTGGGCCTGGGGCCGCAGGAAACCATGCTGTTGATGGAAGGCGCGGGCGCCTCGCTCAGCACCGAACCGCTGCTGGCCAGCGCGGTATTGACGGCGCCGCTGCTGGCGGGCGCGTCCGCGGGATCGCCTGCCGCGCAGGCGCTGGAAGCCGCAATCGCGGGCCAGGCCAGCCTGGCCCTGGCCTGGACTGAAGCCGATCGCGGCTTCGCGCCGCTGCAGGCGGATGCCCGCGCCGAACACGACGGCCAGGGCTGGCGCGTAAGCGGCCGCAAAACGCTGGTGGACAACGGCGCGGACGCCGACTGGCTGGTGGTGACGGCACATAGCGAAGCTGGCCTGGAACTGCTGCTGGTGCAAGGCAACGCCACGGGGCTGACCCGTACCGGCGCCCCGCTGGCCGACGGCGCCCGCAGCGCCGACCTGGTGTTCCAGAACACGCCGGCCGCGGCCTGCCTGGCCAGCGGCCAGGAAGCCCAAGCCCTGCTGCTGCGCGCCGTCTACCGCGGCCTCGCGGCCAGCTGCGCGGTGGCGCTGGGCGCCATCGAACGTACGCTGGAAATCTGCCGCGACTACCTGCACGAACGCAGCCAGTTCGGCAAGCCGCTGGCCGCGCTGCAAGTCCTGCAGCACCGCTACGTGGACATGCTGATCGCGGCCGAACGGGCGCGTTCCATGACCCTGCTGGCCGCGCTACGCGCGGACGAAGCCGCCGCTGGCGATGCCGAGGCGCAGCGCGATCTCAGCCTGGCCAAGCTGACCGTGGGCCGCAGCGCGCGCCACGTGGGCGGCCAGGCCATCCAGGTGCACGGCGGCATGGGCATGGCCTACGAATATCCCATCGGCCACTACTACCGCAAGCTGCTGTGCTGCGACGCGGCCTTCGGCTCGCAGGACGGCCATCTGGCCCTGCTGTCCGAAGGCTTGGCAGCGCCCGCCGACGCCTGACATCCGCTTTGATCATTCCTTCCTATCTCGCCATGGCAACCCCCGCAAACCAACGCATCCAGGCCACGCGACAGGACGACGTCCTGCTGCTGGGCCTGAACCACCCGCCCCTCAATACGCTGGACCATCCCCTGCGCCAGCAAGTGCATGAAGCCTTGCAGGCCGCCGCCCAGGATGCGTCGGTGCAAGCCATCGTGCTGCACGGCGCACAGGGCAACTTCAGCGCTGGCGCCGACATCCGCGAATTCGACCAACCCAGGCAGGCGCCCTGGGCCGGCGACGTCGCCAATCTCATCGCCGCCAGCAGCAAGCCCATCGTCGCGGCGCTGCAAGGCGTGGCCCTCGGCGGCGGCCTGGAGCTGGCGCTGGCAGCCCATGCCCGCGTCGGCGCCGCCAACGCCAGGCTGGGCCTGCCCGAGGTCAAGCTGGGCCTGCTGCCTGGCGGCGGCGGCACGCAACGCCTGCCCCGCCTGATCGGCGCGGCGGCTGCCCTGCCCCTGATCCTGGAAGGCCGTAGCGTGGACGGCAAGGCCGCGCTGACGCTGGGCCTGCTGGACCAAGTCTGCGACGAAGCCAGCCTGCTGGACTGCGCCGTGCGCAAGGCACGGGCGCTGTGCGCAGACCATGCCGCCGCGCGCCGCGGCGCCGCTGCGGCCGACGACAAGCAGGCCGGGCTGGCCGCCGTGGCAGCGCAACGCGAGCGCCTGGCCGCCAAGCCCCATTCCCTGCCGGCCCAGCATCTGCTGCTGGATTGCCTGCAAGCTGCGCTCGAACTGCCGCTGCAAGAGGGCCTGAAGGTCGAGCGCGAGGCCTTTCTGCAATGCGTGGCCAGCCCCGAGCACAAGGGCCTGGCGCACGCCTTCTTCGCCGAAAGACTGGCCGGAAAATCCCCGGCTGGCGCGGCCCGGCCGCGCCCCGTGCAACGCGCCGGCGTCATCGGCGGCGGCACCATGGGCGCCGGCATTGCCGTGGCCATGCTCGATGCCGGCCTGGACGTGGTGCTGATCGAACGCGACGCCGCCTCGCTGCAGGCCGGCCAGGAGCGGATCGACGGCGTCTACCAACGGCAGGTCAACTCGGGCAGGCTCGACGCGGCCACGCGCGAGCAGCGCCTTTCGCGCCTGAGCACGGCAACCGACTACGCGGCGCTGGCCGCGGTCGACCTGGTGGTCGAGGCGGTGTTCGAAGACATGGACGTGAAGACGCAAGTTTTCGCGCAGTTGGACCGGGTCTGCAAGCCCGGCGCCATCCTGGCCACCAATACCTCGTACCTGGACATCAACCAGATCGCGCGCAGCATCTCGCGTCCGCAAGACGTGATCGGGCTGCACTTCTTCTCGCCCGCCAACATCATGAAGCTGCTGGAAATCGTGGTGCCCGAGCAGGTCGCCGACGACGTGGTGGCGACGGGCTTCGCGCTGGCGCGGCGCCTGGGCAAGGTGCCGGTGCGCGCCGGCGTGTGCGACGGCTTCATCGGCAACCGCATTCTCTACGTGTACCGCGAGGCCGCCAACCACATGATGGAAGACGGCGCCTCGCCCTACCAGATCGACCAGGCGCTGGAACGCTTCGGCTATGCCATGGGACCGTTCCGCACCGCCGACCTGACCGGCGGCGACATCGGCTGGGCGACCCGCAAGCGCAAGGCCGCCACCCGCCCGCCCGAGGCCCGCTACGTGCAGGTGGCCGACCGGCTGTGCGAACGCGGCTGGTTCGGCCAGAAGACCGGCCGGGGCTATTACCTCTACCCTGAACGCGGCCAGCGCGGCAAGCCCGACGCCGAGGTGCTGGCGCTGATCGACCAGGAACGCGCCGCGCGCGGCATCGAAGCCCGCCCGTTCAGCGACGAGGACATCGTGCGGCGCTATATGGCCGCGCTGGTCAACGAGGCCGCCAAGGTCCTGGACGACGGCATCGCGCTGCGGCCCGCCGACATCGACGCCGCGCTGGTCAACGGCTACGGCTTTCCGCGCTGGCGCGGCGGCCCCATGAAATACGCCGACGACGTCGGCCTGGCGGCCGTCCTGGCCGACATCGAATCCTATGCCAAGGAAGACGCGGCGTTCTGGGCCCCCTCGGAACTGCTGCGGCGCCTGGCGCGCGAAGGCGCGACCTTCGGCAAACTGAACCAACCCCAATAAGGAATCGCCGCATCATGCGAGAAGCCGTCATCGTCGCCACCGCGCGCACGCCGCTCACCAAGTCCAAGCGCGGCGAGTTCAACATCACCCAGGGGCCGACCCTGGCCTCTTACGCCATCCAGGCAGCCGTGGAACGCGCGGGCGTGGATCCGCACAGCATCGAAGACGTGGTGCTGGGCTGCGGCTACCCGGAAGGCACCACCGGCCGCAACGTGGCCCGCCAGGCGGCGTTGCGCGCCGGCCTGCCGCAAAGCGTCGCCGGCGCCACCGTCAACCGCTTCTGCGCCTCCGGCCTGCAGGCCGTGGCCGATGCGGCGGCGCGCGTGGTCATGGGCCAATCCGGCCCGGTCGTAGCCGGCGGCGTGGAAAGCTGCTCGCTGCTGCGCACCCGCGACGACGGCGTCAGCGGCATCGATAGCTGGCTGCAGGACCAGATCCCCGGCCTCTACCTGCCCATGATCGCCACCGCCGATATCGTGGCGCAGCGCTACGGCATCAGCCGCGAGGATCAGGACGCCTTTGCCTTGCGCAGCCAGCAGCTCACCGCCGCGGCGCAGCGCGAAGGCCGCTATGCCGACGAGATCATTTCCGTGCGCGCCACCATGGAAATTACCGACAAGGCGACGGGCGAGATTCGCCGCGAAGACGTCACCGTCAGCGCCGACAACTGCAACCGCGCGTCCACCACCGCCGAAGGCCTGGCCGGTCTGGTTCCCGTCATGGGCCCGGACCGCTACGTGACCGCGGGCAATGCCTCGCAGCTGGCCGACGGCGCCTCGGCCTGCGTGCTGATGGACGCCCGCGACGCCGAACGCGCCAACCTCGAACCGCTGGGCGCCTTCCGCGGCTTGGCCGTGGCCGGCTGCGCTCCCGATGAAATGGGGATAGGCCCGGTCTACGCCGTGCCCCGCCTGCTGGAGCGCCACGGTCTGAAGGTCGAGGACATCGACCTGTGGGAGCTGAACGAGGCCTTCGCCTCGCAGGCGCTGTACTGCCAGCGCCGTCTGGGCATCCCGCTGGAGCGGCTCAACGTCAACGGCGGTTCGATCGCGGTGGGCCATCCCTTCGGCGTGACCGGCGCGCGCCTGACCGGCCATGTCCTGCTGGAAGGCAGGCGCCGTGGCGCCAAGTATGCGGTGGTCACCATGTGCGTGGGCGGCGGCATGGGCGCGGCGGGGTTGTTCGAGATCTTCTGAGTACGCAAAGGCGCGGGGTTGGGTTGCCCGTCATTCTCGGCCGCCCGGGCGGCCGAGAATGACATACATGATTTCGTAAATTTCTATTGTGTTCGCTGGCGCGGACGCGGTGAGCGGTTTGCTGATGTCCTTTAGCTTCCTGGGGTGGGCGGTGACGCCATCAGAAAATCAATCGCCGCATTCGCACCAGCGAACACAGTAGCAATCAAAAAAAAGCATGTATGTGTTATTCGGCCGCCCGCGCGGCCGAATAACACGGGCAGCCCAAGACTCGCCCCTGGCCACAGCTCCGGCAGCGCGACGACCCAAGACACACGTAGCCCGTCGGTGCGGGCGACCTACGAAGCACGAGCCGCAGCAACAGCAACAACCACAAAAACAGAGCAAAAAAAGAAGGGCGTCCGCGGACGCCCTTGCGGCTTCCCGCCGCTTACTGCGGTTCGATCTTCGCGTCGATCGCGCGTTGCGTCCAGACCTGGCGCTGCGATTGCGCGAAGGCCTGGTGTTCGGCCAAGGTGTTGGGCGAGACCTGCATGCCCAGGGACTCGAAACGCTGCAGCACGTCGGGTTCGCGCAGGATGGCGGCGACTTCCTGGTTCAGTTTCTGCGCGATGGCGTCGGGCGTCTTGGCCGGCACGGCCACGCCGACCCACACCACCAAGTCGAACTTCTGGTAACCCAGTTCCGCCAAGGTCGGCACGCCGGGGAATTCCTTGGCGCGCTCATGGCCCGTGTAGGCCAGGCCGCGCAGCTTGCCCGCCTGCATGAAGGAGGTGACCACGGACAGATCGGCGAACAGGTAGTCGACGTGGCCACCCAGCAGGTCGGTCACGGCCGGCGGCTGGCTCTTGTAGGGCACGCCGTTGGCGGCAGCGCCGGCCACGGTGTTGAAAGTGGCGCCGGCGATCTGGCTGGTGGGCGAGCCGTAGGCGTAGTTCAGGGGCTTGGCCTGCGTGGCCTTGACCAGTTCCTGCAGCGATTTGTAGGGCGCATCCTCGCGCACCACCAGCATCATCGGGATGGTGGCGATACGGATGACGTGGGTGAAGTCGCCAGTGGGATCGAACGGCAGCTTGCGGAACAGCGCCGGCGTGGCCGAGTGCGTCGAGCTGCTGGTGAGAATCAGCGTATAGCCGTCGGGCTGGGCGCGCGCGGCGAACGAGGCGCCGATGGTGCCGGACGCGCCCGGCTTGTTCTCGATCACGACCGGCACGTTCAGGCGCGGGCCGAGCTTTTCGGCAATGATGCGCGCGCTGGTGTCGGTGGCGCTGCCCGGCGAGAACGGCACGACGATGGTGATGGGCTTGTCGGGATAGGCGCCCTGCGCCAGCGCCGCGGGCGGCAGCGCGCCAGCCAGCGCGGTCAGGACGGTGAGGCTGCCAGCGGCCAGCAGGCTGCGGCGCACGCCGAACGGTCGATTCATGCTTGTCTCCTGTCAGGGGCCGCGGGTCGGCCTCTTTAACTCTGACCGTATGATGCTTGCGACCCGCTTATCCCAACAAGGGACTAATTTTCATAGACTTATTCCAAACCCAGATTAATTGCCTTCAGACTGGCGCTCGCGCAGATAGTCTTCGGTGGCCTGCAAAAAGGCTGAAGCCGCCAACGACAGACGCGCGTTGCGGCGCTGGATCAGCCAGAGCTCGTGCCCATGCTTGCGGGCGCCATCGATCTCCAGGATGCGCAAGCCCAGCTGCCGCGCCAAGTCGCAGGCATAGCCGGGCACCACGGTTATCCCCAGCCCCGCGCCGACCAGCTTCAGCGCCGAGACCAGCATGCCGGCCTCGATGCGGTAACGGAATTCCAGGTTCAGGTCGGCCGCCACGCGGTCCAGGCTGCGCCGCACGCTGTACACGTTGCGCAGCATGATGTGGTCGTGGGCGGCCACGTCGGCCCACGACACGGAACGCTTGCGCGTCAAAGCGTGGCGCGGCGCGCATACCGCGTACATGGTGTCGCGGTAGATGACCCGCGTGGCCAGTTCTTCCGAAGGGGTTTCGACCGAAACGATGCCGAAGTCGGCGCGGCCATTGCGCACGTGTTCTATGGTGTCGTCGGTGGACAGCTCGAACAGGTCCAGCTTCACGCTGGGATGGGCGCGGTGATAGTCGGCCACCACCTCGCCGAGCAACCCGACCATCATCAGCGGCGAGGTGGCCACGCCCACTGTGCCGCGTTCCAGCGTACGCAGGCCCGACATGCTGCGCTCGGCGGCGCGCACGGTGCCCAGGATTTCCTGGGCGTAGGCATAGAAATCCGCCGCGCCATCGCAGGGCGTGACGCTGCGGGTGGAGCGCTCGAACAGCGGCTGGCCGACCTCGGCCTCCAGTTCGGCGCAGAGCTTGCTGACGGCCGACTGGGTCACGAACGCCGCGCGCGCGGCCGCCGTGAAACTGCGCAGTTCGTAAAGCGCGCAAAACACGCGCAATTGCTTGAGAGTGATGTTCATGGTCGAAGTCGCCGCCAGGCGCCGCCGGCCATGCCGGCCTCAGCGCGCAGGCTCGAGCATATCGCGATCGGCGTCCTGGCGCGGCGCCTGGCGCTTGATCTCGCCCGGCGTGCGCGAAAAGCGCACCGGGATGCCCGCGGCCATCAAAGGCCCTTCGGTCGGGTGCTCCACGCGCTGGAAGAACCCCGTCGCCTGCAGGTGCGGATCCTCGAACAGGGCTTCCGGCGTGTTCACGCGCGAATGCGGGATGTCCGCGTCCGCCAGCAGCGCCAGCCACTCCCCGGTGCCGCGCAGCGCGACGATGTCCGCCAGGTCCTGGTAGAGCTCGTCGAAGTGCCGCGCGCGCGAGGTCGCGTCGACATAGCGCGGGTCCGCCGCCAGGTCGGCGCGTTCGGCCAGGGCGAAGAAGCGCCGCCATTGCGCATCGGTATAGGGCAGCAAGGCCAGATAGCCGTCGCGTGTGCGGTAGGGACGCCGCTGCGGCGACAGCACCCGGCTGTAGCCCATGGGTCCCAGCGGCGGCACGAAGCTGTGCCCGCTCATGTGCTCGACCAGAGTGAAGGAGACCAGCGTTTCGAACATGGGAATTTCGACCGCCTGCCCCGCTCCCGAACGCTCGCGCTCGTACAAGGCCATGGGAATCGCGTACGCCAGCGTCAGCCCCGCCACCTTGTCAGCGATGATGGTGTTGACGTAGGCCGGCGCGCCGCTGTTGCGGCCTTGCAGGTCTGCCATTCCGCTCATGGCCTGGATGATGTCGTCAAAAGCCGGACGGGCGGCGTAGGGGCCGTCCTGGCCGAAGCCCACCGCCGAGCAATGGATCAGGCGCGGATTGCGCGCGCGCAGCGTGTCAGCGTCCAGGCCCAGGCGCGCCAGCGCCGCCGGGCGCACGTTGGACACGAACACGTCGGCGCCGTCGATCAGGCGCAGCAGGCTGTCGCGGTCGGCCGGCGTCTTGGCGTCCAGCGTCACGCTGTACTTGTTGCGGTTGAGGTTCAGGTAGGCCGGCCCCATGCCCGGGCTCATCGCCGGGGCCGAGGTGCGGAACACGTCGCCTTCGGGCGCCTCGACCTTGATCACCTCCGCCCCCATGTCGGCCAGGATCTGGGTGCCGTACGGCCCCATGGCCACCGAAGTCATGTCGACGACCCGCACGCCCGCGAGCGGGCCAGCCATTACTTGGCCTCCTGCTGCTTCTTGCGGTTGACGAAGGGCGCCATGTAGCGGCGCGGCTCGTCGGTGGTGAAGGCCTCGCCGAACGCAGCCACGCTGCGGTCCAGGCCGGCTTCCACGGTGGACTCGCTCCAGTATTGCAGCAGCGCCTTCTGCGAGCGCACCGCGATCGGGCCGCTTTCGGCGATGGGCGCCACCGTGCGTTCGACCAGCGCGTCCAACGCGCCGGTTTCGCTGACGAATTCCAGGAAGCCCCACTGCTGCGCCTGCGCAGCGTCCACCGTCTCGCCGGTCAGCAGCAGCCAATTGGTGGGGCCGGGGCCGATGATGGCCGGCAACAGCACGGCGTGGATCACGGACGGGATGCCCACGCGCACCTCGGGCATGCCGAAGACCGCGTCCTTCGATCCCAGGCGGATGTCGCAGGCCGCGGCCAACTCCATGCCCGCGCCCAGGCAGAAGCCCGGAATACGGGCAATGGTGGGCACGGGAATCGCGGCCACCGCGTCGCACAGATCGCGCAGCCGGGTGATGAATTCGCGCGCGCCCTGCGGATCAAGCTCGGCCATCTCATATATGTTGGCGCCGCCCACGAAGGCGCGCTCGCCCGAACCGCGGATGACCACGGCGCGGGCATCGTCCTGGACCGCGATCCAGCGGGCGGCCTCGGTCAGGCTCAGCGTGACCGCCGAGGCCAGAATGTTCAGGCTCTTGGCGTCGTGGATCTGCAGGGTATAGACCCCGCGCTCGTCGCGGGTCACGAGGGCATGGGCGAAAGCAGGGATAGGCGCAGTCATGGAAACTCCAGCTAGGGTTATGGCCACCGATGCTAAGGGCAGGGTTTCATCACAACAAACGAGTAATTTTCATGAAATAAGTCTTAAATGGAATAAATACCGTAGCCCCGGTGGCTTGGTTACGATAGCCGCCTCTTGCGGGAGTCGCACCATGGGTATCACGCTGCGCCAGCTCCGGGCATTCTGCGCCGTGTACGAGCTGAAGAACTTCACCCGCGCCGCCGAGGCGCTCAACCTGACGCAGTCGACCGTCAGCAAGCTCTGCTCCGAACTGGAAAGGGCGATAGGCATGGCGCTGTTCGAGCGCTCGGCGCGCGGCGTCGAGCTGCTGGAGGGCGCGGCCGAGCTGTATGCCTACGCGCAGGAAACCTTCGGTTCGCTGCGCGCGGCCGAACGCAGCCTGAGCAGCCTGGCGGGGCTGGAGCGCGGCGAGGTCTCCATCGCGGCTTCGCCCATCATGATGCACACGCTGATCGCGCCGGTGGTGGCGCAATTCCATGCGCGCCACCCCAACATCGTCTTCGACCTGCATGAACTCACCGGCGACGAGGCCACCGAACACGTCCTGCACGGCAAGGCCGACCTGGGGCTGGTGGCGATGGAAAGCCAGGACCCCAGGCTGGACTGCCGCGTGGTCTATCGCGGCCCCATGTATGCCGTGGTGCCCGCCGGCCACCCCTTGGCGCGCCTCGACGAGACGCGCTGGCGCGAACTCGCCCGCTACCCGCACATCCTGCTGCGCGGCACCTACACCGTGCGCCGCAAGATGGACCAGATCCTGCAGGACCAGGGGCTGACGGTGCGCAGCGTGGCCCAGACCGGCAGCCTGACCACCGCCTTCGCCATGATCCGCGGCGGCATGGGCATTACCGTCATGCCGGGCTACGTGCGCAAGGTCTGCCAGGAAATGGGCCTGAAGGCGCTGTGCATCGCCGACCGGCCTCAGGCCCTGCACGAGCTGTCCGTCCTGCGCCGGGCCGACTACCGGCTGTCGCGCGCCGCGGCGGCATTTCTTGCCGCCTTCGAAGCACATCTTGGTGAACAGGGACAGCCCGCCGCGGCCGGCGATTAATCTCTTTCCTGAATGCCTTCATGATAATTAATCAATTGTTTGCATGATGGACCGCTTCCATCATTAGCGCGTCGAGGCCCCGCACCCCACGCGCTATCCAGACGGTCACCTCGACGCCATAACCATGCAGGGCAAATCAGCCCGCAGCACGAGGAGACCTCCAACATGACACTCAAGCCTGGCCTGAAGCAGCTGCTGACGCTGCTCGCCGTTGTTCCCGCCATCGCCGCCGCCGAGACCTATCCGGCCAAACCCGTCACCCTGGTGGTGGCCTACGCCCCCGGCGGCATGACCGACATCCTGACGCGGCGCATCGCGGCCGATCTGCAGACCCGCCTGGGCAAGCCCTTCGTGGTCGAGAACAAGCCGGGCGCCACCGGCCAGATCGCCACCGAGTACGTGTCGCGGCAGAAGCCGGACGGCTACACCATCCTGGTGGGCGCGACCAGCCACGTGATCAACCCCGTGCTGAAGAAGCTGCCCTACAACGCCCGCAAGGATTTCGCCCCGGTCGCGCTGCTGGCGGTCAGCCCGAACTTCCTGCTGGTCAACGCCAACCTGGGCATCAAGACTTTCGCGGACTTCAAGAGCTATGCGCAGAAGCAGCCCTCCGTGCCCTACGGCACGGCCGGCGCCGGCGGCGCGCCCCACATCGTCGGCGAACTGCTGCGCGCGCAAAGCGGCCTGCCGCTGATGCACGTGTCCTATCGCGGCGCGGGCCCGGCCATGACGGATCTGGTGTCGGGACAAGTGCCTGTCGGCATGGCCGAGTCGGTCACCGCCAACGCCTATCTGCAATCCGGCAAGATCGTGCCCCTGGCCATCGCTTCGGCCCAGCGCCAGTCGCGCTATCCCGACGTGCCCACGCTCAACGAGCTGGGCTACAAGGGCTTCGACCTGAGCACCTGGGTAGGCGTCTACGCCCCGGCCGGCACGCCCGCCGACATCGTGCAGACGCTGAACAGCGAGATCCGCAAATCGGTGATGCAGCCGGCCACGCAGGAGTACATCCGCTCCACCGGTTCCGAGCCGGGCGACATGGATCTGGGCCAGTACCAGAAGTTCGTCAGCGACGAAATGGACAAGTGGCAGGCCGTCATCACCCAGGCCGGGGTCAAGGATGAGTGAGGTCCGCATCGGCTCGCTGTCGCCGGAAGCCTATTTTGCCGAGGCGCTGCGCGCGGGACGCCTGGAAGTCCAGGTGTGCCGCAGCTGCGGACTCTCGTTCTTCTTCCCGCGCACGCACTGCACCCATTGCCGTTCGCAGGAATATGCCTGGCGGCCCATGCGCGCCGGCGCCACGCTCTATTCCTATTCGGAAATCCCCGCCACGCCGCAGGCGCCCGCGCGCAACGTCATCCTGGCCGACATGGACGAAGGCTTCCGCATGATGTCCACGCTGCTGGACGAAGGCGAGCCGCGCATCGGCATGCGGCTGACGGCCCGGCCCGACCCGCAGCGCGCCCGAGTGGTGTTTGGAAAGGAAGCGCCATGACGGACTGGAACAAGAACCTGCGCGGCGCCATCGCCATCACCGGCTGCGCCACGGCGGGCATAGGCGATGCGGGCGGCCTGAACGACCTGGAGATCACCTCCCTGGCGGTGCACGCCGCCGTGCGCGATGCCGGACTGCGCATGGAAGACATCGACGGCCTGATGAGCGCCAGCCTGTCCTCATCGATGTGGCTGAACAAGCTTTCCGAGTACCTGGGCCTGTACCCGCGCTTCATGGACAGCACCCAGATCGGCGGCGCGTCCTTCGTCGGCCATCTGCTGATCGCCGCGGCGGCGATCCAGGCCGGCCTGTGCCGCAATATCGTGATCGCCTACGGCGCCGCCCCGCGCGGCGGCAACGGCGTCTCGGCGACCTCGGGCGCCCGCGCGCGGCTGGATCCGTTTCCCTACGAGGAACCGTTCCAGCCCTTCAACCCGCCCACCAGCTACGCGCTGGCGACGCGCCGCCACATGCATGAGTACGGCACCACCCGCGAACAGTTGGCCGAAGTGGCGGTCGCCGCGCGCGCCTGGGCGCGGCTGAATCCGGAAGCCTACAAGCGCGAGCCGCTGTCCATCGCCGACGTGCTGGCCGCGCGCGTGATCTCCTCGCCGCTGACCGCGCGCGACTGCTGCCTGGTGACAGACGGCGCGGGCGCCATCGTGGTTACCGCCGCCGAACGCGTCGAGGCCGCCCGGCCCGTATACGTGCAAGGCACGGCCATGGCGCACTCGCATCGCCAGATCGCCTGCATGGCCGACCTGACACGTACCGTGGCGGGGCAAAGCGCCGACCTGGCGCGTGAGCGGGCCGGCGTGGCGCTGGCAGACATCGACCTGGTGCAGCTCTATGACGCCTTCACCATCAACCCCATCCTGTTCCTGGAGGACATGGGGTTTTGCGCCAAGGGCGAAGGCGGCGCCTTCGTGTCCGGCGGACGCATCGCTCCCGGCGGCGAGCTGCCGGTGAACACCAATGGCGGCGGGCTGTCCTGCGTGCACCCGGGCATGTACAGCATGTTCGGCCTGGTGGAAGCGGTACGCCAACTGCGCGGCGAATGCGGCGACCGGCAAGTCAAGCATGCGCGCACCGCGCTCGTGCACGGCAACGGCGGGGTGCTGAGCGCCCAGGCCACCACCGTGCTGACCAATTGGATGGACTGAGGGAGACTCGATATGCTGGAAGGAAAAGTAGTGGTCGTCACCGGCGCGGCCAACGGCATCGGCCGCGCCGCGGCCGTGGCCCTGGCGGCGCAAGGCGCCCGCGTGGTGGTCAACGACCTGAACGTGTCGCTGGACGGCACCAGCGCCTCGCAAAGCACGGCCGCGCAGGTAGTCGAGGAAATCCGCGCAGCGGGCGGCGAAGCCATCGCCAACGGCGACTCCGTAGCCGAGTACGCCAGCGCGCAGCGCATCATCGAGGCCGCCGCCGACACCTATGGCCGCGTGGACGCCGTGGTGAACAATGCCGGCATCGTGCGCGACAAGATGTTCCACAAGCTCACGCCCGAGGACTTCGATGCCGTGGTCAAGGTGCATCTGTATGGCTGCTTCAACCTCAGCCATGCCGCCGCGCGGCACTTCCGCGAACAGGGCGGCGGCAGCCTGGTCAACATGACCTCCAATTCTGCCGTCATCGGCAACCGCGGCCAGGCCAACTATTGCGCCGCCAAGCTCGGCATCGTCGGCCTGTCCAAGGCCATGGCGCTGGACATGGCCGCCTTCAACGTGCGCTCGAACTGCATTGCCCCGCTGGCCTGGAGCCGCATGACGGAGACCATTCCGGCCAAGACCGAGGAACAAGCGCGCCACGTCGAGAAAATCCGCCGCATGGGTCCGGAAACCATCGCGCCGCTGATCTGCTACCTGGCCTCGGACGCTTCCGCCGAGGTGTCTGGGCAGGTGTTCGCCATCCGCCTGAACGAGATCTTCCTGATGAGCCAGTCACGCCCGGTGCGCTCGGTGCATCGCTCGGATGGCTGGACCACGGAGAGCATTGCCGAGCACGGCATGGCCGCGTTGCGCGCGTCGTTCATGCCCCTGGACACTTCTGCCCAGGTGTTCGCCTGGGATCCGGTCTGAGGCTGTCATGGCGCTGGACTACCGCAGCCTGAAGTCGCACGTCTTCGCGCCGGAACGCCAGGCCTACGGCGAGGATGACTGCATCCTCTACGCCCTGGGCGTGGGCGCCGGCCTGTCCGACGACGAGACGGTCGGCGACGAAACGCAATTCATCTACGAGCAGGGCCTGCGCGCCCTGCCTGCCATGGCCTGCGTGCTGGCCTACCCCGGCTTCTGGATGCGCGATCCGCGCCACGGCCTGGACTGGAGCCAGGTGGTGCATGGCGAACAGCGCATGCGCTTCGCGCGCCGCCTGCCCGCAGGCGGCGAAGTCATCTGCCAGATGACAGTCGCGTGCATCGCCGACAAGCGCCCTGGCGCCTTCGTCGTAACGCAGCGCACGCTGAGCGACGCGGCGACGGGAAAGGAAATCGCCGTCATCGAACAGCTGAACATCTGCCGTGGCGACGGCGGTTACTCGGGTGGCGACGCCGCGCTCAGCGATGCGCTGGCCGTGCCCATCCCGGCGCCGCCCGCCACGCCGCCGGACAGCATCATCGTCCTGCCCACCAGCCGCAACCAGGGCGCGCTGTACCGCCTGAACGCCGACCGCAATCCACTGCACGTGGATCCGGCTGCCGCGCGGCGAGCAGGCTATGAACGCCCCATCCTGCACGGCGCGGCGCTGCTGGGCATGGTCAACCGCGCCCTCGAAGCCTGCCTGCGGCAATTGCCGGGCCTGCGCCTGGGGGAACTGGACCTGCGCTTCATGGCGCCGGTCTATCCCGGCCGGGATGTGGCTGTATCGCTATGGCGCCAGCCGCAAGGCCTGGCCCTGGCCTGCCACCAGGCCGGCGCCCTGTGCGCCCAGGGCCGCGCGGCCTGGGCCGAGGAGGAACAATGAAAGACAAGACTTGCGCAAACGTCGAGGAAGCCCTGCGCGGCATCGAATCCGGCGCCGTGATCTTCGTGGGCGGCTTTGGCGGCTCGGGCATACCCGCGCGCCTGCTGGCCGGCCTGCTGGCCAAGCAAGGCGTGGATGACCTGACCCTGATCAACAACAACGCCGGCGCCGGTGAAGCCAGCTTCCTGGCCCTGGTGGCATCGGGCCGCGTCAGCCGCATCGTCTGCTCCTACCCGCGCATGCCGGGCAACGACGTCATCCGCGAGCGGGTGCAGGCCGGCAAGCTGGCGGTGGAAGTCATGCCCCAAGGCACGCTGGTCGAACGCATCCGCGCCGGCGGCGCGGGCATGGGGCCGTTCTACTCGCCGACAGGCTATGGCACGCCCCTGGCCGAAGGCCGCGAAACGCGCGTGTTCGGCGGCCGCGGCTACGTGCTGGAGGAGCCGCTGCGCGCGGACTACGCCTTCATCCGCGCGCACCGGGCCGACCAGCTGGGCAATCTGGTCTACCGGCGCGCCCAGCGCAACTTCGGTCCAGTCATGTGCATGGCGGCCCGCAGCACCATCGTCGAAGTCGAAGAGATCCTGCCTTGCGGCGCGCTCGATCCCGACGCCATCGTCACGCCCAGCCTGTTCGTGCACCGCCTGTTGGGGAGTCCGCAATGAAAAGACTGTCACGCGAGCAATTGGCCGCCCTGGTGGCCGACGACCTGCCGGCCTATGCCGTGGTCAACCTGGGCATAGGCATGCCCACCATGGTCACCGACCGCCTCGATCCCGCGCGCGGCGTGCAGCTGCATAGCGAGAACGGCATCCTCGGCATGCGCCTGCTGCAAGACCACGAGACCGCCGACGGCGATCTCATCAACGCCAGCAAGCAGTCGATCGCGCTGACCGAGGGCGCCGCCATCTTCGACCACGTCTATTCCTTCTCCATCATGCGCGGCGGCCACATAGACATCACGGTGCTGGGCGCCTTCGAAGTGTCCTGCCACGGCGACCTGGCGAACTGGTCGCTGGGCGCGGACGATCCCATGCCGTCCGTGGGCGGGGCCATGGACCTGGCGGTAGGCGCGCGCAATGTCTGGGTCATGATGGAAGCGCTGACCCGCGAGGGCGCCCCGCGCCTGCGCAGCCGCTGTGGCCTGCCCCTGACCGGCGCGGGCGTGGTCGGGCGCGTCTATGCCGACATCGGCATCTTCGACGTGCGCGATGGGGCCTTCGTGCCCCTGGCCCTGGTGGACGGCCTGCTGCCTTCCGAACTGCACCGCTGGATCGACGCGCCGGTACGCGTCGAGGACGCGCCGCGCGTCCTGCATCCCAACTCCTGATTGCTCTCAACCATGATACGCACCGAACATTTTCTCGAAGACGCCGAGGCCTGGCTGCGCGCCGCGCTGGTCCAGCTGCGCGAGCAGTATCCGGTCACTGCCTCGCATACCCAGGAATGCCGCCAGGCCTGGAACCGCAAGCTGTGCGAGGCCGACCTCATCGCGCTGACCTGGCCGCGCGAATATGGCGGCCGCGAGCTCAGCACCGCAACGCTGATCGCCTTCCACGAACTGTGCGCGCGCCTGCATGCGCCGCAACCCATCAACAGCATCGCGCACGCCATCCTGGCGCCCACCCTGCTGCGCTTTGGCACGCCCGCGCAAAAGGCGCAGTTCCTGCCTGGCATCCGCGACGGCAGCGAGATCTGGTGCCAGGGATACTCCGAACCCCAGACCGGCTCCGACCTCTCTTCCGTGCGCACCCGCGCCAAAGCCGAAGCCGCCGGCTGGAACGTCAGCGGCCGCAAGATCTGGACCACCCAGGCGCATCTGGCCAAGTGGTGCTTCGCGCTGGTGCGGACCGATCCCGACAGCCAGGCCCATCGTGGCCTGAGCTTCATGCTCATCGACATGCAGGCCGAAGGCGTGCGAGTCGAGCCGATACGCCAGATGACCGGCGAGGCCGACTACAACGAAGTGCTGTTCGACGCCACGCCGGTGCCTGCAGGCCGCATCCTTGGCGAAGCCGGCGAGGGCTGGCGCATCGCCATGGCCGCCGCCGAGTACGAACGCGGCATCTACTTCATGCCGCGCGTCGTGCTGCTGGAAGACGAGCTTCAAAAACTGACCACGGCACTGGCGCAGGCCCCGCTGTCCCCGGACGAGCGCGCCGTGCAGGCGCGCCGCCTGCGCGAATTGGCGGACCTGTGCCAGGTCATACGCTGGCGCGTGGACCGTGTGCTGCGCGAGGTCGCCGCGGGCAACACGCCCGGCATCGACGGCGCCATGCTCAAGCTGCTGTGGAGCGAAACCCGCCAACGGGTCTGGGAACAACGCGTGGAGCTTCTGGGCGAGGCCGCCATCCTCGGCCCCCAAGCCGGCGCGCCCCATGCCGGGGAGGCCAGCGTGCTGCGCGAATTCCTGTGGTCGCGCGCCGAAACCATCGTAGCCGGCACCTCGGAAATCCAACGCAATATCGTGGGCGAACGCCTGCTCGGCCTGCCCAAGGACAGGGGACAACATGCATAGCGAAATCAGGACATTGCTGTCCTCCACCTTCGGCCGCCTGCTGGAAGAACAGCATCCCGCCGCCTACGCCCGCCGCGCGCTGCCGGCGGACGACGCCGCCCAGCGCGCTCTGTGGAAGGAGCTGGCAGAAGGAGGCTGGCTGGAAGCAGGCTCGGAAGCCTTCCAGGCCGAGTACGGCCCCGGCACCCCGCTCATGGGCGAATGGGCTGGACGCGCCCTGCTCACCCTGCCCTATGGCGCTTCGGCCTTTCTCGCCAGCGTCTTGCTGGCGCAAACGCCCGCCGTGGCGGACGTGCTGCTGGACCTGGCCGCGCATCCGGCCAGCATCCGCTGCGACCGCGCCGGCGACGAGCAGGGCTGGATCGACGCCTACGGCCCCACGGCCCAGTATCTGCGCCTGAGCCGTCAGGACCAGGTCTGGCTGTTGGCGCGGTACGACCCGGCGATGCTCGAATCGGTGCAGGGTCTGGATCCCACCGTGGCCTTGGCCCGCCTGCGCGGCCCTGCCCTGGCGCGGGCCGAATTACCCGCAGCGCGGGTCTTGCCTGCGCTGCAGAACCATCTGGCCTTCCTGCTCGCGCAACTGGTGGGCGCCGCGGCAACCTCGCTCGACCTGGCCATCGCCTACGCCAAGGAGCGCGAACAGTTCGGCCGGCCCATCGGACAGTTCCAGGCCATCAAGCATGCCCTGGTCGACGCCTGGACCGGCCTGGACAACAGCCGCTATGCCGTGGAGGCCTTGCAGGCAGCGCGCGCCACGGCCGATCCCGAGCTTGCGGCGCTGGCCGCGCGCCTGGCCGCCAGCGCGGCGCGGCGCGCTGTAAAGCTCTCCATCCAGGTGCATGGGGGCATAGGCTTCTCCTGGGAGCACGACGCCCAGCTTTACCTGAAACGCGTCTATCGGCTGGCGGTCGAGGTGCAGCGGCTGGCCGCGCTGATGCGGGACTAGCGTCCCGCCATGCGCCCGCCGGACGGGGCGCGGATGGCGGCGCCGTTAAGATAACGGCTTTCCACAGCCGTTATCCAGGCCGGTTCCTGCGCGGCGCAACCCTGCCCGCCCGGATCCTCCCGCATCCGATGCACCACGTCCCGCCACCGCAACGCCCATCCGGCCGCCTGACGTCCTACTACTGGAGCGGCGACGCCATGCGCAGCCGCAGCGTCAGCGATACCGTGCTGAGCGCCACGCTGGACTTGCCCGTGCCGCCCGCCCGCGTGCAGGCGGACTGGGAGCGCGAGATGGCCTCGCGCCTGTTCCTGGAACCCGGAGACGTGGAGCAGATGCCCCTGGCACGCACGCAGGCGCGCTGGCCCGACTACGGCCTTTGCCTGCAAGCCATGCGCGACTGGACGCAAGCGCTGGGATTGCCCGGCGTGCTGGCATCCGCCGACATCGCCCTCATGGCCTGCCGCGGCGCCCGCTACCACCATGACGGCACGCAATACGGCGGCGCCGCCTTCTGCAATCTGTTCCTGAGCGAAAACCGGGGCCTGGACGTGCATTTCCCGGCCACCGGCCTGCGCATCCCCCTGGTCCGCGGCACCGCCATGATTTTCGACACCGGCCAGCCGCATGGCGTCATCCTGCGGCGCGGCATGGGCTTTCGCGAGGCCGACTTCGCGGAAGGCCTGGATCTGGCGCAGTTGTTCCTGACCTGGGAACTGCCCATCGAAGACGCCCGCGTCGCGGGCGCGCTCGGCATCGAATTCGATGTCGATGCCGTGACGGCGCCGCAGCTGGACGAGGAACAGATCCGGGTGAACGGCGCGCGCGCCGCTATCGACCCGGAGTCCGGCTTGTGGCTGCTTGAGGAATGAAGCGGATCAGTTCAACACTGCGCCACGTATTTGAACTGTGTGAACTCGGACAGCCCTTCCACGCCGCCTTCCTTACCTAGTCCGCTCTGCTTGACCCCGCCAAACGGCGTTTCAGCCAGCGAGTGTTGGCAGTGGTTGACGCAGATCGTGCCGCTTTCAATGGCGTCCGTCGCATCGGCGATCGTGTCCGCCTGCTTGGTGAACACATAGGCAGCCAGACCGAACGGCAGGCGATTCGCCTCGGCGATGGCCTGGTCGAAAGTCGAGAAGGTGCCGACGATGGCCAACGGGCCGAAGGGCTCCACGTTGGCGGCGCGCCAGGTGTCGTCGTAGCCCTGCATGACGGTGGGCTGGAAGAAGTAGCCCCGGCTGCCGATGCGCTCGCCGCCCGCCAGGACCCGGCCACCCCGCGCACGGCCATCTTCCACCATGGACTGGATGGCTTCGACCCTGCGCGGATTGGCCAGCGGTCCCATCTGCACGCCTTCTTCCGTGCCCGGACCGACGCGCCAGTGGCGCGCAAGCTCGGCCATGCTGCGCGCGAACGGCTCGGCAATGGATTCGTGGACCAGCATGCGCGTGGGCGAGACGCAGATCTGGCCGCCGTTGCGCATCTTGGCCTGGATCAGGGTGCGCGCCGCGGCTTCGGGGTCGACATCCCCGAACACCAGGACCGGCGCATGGCCGCCCAGTTCCAGCACGCTGCGCTTGAGTCCTGCGGCCGCCATCTGGGCCACTTTCGTGCCGATCTCGGTCGAGCCCGTAAAGGTAACGGCGCGGATCAGGGGCGATTGGATCATCCGGTCGGATACCCTGCCCGGATTGCCAAACACCATGTTGAGCACCCCGGCAGGCAAACCGCTGTCGTGCAGCACGCGGGCCAGGAACAGGGCCGTGGCGGGCGTTTCCTCCGCCGGCTTGATCACTACGGTGCAACCGGCCGCGAGCGCGCTGGCGATCTTGCGGCTGGGCGTGATCGCAGGCGCATTCCAGCCTGAGAACGCCGCCACGGGACCAATGGGCTCGGGGACGACCATCTGCCGCATGCGCGGTTCGCGCGCGGGGATGATGCGGCCATAGATGCGGCGGCTCTCTTCGGCCGACCACTCGAACAATTCCGCCGTCTTGTCCACTTCAACCCGGGACTCGGTCAAGGGCTTGCCCTGTTCCCGCGTAATGATCCAGCTAAGCGCCTCCGAACGTTCACGCAGCAGTTGCGCCGCATTGCGCAGAATGGCCGACCGCTGCATCGGCGCGGTACGGCGCCAGGCGGGGAAGGCGGCGTCGGCAGCCTGCAGGGCGGCATCGACGTCCGCATCCGTGGCGTGGGGCAGTGCGCCCAGCGGTTGCTCCGTTGCGGGGTCAAGGACCTCGCTCTGCTCTCGCCCCGCCCCATCCAGCCATTCGCCGTTGATGTATAGCGCCAGCCGCGGATATTCCATGGCGTTCTTCGACATGATTATGGTCTCCTGTGCTTGCGCTCCACGCATCGCGGCGCAGGCGCTTTCGGTGCTGTCGTTGAGTGATGCCGACGCGCGCGATCACGCCGGCCCGGAACTTGTTTTCCGGATGACTTCTTCATGAATGGCCGATCCGCGCGACGCGCTGTCCGGCCGCCATTTCATTTCGTCGCGATCTGATTGATGAGGATCGGGAAGTAAGCCTGGCCGTCGCCCTGCGCCACCGCGCTCTGCAGCAGTTCCCGCGTGCGCGCAAGAATCGCGGCGTCCACACCGGAAGCTTCCGCCAGGGACGCGGCCAGCGATACGTCCTTGAGCGCATACGCAGTGGAGAAGCGCCCCTGCGAGAATTCGCGCGGCGCCAGGGCGCGGATGCCGACGACGTTCAGCGCCTGGCTGGCGGCGGACCCGGTGGACAGCACGTCCAGCAGCTGCTTGCCGTCTATGCCGGCGCGCTCGCAGATGAGCAGGGTCTCGGCCAGCACGGCCACATTCATCATCAGCACCATGTTGTTGGCGATCTTGACGATCTGCCCGCATCCAGTCCCGCCGCAGAGCACCACGTCGCTACCCATGCAATCCAGCAGCGGCCGCACGGCATCGAGGTCTTCCTGCGCACCCCCCACCATGATCAGCAAGGTGCCGTCGCGCGCCGCTTCGGGCATGCGCGCCACGGGCGCGTCCAGGAACCTCACGCCCTGTTCGGCGAGGCGGACCGCCAGGGCCCGCGTGCGCGCCACATCGCTGGTGCCGGTATCCACGATCAGGCGGGGCTTGCGCTCGCCGGACAGCAAGCCGTCGACGCCCAGGCAGACCTGCTCGACATGATCGATGCTGGGCAGGGACAGGAATACCACTTCGGCGTGCCCGGCCAAATCGCGAACGGACTGGTGCGCCACCGCACCGTCATTCAGCACACGCCCCACCGCCTGCTCGTGGATGTCATGCACATGCACGGGCAGCCCGGCCTTGCGGCACAAATTGCGACACATGGGTTCGCCCATGACGCCCAGCCCGATGAACCCGACCCGTTGAAACGCTACGCTCACTTTGCCTCCCGCCCTTGCGAGCGCTCCCTTGAATGGTCCACGTTCTGGACTGTATCGGACACCGATGACATGCCAGAAATGATATCCAACGGCGCCTCCCGCATCCAGGCAAGGCAAGCCGCAAATAGTCCAACATATGAAATAGCTGAACCATGAACATCGCCTGGAATTTTCCGATTCCAGGCGATGTTCATGCCTCGGTTCGAGATGGAATATCCGCCGGCCGCGGGCGGGCTCACTCAGCCAACGTGAACTTGGGCACCCGGTAGCCGTCGGGATGATCGGCATAGACCATGCGTACGGCGGCATCCAGTTCGAGGCGGCCGAGTTCTCGGCGATCCATGTACGAGATCATGATCGGGCCTTCTTCCAATTGCACCGCCACCACCACGTGGGGCGCCGGGTAGGCTGGCAGATACTTGCGATGAAAAACCGTCCAGGACAGGATCTTCGCCCTTCCCGAGACAGGAGCCCATTCGTAGTCCAGACTCAGCGATTCAGGGCAGGCCGGCCCTGGCGGATAGCGGAAGACGCCGTTTTCGGTGCAGCGCTGCAGGCGCATCTGTCCTTGATTGATGCTGTCCCACATTGGCGCATCGTAGGGCGAATACAGGCGGGGGGTTGCGCTCATGGTTTGCTTCCTGGCAGGCGGATTCATCGACCGTAGATGATGGACATGGCTTTGCCGGCCACGTCGGACACGTACTGGACATGCCGGCAATTCGGCACCTGGCGCGCGCCCAGGCCGCCGCGCACTTGCCGCACCGCCTCCACCTGGTGGTTCCAGCCCTGCATGTACGATTCCGACAGATGCCCGCCGCTGGTATTAACCGGCAACTTGCCGCCGACCCCGATGCCTTGTTCAGCGATGAAACGACCGGCTTCTCCTTGCCCGCAAAAGCCGAATCCCTCCAGCGCGAACAGGATGTGCGGGCTGAAGCTGTCGTACACCAGCAAGGCGTCGATATCCGCCGGTCCCACGCCTGCAGCCGCATACACTTGCTCTGCCGCGCGCTGCTGCGCCGGACGATAGAAATCGATCAACCGCGGCCCGAGGCTGGTTGCGTGATGGTTCAGGTCGGAGCGGCCCATGCCTTCGATGAGTACCGGCCGCGCGGCCGTCTTGCGCGCCCGGCCGGCCTCCATCACGATCAGCGCCACGCCGCCGTCATTGATCAGGCAGTAATCGTTCAAGCGCAGCGGCTGCGCGATGTAGTCGGCGGCCAGGTAGTCATCAAGCGTGATCGGCTTGCGCATGATCGCGTTGGGATTGAGGCTCGCCCACTGGCGCTGGCCTACCGCAACCTGGCCCAGGTCGCGCTCGCTGATCTGCCAAAGCTCCTTGTAGCGCTGGAACATCAACGCGTACAACGCGCCCTGCGAAGTCAGCCCCCAGGGACTGTGATAAACGTATGAAAGGAAGGCGCCGCCACCCATCGCTTCCGGGCCGCCATATTGCACCGCGGCCGAGCGCTGGTCGTTGCCGTAGACCAGCGCCACCACTTCCGCCAAGCCTGACCGGATGGCCATCACCGCCTGGAACACCGCCTGCACCGCGTCCGCCTGTCCGCCCCAACGCGGATCGATGTTCAGCACTTCTCCCATGCGCTCATAGGCCGTGGTCGGCCCGACGATCAGGCCGTCGATGTCTTCGCGCCGCAGGCCGGCGTCGTCCAGCGCGCGCTTGAACGCCAGCGTCGCATAGCCGTAGGAATCGAACGGCTTTTCGCCATTGCGGACCCGCCGGTAGTCCTCCACCCAATCCGTATGGCCCGTGCCGGCAATCGCCGCGACCCCGGCCGTGCCCTTTCCACTTAGATCCGCCACCGTCCATGTCTCCCTGTGTGAACCACCCATCGAGAGTCAGGCATGAGCTCTCCCAGACAAATTATCTGGAACGATCTGGAAAGACCATATGAAAGGTCCACATAGCGAAATTGAATCGGCGGCTATGGAAGCCCGGTGGGCAGGCCGGCGATCAGGACCCCGGCAGCGCCGCGCCCATGGCGGCGAACAGGCCGCCGCACACCTTGTTGAAGCGCCGGCCGGAGCGTTCCAGCCAGGGGCGCACGCGATGCGCCAGGCGCGCCAGCACATATTCGACAAGGAACTCGACCACCACGAAAGTCGCGGCCATGACCGCGAACTGCGTGTACAGGCTGCGGGCCGGGTCGATGAACTGCGGCAGGAAGGCGCCGTAGAAAAGCAGCGCCTTGGGATTGGAGATTGCTGACAGGAGGCCCTGGCTGAACATGCGCATGCCGCTTATGCGTGGCATGTCCGGGGCAGGCCGCAATTGCACACCCGGCGCGCGCCAGAGCTGGATGCCCAGCCAGATCAGATAGGCCCCGCCCGCCCACTTCAGCACCGTCAGCGCAGGCCCCCAGGCCTTGAGCAAGGCGCTGATGCCCAGCATCGACAAAGCGATCAGCGCCACGAATCCCACCGCGCCGCCGGCAATGGTGCACAACGCCTTGCGGTGTCCGTGCAGCGCGCCATGCGTCAGCGCAAGCAGGGTATTCGGTCCTGGGGTGACCGACAAACCGATGACCGCGACCAGATAGATGAGCCAGCTATGCAGCGCCATGACGGAATGCGTAAGAGAGGGGAAAGCGGCCAGTCTAGTCCGCGGCAGAGGGGTGCGCAAATGCGCCTGGACGAAAGACGGGGCCCGCAAAAGCCCCGCGAGCCGCCCAGGCGCTTGATCGAACAGCGCCAGACTCAGCGCCGGAATCCTCCCCCATGGAAGCCGCCGAAGCCGCCGCCCCAGCCACCCCGGCCGCGCCCCTGCCAGCCGCCGCCCTCCGCGCCGCCCATGCCGCGGTCGCGCCAACCTCCGCCCTGCCAGCCTCCGCCCTGCATGCCGCGATCCTGCCAGCCGCCGCCGTCCATGCCGCCGGTACGCTCGCTGGAATAATCGCGCGCCTGGCGCTGGCCGTTCAGGTAGTTGCTACCGGATTGCGCGCTGGGCTGCACCGATTGCCAGCCCGAGCTGGTGTGCTGTTGCCAGCCATTGTCGTTGTGCTCGTAGACATTGCCGTTGTGGTCGGCATACACGTTGCCGTTGTTCCACGCCATGCCGCTGCCCGTGTTGCGGTCGTAGGTGGCGCCGCGCCGGTCCATGCTGCTGACGCCGTCGCCGGCCGTGCCGGTCGCCGTGGCGGACGATATGGTGCTGCGGCCGGTGTTCGTGTTGGTGCGCACATCCTGGCGGCCGGCAGCCCATTGGCCGTCATCGTTGGCGACCACGCCCGCGCGCCCCGCGCCCGATGCGCCCGTCGCGGGGTTGTTGTAGGCGTCGCGCCGCCCGGCCGCCGCATTGCCGGTGTACTCGTTGTAGGCGGCGCCGCGCGAGCCTTCGAAGGCCGCGCCGGTCTGCGGGTTGTAGCCTTCGGCGTGCGTGCCTTGCCATTCGGTGCCGGTCCAGCCGTTCCATCCGGCTGCATGCGTGACCACGCCGGAACCGCCCCAGGCGCCGTAGACGTCCACCTTGTTGACGTTAACGCCGCCCCAATAGGGCGCACCCCAATAAGGCCCCCAATAGGGCGCGGCGCCGCCCCAGGTCTCGCCCGCGACAAAGCCGAAAGCGAAGCCCGTCGCCGTGGCGAAGGCCGCGTCGTAGCCATAGCTGGGCGGATAGCCGACCCAAGTGTCCTGCACGATGACCGGCGGGTAGGCGTAGCCCGTGCCGTACACCACGGTGCCGTCCGGACTGGCCACCACGCCCATGTAACCCGGCGTGTAGCCGAACACCACAGTCTGCGCGGTGGAGCCGTACACCTGCACGTAGGTGACGTAGTGCAGCGGCGAGCTGACGGGTATGGCGTAGATGGCGGCCGGCACATGGTCGGCCACGCGCCACGGTCCCCGGGCCGAGTCCGAAACGAACCACACGGCGCGCGACAAGGCGTAGTAACGCCCCTCGGCCTGGATCACCGGCACCTGCGAGTTGGCGGCGTAATACAGCGCCGTACCCTCGATGGGCCGCAGCGTAGGCTCGCCGCCGGCATATTCGACCTGCAGTTTCGCCGCGCTGCGCGACACCGTGGCGGTCTGCGGAATGGTCGAGGCGATCAGCGCCTCCTTGGCCTGCGGCGTGCCAGGCACCGAAGCCAGCACGCCCGATTGCGGATCGTGGGCCGGAATCCGCGCGAAATCGCGCGGCAATTGCTTGCCCGGCACGAAGGACCAGGGCCCGTCCAGGCTGGCGCCGCGAAACCAGCGGCCGGACACCAGCAGGTAGTAGCGGTTGTCGCCGGGATTCATGAACAGGGCATGATCGGCGTTGGCCACCGACAGCAACGAGGTTCCCGGCACGGGTCGCATTTCCGGCTGGCCGACAGTCACCAACAACTCGGCCGGCGTGGTGGACGCCGCGATGGCAGGGGCCCGGTGCGGTGGCTTGCCGCCATGTGGCATCAAGGGGTCGGGCTCGGACTTGCGCCGCGCCGCGTCGGCGGCGGCCAGCAATGCGGAGGACGGCTGCGGGTGGTCCGTCCACGGCCCGGCGGCGCCGCGCGCTTCGTACCAATGGCCGGCCGCCTGCAGAAAGTAACGGTCCGCGCCATCGGCCAGTATTAGCGCACGCGTATTGACCACCCGGCGCCAGCCCGCCGCGTCGGGCACCTCGGCCAGGACGGGCTCACCGTCTATCAGCACCAGCACAGTAGGCACCGTGCGGTAGATGATGCGCGGCGGCGCATTGTCCACCGGGACGGTCTTGGTGGCCGGATTGTTCTGGGACAGCGTATAGCTGAGTTGCAGCGCATCAAGCTGCGTAACCACGCCCTTGGCGGGCAGGCGCGCTTCGAGCTGCTTGCGCAGCCTGTCGGCCTCCTGGGGCGCGGTGGGCACCTGCACGCGCTCGATCCGGAAGTCCGACAGATGCACCAGGCCAGCCGGTTTGTTGACCTCGGCCCGGGCGGAAAAGTCGGCCACGCCGTAGGTCGGATTGCCCTTGGCGGCGCCGACCGCCACCGCCATGCGGCCCGAAATGCGATCGGCCTTCCAGCTGTCGATCTGCGGTTGATAGAGTTCCACCCGCGTGCCGTCGGCGGCCTCGAAACTGCGCGGCCACTGCAGCGACCGCGCGGCCTCAGCCTGGGCATCGGATGGTGACGGCGGCGTCTGGGTCGGGGTCTGTCCCTGCGCCTGCGCCGCGGTGGTCGGCGCCAGGCTGACGCCACAGGCCATGCCTGCCATGGCTACAGCAAGGGCAAGACGTGAAAGGCGTCCAGGCGGGCCTGCCGCCGCTGACGAGGTTGCCGGGAAATCACGCACGCGCCACAGTCGGGTCAGGCTATGCATCTTGCGCTCCTCGTTGAGGGCCGCAGCCGCCAGTCGGGCCCCCGGCCACTCGGATTTCCCGCAGCGCCGTCGCCACGGGCCATGCGTCTGCCGGCCCCCCAATCATGCGTCCTGGCTGGGCTGGCTTTTGAATAAGCAACAGAACGTTAACACCGCTGAAAAGCTATTGCCCGCTTTTCTCAGACCTTCTATAAAACATCTCATCAGGGCTGCTGCTTTTGCCCGATTGCCTTTCCGCTGCAATCCAACTAGAAGCGCGGCGCAACGCCCGCCACACGCCGGCACTCCCGCGCGTCGCGCCCAGGCCCGGACCTCTGTCCGCGGCATCCCGGCCGTCCCTCGAAGACTTTCCTGCTGCAAGCACACGCCGTCAAGTAGCCGTGGAAAGGAGCAGTTCATGGCCCCAGCCCTGAATCATCCCGGGGTGTATATCCAGGAAATGCCCGCGAGCGTACCCAGCATTGCTGGCGCGCCGACCTCGGTTGCCGCATTCCTGGGCACGGCCGTGCGCGGACCGCTCAACCAGCCGGTCCGGATCCTGGGCTTTGCCGACTACGAACGCGAGTTCGGCGGCCTGGTCGAGGACTGCGAACTCGGCTATGCGGTGCTTCAATTCTTCCTTAACGGCGGCGCCGAAGCCTGGGTCGTGCGCGTGGAACTGCCCACGCACAACGGACCGCAGGATGTGCACGCCGCCTTCATCGGCCAGCCCGCGCAGAGCCTGGGGCTCCATGCGCTGGACCAGGCCCATCCGTTCAATCTGCTATGCCTGCCCGGGGTCACCGACGGTGGCGTGCTTGCCGCTGCCGCGACCTACTGCAAGGAGCGGCGCGCCTTCATGATCGTCGATGCTCCGCCGGAGGCAACCGATGCAGCCTTCATGGCGGCGGCGGTCATGGGTACGGCGTTGCCCAAGTCCGACCATGCTGCGGTGTACTTCCCTTGGACCCGGACGGCCGATCCGCTGAAAATCGGCCAGCCCCGCCTGACTCCGCCCTGCGGCACCATCGCCGGTCTGTATGCGCGTACCGACAGCAATCGCGGCGTCTGGAAAGCGCCGGCCGGCACCGATGCCAGCCTCACCGGCGTCCTGTCGCTGGCCGCCACGGTCAGCGATGACGAAAGCCGGAACCTGAATGCGCTGGGCGTCAATTGCCTGCGCACTTTCCCCGGGCACGGCGCGGTCTGCTGGGGCGCGCGAACCTTGCAGGGCACCGACCACTTCGCCTCGGAATACAAGTACGTGCCGGTGCGGCGGCTGGCGCTGCATCTGGAGCGATCGCTCGGCCGAGGCACGCAGTGGGCCACGTTCGAACCCAACGACGAAGCGCTCTGGGCGCAGATCAGGCTGAACGTCGGCGCCTACATGAACGGGCTGTTCCGCCAGGGCGCCTTCCAGGGCGGCACGCCGCGCGACGCCTATCTGGTCAAGTGCGATGGCGAAACCACCACGCAGCAAGACATCGATCGTGGCGTGGTCAACATCCTGGTGGGATTCGCGCCGCTCAGGCCGGCCGAGTTCGTGGTCATCCGCGTCCGGCAACGCGCGGGCCGGACAGAAGGACAGCAGCCATGAACGTGCCTGCCGAATCGCGCATCCTCGCGCTGTGGGACACGGGCAGCCAGAGCCGCCCGCGCGCGCTGGCGCAGGCCGCCGAAGCGGCCGAGGCCCTGGCGCGGGAAACGGGACTGGAGCTGCGTCGCATCGACTTGTCGAAGATCGTCAGCAAGTACATCGCCGAGACCGAAAAGAATCTGAACCGCCTGTTCGAATCGGTGGAGCAACGCGGCGCCGTTCTGTTCTTTGACGAAGCCGACGCGCTTTTCGGCAAGCGCGCCGACATCAAGAATAGCCATGACCGCTACGCCAATATCGAGGTCAACTATCTGCTGCAACCCATGGAGTCATACCGCGGCCTGACGCTACGGGCCGCGGGTTTGAAGTCCAACCTGGACAGCGCGTTCCTGAGGCGGTTGCGCCTCGTGGTCCAGTTTCCGGCCGCTGCGGCGGATCAGCGCGCGCGCCTTTGGAGCCGCGCTTTTCCGATTGCGGACACCAGTACCGAAATCACCATGGCGCGCCTGCTGCAAGCCGTCCGCGCCGAACCAAGCCAACATGCCCGGCCCTTGCCTGGCGCCAAGACGAGAGGATATCCATGAAACCCGTCATCAACGAGTATGTCCGCGAACTCAGCCACCCCGGCTACGACGCGGCCCGACGCAATGCCTTCGTCGCCGCCATGGTGAGCAAGCGGCTGATGCGGCGCACGACGGACCAGCGCGAGGCGGGCGCGGCCGACGCAGCGCGGGCGAGCGCCCTCGCCGACAATGCCGCCAGCGCTGACGCGCGCGCCGGCAACGCCGAGACCTGAGCTTCGCGCGGCAGCAGGATGGCGCTGCGTCCGCCACGGACGCAGCGCGCGCAGGCTTGGCACGCCGGCGGGCACGGTATCATCAGGCCTGTTGCGCGGCTTGCTCCCGCAAGCATGCCACGCGTATCCCGCCCACATCCTGCATGACGCGATGAATCCCTTTATTTCGATCGGCATTCTGCTTCTAGGCGTTTTCGCCGCCATCGCTTACCGCAGGAAGCGGCAGCGCACGGCGGACGCTACAGGCCGGCGCCTCGGCAGCGATCTGCTCGCTGGCGGAGCGCTCTATGGCGTGGCGGCTCCCGCCATCGGCGGCGCTGGCGTCATACTGGGCTTGACGGCAGCCACCCGGGATCCGGAGACCTTGCTCATGCTGCTCTACGGATTGCCTTGGTTCTACCTCTTCGGCTTCGTGCCCGCCATGCTGTGCGGCGTGGTGGCTGGGGCGCTGCGGCCAGCGCGTTCGTCGTGGCTCGCCTGCGCGGGAATGGCAGCGGTGGGCGCGCTCTTTGGATTTGTCTTCCTGCTGGGCTTTGGCACCCACGAAAGGCCGTGGCAGGAACTCCTCGGCTTTCCCTTGACCGTGGGCGCCCTGCCCGGCGCCGTGAGCGCCTTCGTGTGCGCGCGCATCTTCTATGGCAAATCGCGCGGCAACAGCGCACCGGGCGGCGATGCGCCGCAAACGGCCTGAAGCCACGCAAGCACTTGCCCCAGGGCGCGCATGCGCTGATATCATGGCCAGGCGCCGCGGCACTGCTGCCGCACCCACGGGAGGCAAGTATGTTCAAAAAGCTGCTGGCATTGGTGTTGGGCATGGCATTGATGGGCACGGCAAGCGCCGCCCTGGCCGCGGACAAGGTCGTCTATCACGTCAACGACTCCGCCTCGCAGGCGCTTTCCGCGCTGCGCAACATGCGCAATCAGCTGGACACCGCGCCTGACACCTCCATCAAGCTGGTGGCCCATGCCGACGGCGTCGACTTCCTGATGACGGATTACAAGGACGCGGCCCAGGTCGGTCCGCTGATCTCTGCCCTGGCCGCGCGCGGCGTGGCCTTCGAGGTGTGCGAGATCACCCTCAAGAACCGCAAGCTGGCCAAGGACGCATTCGTGATGGAAGCGGACTTCACGCCCTCAGGCGTGGTCCGCATCACCCGGCTGCAGCAGGAAGGCTATTCCTACATCAAACCCTGATTGCCGGCGGCGCCCTTGACCTGCGGCTGGTTGGGACTTACCTGCGATATCGTCTTGCGGTCGCGCAGGTAGGCCGCCACCACATCCCATACGGGCTCGCCGGCAGCCCCTTCCGCCACCGGCGCCCACCCTGCCACCTTGTACTGCTTGTCGGCCTGCACCGGCGAGCCACCCAGGCGCATGTCGCTGATCCGCGCCCCCGCCGCGCCCGCCGGGTCGATCGCATACTGCAGCCCTCCCACGCGCACCATGTCGCCGCCCTGCTGGTAGTAGGGGTCCGGGTTGAACAGATTGTCGGCCACGTCTTCCAGAATGGTCTTGAGGGTGGCGCCGCTCATCTGCGTCACGGTGGTATGGGGATAGGTGATGGCGGTCTGGTCCAGCACGTTCTCCATGGTGATGGGCTGGCCCGGCAGCAGGCTGGTGCCCCAGCGGAATCCAGGCGAAAAGGCAATCTCCGCGTCCTTGACCTGCATCAGCGCATCCAGGATCACCTGATCGAAGGTGCCGTTGAAATTGCCGCGCCGGTACAGGGTTTCCTCGGTGGTGGCCAAGGGCTGCGACAGCTTTTGCGCATAGGGCGCGCGGATGCGTTCGACCAGCTGCGCCATGGCAGGGTCCGCTGGCAGGTACTGGGCGAACACCGGCATCAGCGTGTAGCGGAAGTCGGCCACCTTGCCGTCCTTGACGTCGAAATCCAGCACGCCGAGGAATTTGCCGTTGCTGCCGGCGTTGGTGACCAACGTCTTGCCGCCGGCGTTCTGCACCGCCACCGGGGCGGGCACGCCGTCATGCGTGTGGCCGCCCAGGATCGCGTCCAGGCCGCGCACGCGGGACGCCAATTTCAAGTCCACGTCCATGCCGTTGTGCGACAGCAGCACCACGGCCTGCGCGCCCTTGCCGCGCACCTCGTCTATGGTTTCCTGCAGCCGCTGTTCCTGGATGCCGAAGGTCCAGTCCGGCACCATGTAGCGCGGGTTGGCGATGGGCGTGTAGGGAAACGCCTGGCCGATCACGGCCAGCGGCACGCCGTTCATTTCTCGCATGGAATAAGGAGCGAACACCGCGTCGCCGAAGTCGCTGGTCTCGACGTTCTGCGCCAGGAACTCGACCTTGCCCTTCAGGTCTTTCTCCAGCACTTCCTGCACGCGGTCGGCGCCCAGCGTGAACTCCCAATGCGCCGTCATCATGTCCACGCCCAGCAGCAGGCAGGCATCCACCATGTCCTGTCCGCGGGTCCAGAGCGCGGTGCCCGAACCCTGCCAGGTGTCGCCGCCATCCAGCAGCAACGCGCCCGGCCGCGTGGCCTTCAGGCGCTTGATCAAGGTGGCCAGGTGGGCAAAGCCGCCGACCTTCCCGTACTGTCCCGCAGCCTGGGCGAAGTCCAGACAGGTAAAGGCGTAGGCCTGCGCCGAACCCGGCGCGATGCCATAGGCCTTCAGCAGATGCTCGCCCACCAGATGCGGCGCGCGGCCCGCGGCCTGCCCGAAGCCCAGGTTGACGCTGGGCTCGCGAAAGTAGATCGGCAAGAGCTGCGCATGGCAATCGGTGAAATGCAGGAAATGCACGTTGCCGAAGGCGGGCGTGTCATAGAACGCCTGCGCGGCCTGCGCCGCCGCGCGCGGATGGTGCGACAGGCCCATGCCGCCCGCGGAGGCGACCGCCAGCATCTGAAGAAACTCGCGTCGATTGATCATCGGTCCAACCGTGTAAGAGGAAGGGATGCGCTCAGGAGCGCGGCGTAGCGTGGCGCAGCAGTTCGAGCACATCCTCCTCGAACATTTCGCCGGGGATGGCCTCAAGCAGCTTGCCGTTCGCGTCCAGCACGAAGATTTCGGGGATGACGCGGCGCTTGCCGAACACTGCGCGCAGGGCCTCGTTGTCCATGGCTACGCCGAAGGTGTAGCCATGTTTGGCGATGTAGTCGCGCGCGGCCTGCTCATCCTTGTCGATGCTGACCGTCAGGATGCGCAGACCCTTGTCGCGAGCCGCCTCGGTGAGCTTCTGCAGATGCGGATTCTGCCGCGCGCAGTAGGGGCACCAGGAAGCCCAGTACTCCACCACCAGCGGCTTGCCCGCAAGATCGGCGGCAGACAGCCGGGTGCCGTCCAGCAACTGCACATCCGGCATCACGAGCTTGTCCCCCACCTTCGGCGGCGCCTGGGCATGGGCCGCTGCGGCGGCCAGCATGCCCGCGGCCAGCAGCAAGCGGCCGTATCTGGAAACAGCGTTCATGCGTCCTCCGCGCGCGGCCGTGTTCAAGGCTTGGCCTGGTCGTCATTGACGGCGGATTGCGGATCCAGCAGCAGCGCCATCACGTCCTTGAGTTGCTGTTCCGTCAGGATTCCGGCCGCGCCGAAGCGCGGCATGTTGGAACAGGGCATGGTGGCGTGCGAGTCGTAGATCTTGTTCCAGGTGTAGGCGACCATTTCCTTGCTGTTGCCGCGCAGCTTGCCGTACTGGTAGAGCGAGGGGCCGATGTTGCCAAACGAAATCTCGGCCTTGGTCATCTGGTGGCAGGCATAGCAGTTGCCGCCGTTGATCGTCTTGGCGGTGTCCGAGAACTGCAGGCCGCGGCCGTTCTGCGCCACTTTCTCGCCCTGCCGCCAATCGCCGATGTAGTTGCCGTCGGCGGGCGGCTTGACGTTGGCGGCGGCCTCCTGCGTGATCTTCAGGGCGGTGTCCGCCGGCATCTCGCCGCCTGCTTCGGCGATCGAACAGGCCCGCTGCATCGGCGACTGGTCAATCCGGTCCAACTTGGCGAGGCCGCGTTCGACGAATGAATCCTTCAGCTCCGCGACCAGCGCCTGGTGATCGACAGCCGCTTTCGGCGCCGGCTGCTGCGCTGCGGCGTTCGCCGCCAGAAGCAGGCCCAAGGCCGCCAGGCCGGGCCAGGTCGTGCGTATCTTGCGCATGATTCCCCCTTTACCGCTTGATGGCCGGGGCCATCATCTGGCCGCCGTTGGCGTTGACACCCAGGAACACGGTCAGGTCCACCGACGCGTCCGAACCGTACTTCAGCAAGGGCATGCGCTGCTGGCGGAAGCAGTCCTGCAGGCGCCATTGCATCGACCGCAATGCGCCTTGCGACACGCGATAGGCCGGCCAGCTGGCAAAGGCCGCGCGCGCGGGCTCCTGTTTGGTCAGGTTGGGCAGGTCCTGCAGACGGATGCGCTTGTTGTCGCCGGTATGGCAGGACGCACAGGAGAAATCGTACGGACCGCCGCGGTAGTAGAAGATGTCGCGGCCGCGCGCGTAGGCCGCCTGCTCCTTGGGATGACTCTGGGGCACGGCGATCTTCATGCCGCGCGACAGGCCTGCCACATACGCCACCAGCGCCTCGATATCGGTGGAGTACTGCCCGTCGCCCGAGAAGGGCTTCTTGGTGACCTCGGCGGCCTCCAGGCCTTGCAGCTGCACCATGCAATAGACCAGGCGGCTCTCCAGGTCCATGACGCGGCCGGCATCCTCGAAGTAGCGAGGCAGCTGCGCATACGCGCCCTTGACCACGCCGGCGCCCTGGCCCAGGTCGCACTTTTCCAACGAGGCCTTCTTCGGCCCGCGGCTTTCCTTCCACAGATCCTCGCCCGCCATCTCGATCAGCTCGGCCGGATTGCCGTCGGCCAGCATTTCGCGGTACTGCGCGATGCCCTGCGCCGTGTCCTGTTCGGTCGCGGCCCCGGCGAACCTCGCCCCAGCCAGCGCGAAGCCGGCCAGCGCACAGGCGGCGGCCATGCGTTTCCTATCCATGTATGTCTCCTCACGCGGTTGCCCTGCCGGCCTTGCGCGCCGGCGGGCGCTTATTGTTTGTCCGCCTTCATTCACACATCCGAAACGCTAGGTCACCGTGGTGGTGTCCGTGCGGGTCGCGCCTTCGCTGTCTTTCCACGTGACGCTGACCTTGTCGCCCTTGGCGCCGCCCTTGAACTTGAACGACAGGAACGGGTCGCGCGACACCGCTGGCCCCCATTGCGCCGCAAGCACCACCTTGTCGCCGTTCTTCACCACCACGTCCTGGATGAAATGCGCCGGCACCACCTTGCCTTCGGCGTCCTTGCGCTGCCCGGTTTCCATGATGTGGCTCATCAGGACCTTCACCTCGATCACGCCGTCTTTTTCCGCGGCGCGGATCCGCATCGGCCTTGCTTCCATGTGCTGTCTCCTTGATTGCTCGTAGCCGCTGCGCGGATCAACCGCCGCAGCCGCCCAGGGTCACCTTGATTTCCTTGTGCGCCGTGTAGTACTTGCCGTCGGCCTTCACCAGGGCGTACACGTCCGAGGTCTGGCCCATCTTCACGCGCGTCGCCACTTCGGGCTCGGTGCCTGCGGGCAGCGTGAAACTGGCAGCCAGGGCGTTCGGGTTCTTGGTGACCAGGATGGAGATCTGCTCGGTGTTGGGCAGCTTGCTGACCGCCCCCACCGGCACCACCGCGCCGTTCTCGGCAATGTCGGGAGCCACCAGCGTGATCTGGTCGCTGGCCACGGCGTCGCCGCCGCCCAGCGCCTTGATCACGTCCTGCATGCTCTTGGCATCGAAGGCCTGCTTGTTCCAGTCGGCCTGCACCGCCCAGGCCTGGCTGGGCCGCAGCAGGCCCGCCGCAACGGCCAGGCTGAGCACCGTGCCCAGGCCGACCACCTTGCGTCGCTGCCGATCGATGTGTTGTTGCGTCATAGCCGTCTCCTCTCTCCCTGAGTTTTCAACCCGGCGCGGGTGCGCCGGCCAGAATCCAGTCCACGATGCGTTTCAGGTCGTCGTCGCTGACGCCCGGGTTCGGCGGCATCGGCATGGCGCCCCAGACGCCGCCGCCGCCCTTGCGGATCTTCTGAACCAGCAGCGCATGCGCGTCCGCCTTGCCGTCGTACTTGGCCGCCACGTCGCGGTAGCTGGGTCCGATCATCTTGCGATCGGCCGCATGGCAGGCCACGCAGGTGCCGGACGTGGCCAGGCGGGCGCCCGCCAGGTCCGCGCCCGCCGGCTTGGCCGGCGCAGGCGCCGCCGTCGCGGTTGCGGTCTCCGGCTTGGCCGCGCCGGCCGCCGAAGCGATGGTCTGGCCGGCGTGCAGGCGCACGGCGTCGGCATTGCTGCCCGCAGCTCCGGTCAATGGCGGCGCCAGCGTGTTGGCGCCCCGCACAGGGCCGATCAGGCGGTTCTGCGCCGCGATGTCGCCATGGGCGTTGCGCGCGTAATCCGGCAGCTCGGAGGTGACCTTGATGGTCTCGACGCAATTGCTCATGCACGCCGTGTTCTGCGTATCGGGCTTATCCCCGGGCAGCCACATGCCATGCTCGCGCGTCATGCCGTTGCGGTTGGGCATGCGCGTCTGCACGTCGGCGATGTTCTTGTCGGAAAGTTCAAAATCCTCGGGCACGATTTCGCCCAGGTTCAGCAGATAGGCCGTGACGGCATAGACCTCGTCCGGCGACAGGGTCTTGGGCTGGTCCCAGGGCATGGCGCGATGGATGTAGTCCCACAGCGTGGAGACGGTACTGACCTTCATCAGCGTGGTGCGCTGCGGCTGGGAATTGCCGGCCAGGGCCGCGACGCGGCCGCTGCGGACGTCGTCGGCGGTGGTGCCGCCGACGATGGGCGTGAAGACCTCGTTGCTCTCGCCGAAGCTGCCATGGCAGGACGCGCACTTGCCTTCCCAGATATCGCCGCCGCGCAGCACCGTGCCGCTGCCGGGCGGCAGGCCTTTGAAATCCGGCCGCACATCGATGTCCCACGCCGCCACCTCGGCCGGCGTGGCGTCCCGCCCCACGCCGGGGAACTTCTCTGCTGCGTCTGCGCCCGGAGCCAGCATGGCCAGCCCCAGGCCCATACAGGCCAATGCCGCGCGCAGGCTATTCAACGTGGACATTGCTCACCTCTCCGCTCTCGGCCACCCGCCACGATTGAATGCCGTTGTTGTGATAGATGGAGCGCGTGCCGCGCACCTCGCGCAATTGGCCCGAACGCGGCTGGACATAGCCGGTCTCGTCCTGGGCGCGGCTTTGCAGGATGACGGGCGAACCGTCCCAGACCCAGTCGATGTTGAAGCGCGTCAGGCACTTGGTCAGCACCGGCCCTTCCAGCCGCGCCGTGCGCCAGTTGCGGCCGCCGTCCACCGACACATCGACCTGCTTGATCTTGCCGCGTCCCGACCAGGCCAGGCCGGAGATATTGCAGAAGCCCTTGTCCAGCAACACCTGCCCGCCCGACGGCGTGGTGATGACGGATTTGCATTCCTGGATCGAGGTGTACTGGCGATGCAGTCCCCCGGGCATCAGGTCGACGTAGTGGATGGTCTCGTCCTTGGCGTTCCAGGGCTGGTCGCCGACTTCGATGCGGCGCAGCCATTTGACCCACGACACGCCCTGCACGCCCGGCACCACCAGGCGCAGCGGATAGCCGTTCTCGGGCCGCAACATTTCGCCGTTCATGCCCCAGGCCACGATGGCGTCGTCCAGCGCCGCTTCCATCGAAATGGTGCGCGTCATGCTGGAACCGTCGGCGCCCTCGGCCAGCACGAACTTGCCGCGCTTGAGGTCGGCGCCGCAGTCTTCCAGCAGCACCGAAAGCGGCACGCCGGTGAACTCGCAACAGGACAGCATGCCGTGGGTGTACTGCACCGTTGGAACCGCCGCATTGCCCCATTCCGGGCCGCTGTTGGCGCCGCATTCGATGAAATGGATGCGCGACACGGACGGCAGGCGCATCAGGTCGTCCATGGTGTAGACCTTGGGCTGCGCCACCAGGCCATTGATCATGAAGCGGTGCTGCGCCGGGTCGATATCCACCCAGCCTTGATGATGGCGCTCGAAATGCAGCCCGCTCGGCGTAATGATGCCGAACAGGCCCTGCAAGGGCGCAAAGGCGACCGAGGAGGCGGGCACCCGGGTCAGGCCCGGCGACTGGCGCCGCTGCAGGTTGGCTTCGTACTTCGACGGCACGCCATAGGGCCGCGCGGCGACCGGCTGTCCCAGCGACGTCGTCCAGGGCCGCGGCGTCAGGATCATCTCGTCGCCGCCCGCCTTCTGCGCCAGCGCGTTGCCGCCCAGGCCGGCGGCCAGCGCGGCGCCCGCCGTCTGGAAGCTGCGCAGCAAAAAACCTCGCCGGGTGTCGTCCAGGCCATTGCGGGCAATGTCCTGCGCCAGATCGGCGGACACGAAATTCTCGGGCGCCTTGCGCAGGCGTCCCACTTTTGCCTCTCGATCCACCTTCCTCCTCCGTGGGTGTTACCCAGCTTCTTTATTTTCTGTAGTTATATGCAAATTATCTTTGCACATAAAGAAGCTGGTTGGCACGCTGCGCCGCAACACCCGGCGGCGTCTGCACGGTCAAACAAGGGGATCAGCCCAGCATGTCGCCCCAGATTGCCTGGGCCCAGGCCTGGGCATCAGGATTTTCCCTAGCGTTGGGTTCGGCCGACAATCCGCCGGCTCCGGCCACCGGCAGCATGGTCTTCGCCGCCGCGTCGTAGCGATGCACGCTGGCTACATGCATGACCTCGCGGTCGGAGGTGTAGCTGTAGCAGGTGTTGGCATACAGTGGCAGCGGATTGACGCTGCCGCCGCCAAGCAGTGCCAGCACGGCGGCGGCGCAGGTCTTGCCATGCTGGTTGGCCATGTGGCCGGACTTGGGCATCGCCGGTGCGACCTGGATCGCATCGCCCAGCACATGGATGCCGGGCACGGCCAGCGATTCGAAGGTCAGGAAGTCCACCTCGCACCAGGCGCCATTGGCGGTGGCCAGGCCGGCGTCCACCGCGATAGCCGCGGCGCGCATCGGCGGCACCACGTTCAACACGTCCGCCCGCACGGTTTCGCCCAGTTCAAACTGCACGCTCAGGCCCGCAGCATCCACCGCGACCGCCTCGAACTGCGGGGTGTATTCGATGTAGTCCGCGTAGGAATCGGCCCAGGCGCGGCGGAACAGCGCGGCCTTGGACGTGATGTCGGCGTTGGCGTCGAACACCAGCACCTTGGAGCGCGGCTTGTGCCGCTTGAAATACCACGCCACTTGGCAGGCCCGCTCGTACGGAGCGGGCGGGCAACGGTATGGCGCCAGCGGGATGGTCAGCACATAGTTGCCCCCGTCCGGCATCGCCTCCAGCTGGCGCCGCAGGGCCGCGGTCTGCGCGCCCGCCTTCCAGGCATGCAGGACCCGTTCCCGCGCGCCTGGCGCGTCCATGCCTTCGATGCGCTGCCACTGCATGTCCACGCCGGGCGAGAGAATCAGGCGGTCATACGACAAGCGCTCGCCACTGGTCAGCCGGACCTGCCGGGCCGCCGCATCAATGGCAAGCGCACGGTCGCGCAGCAGGCGCACGCCGTGGCGCGACAGACCGTCCCGGGCGACGGTGATGTCGGCCATGGACTTGCTGCCTCCCAGCACCAGATTCGACAGCGGACAGGAGACGAACACCGGGTTCTCATCAACCAGCGTGACATCGACCGCGCCCGCGCCCAGCAGCCGCAAATAGCGTGCGGCGGTGGCGCCGCCATAGCCGCCACCCACTACCACCACGCGCGGCTTGGCGGCGCGCGCGATAGGCGCCGCGGCCAGGGCGGCGCCTGCCGCCGCGGCCAGCAGGATGCTGCGCCGCTTCATGGGGCCGCCGCCGCAGGCTGCGCGGCAAACCAGCCGGCAATGCGGACGATCTCGGCGTCGCTGTAGCCCCGCGCGATCTGGCCCATGACGCTCCCGTCGGACGCCCCACCCGCAAGCGCCCGCATGCGTGCAGCGATCCAGTCGGCGGAGCGTCCCTCGAGCGGGGTAATGGCCGATGTCGGCCGCTGCGCGGAGGCATGACAGGTGACGCAGGCGGCCGCCCAGGCCTGCGCCTGCAGGTCGCTCTCCGCCGCGATGGCCGGACTGATCCACGCAGCGGGCAACAGCGCGCAAGCCAGCGCCGCGCTTGCTGAGGGTCGAAACGGCACGCCAGGCATGGTGGGTGACCCCTCCGTGTATGTCCGCATGCAGCGGATCTGAATGTAGGCAGGTACGGCAAAGCTGGTTCGCGGTCCGGCCGGGGACGCCAAGTATGTCCTCGACTGCGATGGACGTGCAAGCGAGCGCCGCATGCGGATACCCATGCGGTAACGCTTATGGATCCCTCAGTTTTTTTCATTGGGCACTAATAGGTCCCTTCCCCATAATCCGCCGGATGCCATCGCCGCGCGTCGCCGAGGCGGCTCCATTCAACGATTCCATGGGGAAATACACATGTTGCGAACCAAGCTGGCCCGCTGCCTGCGCACAGCCGGGCTTGCCTGCGGCCTGCTGACGGCGGTGGCCGCCACGGCCGCCGACTATCCGGACAAGCCGCTGAAGCTGGTCGTGCCGCAGGCCGCCGGCGGCGGCACCGACGTCATTGGCCGTCTCTGGGCCGACTACATGTCGCGGCGCCTGAATGTGGCCGTGGTCGTAGAGAACCGTCCCGGCGCCAACGGCATCCTGGCTTCCAGCCACGTCGCCAAACAGCCCGCCGACGGCTACACCGTCCTGATCAGCGGCATTTCGTACCTGGCATTCAATCCGCACATGTACAAGAACCTGCCCTACGACCCGGCCCGGGATTTCGACGGAATCAGTCTGCTGGTCAACACGCCCTTCCTTCTTGTCGCCAGTCCACAGGCCGGAATCCGCTCGTTTCAGGACCTGGTCGAAAGGGCCAAGGCCAATCCCGAAAGCCTGAACTTCGCCTCCGCCGGCAAGGGCAACTCCACGCATCTGGTGGTCGAAATGCTCGAGCAGCGCCAGGGGTTCAAGCTGACCCACGTGCCCTACAACGGCGCTGCGGCGGGGCTGACCAGCGTCATGGCGAACCAGACGCAACTCATGGCCGACGTGCTGAACACGGCCGCCGTGCAAGCCAAGGCAGGCAAGGTCGTGCCGCTGGCGGTGGTGGGCGCAAGCCGCGCGGCCAGCGTGCCGGACGTGCCAACGCTGGCTGAATTGGGCATCGCCAATTTTCCGCTGCCGGGCTGGTACGCGTTGGTTGCGCCCAAGGGCACGCCGCAGGCCGCCATCGAGCGGCTCAATACCGAAACCAGGCGCTTCTTCGAAGACCCCGCGGTGAGGGCGCGACTGCAGGAATTGCAGCTCGAGCCGCTGCCATCCTCGCCGCAAGCAGTCGCCGAAGCCGTTGCACGCGACAGCGCGGCCTGGGGACCACTGATACGCCAGCTCGGCCTGAACAACGATTGACCGCACCCCGAAAGGAATGACATGCCCAAGCTCAGCAACGCCGTCTGGCGCTATCGCCACGAAAAAATGACGGCCTTGATGGATGACCTCGCCGTCGACGCCATCATGTTCACCTCGGCGGACTTCTTCCAGTTCGCCAGCAACTTCCACACCGACGTCCTGCCTTGGGAGCGGCCCATCTTCGCGGTAGTGCCGCGCAACGGCACGCCCTTTCTCGTGATGAACGAACTGTCGACGCATCACATGCGCTTCTCGCAGGAACAAGGCAAGGTCTGGATCACCGACATCACCTACTATGCGGAGCACCCTCGCGTTACGGACCGCCTGCCGCTGATCACCCAGCTACCGGAAGTCCTGGCCGAACGGCTGCGGCAGGCCGGGCTTGCGCGCTCGCGCATCGCGGTCGAAGGCGGCAGCCCGGTGCTGGCGCAGTTGGGCCGCCTGCTGCCCGAGCTGACGCTGCGCGGCGCCACCGCGGAATGCCGCTCGCTGCGCTGGCAGAAGCACGACGAGGAAATCGCCGTGATGGCGGCCGCCGCGTCGATTTCCGACTGGATACAGGACAGGTACCGCGAGAACATCCGGCCCGGCAGGCTGGTGCAGGAACTGGATTGCGCCATGGCCGCGCTCTTCGTGCAAGAAGCCGCCGAACGCTTCCCCGGCGAACAATTCGAGGTCATCCGCTGTTGGACGCTGAGCGGCCCGGCCTCAGCGTCCCCGCATGGCGATGGCGCCTCTTGCGGTGCGCGGATCAAGGAAGGCGACGTGCTGGTCAACATCGTCATCCCGCGTTTGAACGGCCTCACCATCGAGAACGAACGCACCTGGTTCTGCGGCACGCCTTCGGCGGAACAAGCCAGGCTCTGGTCCGCGGCCAAGGCCGCCAACGAAGCGGCCATCGCCGCCGCCCGCACCGGCAACCCCGTCTGCATGATGGACGCCGCCGCGCAGGCCGAGATCGAAAAAGCCGGCTATGCCGGCTTCATCCGCCATCGCACCGGACATGCCGTCGGCATCATCCACCACGAGTACCCGGAAGACATGGCGTTCTGCCAGCGGCCGCTGCTGGCCAACGAGGTGTATTCCGCCGAGCCAGGCATCTATGCCTACGGCATCGGCGGTTTCCGCCTGGACGATACGGTGGTGGTGGGCGATACGCCCCGCGTGCTGACCGGCACGCCCAAGACGCTGGAGTACGCCACCGTCAGGTAGGCTGGCCGGCCCCTTCCTGCGCCAGGCTCTGCGCTTCCTCGCGCAGGATCTCGCGCAGCCAGGGCAGCACGATGCTGGGCGAATCCGCGGCCCACAGCATGCCGATGGGGCCGAACTCCAGCCGCGTGGGCGCCCGCGCGATGCTGATCAGATTGAGCCGCTCGTACATGTGCGCCACAGAACTGGCCAGCGTCGCCACGTACTCCCTGTCCTGCAGCAAGGACAGCAAGGCCACCAGCGAACTGGTTTCCACCGCGGGCTTGGGCGGCGCCAAGCCTGCGTCGACCAGGGCCTGGTCCAGCCTGACCCGTGACATCACGCCGGGCGGCGGCAGGATCCAGGGATAGCCCTGCGTGTCCGCCCACGTAGGCGCAGCCAGCCCGGCCAGCGGATGGCCGCGCCGGGTCACCAGGCTGAAGCTGTCGGTCATCAGCCACTGCCCGCACAATCCGGAACGGCTGGCGCGCAGATCCAGCGGCCCGATGATGAGATCGATCTCGTGGCGCGCCACGCGCTCGATCAGCGGATCCAGCAAACCCTCGACCAGTTCGATCTGCACGTCGGGCGCGCGCTGGTGCAGCGTGGCGATCGCGCGCGGCAGCAGCACCGGCGCGGCCGACAGGATGGTGCCGATATGCAGCCGTCCGGCCACGCCCGCCTTGACCGCCTCGATCTCCTCACCGGTGCGCGCGGTGTCGCCCAGGACACGGGTCGCGTAACGCCACAGCGCCCGTCCCGCCTCGGTCAGGGCCAGCGTCCTGCCGCGCGCAAACAAGGGCGTGCCGACCATGTCTTCCATATCGCTCAGCCAGTGCGACAGCGCGGGCTGCGTCATGTGCATGGCCTTGGCCGCGGCCGTGACGGTGCCGGCCTTTTCCAGGGCGATCAGCACTTCCAGATGGCGCAGCTTCAAGCGCCGCGTCCAGAGCAATTCGGTAAGGGGCGCAATCATGCGGAAATGGTAATGGATATCTCAGGTTTATTCATTGGCTGTCTATGGGGTTCGCGCACAAAATGGGCACCTCTCGAATCGACCTCATGCCCACATGCCAGCAAGCCTCTCTTCCCCTTCGTCCTTGAACACCGTGGCTTGCGGCCTGGCGCAAGGCGGCCAGCCCGAGAGCGGCCTGAACGCGCTGGGCGCGGCGCTACAGGAGCGCATCGGCTACCGCTTGTTTACCGTGCTGGTGCTGGACTGGAACGCGGGCCTGAGCCGGCGCTGCTTCTCGACCCAGCCGACGGCCTATCCCGCGGGCGGCAGCAAGCCGATACGCGAGGACAGCGAGTTCTACGCCGCGGTAGTGCTGCAGGGCGAACCCCGTCTGTGCATGGACCGCGACGACTGCGCGCGGGCCTTTCCCGACCACGAACTCATTGCGTCGCTGGGCTGCGAAAGCGCGGTCAACGTGCCGGTGCGCTGGAACGGGCGGACTCTGGGTTCATTGAACCTGCTGCACCAGGCGGGCTGGTACCGACGCGAGATGTACGCCGAGCTGGCCTGGTATTCGGCGCTGGCCATACCCGTAGTGCAAGACATTATTCGAACCACCCAAAACAATGAGGGGAAATCATGAAGCGCCTGCGCAGCTACTTCGCCGCCTTGCTGTTGTGCATCGGTCCCGCCGCCGCTCAGGCGGCCGCGGATGGCTATCCGGCCAAGCCCATCACCATCGTATATCCGTATGCGCCCGGGTCCGCCTCGGATACGCTGACTCGCCTGATCGCCGACTCGCTGCAGAAGCAGCTGGGCCAGCCCGTCATCGTCGAAAGCCGCCCTGGCGCGGGCGGATCCATCGCTACCGAGCACGTAGTGCGCGCAGCCCCCGACGGCTATACGCTGCTGCTGTCGGCCAGCGGCACCATCGCCGTCAATCCGCACATCTACAAGCTGCGCTACCAGCCCGTGAACGACCTGGCCCACATCTCCGTCGCGGTGGAAGTGCCCTTCGTGTTCGTGGTCAACAAGGACTTCCCGGCGCAGGACTATGCCGCATTCCAGGCGCTGTCGCGCCAGAAGCCCGCCGGACTGACTTCCGCCAATGCCGGTCTGGGAACGCAGGCCCACCTGACACAGGCCGCCTTCGCCAAGCAGGCCGGACTTAGCCTGAACATCGTCGCCTACAAGGGAGCCGCGCCCGCCGTGAACGACCTGATGGGCGGCCACATCGATTCGATGATGGACAACGCCGCCTCGCAGATTCCGTATGTCACCTCGGGCAAGACCACCGCGCTTTTCGTCACCAGCGATTATCGGTTCGACGCTTATCCGAAAGTCCCCACCGCCAAGGAGCTGGGCATCACTGGCCTGGTACCGGCTGGCTGGTTCGGGTTGGCCGCGCCCAAAGGCACGCCGGGGGCGGTGATAGACAAGCTCCACGGCGCTCTGGTCCAGGGCCTCAGGACTGCAGACACCGAGCGCAAGCTCAAGGAATTGGGCTGGGTGATCGTCGCCAACACGCCGCTACAGGCTCGCGAGCGCGTACAGGCCGACTTCACCCGCTTGGGTGAGGTCGCGAAGGAAATCGACCTGAAAGCCCAGTGACTCGGCTCAAGGCAGGGCCGTGCCGTCAGCCGGCATAGCTTTGGCGCAGCCTGCCGTTCACTGCCGCAGCGCCGCCGCCAACGTCCGCACCTCATCCAGCGCGCCCGCCACGCCCTGCTCCGCCAACACCTGCGCAAGCCGTGAACCGACCACCACCAGATCGGCATGCCGAGCCACGAGCCGGGCCTCGTCCGGCGAGCGCACGCCAAAGCCCGCGGCCACCGGCAGCCTCGTATGCGAGCGCAAGCGCTCCAGATCCTGCGCGATGCGGCGCTCGTCGGGCAGGTCCGCGCCCGTCGTGCCGGCCAGCATGATGTGATAGACGAAGCCGCTGGCGTCGCGTAGCAATCCCGCCAGCCGCGCGTCCTCGGACGTCGGCGCGGACATGCGGATCAGGTGCAGGCCATGCTCGCGCGCTTCCCGCCCGATATCGTCGGCATGCTCGACCGGCAGGTCGATGATGATCAGGCCGTCCACGCCCGCGGTGGCCGCGTCCCGGATGAAGCTTTCAACGCCATGCCGCAGGATGGGATTCAGATAACCCATCAGCACCATGGGCGTATGCGCGTCCGTATCGCGGAACTCGCGCACCAGAGCCAGCGTGCGCTTCAAGGTCTGGCCGCCGGCCAGCGCGCGGACGTTCGCCTGCTGCAGCACGGGGCCGTCCGCGACCGGATCGCTGAACGGCATGCCGAGTTCGATCACGTCCGCGCCCGCCGCGCACAAGCCGCGCAGCAGTTCCAGGCACGCGGCGGGATCGGGGTCGCCCGCCGCGAAGTAGGTAACCAGGCCGCTGCGTCCGGATTGGCGCAGCGCGGAAAGGGTTTGATCCAGCCGTGTCATGCCGCCACCTCGCCAAATTGCGTCACCGTGTCCATGTCCTTGTCGCCGCGCCCGCTCAAACACACGACCAGGATCTCGTTGCGCGCCATCCGCGGCGCCAGCTTGCGCACGTAGGCCAGCGCATGCGCGCTTTCCAGCGCGGGCAGGATGCCTTCCTTGCGCGTCAGCCAATGAAAGGCAGACACCGCCTCGGCGTCCGTGACGGACACGTAGTCCACGCGCTTGCGGTCATGCAGCAAGGCGTGTTCGGGACCCACGCCCGGATAGTCGAGCCCGGCCGATATCGAATGCGCATTGACGATCTGGCCATCGTCGTCCTGCAGGTAATAACTGCGGCAGCCGTGCAGCACGCCTTCGTGGCCGGCGCTGATGCTGGCCGCATGCGCGCCGCTGGCCAGGCCCAGCCCGCCTGCTTCGACGCCGTACAGGCGCACGTCCGCCAGCTCCAGGAAGGGATAGAAGAAGCCCATCGCGTTGGAGCCGCCGCCCACGCAAGCCACCATGGCGTCGGGCATGCGCCCGGTCTTGGCCGCGATCTGCTGACGCGTCTCTTCCCCGATCACTTTCTGGAACTCGCGCACCAGCCAGGGGTAAGGATGCGGGCCGGCGCCTGTGCCCAGCAGGTAGTACGTGTCGGCGGGATGCGCGATCCAATCGCGCAAGGCCTCGTTCATCGCATCCTTCAGCGTGGCGGTGCCGGCATGCACGGCGCGCACCTCGGCACCCAGCATGTGCATGCGGCGCACGTTGACGGATTGGCGCGCCATGTCCTCGGCGCCCATGTAGACCACGCAATCCAGGCCGAACAAGGCGCAGACCGTGGCAGTGGCCACGCCGTGCTGCCCCGCGCCGGTCTCGGCGATGATGCGGCGCTTGCCCATGCGGCGCGCCAGCAGGATCTGCCCCAGGCAGTTGTTGATCTTGTGCGCGCCGGTGTGGTTGAGGTCTTCGCGCTTGAGGTACACCTGCGCGCCGCCCAGCTCCTCGGAAACGCCACGGGCCAGGAACAGCGGGCTCGGCCGGCCCACATAATCGGCCAGCATGCCGCGGTAGGTCTGCCAGAAGTCCTCGTCCGACAGCGCGGCCTTGAACTGGCGTTCAAGCTCGTCCAGGGCGGGAACCAGCGTTTCGGGCATGTAGCGGCCGCCGTAAGGGCCGAATTGGCCGCGATTATCGGGAGCGGCCGGATGGATGGCGGATGGCATAAGGAAGAATCCCTTGGCAAGATGATGAGGATTTTTCCTTATGCTATCTTCATAAAAAACTTATTTGAATCAATGATTTGTTTACGATACACGTAAGCTGAACTAACAAACTGAACATGAGACGGCTGCCCTCCCTCAATGCCCTGCGCTTCTTCGACAGCGCCGCCCGCCAGGCGAGCTTCACCCTGGCCGCCAAGGAACTCTGCGTCACCCACAGCGCGGTCAGCCAACAGATCCGGCAGTTGGAAGAATGGCTGGGCTGCGCCTTGTTCGAGCGTCGCGCCGGGCGCGTCCACCTGACTGCCGCGGGCCTGGACCTGCAACGCTCCGCCCATGACGCCTTCGACCTGCTGGAACGCCGCTGCGATGAACTCAAGCGCCGCACTCAGCCGGCCGAGCTGGCGCTAGGCGCGCCTGCCAGTTTTCTGTCCAACTGGCTGATCCCGCGGCTTGAGCTTTTCGAAGCCCAGCATCCGGACATCCGCGTACGGCTGCAGACCGCCGCCGACGCGGCTTTGCTGAACACGCAGCGCGTGGACGCGCTGATCCTGGCCGGACGCGCCTGGCCGCAAGAATGGGACGTCACGCCCCTCTTCGCCGAAACCACAGGGCCGGTCTGCACCCCGGCCCTGGCCGCGCGTATCCGCAACGCGGCCGATGTGCTGGAGGCGCCGCTGCTGCACACCTCCTCACGGCCCGACGCCTGGAAGGATTGGGCGGCGCGCCAGGGCATCGCGCTTGCGCCACGGCAGCCGGGCCGCGAATTCGACCACCTGGGCCACATGCTGGAAGCCGCCGCCGCCGGCCTGGGCGTGGCCATCGCCCCCGCGGTGCTGGTGGAGTCCGACCTGCATCGGGGCCGCCTCGCCGCCCCGCTGGGTTTCGTTGAAAGCGGCGCGGCCTTCAGCCTGTGTTTGCGCAAGGATGCGGTGCGCGCCGATGCCGCGCACGAACGCTTGCGCGACTGGCTGCTGGCCAGCGCCGGCGCGGACTGATCCCGCCCGCAAGGCACGCGCTTACGAGTTACCCTTGCGCGTCACGCCTCCCGTCCGGAACCTACCCATGAAGAAAATCTGCGCGCTGCTGGGCCTGCTGCTTCCCGCGCTGGCCAGCGCCGCCTACAGTCTTTCCGCCACCGAGGCAGCGGTACTGGATGCCGTGCTGCGCGACGAACTCAACACCTACACGCAAGGCGGCAACAGCCTCATCGGCGCACGGCTCGGCCTGCCCGCCGCCACCGCCGAGGCCGTGTCCCGAGCCTATGCCAATGGCCCGACCGCGCGCTTTCCCGCCTCGCTGAACTTGACCATGCTGATCGCCGGCCCGGTCGCCGCCGGGACCTCGGACGGACAGATCGTGTCGTTCGCTACCTCCGGCTCGCCGACGGTCCGGGCGCACTTGCCTGCGGGCCTCGCGCCGGCCGGGCATCTGGCCCTGGCATGCCGCCGCATGGAATTGGCGGACGGTACTCCCACCTTCATGGAATGCCGCGACGGAACCCTCGCCGGCAAGGAAGAGACCGCCCGGCTGAAGGCCGATCTGGACAATTTCTATCTGGGCAAGCCGACCACTGTCCAGGTGTCCCAGCTGGCCGTCAACATATCGGTGTACGCCAGCCTGCTGGCGCCCGGCCACGGCTGCCCGAAGGACATCGACACCTGCCGCCAGGCCATCCAGGCCGTCGACGGCGCGGCCCAGAGCAAGCAACTGCCCATGGTCGTGCGGCGTTTCCAGCAGGCCGGGCTGGATCTCAGCCCGTACCAGGGCGATAAGGCCGCAGCCAAGCCGGGCCGCTAGCGCGGCGGGCCGGTCGCGCCGCGCCAAAACGGGGCCATGGCGCGGCCTGTACCGCCCCCATTTATCGTAATCGCGCGCCGCTATACTGGTCCCACCTCAATACCCCTTACGCGCCGCGCCTTTTCTGCTGCGCCTCGTTATGCACGTCTCGTTGGCCATGCTGCGCCCCCTTGGCCGGGCGCTACTCTGTACCGTCGCCACCCTGCTCTCCGCCCACGCGTTCGCCGCCCCGCCGACGCTGGCGCAATGCCACGGCATCAAGGACATGGCGTTCGTCGCCCACCTGGACGACGACCTGCTGTTCATGAACCCCGACATCGTCTCCAACATCCAGGCTGGCGGCTGTGTGCGGCTGGTCTACCTGACCGCCAGCGATGCCGGTGAAGGCGAGAGCTACATGCTGGGCCGCGAACGCGGCGTGCGCTCCGCCTACGCCTACATGGCGCATCAGCCGGACGAATGGAAGGAAGACGCTGGCGCCGCGGGCGGACACCGCATCGCGCGCTTCACCCTCAAGGGCAATCCGCGCGTGCAACTGTGGCACATGCGCCTGAAGGACCCTTGGCTGGGCAAGGGCTGGGGCAGCCTGACGCCGCTGAGCCGCACCGAATCCGAACCCGGACAGAACGTCGACACGCTGGGCCCCTACGCCGCATCCTATACGCGCGAACAGCTGATCGACACCCTGGCCGACCTGATCCGCCAATACGCCCCGACCACGGTGCGCCATCTAGACGACACGATTGCCGTGCCCTACACGCAGCTGTGCTGGCGCTGCGCCGGCCACGGGCATCCCGACCATATCGCCAGCGCGCGGCTGGCGCGCGAGGCCATGCTGCGCGCGCCCGGCAACTACGCCGAGATGGGCTATGTCGATTACCCCAGCCAGGAGCGCGCCACCAACCTTACCCAGGCAGAGATCGCCAGCAAGTCGCTGATCTTCCAGCACTACGCCTGGAACGACTACCACTATTGCGCCGGCCCCACCGGCTGCAAGGAACCCGCCGGCCCCGCCGCCGCCTGGGTGCAGCGCGCCTATTACGTGTCGCGCCAGGACATCGCGCCGCAGCTCTACCCGGACGGACGCGGCGGCCTGGTGGTGTTCGCCGCCGGTGAAACCAATGGCGCCGTCAACCGCTGGGACGCGGATCAGCGCCGCTGGCAAAGCCTGGGCGGCCGCACCAGCGGACCGCTGGTCTCGTTCACCCACGCCGACGGCACGGCCGGCCTGATGGCGCGCGACCCGCTGGGCGGCGTGTGGGCAAACAAGCAGCGCCACGACGGCACCTGGCAAGGCTGGCAGGCCCTGGGCGGCCTGCGCGTGACCCAGATTCCGGCGGTGGCGCCGCGCGGCGAAGCCGCCGCCGTGGCGCTGGGCTACGACGGCCTGCTGCACTGGATCACGCCATCCGGCGTGGACGGCAGCTGGAGCGTCTGGCAGGACCTGCCGCCGCTGGAAGGCGTGACCGGCGCGCCCGCCGCGGCGCTGGGCGGCGACGGCCGCTACGTCATCTTCGCCATCACCTCTGCAGGCGAGCTTTATTACACCCGCCAACTGCCGGCCGCCAAGGGCCAACTGCCGCAATGGCAGGACTGGCGCCGCGTACCCGCGCCGCAGGCAGCCGGCGGACTGGCCGCGATCCGCAACCACCAGAACCGCGTCGAACTCTATTTCCGCCAGCGCGGCAGCAACCATCTGACGCGGCTGATGGAGACCGGCGACACCACCGATCTCGACATGGACTGGGGCTCCCCCACCGACATGGGCGTGCCCTACATCGGCCGCCCGGCCATCAGCGCCGACGCCAGCGGCAACGTCATGCTCGCGCTGCTGGAACGCGCGGGCGGACAGCTCTGGCTGGTGGAGCGCGGCCGGCCAGCCAAGCTGGACGCCCAAGCTGCCTCGCCACCCGCGATCAATCTGGTCAACGGCACGCTTTACATCGTGGCCCGCGCCACCGGCGGCCCCCAGCGCTACGAGGTGCTGTCGCGCCACGATGGCAACTGGACCCACGGCTTGACGCTGGATGGCGTGCCATCCGCTGGCGGCGGCCCCTTCGAAACCGTGGCCGCGCGTCCCATCGACCTGCCCAAGCTCGGCGCCAACGACGCCAACAATGCGGCGGTGCTGCGGCCCTCCGTGGCAGATCCAGGCACGCTCAGCGTGGGCCGCATGCCGACCCAGGCCTCGCAGTCGGCGACGCCGACGAAGACGCAGTAGCCGGTGGAATGGCAGGGTGCCACATCCCCAGGGCGCAAACTCCAGGACCCCCACCATGGAACACATACGCAGCGTCTCCCGCGTCCTGCAACTGCTCCGGGCCCTGAACGAAACGCCCGAAACCTCGCTGCAGACCCTGCACGCTGCCACGGGTCTGCCCAAGGCAACCCTGCACAGGATGCTGGAAACACTACGCCAGGAAGGTTACGTGCGCGGAACCGGCGTCTCGGGCATCTACTGCCTGACAGCCAAGGTCATGGAGCTGAGCGCGGGCTGCGGCGACCGGCAGCGGGTGGTGGACATGGCCATGCCCATGCTGATCCGCGCCACGAAGATGTTGAAGTGGCCGTTGGCGATATCCACGCGGGATGAGGACGCCATGGTCGTGCGCTTCAGCACCATGCCCTACAGTCCCTTGGCGTCCCAGCCCAGCACCTACGGCCATCGCCTGCCCTTGGACAGGACGGCGGCGGGCCTGGCCTATCTGTCGTTCTGTTCCGAGGCAGAACGGATCGCCGCCCTGCAATTGCTGGGCAAAGACCGTGACCACACCGAAGGGGAGCAACTGCTTGCCCAACGCATCGACCAGACGCGGCGGCAGGGATACGGGCTGAGGCTGCCTGCGGCCCCCCGCGGTACCGCCACCCTGGCGGTACCGCTGATGGTGGCCGCCGAACTGGCGGCCTGCGTCTCGCTAACGACTTTCGGTTCCATCATGACGCCCGCCTTCATCAAGGCCCAGCTGCCTCCACTCCAGGAAGTCTGCAACGATCTGGCGGAAGCCATCCGCCTGAGCTGACGCCGTCCAGCGCAGCGTTCCGCCAGGCGGAAAGCTGCCACGGCGCGCTACGCTTCGCGACGGCACTTGTTTATCTTGGGGCCTCACCACCTCAAGGAACAACAGCATGAAGCTCGCCAGTTTTTGGGCAGCAGGACGCGATCGGATCGGGTTCGAGGACGCCGACGGCAATGTGGTCGACATCGCCGCGGCCGCGGCCAGCCAGGACATGGCGCAATTGGCGGAAAGCCGCAACGACCTGCTGTCCCTGCTGGAAACCGAACACGCCTCCTGGTGGCCGGCGTTGCGCGAACTGCACGGGTTGTACGGCTCCGGACAGCGTTCCGGCCTGCGGTTCTCTCCCGGTGACATTCTCTGGCATCCGCCCGTGCGCCGGCCCTCCAAGCTCTGTTGCCTGGCCTTGAACAACAGCGCCAACAGCGAACGCATTTTGTCCGGCCCCAAGCATCCGGCTGTGTTCGTGAAACCCTGGACCTCGATGACGGGCAACCGCTGCGCGCTGCAGATCCGGCCCGCCTACGGCCGCGTCCACCCCGAGCCGGAGCTCGCCGCCGTGATCGGACGCCGGGCCAGGAACGTGGCCGCGCCCGACGCCATGGCGCATGTGTTCGGCTACACGATACACAACGATTTCACTTCGCCCACCATGCGCGCGGAGGATACCTTCCACTATCGCGCCATCCATCCCGCCGCGGACGATCCCGAGCAGATCGAGTACGTCGATACCCATGTCAGCTACCCCGGCCGCTACAAATGCAGCGACACATTCTCGGCGGTGGGGCCTTGGCTGGTGAGTGCCGACGACATCGCGGACCCGCATGCGCTGGACGTGACCTGCAGCCATGACGGCAGACTGATCACCCAGGACAACACCGAGAACCTCTTCTTCAAGCTGCCCCAGGTCATCGAATTCCTGTCCTCGTACATGACGCTCATGCCGGGCGACATCATCTCGCTAGGCACCGCGCTGCGCCGATCGGGCGGCGGCATGGCCGTGCAGAACGTCAATCTTGCGACCCTGGGTGGAGAGGTGACTGTCGCCATATCCGGCCTGGGCGCCTTGAGCAATCACGTCGAAAGGCTGCCATAGAAATGAAGCGCGGCACCCCGACCCGTGGACACGGACCATCCAGCACTCCGAGGACATGAACCATGCAAGGCCATTCGAAATTCAAGGCCGTAAGGAAAATTGCCGCGCTGTGCGCCGGCCTGCTGTTCGCGGCGGGAGCGGCGCAAGCCGCGAGCTATCCGGACAAGCCGATAAAGCTGATCGTGGGCTTCGCACCCGGCGGCGCGAGCGACACGCTGGCGCGGCTGGTCGCGCAGCAGGCGTCGACCCGGCTGGGCCAGCAGATCATCGTCGAGAATCAGGCCGGCGCTGGCGGCAGCTTGGCCGCCAGGACCTTGGCCCGGGCCGAAGCCAATGGATACACCGTCATGCTGGGCAGTCCCGGCAGCATGATCATCAACCCCATCCTGCAACCCAAGCTTGCCTACGATCCCCGCAAGTTCACGCCGATCAGCCCGCTGGCGCGCATCAGCTATGCCTTGATGGTGCGCCAGAACCTGGAAGCGGATTCCGTCGCCCAGCTGGTGGAACTTTCGAAATCCACGCCCCACGGCCTGACAGTGGGTTCGGCGGGCATAGGCTCCAATACCCACCTGGTGGCCATGTCCTTCGTGGTCGGCACGGGTGCGCAACTGCGCCATATTCCCTACAAAGGCACCGCTCCCGCCATGGCCGACCTGATGGCCGGCAACATCGACGTGCTGTTCGATTCCGTCCCCGTGGTGCTGCCCCAGGTGCAGAGCGGGAAGATCAGGATCCTGGCCGTCACAGGCGCAAGCCGGGAAACCTTGTTCCCCGATGTCCCCACTATCGCGGATAGCGGCTGGCCGTCGTTTACCGCCAACAACTGGTTTGGCATCTTCGCCCCGCCGGACACGCCTGCCCCCGTGGTCCACAAGCTGAACGAGGCGTTCACTGCAACGTTGCAGGACGAAAGCGTGCGCGCCAACCTGGAATCCTCCGGCAACCGTCCGGCCCCGGGCACGCCGCAGGACCTCGCCAAGCTGGTGGAAACGGAAAGGCGGGACTACGAAAACACCATCAAACAAACCCATATCAGCCTGCAATAGGCCACGCCGCAACGGCGCGCAAGGAGACGACATGAAAAAGAGATCCCTGGCATTCCGGATTGCGCTGTTCTGGGCCACGGTGTTTTTTGGGGGTTCATTGCAGGCCGCGGACGGGGCGGCGGCCCAGCGCCCCAGCCACACCGTCAGCCTGCTTGCATCTGGCGCCGTTTCCGCCGTGCACGAACAACTGGAACCGTTCTATCGACAGGAATTGAACCTGGAGGTCGCTGCCAGCTTTGGTTCATCCTTGCCTTCCGTGCCGACCTCCGTGCCACGCCGCCTGGAACGCGGAGAGGCCGCGGACGTGGTGCTGACATCCAAGGACTCGCTAGCCAGGCTTGCCGCCCAGGGGCTGGTCGTTCCCGAAAGCCAGGTCGACATCATGAAATCCGCCCTGGGCCTGGCCGTACGCAGCGGCAGTCCGATACCGGAAATCGCCACGGAAGCACAGGCTGCGGCGGCGCTGCTGCGGGCTGGCTCGATCGCCTACTCATCCAGTCTGAGCGGCGTCTATTACGAAACCGAGATGCTCAAGAAAATGCGGATCGAAGAGCAAGTGTTGCCCAAAAGCCGCAAAATTTCGGGCGAAAAAGTCGGCGCCGTGGTCGCCCGGGGCGAGGCCGAAATCGGCATGCAGCAGGTCAGTGAGCTGCTGGCAGTTCCCGGCATCGCATTTGTCGGCAAGCTGCCAGAGTCGTTGCAGCAATACACCGTATTCTCGGCGGGCATCTCGGCGTCCGCGAAGAATCCGGAAGCGGCACGCGCCTTGATCGTGTTTCTGGCCCGGTCGCCCAACGTGCGCCAGGTCCTGTCGAGGAACGGACTGGAACCGGTGCATGCTCAGTAGAAACCCTTAGGTTCGACCGCCTCGAACTGGTACCGCTCCACGCCTTGCTGTTCTTGTAATCCATGGTTACCGGAGAGAAAATCCCCGCTGGGCGCGCGGCACGACTCGCGTCCGGACGCAGCGCCACGAAGCCGCCGGGGGACATCGCACGTGAAGGATGCAGGTCAGTACAACACGCACTCAGCCACCCTGCTCGAGCCCGATCCCTCATCGGACTGGCTCTACCACTGCGCGATGAGCCTGCTCAAGCTGCCAGCCGACGACGCGATCTCCGAGCAGCTGGCCTATATGGGCGAGACCTCCGACGTCGACCGCTCCTGGATGATCGAATACCGTCCCGACATGCTGCGCCTGCGCAACACCCACGAGTGGTGTCGGGGCCAGACCGAGCCCTTCGTCGCCGAACTCCAGGACGTGCCGACCACCCTGATCGCCTGGCTGCACAAGTTCATGGTGAAGGGCCTGGCGGTCGCCATCCATGACGTCAACGACCTGCCCCGCACCGCCCGCGCCATCCAGGTCGAGTTTCAGCGCCAGGGCAACAAGAGCGTGCTGAGCGTGCCCATATTCCACGACCAGAAGCTCTACGGCATCATCGGCTTCGACACCACGGTCCGGCACCGCACCTGGTCGGCCGACGAAGTCCGCGCCCTGTACCAGTGCGCCAACCTGATCGGACAGGCCAAGTACGGCAACGCCCGCGACCGCAGCCGCGCGGCCGGCTATGGCAACGTGACATCGGTGATCTATCTCAGCATGCGCGGCGTGGTGCGCGGCGTGCAGCCCGAAACCATCGTCGGCGTGCGCTCCGCCGGCAACTACAGCGAAATCTGGCTCGAGGATGGATCGATGGTGCTGGACTCGCGCGCGCTCGGCGTATGGTCGACCCTGCTGCCGGAGCAGACTTTCTTCCGGGTGCATCGGACCGCCATTGCAAACGCGTTGCATGTCATGGACGTGGACCGCCGCAGCGTCGACAAGTGGCTGATCAGGATGCGGGCCGTGGACGAGACCTGGCCGGTGTCCCGCTCCTACCGCAAACCGCTGCGCGAACGCATGGGAATCTGAATCCGGCGACCCGGCAGCGACGGCCCGGCAATATGCAGTTCGTCATGCCGGCATGTTGTTTCGTCCTGGCGGAAGTGGCCGCGCAACGAGTTTTTGGGATCATCGCGCATGCGGAGGAACACCCGTTCCTCGAGTCACCCAGAGAGAACCGCATGCTGACGTTCCGCCCCCCTACGCGCCTCGCCATCCTTGCCCTGAGCGCCGCCTGCGCGCTGGGCGCAAGCCAGGCCCGCGCGGCCGACCTGGCCTTGCAGGACGCCGTCTCCATGGCCGGCATGCAGCTGTACCTGAACTCCGGCGCACCCGGACTGCTCATCGCGGCGGTGCGCGGCGATGAAGTCGTGATCCAGGGCTATGGCGAAACCGCGCCGGGCAGCGGCGTGGAGCCCGATGGCCGTTCCATATTCAGGATCGCTTCAGTATCCAAGGTGTTCGCCGGCGATGTGCTGGCGGCGCTGGCGGCCAAGAACAAGCTCCAGCTGACCGATCCCCTGGCGAAGTATGCGCCGGAGCATGCCAAGGTCGACGCCAACGGCCGTCCGCTGACGCTGCTGGACCTGGCCACCCATTCGGCGGGCCTGCCGCGCGAACTGCCCAACCCGGACGCCAAGCCCTCCGACAACCCTTTCGCCGCATTCGACCGCGCCTATTACTGGAAGTGGGTCGGCAGCCACAAGCCGGCCTATGTGCCAGGCACGACCACGCTGTATTCAAACCTGGGCTACGGCCTGCTGGGCGACGCGCTGGCCAAGGCCGGCGGCGCGGACTACTCGACCGTGCTGGCCGACGAGGTCCTCAAGCCCGCCGGCATGACGGACACCACCAATGCGCTGAGCGATGCGCAGAAGAAACGCCTGATGACCGGCCTCGACCCCTTCGACAAGCCAGACCCGAACGCCGTGGTGCCCGACGTGATGTACGCCAGCGCCGGCGTCTACTCCACCGCCGACGACATGGCGCGCTGGATGCGCTGGCATCTGGACAGCGCAAAACAGTCCAAGGAAGCCGCCCTGTTGGCCCACACGATGTGGCTGCCCTATGACGGGCTGAAATCCGTCGTGGGCACGGAAGTCACCGACGCCGACGGCATGGGGCTGGGCTGGGTGGTGACCCTGCCGCGCAACGGCGCGCCCTTGCTGTTGGGCAAGAGCGGCGGCCTGGGCGGCTTCATGTCCTACGCCGTCCTGTCGCCCAACCGCGGATTGGGCGTGTTCGTCGTCGCCAGCCGCGTGAACTTCGCCATGTTCAACAACATCCACTCTCAGGTGCGTGAACTGGCGGCCGAGTTGGCGCGGTGAGCGGTAGGCGTCCCACGTTGCGCCAGGCCGCGGCGGCAGCGCTGCTGGCCGTGGCCGCGCAAGGCGCGTGCGCGCAGGAAGCCCGGGACATCTTCAAGACGGAGATTTTCCTCACGCCCTACAGCGAGTTGGGCGAAGGCGGCGAGACCTATCCGCGGCTGAACGGCAGGTTCTTGCTGATGACCGGCTACACCGGCTTCTTCGGCGTGCAGGACGACAACGGCCAGCTGCCGCGCTCGCACTGGAGCAGCGTGCAGCCCACGGCGGAAGCCGCGCTGGTGTTGCAGTTGAACCGGCAGTTTTCGGTTCGCGCCAAGGCGACGTTCAATTCGTCCACCAACGACACCAAGGACAACGCCTTTTCCGACCTGGGCGTGGACCTGGACAACCTGTTCGCCGCCTACACCGCGGACAACTACGCGCTGTATGGCGGCAAGATGGACCTGGGCTTTGGCGACGCCTGGCACGTGATCGACGGCTTGTACACAGGCTTCAACGAAAACTCGGAGTTCCGCGGCTCGATCGGGCTGGGGGGGCGCTACACCCTCGATACCACGGGCCAAGGCACGCATTCCGTGGCCGCCATCCTGTTCAAGCGCGACAACACCGCGATGAACCGCCGCTTCAGCCTGGACGGCGGTCTCATCGGACCGGATCAGCCGCCGCTGTTCAGCGACCAGTTGAAGTCCTTCATCCTCTCCTACGACTTCCGCGACCTGCCCGGGCTGGAAGGCTTGTCGGGCGGCCTGGACGCGGGCCGGCTGCATCTGGATCCCGGACAAGGCAAAAGCGCCAACACGGTGTCGGCCCGCTTGCGCTACGACACGCCGCTGGCCAACTCATGGAACCTGAGCTGGTTCAACGAAGCCACTTATTCCAGCGCCTTTCGCGGCGCTCCCGTCTCCAATGGCAACGGCGTAACCTCGGTGTCGCTGTCGCGCGACCGCTGGCAACTGACCGCCACGGCCGCCGTGCGCAAGTTGTCCGGCAGCGGCCAGAAGCTGGCGCAGCATGGTTTGCTGGACGACACGGATTGGGGAATTTCAGGCGCGGTCACCTATGTCACTCCCCTGGGTTTCATCGTGCAGGCCGGGCTCACGCATCAGCGCGACCAGGCCCTGCGCATCAACCAGGGCGTTATTCGCATCGCTTACCAAGCAGGATTCTGAGGCCATCATGAACCGCAAACATACGCTTATCACCGCCGCAATCGTACTTGCGCTGGGCAGCGCCCCGTCCGCCTGGTCGCAACCCGTGCCCATCGCCAACGGGCCGACCCCGCCCGCCGACGCGGTAGCGATCCCGGCCGGCAGCAAGGAACGCGCAGTGCAGGACCTGCCGCGAATCATCGCGGACATCATGCAGCGCAGCCAGGTACCGGGCATGGCGGTGGCGGTGGTCATCGACGGCAAGACCGTGCTGGCCCAAGGCTACGGCACGCGCGTAGCGGGCAAGCAGGCGCCGGTGGACGCGCAGACCGTGTTCCAGATCGCGTCCATCTCCAAGTCATTGTCGGCAACGGTGGCGGCCATCGAAATATCCAAGGGCAAGGCCGCCTGGGACGATCCGGTGTCGCGCTATCTGCCGGACTTCAGGCTGAGCAATGCCTACGTGTCCGAAAGCGCCACGATCGGCGACTTCTTCGCGCACCGCTCCGGCTTGCCTGGCACGGCGGGCGACGACCTCGAAGACCTGGGATTTTCCCGCCAGGACGTGATCGCCCGCCTGCGGCTGCTGCCGCTGGACGCGTTCCGCACGTCCTACCACTACGCCAACTTCAGCACCACCATAGGCGCGGAAGCGGTGGCCAAGGCCGCCGGACGCCCCTGGGAAGCGCTTGCCGATGAACAGCTGTTCAAGCCGCTGGGCATGAAGTCGACCAGCTACCGCTACGGCGACTTCGAGGCGCACGCCAATCGCGCCGTGCTGCATGCGTTCCAGAAAGGCAAGTTCGTGCCCTCGGGCCAGCGTGACGCGGACCAGCAGGCGCCCGCGGGCGGCGTGTCCTCCACGGTCGTCGATATGGCGGAATGGCTGAAGCTGCTGCTGGCTGACGGGCAGTACCAAGGCAAAGCCATGATCGCCCCGGGCGCGCTGCTGCCCGCATTGACGGCCCAGGCATTCAGCGCCCGTGCGCACGACCTGGATTCGCGTTCCGGCTTCTACGGCTACGGCTTCAACGTCAACACCGAACTGGGCGGACGCCCCTCGATGGGGCATTCGGGCGCCTTCCTGATGGGGACCGGGACGACGTTCAGGATCGTGCCGTCCGCCGGCATCGGCATCGTGGTGCTGACCAATGGCGCGCCGGTGGGCGCGGCCGAATCCGTCGCGGCATCGTTCATCGACACGGCGCTGTACGGCAAGCCCACGCGCGACTGGTTTGCGGCCTACAACGGCGCCATGAAGGCCTTTTTCGAACCCCAGGCCGATCTGTCCGGACAGGCCGAACCCGCCAAACCCGCGGCGTCGAAAGCGCTGTCGCAATACACCGGCAGGTTCGACAACCCCTACTACGGCCCTGCCGAAATCCAGGAAGCCAATGGCGTCCTGACCCTGGTGCTGGGTCCCAAGGGCATGCGCTTCCCCCTGCGCCATTGGGACGGCGACACCTACGCCTTCTCGCCCGCGGGCGAAGCCGAACTGGTGGCATCGCTGGCGTCCATCGTCTTCAAGATGGACCAGGGGCGGGCCCAGGGCTTCGACATCAAGTTCTACGACGACAGCGGCCTGGGCCGCTGGACCAGCAAGTAGCCGCCCCGCGCGCCGCCAGCTCAAAAACGGTAGGCGGCGCGCAGGGTCAGGGACTGGTCGCGGTATTCCCCATTGCCGCGCAAAGCGTATTCCGTCTTCAGCTCCACGCCCTTGGGCGTGACGTATTCCAGGCCTGCGGACAGATTGCCATAGGTCCTGGGCATGCCGGACCGCAGCGTGAACGGCGCCGCGCCTGGCACATTGAGCTGCATGGTGCTGACCACGTCGCCGCCGCTCAGAAAGCTCATCCCGCCGGCCACGTATGAGCGCAAGGTCGAGCCGTTGGCCAGGTCCTTGCGTCCGCCCAGTTCCATCATGGGCGAGACCATGAACGAGGTCGTGTCGTTGCCGCGCACCTTCAGGTTGAAGGCGCCCGCGCCTTGTTCGTCGTAGCCGTCCTGCCGGATGTGGTTCACGTCCAGGTCCATGTACGGCCGCAAGTACCAGGACGGCTGGCTGAATTCGTAGGCGGTGCGCAGCCTGGCCGCCAGAAAGGACGATTCCGGCTTGCTCTTGGCCACGCCGTCCAGCGTGCCGCGCGACATCCTGCTCTTCTCCACGCCGCCATGCACGGCAAGCGACACCTGCCACGGCGCATTGTTGTACTTCAAGGCCAGGCCGCCCGCGTAGGTATCGCTATTGCCCGAGAGATCCGAGGCCGAGGTGGTCTTGCCATAGGCGTAGCTCAGCGAACCGCCCAGGAACCAGTTGGTGGCGATCTCGCGCTGCGCGCCCAGCGTGAGCGTGCTCTGGCGCACGCGGTAGCCTTCGTCGTCCGAGGTGGCCTTGCGCTGGGTCCAGTTCGTGTCCAGACGGGTCCAGACGCAATCGCCCTCGCGCAGGATGGTGCTTTCTCCGACGAACGCCGGGCAGCTCATCATCCGGTTCATCGACGCGTAGGACGCATGCATCTGGTTGGCGGCGCGGGCGAACTGGCCGTCATGGGCGATGCGGTTCAAGGCGTCGCGGTACTGGTCCGCCGTCTGGATCCCCGTGAGCTTGTCGAAGGTGGCGGCATCGCTCTGTTTCCCCTGATCCCACAGCGCCTGCAACGAGTTCGCGATCCTCGCGCGATCCGCGCTCAGCGGCAATGCCGACGGGGTGAAATTGGCGTCGACCGAAATGAGCGGATCGCGCAAGCCGCCGGCGCCGTTGTTCTTCAGCGCATAGTTGAACAAGGGGCTGTCGCTTGCGGTCGCGGGCATGCTGTTTTGCGCGGCATCGAAATGGCCTATCCCCAGCCACACGTTCTTCACGGGATTGCGCAGCACGGGTCGGACCGTTCCCGCGAAGGTCGATGCGCCCGATACCGAGAGGAAGTCGCTGTTGTGGCCGCCAAAGTCCAGATCGGGCCGGTAGGTTCCCGTGTGGTTCAGCGCGCCCGTGATCCGGGTCGCGGCAAACACGCCCGGCCTGCCCGGATTCAGGATGCCGGCGCTGGCCAGATCGCCCTGGAAGCGGGCGCCGCTGTACAGGTTGGCGCCGGCGTTGTTATGGAAGAGGCTGCCGCTACCCATCAGCACGTCGCCCGCCACGGTTCCGCTATTGTTGACGACGGTCTGGCCGGCCACGTCGATCGCCGTCTTCGCCTGAATCGTGCCGGCATTGGTGATGGTGGTGCTGGCCAGCGGCGCGATGGCCAGGATGCCCGTGCCGGACTTGGCGTCGGCGCTTATCAAGGCATTCTGCTCCAGGCTGACCGAGACCGCCCGGCCTCCGCCATAGGCGCCATTGCTGATCGCGACCACGGCCGGCGAATTGGCGCCGGTGGCGACGACCTGCGCGGCATGGCCGATGGCCACGCTTACCGGCCCGCCGTATGCCGGGTAGTTGCCCGGCGTGCTGTATTGATAAAGTGCGCCGTCCTTGAACACGCCGCCCCCGCCCACGCTCATCGCCAGGATCGCGGGCGCGTTGGCGCCGGAAGTCTGGACAGTGCCGCCCGTGCCGATGGCCACGTTGATGCTGCCGCCATTGCCCTGGCCGCCGGTCAGTCCCGCGTTCTGTATGAGGCCCGTCGTGTATTGCGCGGACGACTGGTCGCCCGCCAGCCCGCCGCCGCCGCCCACGCTTTGCGCCAGGATGCCGGCGGCGCCTTTGCCCGAGGTCGCGACCGTACCCGAAATGGACAGGTTGACGGCATTGCCGTCGCCGCCTGCCGCCGGGGATCCGACGGGTTTCAAGGTCACGAGGCCGGGCCGCGTCGCCAGGCCGGCAATGCCGCCGCCCCCGCCTATGCTTTGCGCGACGATGCCATGCGAGTTCTTGCCGGCCGTGACGATGCTGCCGCCCACGTCCTGCGTCACGGTAACGCTTCCTCCCGGACCGACCATCGGCGAACTGGAGCCGAACGTGAGGTTCACCGCATTCGCGGCTGGCCCCGCGCCGTTATCCACCATGACCAGGCCGCCGCCGCCCCCTATGCTCTGCGCCAGCACGCCGAAGGACAGCGCGCCGTTCGTGACGACGCTGCCGCCCGTGTTGGCGACGCTGACACTGCCTCCGCCACCGGTGACGTTGCCCAGGAAGCCGCCTCCCCCAGCTTTCGCGGTGCTCCCCAGCTGAATGTCGATGCCCGTGAGAGACGCGCTGGACGACACGGCCGCCATGCCGCCTCCGCCGCCCACGCTTTGCGCCAGGATCCCTGGAGAGAACCACCCTTGCGTGGTGACGCGGCCAATGTTGTTGGCCACGCTCACCGTGCCGCCGGACGCCTGGACCATGCCGAAGGTGTTGGTGATGGACGGGTATTCGGCGCCCAACGCGACCGCCAGCGAGGCCTCCTGCTGGATGGCGGCAAGGCTGGCATTGCGCAGGACCAGCGTGCTGACCCCGCCGCCGCCACCCACGCTCTGCGCCATGAGCCCGGCAGAGCCGCCCGCCCGGGTCGCGAGCGTCCCGCCATGAACCACGCTGGCCGCGCCGCCCGTGCTGGTCGAGGAACCCTGCTTCGGGTCGCCCGCGGCACCCAGCGTGATCGCCGCGGCGGTCTGGTTCCACAGAAACAGGGGCTGGTCGACCACCGAAATGCCGCCGCCCCCGCCCACGCTCTGCGCGAGTATGCCCGGCGCCTGGTAATCCTGCGTGGAGATCTGGCTGGTCGCGGCGCTGGCGTCGACCATGACGGCGCCGCCCGCGCCGCTGGCTCCGTCCACCCCGCCGGCACGCACATTGACCAGGGAGCCCAGCAGTGACCCGCCTTTGGTGCCCAGGAGGCTGACGATGCGGGTGATCTTGTCGATGATCGCTGGGGCCTGGCTGCCCGCGCCGGCCGATACCACCGCCTGCAGATCCTGCCCGCTGGCTGTGCTTCTGCCGCCGCCACCGCCTATGCTCTGCGCGACGATGCCCGCCGAACCGCTGCCTTGCGTCGCAATGACTCCCGTGTTCGTCACGATGGCCGGATCCGCAGCGCTGCCGCCGCCCGCGCCCGCCTCACCGCCGTTGCCGCCAGTCTGGTGGGTGATGCTGGTTTGCGGCAGCGCGACGGTGAACAGATCCTGCACGCCCGACGCGGCGGCCTTGATCAGCGCATCGATACTGGACAGCAGGCTGGACGCGCCCGCCGAATCTATCGTGCCCGCATTGCCTCCCCCGCCGCCGATGCTCTGCGCCAGGATGCCGGGCGCGTGGTCTCCCGCCGTCGAGATGGCGCCGTCATTGCGCACATTGAAGGCGCTGGCGCCGTTCCCCGCGCCGCCATTGCCGCCGGTCGTGACGCCGACCGACAGATTGACGGCCTTGCTGAACGCCAGCTGCGGCGTCTGCTCCAGCCAGCTCGCGGCCTTGTCCAGCAAGCCCGCCAGACTGGCCGGCGAGCCCAGGATGTCATTGAACGAGTTGGCGTCGTGCGCCTGGACGATGCCGCCGTTGCCGCCGCCCCCGCCTATGCTTTGCGCGACCAGGCCAGCCGCCCCCGTCCCCTGGGTGGCGATGATGCCCGTGACGGCGTTGCCGGCCCGCACCCGTCCGCCGCTGCCGCCCTGGCCGCCCTGCCCGCCATGGCGCACGCTCAGTTGCAGGTCGACCAGCGAGTTGCCTATGGTCGGAATCTTGACCGGCGCCAGCACCCCGCCGCCATTGCCGCCGCCGCCTCCTATGCTCTGGACCACCGCCCCATTGCTTTGCGCGCCCGCGGTGTGGATACCCCCCGCATTCGTGAACGCGGCGGTCCCGCCGTCGCCCGCGCCTTGGCCCGCGCCGCCGTTGGACACCGCAACCGTGACCGTGCCGCTGGGCTTGTCACCCAAGGGCGGCGCGATCGTGATGGCGCGGGAGTTGGCCAGCCCGCCGCTGCCGCCGCCTCCGCCTATGCTTTGCGCCAGCACGCCATTGCTGTGCGCGCCCAGCGTCGTGATCGTTCCCTGGCTGGCCTGCGTGAATGAAACCAGGCTGCCGGAGCCGCCGCTGCCGCCCTTGCCGCCGGTCGCCACAGTGACGTTCAACCCCACGCCCACGCCGACCGCATTGGCCGATCCGCCGCTGCCGCCACCGCCGCCTATGCTCTGCAGGATCACGCCCGAGGCGTTGCCGGCGCGCGTCAGTATCTTGCCTTGCGAAGAAAACTGGACCAGCCCGCCATTGCCTGCCGCGCCGCCCGTGCCGCCGATCGCGACCGACGCGATCACGCCGGTGCTGTTGGCGTCGCCGCCCAACCCGCCCCCGCCGCCTATGCTCTGCAACAGCACCGCGGCGCTGTTGTCGCCCGAGGTGTCGATGCCGCCGCTATTGGCCATGGCGATACCGCCGCCCGCGCCGCCGGTTCCGCCATGCCCGCCGCCCACGGCGATGATGCCGTTGCTGGACGAGGCCAAGCCGCCGCCGCCGCCCGCGCTGTTGGCGATGACGGCGGCCGCATCGTTGCCGTAGGTGCTGATGCGGCCGGCATTGGTGATCGTGATCGCCTGGCCCGCGACCGCGCCGGCGCCGCCATTGCCGCCTTGTCCGAATGCGCCGTTGGCGCCCGCCGGGCCGCCTTCCCCGCCCAGCACGCTGGCCATGATGCCCTTCGCGCCGACAGTAGCGTTGGCGCCGGTCGTGATCGTGCCGGTATTGGTGATGACGATGGCGCCGGGCGCACCGCCCGCGCCGCCATTGTGGCCATCGAACCAGGAGCCGTTGCCGCCATTGCCGCCATTGCCGCCCTGGCTCAGCGCGTAGACGCCGATACCCCGATTGCCGTCGGTCTTGATGACGCCGCCGTTGCTGACGCTGACCTGGCCGGCATTGCCCCCCGCCGCGGCCTTGGTGTCGGTATCGTTGGCGGTCGACGCATTGCCGCCGATGGAACGGGCGATCACGCCATACACGCCGTCGCCATGGCCGTTGACCGCAGTCCCGGCCGAGGACATGAACGTAACAGCCGAGGCATCGCCGCCCCGCCCGGCATCGCTATGCCCGCCGAAGTCCCCCGTATGCTCGGCCGCCCCGGCCTGCCCGCCCGACGATATCAGTCCAACTCCGGCGCTGACGCCGTCCGGTCCCGGCCCGCGCGCGGTCACCGAGCTCGCGCCTTGCAGGATCACGGATGCCAAGCCTGCGCTGCCGCCATGGCCGGACGTGTACGCACTGTCGAAGCCATTGGCGATGGCGCTGTCGGTCCCCGCGCCGCCCCAGGATTGGACCGCAATGCCAAAGCCCGTGCCGACGATCGTGGCGTTGTTGAGCGTGATACGCGCCTGATGCCCGTCGCCGCCGATGCCGTAGCCGCCGTTGGGTCCGTCCGCATTGCCCCACAGGCCGCCGTTGCCGCCCGCCGAGTACAGGTCTATTCCCCGGCCCGCGGCATTGACCGTGCTGGCCGACAAGGTGTAATCGACGATCCGCCCGCCGCCGCCATTGCCGCCCCAATGGTTCACGTCGGCGTCCCTGCCGTTGCCGCCCTTGCCTCCGCTGACGTCGATCAGGATGCCGGTCTGACCGGGCGCACTGGCGCTGATGCGCTGGTTGCTGTCGGTCTGGACGAAGTCACGCTGGCCCCATTGCCCGTCATGGCCATTATTGGGGTGTTCGCCGCTGGAACAGCAGGTGCCGTCGGCGCCGCGAAACTGATAGGCCAGCGGCGCCGTCTGCGCCCAGGCCGGCCGCCCGAAGAGGTACACGGTGGAGATGCCTGCCTGCAAGCACAACGCCAGCCAGGTAAGCCGCAGGCCGTTGCGGCCGGGCTTTGGGATGTCTTGTTGTAGGGTCATGGCGGCGGCGGCGAAAATAGGGCAGATAGAGAAAATCGCCGTTCCCCGCCCGCTCCACAAGTCTGGGATGACGAATCAACCATCCTGGCTGATGAGCGGCGGATGGCCGCCACCAGCTCTGGATTGCCCAGGCATGGGAAAATCGCAACTCTCTGGGAACACCGACATGTCCACCTCGCCCGCCGACAATGTGATTTCGCTGTATCGCGAACACGCCGACGCCTTCGAGAAATTGCGCGGCAAGCAGCTGGTAGAACGCGCCTGGCTGGAGGCGTTCCTGGACCTGCTGCCCGGCCCCGCTCCCGAGGTGTTGGACATAGGCTGCGGCACCGGCATCCCCATCGCCCGCCATCTGATCGAACGCGGCTGCAGGCTGACCGGCGTGGATGCCTCGGACGCGCTGCTTGCGCGGGCAAGAGCCTCGTTCCCTGAACACAGCTGGATTGAAGCGGACATGCGCAGCCTGCCGCCCTTGCGCCCATTCCAGGGGCTGATCGCCTGGCACAGCTTCTTTCACCTGCGGCCGGAAGACCAGCGCCCCATGTTCGACGCCTTCGAGCGCCTGGCCGCGCCGGGCGCGGCGCTGATGTTCACCAGCGGGACCCATCTGGGCGAAGCCATCGGGCAATTCGAAGGCCAGCCGCTCTATCACGGCAGCCTGGACACCGCGGAGTATCGCGAACTGTTGCGCCAGACCGGCTTCGAAGTGATGCGCCACGTCGAAGCCGACAAGACCTGCGGCGGCGCGAACATCTGGCTGGCACAACGGCGCAGATAAAACCTTTGAGTTACCTCAAGGTTTGACCGGCGCACAACGCCGGACAACGCCCCTCTGCGCCATAATCAACATGCCGCGGTCCCTCATGGGCCGCGCGAGGCCCACCTAGCCTCTTCGGTTTCCCTCACCTCGATCAGGCGGACCCGGCACTCATACAAAGACTTATCCTCTCGCTACCCGGCGATGAAGGATACGCGAAGCGCCTTGCCGCCTTGTGCCAAGGCGAACTTCAAAGGACCCCGCGATGAAACTCCGCGAGTATTGGCTATCTGGCCATGGCCCCATCCAACACCGCGCCGAAACCGTGGACCGCGTCGACGCGCTGGTGCAGCGCCTGGCGGCCAGCGGCCAGGTCGCCAGCCCGGACGATGCCTACGCCATGCTGGCCGCGGCCGACCGCCTAAGCTGCGCGGCGATGAACGTGGTGGCGCATATGACCTATGCCCGCCGCATCGACCTGAACGGCGCGCCGCTGGGCGCCGAGGACTTCAAGCCCAACCCCGAGGGCCATACCGGCGGCTCGCTGAATATGGCGCCCGCCTTCGTCGCCTATCTGCTGGCCAATGCGCTCAGCGGCAAGACCCGCGGCTGGCTGATGGGCCAGGGCCATTGCGTGGCCGCCATCGAGGCCGTCAACGCTTTGACTGGCGACGTGTCGCCGGCGCAGCGCGGCCGCTATGACCGCAGCGAGGCCGGACTGGGGCGCCTGATCACGGACTTCTATTCCTACGCCATCGACGCGCGGGGATTGCCGGCCGTGCCGCTGGGCAGCCACGCCGGCCCCAACACTGCGGGCGCCGTGTCCGAAGGCGGCTACCTCGGCTTCGCCGGCCTGCAATACGTGCACATGCCCCTGCCGGGAGAAAGCCTGGTGGCCTTCCTGAGCGACGGCGCCTTCGAAGAACAACGCGGCTCCGACTGGGCCACGCGCTGGTGGCGCGCCGAGGATTGCGGCCAGGCCGTGCCGGTCATGATCCTCAATGGCCGCCGCATCGAGCAGCGCACGCAGATCGTGCAGGAAGGCGGCGCGCATTGGCTGGCGGAGGACCTGCGCCACAACGGCTTCGACCCGCTGATCGTCGACGGCCGCGATCCGGCAGCCATCGCCTGGGCCATCCTGGCTGCCGAGGAAGCGCTGGCCGCGAACCTGGCGGCGCCGGACTTCCAGTATCCCGCCCGGCTGCCCTATGTCATCGCCGAGACCGAGAAGGGATTCGGCTTTCCGGGCGCCGGCACCAATGCCGCGCACAACCTGCCGCTGGGCGGCAATCCGCACGCCGACAGCGCGGCGCGCGATGCCTTCAACGCCAGCGCCGCCCGGCTGTTCGTGCCGGAAGCGGAATTGGACGCGGCGCTGGCCACACTGGCCAATCACCAAGCGCAGCAACGCCCGCAGGAAAGCGGACACTCCATGGCGCACCGGCATCCCGACGCCCCCGCTCTGCCCGAACCTGCCTGGGAAACCACCGGCAACCAGGGCAGCGCCATGGCCGCGCTGGACCGCTGGTTCGTGGCGCTGGTGCGGGCCAACTCGGGCCTGCGGGTGCGCATCGGCAATCCGGACGAGCTGGCCAGCAACAAGATGGGCGGCACGCTGGGCTTGTTGAAGCACCGCGTCGACCATCCGGAGGCCGGCGTCGCCGAGGACCAGCACGGCGCCGTCATCACCGCCTTGAACGAGGAAGCCGTGGCCGCCGCCGCGCTCGCCAACAAGGGCGGCCTGAACCTCATCGTCAGCTACGAGGCCTTCGCGGTGAAGATGCTGGGCCTGCTGCGCCAGGAGATCATCTTCGCGCGCCGCAAGAAGGAACTGGGGCAGGCGCCGGGATGGCTGGCGGTGCCGCTGGTGGTCACCTCCCACACCTGGGAGAACGCCAAGAACGAGCAATCGCACCAGGACCCCACCATAGGCGAAGCCTTGCTGGGCGAAATGTCCGACACCTCCCGCGTGCTGTTCCCGGTCGACGGCAACAGCGCCGCAGCGGCGCTGCGCGCGGTCTATGCCCAGCGCGCCCAAGTGGCCTGCATGGTGGTGTCCAAGCGCGACGGCGCGCAGCGCTTCGACGCGCGGGCCGCGCAGGCCCTGGTCGAACAGGGCGCGGCCCACGTCGTGGGCGACCCGCAGAGCAGCGCGCTGCAATTCGTCGCCATCGGCGCCTACCAGCTCGAAGAGGCCCTGAAGGCGCGCGCCCATCTGGCGCGGCTGGGTCATGAATGCTGCGTGTCCGTGGTGCTGGAGCCCGGCCGCCTGCGAGCGCCGCGCGACGAACTGGAGGCTGCTTTCGTGCTGTCCGACGACGCCGTCCATGCGCTCTTCCCGCCCGGCCTGCCGCGCGTGCTGCTGTGCCACACGCGCCCCGAACCCATGCTGGGCGTGCTGCGCCGGCTGGACGGCGGCCCGGCCCGCACCCGGGCGCTGGGCTACATCAGCCGCGGCGGCACGCTGGACGTGCCCGGCATGCTATTCGCCAACCGCTGCACCTGGGCGCACGCGGTCGACGCTGCTGCCGCCGTAGCCGGCTGGCGCCGCGAGGACGTGCTGGATACGCCGCGACTGCAAGCCATCGACGGCAGGGGCGATCCCGCCGACCTCGCCACCCCTTCTTGATGCGGCACAAGGACATTATGCTCACACTGACCTGCCTGGGCGGCGCCGGTACCGTCACCGGCTCCAAGCACCTGCTGAGCCACGCGGACACCCGCCTGCTGATCGATTGCGGCCTGTTCCAGGGCCTGAAGAACCTGCGGGAACTCAACTGGCAGAGCTTGCCCCTGTCGCCGGCCGACATCGACGCGGTAGTGCTGACGCATGCCCACCTCGATCATTGCGGCTACCTGCCGCGGCTGGTGGCCGAGGGCTTCAAGGGCAAGATCCACGCCACGCCCGCGACCCGCGATGTCGCGGAGCTGATCCTGCTGGACAGCGCCAACCTGCAGGAAAAGGATGCGGACTTCGCCAACCGCAAAGGCTTTTCCAAGCACAAACCGGCGCTGCCGCTTTATCGCGTGGCCGACGCCGAACGCGCGCTGACGCGCTTTGCCGACGTGGCGCTGCACCAGGAGACCGCCCTGCCCGGCGGCGCGACGCTGACCTTGCGCCGCGCCGGCCACATCCTGGGCGCGACCACCGCGCAGATCGACATCGGCGGCATGCGCGTGGTGTTCTCCGGCGACCTGGGCCGCTACGACGATCCGGTGATGCACGATCCCGAACCTGTGCCGCGCGCCGACTACATCGTCATCGAGTCCACCTACGGCAACCGGCGCCATGATCCCGCCGATCCGGTCGAGGCCCTGGGCGCCGTCATCGAACGCACCGTGCAGCGCGGCGGCACAGTGGTCATCCCCGCCTTCGCCGTGGGCCGGGCGCAGACCCTGATCCACGCACTGTGGACGCTGCGCCAGGCCGGCCGGCTGCGGAACGTCCCGGTCTATCTGGACAGCCCCATGGCGACCAGCGCCACCGAACTGCTGGACCGCCATGCAGGGGAACACAAGCTGTCCCCGCGCGAGTACGAAGCCGCCTGCGCCGCCGTAACCTACGTGCGGGATGTCGAGGAATCCAAGGCGCTGTCGGCCAACCGCTACCCCAAGGTCATCATCTCGGCCAGCGGCATGGCCACGGGCGGGCGGGTGCTGCACCACATCGCCGCCTTTGGCAACGACCACCGCAACACCCTGCTCTTTTCCGGCTTCCAGGCAGCCGGCACGCGCGGCCGCAAGCTGCTCGACGGCGCCACCGAAACCAAGATCTACGGCCAGTGGACGCCCATCAAGGCCGAAGTCGCCGAACTGCCCATGCTGTCGGCCCACGCCGACAGCGATGAACTGATGCGCTGGCTGTCCGGCTTTCAAGAAGCGCCGCGGCGCGTCTTCATCGTCCATGGCGAACCCGAGGCCTCCGAGGCCCTGCGCGAGCGCATCGAACGCGAACTCAGCTGGCACGCCACCGTGCCGCTGCAGGACCACAGATATGAACTGTGAGCAGCGTCCCCGGCTGAAACTGCGCGCCAGGCCGGGGATATCGCCACGAATGCCGCCTGAAGCCCGCCCCGTCAAAACTCCATCGAGGCGGAAAGCATGAAGGTGCGCGGCGCGCCCAGGGCCAGGCTCGACAATTGCGGCATGCCCCAATAGGCCTTGTTCGTCAGATTGTTGACGGCGGCTCGCAGCACGATCGGGCGGTCGGCCACTCTGGTGGCGTAGCGCGCGCCCACGTCATAGGTCGTCCGTCCCGCCACCGACAGCGAGTTGTCGGCGCTGATGTACTGCTTGGAAACGGAGGTCGCATTGGCCGTCAGCGTCAGGCCTTGCAGCGCCGGCACATCCCATTCCACGCCCAGCTTGCCCTGGAGCTTGGGAACGCCGGTGGCCTGCTTGCCTTCGTTGGCGGCGACAGCAGTTTTGGTCACCTTGGGATTGATGTACGCGACCCCGCCCATCAGCCGCAAGCCACGCATCGGCTCGCCGAAGAAGCCCCATTCCACGCCCTGGTTGCGCTGCTCGCCGCCAAACGAGAACACGTTGGTGACGGGGTCCGTATAGCTGCTGGGCCGCTTGATCTCGAACAGGCTGACGGTATGGGTGAAATCCCCCAGATCGACCTTGATGCCGAGCTCCGTCTGCTTGGTCTTGTAGGGCGGGAACAGCTCCCCGGCGTTGGCGGCGGTGACTGGTGCGGTCTGGCCCTTGCTCAAGCCTTCGATGTAATTGGCGTACACGGAAATGTTGTCGGTCGCCTTGATCAGCAGCGCGGCGGCGGGCGTGGTGGCGCTGGCATCGTAGCGGCTGGTCCGCGCCCCGGTCGCGACGCTGTAGTTGTCGGTGCGGACCTCCTGCCGCCGCGCGCCCAGCGTCAGCTGCACCCGGTCCTCCGCGAAGGACAAGGTATCAGCCAGGCCGTAGCTGACCAGGCGGGTCTTGCTATGCAGGATCGGCGGCCAACTGGTGGCTGGCGCCGGCCCCCAGACCGGGTTGTAGATGTTGGTGACCCAGTCCGCCCCAGGCACCGTCCGGCGGCCGTAGTCGCGCTGGTTGTCCGAGTAGTACGTGGCATTCAGCACCCACTGGTGCTTGATGCCGCCAGTCTGCAGCTTGCCCCGCAAGCCGGCCTCTCCCGACGTTTTCTTCACGTTCATGTTCAACTGGCCCATCGAAGTGCGATAGTCGCCCGCCTCGTTGAACACCTGCGCCACCATGGCGCCGTTGTAGGTGTACTCGGACCGGCTCGTGCCCACCGCTGCGTAGGCCATCAGCTTGTCGCTCACGTCGAATTCGCCGCGGATCATGGCCGCCTTGTCCTGGTTCTTCACGTAGGCCCAGTCCGGATTCAGCAGGGTTTCGGGCTTGGGCGGCTTGGGCACGCCTATGCCCGGCGCCAGGTTGATGCCTCGGGTCACGCCGTCCACACGCTCATCGCTGTCATACATATCGATGGAAACGCGCGCGCGTTCGCCGCGCCAGTCCAGGCCCAACGCGGCCAGTTGCGCCTTTTTTTTCTGGTGATCGACTGCGCCATCGCCATCTCTGTACATGCCGTTAAAGCGCACGCCAAACTGCTGGTTCTCGCCGAAACGCCTTCCCAGGTCTATGTGCCCGCCGAACTGCGAATCCGACATGTAGGTGGTGGTCAGGCGCGTCAGAGGCTCCGCGCCTGCGCGCTTGGGCACCAGGTTGACGGTGCCGCCTACGGAACCGCCGGGCGGCATGCCGTTCAGCAATGCGGACGGCCCTTTCAGGACTTCGATGCGCTCGAACATTTCCGGCGAGGTCCGGTAGTACGGCGCCATGCCGAACAGCCCGCCAAATGAAATATCAGTGGTGCTGGAGCTGAAACCGCGGATCGAGTAGTTCTCGCTCCAGGCGCCGGTCACGCCGTTGCTGAACACCGAAGGATCGGTCCTGGCGATCACATCGGTGATGTCCTGGGCTTGCAGGTCCTCGATGTACTTTTCCGTGTAGCTGATGACGGAGAACGGCGTATCCATGAAATCGCGGTCGCCCAGAAAGCCCGCGCGGCCCCCATAGGTCACCTGCCCGCCCGCGTAGGGCGTGGCCGGCGCATCGGCCTGGCCGGTCACCGTCACGGCCGGCAGCGTTTTCACCGCCGCCTCGGCGGTCTGCTGGGCCCACGCCGCGGGAGCGGCGCCCAAGGTCAGTCCGAACAATGCTGCAGTCAGATGGTTGAGGGAAAGGACGGGGGTTGCGTACCTGGCGTGCAAGGAAGGACGTGCGACGCGGCCGCTATGGCGACGTTTGCTCATGGAATGCTCCGTTCAGTTGAGCTTTAGGTCGCCTTCGACATCAGGCGACTGGGAATCATTTACATATGAACCGGCAACTTGCCCCGATCCGCGGACGGCCTCAGTTCTGGTAGGCCTTGATGACGTCGTCGATCATGAGCTTCAGCGAGTTCACGCTGGCGGCCATGACGTACCAGGCTTGCGCATCGGCGAAGACCACGCGGCCGTGCTGGAAGGCGGCGGTCTGGCGTAAGAGCGGATTGGTCAAGGTCTCGGCGTTCAAGGTGGGGCCGCGCTCCATCACCGCGGTGCGATCCACCACGTAGAGGATGTCGGGATTGGCTTGCTGGATGAACTCGCTGGAGATGGGCTGGCCGTGCAGGCCGGCCTCGGCGGTGGGGCTGGCGGGCTTCACGCCCAGGGCCTTGAAAATGAAGCCGTAGCGCGACTGCATGCCGAATGAACTGAAGGCGCCGTTGTTGTGCAGCACGATGAGCGCTCTTTCGGGACGGTCCTGGATGAGGCGCTTCGCCTCCTGGACCTTGGCGTCGAGTTCGGCGGACTTGCCGCGGGCCAGGCTTTCCTTTTCAAAGATGCGCCCCAGCGTCAGGAGGTGGTCCTTGATGATCTCGATGTGATTGGCCTCGCTGTCCCGGTAGTCCACGTCGAAGTGGATGGTCGGAGCGATCTCGCTCAATTCCTTGTAGTGGTTGGCCTGCAGCGAGGTGATCAGAATCAGGTCTGGCTTGGCTGCGTGCACCCGTTCCAGATTGGGCTGGACGATAGCGCCCACGTCCAGCACGTCCGGCGCATCCTTGTACTTGGCAAGAAAATTCGGCACGAAGTCCTTCGGCATGCCGGCGACCGGTACGCCCAACTGGTCGAGGAAGTCCACCTCGTTCATATCCAGGGCCACCACGCGCTGTGGCAGCTTGCTGATCACGGTGGTCCCCAGCTTGTGCTGCACCGTGACAGTTTCGTAGGCGCGCTGCGTCGATGGGCTGGCGGCGGCCGGCTGTGCCGCCGCCTTCGGCGATTCGGCCGCTTCCTGGCCGCAGCCCTGCACCGCGGCCGCCGCGGCGGCCAGCAGGGCAAACGCCCATGCCCGGCGTCCGTGCTTGAGGATCATGTCAGTTCTCCTGATGGATTGAAGTAGTTGCACAGACGTCCGCGCGCGCCTTGCGTGATCTCGAAGTCCAGCCCATACAGCTCGCGCAACCGCTCCTCGGTCACGACCTGCGCCACGCTGCCGGCGCTATGCACCGACCCGCCCTTCATCGCGACGATGTGGTCGGAATAGCTGGCCGCGAAATTGATGTCGTGCACCACCAAGATCACGGTGCGGCCGTGCTCGTCGCACAGGCGGCGCAAGGCGCGCATGATCTGGACCGCATGCTTGATGTCGAGGTTGTTGAGCGGTTCGTCCAGCAACAGGCAATCCGTCTGCTGGGCGATCGTCATGGCCAGGAACGCCATCTGCCGCTGCCCGCCGCTGAGTTCGTCGAGATAGGCCGCGCGCAGCGGCTCCAGCGAGAGGAACGCGATGGCCTCGTCGATCAGGCGGCGGTCCTCCTGCGTCAACGCGCCGCGGCTGTAGGGAAACCGTCCGAAGGCAACGAGCTCTTCCACCGTCAGGCGCAGATTGAAGTCCGGCGATTGGCGCAGGGTGGCGACACGCTTGGCGTAATCGCCGATGCGGATATCCGACACCCTTGCGCCCTCGATCAGGACCTCGCCCTGGCTGGGTTCCAGCAGGCGGGCAGCCATCATCAGCAAGGTCGTCTTGCCCGCGCCGTTGGGACCGATTAGCGAGGTCAGCCGTCCTGCGGGAAACTGCAGGCTCACATCGCGCAGCACGGTCTTCGGACCATAGTTTTTCGAGAGATTCCGGATCGTGATCATGCCGTTCCCCGCGAGCGCGCCATCAGCGCCAGGAACCACGCGCCGCACACCAGGTTGACCAGGATGCCTACGCTGGTCCGGTAGTTGAAGAGATGTTCGACCGCAAGCTGGGCCAGGATGAAGATGGCGATGGCGATGGCGCAGCCGGTGGACAACGTGGCCCGGTGCCGGCGCGTACGCGTCAAGGCATAGGCCATGTTGGCGACGAAGATGCCCATGAACGCCGTGGGTCCGAGCAGGCTGGTCGACACCGCGACCAGCACCGCGATCAGCGCCAGATGCCGTCGCAAAACGCGCTGATAGTCCACACCCAGGGAAACGGCCTGGTCGCGCCCCAGGGAGATCACGTCCAGCGTCGGCAAGCTCTTGACGCCCGCCAGGCACACGCCCGCGACGATGAGGGCGGACACGAGCAGTTGCCCGGGCTCTGCCTTGTTGAAAGAGGCCTGGGTAAAGCCCAGCAGCATGGAGAACTCGCCTGGACTGGTCTTCAGCTGCACGAACTGCGTGAAGGTGCCGATCACCATCGTCAGCACCAACCCCACCAGCAGCAGGAAGTACACGTTCTGCCTGCCGTCGCGGAACAGCCAGCGATGGATGATCCATGAGTAGGCCAGCATCAGCAGCACCGACAGGAAGAAGTTGCCGTTCGCGCCGAGCAGGGCCAGGCTCTGCGCTCCCATGGCCAGGATCATGAGGGACTGGAACAGCAGGTAGACAGCCTCGTATCCCATGATGGCCGGCGTCAGGATCCGGTTGCCGGCAAGGGTCTGGAACACGATGGACGACCAGGCAATGCAGACGCCGCCGATGAGCATGGCCGCCAAGCGCGCGAGCCGCTTGGGGATGATGTAGCCGAAGTCGAAGTTGGAGCGGAAGAACAGGAAAGCCAGGGCCAATGCAATGACCGCCATCCACACCGCTCGCCGGGAGGCTGCAAGCATCACCTGTGCCTCCAGAAGATCAGCAGGAGGAACAGCACGCCTCCCACCCCGCCCGCGGTCAGGCCGATAGGCACTTCGAACGGGTAGATCAGCAGGCGGCCAAGGATGTCGCAGGCCAGCAGCAGCGAGGCGCCGCCCAACGCCACGATGGGCAGGGTGCGGCCCAGGTTGTCGCCGTAGCGCAGCGCGACCAGATTCGGAATGACCAGTCCCACGAAAGGAATGGCGCCGACCGTGATCACCGTGGCGGACACGGTGACGGCCACCAGCAGCAGCCCCAGCGCCACGGTGGCTGGATAGTTCAGGCCCAGGCTTGCGGCCATGCCTTCACCCATGCCGAGCACGGTGAAGCGGTGCGCGTACAGATAGGTCAGCGCGACGATGGGCAGGATCAGGTAGATGATCTCGTAGTTGCCCTGCACGATCTTGGAAAAATCGCCCAGCAGCCAGCCCTGCATGCTCTGCATGATGTTGTTGCGATAGGCGTAGAACTCCGCCATGGCGCTCAACACGCCGCCGTACATCAGGCCGATCACCGGCACCAGCACCGTGTTCTTGAATTTGACGCGGCGGACGATGGCCACGAACAGCAGGCTGGCCGCTAAGCAGAAGCCCAATGCGAACAGCATGCGGCCCGCCGTCCCGGCGGCGGGCATGAGCAGCATCGATGCCAGTATGCCGAGCTTGGCCGCGTCCAGTCCGCCCGAGGTTGCGGGTTCAACGAACTTGTTGCGCACGATGTGCTGGAGGATCACGCCGCAGACGGCCAAGCCGATGCCCGTCAGCACCACCGCCGCCAGACGCGGCAGCCGGCTCGCCGTCAGTGTCAGCCAGGCGTCGCCCGACAGCGAGAACAGCTGCGGCCATGCGATCTGGCGCGCGCCCACCAGCAGCGACGCGCCGCAAAGCACGATGAACAGGCCGAACAAGCTTGCGCGCATCAGTAACGCGCCCCGGCGATACGCCAGCCCTTGGCGGCTTGCCGCTGCGCCAGGAATTGCGCGTATCGCCCCTGGCGCGCGCGCAATGCCATGGGCGTGCCCTGCTCGACGACCCGCCCGTCCTCCAACACCACGATCTGGTCGGCCATCGCCACCGTGGAGAGCTGATGAGCGATCACCACCAGCGTGCACTGGCCGCGCAGCCGCGCCAGCGTCTCAGTGATGATGGCCTGATTCTCAGCGTCCAGCGCCGCGGTGGCCTCGTCGAGAAGCAGGATCGGCGCCTGGTTCAGCAGCGCGCGGGCGACGGCGATGCGCTGGCGCTCGCCGCCGGACAGGCGCGCACCGCCCTCGCCCACCGGCGTGTCCAGCCCTTGCGGCAGGCGCTCGGCGATGCCCGCCAAGCCCGCCTGGTTGGCGGCCTGCATCAGTTCGGCATCGCTGCAGCCGGGCCTGCCGGCGCGGATGTTGTCGGCAATGGAGCCCGTGAACAGGTAGTTGTCCTGGAAGACCTGGCTGATCTGGCCCGCCAGCCGCGCACTGGAAATCTGCCGCACATCCACGCCGCCGACCAGCACGCTGCCCTGGCTCGCGTCGAAGAAGCGCGCGATCAGCCGCGCCAACGTGGTCTTGCCGGAGCCGGATGCGCCGACCAGCGCGGTCATGCTGCCCGGTTCGACGCGCAGATCGACCCCGCGCAGCACCTCGGGCTGATCCTCGGCATAGCGGAAATGCACATCCCGCAGCTCGATCGACGCATCGCGCGGCTCCTGCGGCGCCGCGGGCTCCGGCAACGGCTGGACGGCGTACAGCGCGTCCACGGCGTCGAGTTGGCCGCGCGCGCCGCGCAGCACCTCGCCATAGCCGGCCACCTCCAGCAGCGCATCGATGTAGCGGACCGCCAGCAGCAGCGACACGATCGCGGCCACGATCTGTCCCGCCGCCAAGGGACTGCCCAGGATGCCGTCGATCCACCAGGCGGCGGCGATCAGCAGAACAGCGAAGACGGCCTGCACGGCCCAGACGTTGAGCACGGCCGCCCCGGCCGACAACCAGATCAGGCGCGCGCCCGACTGGCGCTGCTGCTCGACGGCCTGTTCGAGCAGGCGCGTGCCGCCGCCCTCGCCATTGAAGGCGCGCAGCACCGACTGGGCCTGGGCAAACTCGACCATGCGTTGGCTGGCGTCGGCAAAGCGCTGCTGAAAGGCATCATCCGCGCGCCGCGCCAACCTAGCCGTGAACTGCAGGACACCAGCCAGCAGCGGCAGCGCAGCCAGCGCGATCAGCCCCAGCAGCCAGTGCTGCGCAAACAGGGCCGCGACCAGCACCGCGGGCGTCACCACGCCGGCGATGACGGGAGTGAAGACGTGCGCGGGAAGCTGCGCCAGGGACATCATGCCCTGCGTCACGAGATGCCCCAGACGGGCCGTGTTCGCCGCCGTGAACCAGCCCACCGGCAGGCTCGCGACATGGTCGCCAAGACGATGGCGGGCGTCCTGCAGAATGGCGACGCCGACCCGCACGCCGGCCCGCTCCACACGGCGGCGCAGGCCCCAGCACAGCGCCACTCCGGCCAACAGCGCGGCCAGCCACGGCGCGGCCGCCCTCACGTTGCCTTCGAGCAGATGCGTGAGTAGCGGCACCAGCGCCGTAATCGTCAGTCCGCACAGCGCGCCGTAGGCGATGGCCATCGAGACGTAACGGCGCAGGACGGACGCATCCTTGCCGAGCAGCAGCATGAAGGTCTTCAGCATGACGCCTCCTCGGTCGCTTCGGAGGATGCATAGCCACCCTGCGCCCACAGCCGGGCATAGCAGCCGCCTTGCGCCAGCAATTGTTCATGCCTGCCTTGTTCGACGATGGCGCCGTCCTCGACCACGAGGATCCGGTCGGCATGCATCACCGTGTCCAGCCGGTGTGCGATCACCATCACCGTGCGCCCCCGGGCGAAGCGCGACAGCGCGCCCTGGACTGCCATCTCGTTGCCGGCGTCGGCCGCCGCCGTGGCCTCGTCCAGCACCAGCACGGGAGGATCCAGCAGCACCGCGCGCGCGATGCTGGCGCGCTGGAGTTCGCCGCCGGAGAGCTGCGCGTCCTCCCCGATCACCGAATCGTAGCCACGCGGCAACGCCAGGATGCGTTCATGGATATTGGCGGTGCGCGCGGCGTCCTCGATCTCTTGCTGGGTGGCGGACGGCCGGCCCAGCGCGATGTTGTCGCGCACGCTGGCATGGATCAGGCGCACCTCTTGCAGCACGAAGCCGATGCGCCGGTAGAGCTGCGCGCTCTCGATCCGCCGCAGGTCGGCGCCACCCAGCGTGATGTGCCCTTCATCGGGGTCGAAAAATCTCAGCAGCAGCCGCGCCAGCGTGGATTTGCCCGCGCCTGACGGACCGACGATGGCCGTGACCGTGCCGGGCTCCAGCGTGAAATTGATGTTGGACAGCGTCCGGCGTTCCCCGCCATAGGAGTAGCCCACGTTCTCGAACCGGACTTCATGGCCCTCGGGGATTTGCGCCTGTCCGGACGTCAGCGGTTCCAGCACGGGAGTCTCCAGCAGGGCCTGCACGCGCTGCGCCGCGCCCGCGGCGCTACCCAGGTCGTGCAGCAGCGTGTGCAGCAACAACAGCGGCGCGCATATTCCCGGCGCCACCAGCGCGAACGGCAGCAGGTCCACGGGCGCCATCCAGCCCAGGCCGACGAACAAGGTGCCAAAGCCCAATACCACGCCCAGCACCGTGACCGGCGCGATCATGGCGTGGGCATGGCCCATCGCCGCCACCAGCGGACGGGTAAAGCTGGCGAAGGCTTCGGCAAAGGCGTCGACGGCCTCGCGATAGCCGCGATGCGCCTTGCCCGCGTCGCCGAACGCCTTGACCACGGGAATGCCGCCCACGAACTCCACCGTTGCCCCGTTCAGGCGCCCAAGCCGCTCGACGAACTCCTGCATGTTCGCCGCTCCGGCCTTCATGGCCCGACGCAGGAACAGGAAGAAGCCGGGAAATGGCAACAGCGCCGCAAGCGCCATGCGCCAATCCTGCGCGAACAGGTAAGCAACCGAAATGACGATGGCGCCCGCGGCGCGTCCCACTGCCGTATAAAAATGGGCGGTCAGGCTGTGCAGCGTGCCAATGTCGTCCTGCATCGCCTGCTTGACCTCGCCCGACGCCTTGCTGGTGAACCAGCCCAACGGCACCTGGGACAGCCGCTGCGCCGCGGCCAGACGCAGGCGATGCGTAAGGCGGTTGTCGGCCAGATGGGCGGTCAGTTCGCCGGCCGAGATCAGCCCCATGCCCGCGAACATGCACGCGACGCTGGCGATGACGGTCCATCCGATATCGGTCCAGGCTGGCGCAGATGCGGAGTCCCCGGCGCCGAGGCCGGCGAAGACGATTCTGGCGATGTGCGCAATCCCTGCCAGCGGCACCAACGTGAGCATGGTGCCCACTGCGGCCAGCACAGCGGCTGCCATTAACTGCCCGCGTATGGGGGCCAGCACCAGGCCTAGCGGGCCGGGCTTTGCAGGCTTGGCCGCGGCTGCTTCAGAACTGCTCATGAAATCGAAGTGCTCAGATGTGGGTGATAATTATTTGCATCACTATAAACTAATTTCTCTAATTAGTTGCATGACCATAAACTAAATAAATCGGGCCGGGTTAAAGTGGCGGCTGGATGACGCCAGGAACCAAGGAACAGCCATGACACCGCCAGAGCGCCGCCCGGCGCGGGGACGCCCTCCCACCATCACCCGGGAGCGTATTGCCGACGCCGGCATTGCAATGGGCCTGCCGAACATCACCTTCGTCGGACTCGCGGCGGCGCTCGGCGTCAGCCATATGGCGCTGTACAAGCATGTGCCCAGCCTGGAAGAACTCAAGCGCCTGGTCGCCGAAGAGATCTTCAGCCGCTGGCAGATTCCGCAAGCCTGTAGCAACGAGCGCGGCGAATTGAAGCAGTACCTGACCCTGTTCGCCGCGTCCGTGCGGGAATTCGTCAAGGCGCATCCAGGCGTGACGCCCTATGTGATCCGCAGGCTGGCGGCCACCCCGTCCATGCTCGCGAAAATCACCGAGCAACAGCGCCATATCGCCGATGCCTACGGCATTTCCAGGGAGCAGTCCCGCATCCTGCTGGCGACCGTGGCCTTCCACGGCATGGCGGTCGCCGACACGGTGTATTCAGTCGCCGGGCTGGAGCCGGTGGTGGACGCGGAACGGGCGGCGGAAGAGTCCGAAATGGAAGGGGAACTGGATCAGGGCATGCAGGCGCTCATCATCGGCCTCTTGGCCATGCTGGAAGATGGCCCACGGCAAGCTGTTGCGGAACAGGCCAAAAAGCGTGTCCCTGCGCAGTTGAAGCAATCGCGCGGTTGACCTGCGGCGCAGGCATGGCCCTGCTTTTAGATTTCCTAAATTCAAGATTGAGAAATGATCGCTGTACCCGGTCTCTTCCAGGAAGGAGAATTTCCAGACCGCAGCGAATCCTGAATATCTAGCCAATCTTGAATGAGCAAGCCCATGCTGAACCTATACACCGACAGTTCTCCGAACGGCTACAAGGCCACGATTGCCCTCGAGGAACTGGCACTGCCCTACCGCCTGCATCACGTGCGCATCGCGCAGGGCGAGCACCGCCAGCCGGAGTTTCTTGCGCTGAACCCGCATGGCCGCATCCCGGCCCTCACCGACGAAGACACCGGGGTCGTGCTGTTCGAGTCGGCGGCAATACTGCTATACCTCGCTGAAAAAACCGGGAAGCTGCTGCCCGCGGACACCCAAGGCCGGTGGGAAGCGATCAAGTGGCTGCAATTCCATTCCAGTAGCGTCGGCCCCATCATCGGACAGCGCGTGAACTTCGAAGTGTTCGACAAGGCGCGCAACCCTGCCGCGCTGGAACGCTACCAACGCCTGACCGAGGATGCGCTCGCGGTGCTGGACCGCAGGCTGGCCGACCATTCCTATCTTGCTGGCGACACCTACTCCATCGCCGACATCGCGCATTTCGGCTGGAGCCATATCGCGCGCATCATCGACTTCGATTTCAGCCATCACCGGCATCTGAGCGCATGGCACGAACGCGTGGCGGCCCGGCCTGCGGTCGCCAAAGGCATCACCCTGCCTGCGCCGGCAACGGGCGCCTGAAAGCATCGAGGACTGTCGCAATGGATACCACTCACTCGCTCCATGACACGGCCGGAGCGTCGCACTTCGCCTTCTCCGCGCATCCCGGTTATCGGCGGATGTTCGCACCCGATCGCCTGACCCTGGGCATTTTCCTGCCGCTGCGCTTCTACGAAGGCAGCATGGCGGTCCTTGCGGGCCAGGCGGAACTGGTACGGCAGATCGACCGGCAGGACTTTGCTGCCGTCTGGGTGCGCGACGTGCCCTTGTACTCCCCTTCCTTCGGAGATGCCGGCCAGGTCTTCGATCCGTTCACCTACCTGGCATTTCTGGCGGCGCAAACGAAGAAGATCGCCTTGGCGACGGGGAGCGCAATCTTTTCCCTGCGCCACCCCATCGATCTGGCCAAGGCGGCGAACACCATCGACCAACTGTCGGGCGGGCGGCTGGTGCTGGGGATCGCATCGGGCGACCGGCCAGTCGAGTTTCCCGCTTATGGGCTGAACCATGACGAGCGCGCAACGCGTTTCGCCGAAGCTGTCTCGTACTTCCGCCAGCTCATGCGCCCAGGACGCCTGGAGATCGATTCGTCGCTGGGGCGCTTCAGCCGCGCGGAATTCCTGCCCAAGCCCGCTGCGGGCGTCATTCCGCTCATCGTCACCGGTTCGTCGGGGCAGTCCTTGCCGTGGATTGCCGAGCACGCCGATGGCTGGCTGACCTATCCCGATGCCACGGATACCCCGATGGGACCACAGCGCCTGGGCGAAAAAATCCGCGCCTGGCGCGCGCTGATACCCGATGGCGGCTTCCGTCCGCACATGACCAACGAATGGCTGGACCTGGCCGACGACCCCGACCATCCGCGCACGCCCTTGCACAACGGCTTCGTGCTGCGCACCGGCAGGAAAGGCTTGATCGCGTTGCTGGAGGAATGGCAGGCGGCCGGGGTCAATCACGCCGCGATCGGCATCCAGTTCTCGCAACGGCCTGCCGCGGAAGTGCTGCAGGAACTGGCGGAGGAAGTGCTGCCGCATTTCCCCACGCATCAGGGGCCGGCGACCTTGCCGGATGCCTGGTAGCCCACGGAGGCCGCTACGCTATCCTTGACGGTTTTCATCCCGCACCCCGTCATGGCGCAGCCCTCCGCCCGCATCCTCGAAGGAACCATCGACCAGATCCGCCTCGCGGTGCCTCTGGTGCGGCACGATGCGTTCCTGCGCATCGGAACAGAAGCCGTGATCGCCGCCGGGCTGGAGGCGCCGCAGATCAACCAGCTGCAGCGCTTGCACCAACAGGGCATCCCCGTGCGCATGGGCGTGATGGACGGCGAAGAAGAGCAGGCGGTCTTCTCCTGGGCGGTTCCAGCGCGCGGAGATCCCATCCCGCCGCGCTACTACCAGACCCTGAAACGGCGCGGCTGGCGCGAGGCCGCCATCGGCGGCGCGATCGCCGCGGCGTTCGTATGGCTGGCGTGGCTGCTCGGCATCGCCAGCCTCACGCGCGTGTTCCTGATGGTCTTTTCGCTGGTCGTCGCCCTGGTGGCGCTGGTAGTGGCGGGGTCGGCCTTGCATGGCCTCTGGCATAACCGCCGCCACCGTCCGTTGATACTGGCGAGCGAGGCGCTCTTCGATCCCGAGCAACGGCCCGCAGCCGGCTCGCCCTCCCCGCCGCCCAAGCCGCCACGCCTGGAGCCGCTATCGACGCAGGACGAAGGCGAACCGCCCATCGGACATGTGCGGGGCCATCTCGTCGGCCTCACGCATGAAATGCGCCAGGTCCACAAAGGTCCCAACTATGGCATCTACCGCTACGCCGTCAATGGCGAGAACTTTGTGATGATCGCCCAGGAAGCGTTCGGCGACGCGCTGCCCTTCCTGGCCGAGAACGACCGCGTCGAAATGGCGGTGCGCGCGGCCCCGGCCCACGACGGACAGCGCGTCGTCTATGCGCTGCGCAATCTTGAAGACGGCCGCTGCTATATGTGCCACCGCTACTACGGCGGCGAACAAGGCCGGGACACCCCCATCCGCGTAGGCATGAGCCAGCGCGCGCGCATGCTCAAGCTGATGGGCGCGCTGTTGCTGACCGCCTGGCTGTTCGTGGTCGGCCTGCAGTACTTCGCGGGATCGGACGATGGCTCGTTCCAGGACTTTCCCGAACTGGCGGTCTTCCTATTGGCGCTCTTCTTCGTCGTGTGGCTGGGCTTCGCCCTGCCCCTGCTGTGGCTGGACACGCGCTGGCGCATGGGCCGGCCCACCCGGCGCCAGCGTTTCACCCAGCGGCTCTACGCCATGCTGGATCTGGGCACGCCCCTCGCGCCATCGCGGCGCATTGAAGACGTATAGCGCGCACGCAGGCTTCAGTTGCCCAGCAGCTTCACGGTCTGCGGGTTGTAGCCGAAATACGCGCCGCCGCAGCCCGTATGGGCTTGCGCGGCGGCGGGCAGCCCGGTGGCGCGGACGGAGAGTTCGCCGCGCACGCGGATCTCCCGGTAGCGCTCGGCTGTCACCGTGCCGTCGGGCAGGAAGTACAGGCGCACGCGCAACAGGCCCTTGCCCGGATCCTTGCTACTCGCCGCGCTGAAGGCCGGCACATTTACCGTCGCCTCGCGCCAGATCCCGGGCTGTTCCAGCGTCTGCCAACGCACCCGCAAGGGCTGCTCCAGATCAAGTAGTACCGGGCTGCCGCCACGCACCGGATCGCAAGGCCGCGACAACACGCTGCGCGTCGCGTACGAACCCATGTCGTAGGCCTGGCCGTTGATCTCCACCCTGGCGATGGTCTGCGGCGTCAGGTTCTGCAGGCCGAATATCGCCAACCCAGGCATCCCCGCCGACTCCATCCGCTCATCGGTCGTGCCGGCGAAGCGCGCGAGGCCAGGCGCAACCTCGACGTGGTCGGCATAGTGGTAGTAGTGATAGACCACCACCTCAGCCTCGCCCTGCGAGGACGCCGAGGGCAGCTTGCCCAGATCGGGATACGGCAGGCGCTTCAACGGCACGGACGCGCCCGGGCTTCCGTCCTGGCTTGAGTACACGTAGTAGTCCACGCCGTCCTTCAGGCGCGCGCCCTGGTAGGGGAAATTCTCGCTGGCCGATGCCCCCTGGTTCGGATAGCGATGAAAGCGCGAAAACATGTATTGCACTGCCGACCCGGGCTCCAGGTACGGCGACGAGCCGGAAGACAAGCTTCCGCCGCGCCTGTCCGTCCAGATGGTGCGCCCGCTCAGATTGACGTGGACCTCATCGATCGCGGGGTGAGACGCCCGAAAGCGGTCGTACCGGCCCTGCTCGATGGAGTCGCTGACGGGCACGATGGCCAGGGCAAGCACCGCAGGCAGGAACATCAAGCCATGGACACGCCCCGGCACCTGGCCCTTGTCGCGCACCATGTACACGATCCAGCAAAGCGCCAACACCACGGCCAGCGGCCCGCCGAACAACACGCCATAGCTCAGCAGCGCCTGCGCGCCCCAACCGAGATTGGGGGTGGAAACGAACACGACGCCCAGGAATGCCAGCAGTCCCGCCAGCAGGAGGGAAACCGCGATGCCGAACCAGTAATCCCGGATCTTCTTCAAGTGGATCGTCCTCGTCAGTTGCGGCCTGGCAGCGCTGCGCCGCTACGCTGGCCGTCTATTTGCCCTTGCGCAGCGACAGCGGCACCCCCCAGACCGGGTCTTCCATACCCTGCTTGCCCAGCGGCGTGATCTGCATCGGTATCATCGTCGACAGGAGTTTACGGTGCTCATCGCTCACGTTCGCAAGCCGCTCGATGTACTTCTGCGTGAACTCCATGGGCGCCGGGCGAGTGTAGACGGTCAGGTCTTCAAGCGGGCATTCGATCATCTTGGGATCGACCGCGCGGCAGGCGGATTGCCGGTACTTGTAGCTAGGCGTCTTCAAATGCATACGCTGGCTCAGCACCAGTTGGCCGCCCTTGAGCGTGAAGCTTGCCAGCGCCTGCTGCGGCGGGATGCGGGCCTGCACCTTGATCGCCGGAATGTCGCGGGAATCGGTCTGTTCGACGTAGCCCGCCGCACCGAGCTGCGTGGTCTCGCTGTACTGCTGCTCGCCCCAGCTCACGCAGGCGCCCGAAGCCATGTGCACGGCGGTGCAGACCTTGCGCGTCTTGGTTTCGGTGCCGTAGGTAGCGTCGCGCCAGTTGGTTTCCCGGTAAAACTCGCGGTAGAGCTCGGGCGACAGATAGGCAGTGCCGTTGGCGCCGCGGCCAGAACCCACCTTGCCGCCCGGAGCGCCGACCTGCTCAAGCAGCGCATTCAGCTTGTAGTCGTCGCCGCCGGTCAGCAGGTATTTGCCGGGCGGCAGGATATGCACCTCGAAAGCCTGGAACAGATAAGTCGCGTTCTTGTCCCGCTGCAGCGCATTGGTCTCGAAACGGCGGCTGAAGGTGATCCGCGGGTCCTTTTCGAACATCCAGATGACGTGCGAGGTCCACTTGGTCATTTCCAACGCGTCGCCCAGCGAACGATGCGGCATGATATCGGCCACCAGCACCACGGCCATATCGTCCTTCAGCGCCGCGTCGATCAGGTCCAGCAGTTGAGCGTAGCGCGGATCGTTCCTGGTGCCCTCGGCGCTCAGGAACGGGTGCTGCGCGCAGCCCGACAGGGCCAGCGTGAGCGTCAGGGCGGACAGGGCAAGTCGCGGGCGCGTCAGGGTCATGGAGTGGTCCTTGGTGTAAGCGGTATCGGTCTGTTGAGCGCGGATACTACTGGCTCGGGGCCGGACCGCAATCCTTGCGTGACGGCTGAAACACGCCCTGGCCGGAGCTGATCCGGCGCGCCGCGGACTCACTCAAGCGCCCGGCCATGCATCTCGGCAGCGAGCCCAGCAACGGCGCGGGCTGCGAACCCGCGCCGCCCAGCCGCCAGGCGTGGGCACCCTGATCGCTGACACAAAGGGTTTGAAATTATTTGTTGCGATTGTTTCCCGTCTCGGCGACGCTAGGCGTCGTCCATAGCGATTCCGCCCGGAGACCCCCCATGTCGCTCGCGCTTTACGGCCATCCCTTTTCCTCCTACACGCAGAAGGTGTTGATCGCCCTGTACGAAAACGGCACCCCGTTCGAGTTCCGATGCATCGGCCCCGACACGCCGCAACACGCGGCCGAATGGCTGCGGCGCTGGCCTCTGCACAAGTTTCCGCTGCTGGAAGACGGGGACCGCAACGTCGCCGAGACCAGCATCATCATCGAGCACCTGCAGCTGGAGCATCCCGGTCCGCAGCGCCTGCTGCCCGCCGATCCCAAGGCCGCCCTGGAAGTGCGCTTCCTGGATCGCTTCTTCGACCTGCACGTCATGAACTGGACGCAGCATGCGGTCGGCGGCGCGCTGTCTGGCGACGAGGCCAAGCGCCGGGAAACGTTGGCGCTGGCCGTGGAAAAACTGGAAGTCGCCTACGCCTGGCTGGAAACGCATCTGGCCGGCAGGACCTGGGCGACTGGCGAGGACTTCACGCTGGCGGACTGCGCCGCCGCGCCGTCGCTGTTCTATGGCGACTGGACGCACCGGATCGCCGAGGCGTATCCGGTGTTGCGCGCGTATCGGGCGCGCCTGCTGGCGCGTCCGTCGTTCGCGCGGGCCGTGGAAGAAGCGCGGCCATACCGGCCGCTGTTCCCGCTGGGCGCGCCGGACCGGGACTGATTCCGGCCCGCCTGGAACCTCACTCGTTGCCGGCGGCCATGTCCCATACCTTCTGGGCGATGGGGTTCTTCTGTTCCTCGATGATGTGGGCCATCAGGCCCACCGAGCGGCCTATCATCGTCAGCGCCTTGCCCAGTTCCGGTGTCAGGCCCATGTCCAGCACGATGGCGCCCTTGGCCCCGGTGGCGTTCAACGGAATCTTGCGGCCCGACTGCCGGGCGGCCGCCGCGGCCAACTCCACGGCAAAGCGCGAATAGTTGCCGTAGTAGCCGCAGTCCCGGGCGATCTCGAACATCTTTTCGCAACGGGGATCGCCGTCCACGTGTATCGGATGCCCCACGCCAGGAATCTTGCGCTTGGCCGCTTTGTTGGCCTTGACGCATTCCTCGGCATACTGGCGCAGTTCCCCGTCCGTGTAGCTGTCCTGTGGGGGCAAGGCGTCGCGCAGGAAGCGCGCGGCGTATTCGATCACGCCCAGGAAACGGCTGCCGGCGCCCAGCAGTCCCGCCGCCAGGGCGCCCTGCATGGCCTCGGGCGCGCCATGCAGGGTCAGCCGCGCCGACAAGGCGCTGGGCGTGAGGCCATGATCGGTCGCGCTCACCAGGAACAGGTTGAGCATGGTCTTGAGCTGGGGCGTGGGGAACTCGCCCAGCAGCTCCAAGGCCAGAACGTCGATAAAGTCGCGCTTGAAGAGGTCCTGCACCAGGTCATGGCCACGCACCAGGATGGTATGGGCGTCGCCGCCGCCGATCTTGCTGTCGAACATCTGAAATCTCCGTATTTTTTTGGGGGCAGCGGCCTCCAGGATGGAGGACGGCCGCTGCACCGGTTCGCTATTCGATGACCGCGTCCAGGGCCACCACGCCCTGGCCCTGGTTCAGCACCACCAGCGGGTTGACCTCCAGCGATTGCACGCCATCGCCCAGGGCGGTGAACAATGCCGCGATGCGCTGCACGGCATCCACCAGAGCCGCCTTGTCCCGCGCCGGCAGGCCGCGATGGCTGGCCAGGCGGCGCGCGATGCGCGTCTGATCCAGCGCCTGCTCGATCTGCGCGCGGTTCGCGGGCAAGTGGCAGCGCGCCACGTCGGCGTCGACCTCCACCCACACGCCGCCCGCGCCCACGCTCAGCACCGGGCCGAAGACCTCGTCGCGATGCAGGCCCACCAGCATTTCAACGCCGTCCACCACCATTTCCGACACCAGCACGCCGCGGATGGCGGCGGCCGGCACCTGATGCCGCGCCGCGTTCGCGAGGATGCGTTCGAAAGCCTCGCGCACCTCGGCCTCATCGCGCAGCCGCAGCTGCACACCACCGATTTCGCTCTTGTGCAACACGCCGTCAGCCACCAGCTTGAGCGCCACGGGAAAGCCGATGGCGCGCGCCGCCGCTGCCGCCGCTTCAGCGGAAGCAGCCTGGGATTCCCTAGGCGAACGCACGCCATACTGCGCCAGCAGCGCCTTGGCCTGCGCTTCGTTGCAGGGCAGTTGAACGGCAGGCGCAGCTGCCGGCAAACCCGCGGGCGGAACGTCCTGAACCTCTTCCACAGATTGTTCCGCATATCCGCTGACGCGCTTGAGCGCCTGCATGGCATTGCGCAGGCTGTAGACGGGCGCGAAGCCTTCCTGGATCAACAGATCGTGGGCCGGTCCGCGGCGGCTGCTCATCCAGACGGGCACGAAAGCCTTGGCCCCGCCCCGCGCCACGGCCAGCATGTTGCGCACCAGTCCTTCGGTGCTGGCCGAATAGTTGGAAGTGATGGGATAGAGCACGGCATCGACGCCCGGATCGGCGAACAATGGCGCCAGGCAGCGCCGGGCCAGCTCCGGATCGGTCAGCGCCTTGGTGGTCAGGTCCACGGGATTGGTCAGCGCCGCGTAGGCAGGCGCATGCCGCGCCATCTCTGCCACCGTTGCGTCCGCCAGCACGGCCATGGCCAGACCGGCTTCGCCCACCTTGTCGGCCGACAGCACGCCCGCGCCGCCCGACGACGAATACACGCAGATATTGCGCAAGCTGCGCACGCCCACGCGCGATATCAGGCTGGCTACGTCCAGCAGCTCATCCAGGTCTTCCACGCGGATGACGCCGTACTGCGAGAACACCGCATCGTTGACGGCATCCTCTCCGGCCAGCGAGGCGGTGTGCGACTGCGCCGCCTTCTTGCCAAAATCCGAGCGGCCGATCTTCAGCGCGATCAGCGGCTTGCCCGCGCGGCGGGCGGCGGCCGCCGCCGCGATGAAGCGCGGGCCGCTGCGGATGCCTTCCATCACGGTGCAGATCAGGTCGGTGCCGGGATCATGCGCCAGCCAGTTGATGAAATCCGCGCTGTCCAGGTCCAGTTCGTTGCCGGTGGAGAACCAGCGCGAGAAGCACACGCCGCGTTCGTTGCCCTGCATCAGCGAACGGCCCAGGCCGCCGCCCTGCGTCACCAGGCCGATGCGCGAAAGCTTGCCGGTCCTGCCGTCGTTGCGGAATTCAGTGGAAAAGGTCAGTCCCAGGCGCGGCGCCAGCATGGTCATGCCCGCGCAGTTGGGGCCATACAGGCGCATGCCGCTGCGCTGGGCCAGTGCCAGCATCTCGGCCTCGACCGAGCGTCCCGCCTCGCCCAGTTCGGCAAAGCCGCCCGTGAACACGATGGCGTAGCGCACGCCTTTCTCGGCGCAAGCGCGCAGCGTGGCGACGGCGGATTCCGCCGGCACCAGCAACAAAGCCACATCGATGCCATGGACCGGCACCGCGTCCACGCTGGCATGCAAGGGCTTGCCGAAAAGCTCGCCGCCCTTGGGGTTGACCAGATGCACCTCGCCGTCGAAATCCGAATGCTCCAACACGTTGACCACGGTGGTGTGGCCGAGTGTGCCCGGCTTGCTGGAAGCGCCCACGATCATGACCGACCGCGGCCGCGTCAATTCCACCAGATCGTCGAAGCTGACCTTGGGATCGAACTGGGAAGGACTCGCGCTCATGCGGCCTCCGGTCGGCATTTCATCAAGGTGGTCCATTCGGATTCCACCACGGTCTCGCCGTTCTGGTTCTTCACCGTGCGCAGCATGGTGACACGTCCCGTTCCGGGGCGCTTCTGCGACAGCGTCTTCTCGCCTATGCTCAGCTCGACATGAATGGTGTCGCCGATGAGCACAGGCTTGCGCCATTGGCAGCGCAGTTCAGTCAGCGCCAGCCGGGTGCCGTCCATCAGGCGGTATACCGGCATGCGAGTGGTCAGGCCCGAGGCGATGGCCAGGGTCAGCATGCCGTGCGCGGCGCGCTGGCCGAAGGGATGGCCGGCGGCGAACACCGCGTCCGTGTGCAGGGCGTTGTAGTCGCCGGACAGCCCGGCGAACTGCACCACGTCGGCCTCGGTGACCGTGCGGCGCGGGCTCTCCCAGGATTGCCCGGACACCAGGTCCTCGAAGTACAGGCGCCGGCCCAGGTGTTCGTCCAGATCGAATGGCGTGCTCATGCGTAGCGCCCTCCCGTCACGTGCACGGTTTCGCCCGTGGTGAAACCCGCCAGGCGCGACGCAAGGAAGGCCACCGTAGCGGCCACGTCGGCCGGATCCCCAAGACGGCCGACCGGCGTGTTGGTCTTGGCGCGTTCGGTCAGGTCTTCATAGTCGGGGCGCTTCTGCATGCGCGGGGTCGAGATGACGCCGGGAGCGACCGCATTGGCGGTGATGCCGAACTTGCCGGACTCCAGCGCCAGCGAACGGGTGAAGCCGATCAGCCCGGCCTTGGCGGCCGAATAATTGGTCTGCCCCGGATTGCCCAGATGGGCGCGCGAGGCGATGTTGATGACACGGCCGAAGCGCTGCTCCATCATCAGCGGCAGCACGGCGCGCGAGCAATGGAAAGCGCCCAGCAGCGTCACGTCCAGCACCGCGTGCCAATCTTCCTCGGACATCTTGGTCAGATAGCGGTCGCGCGCGAAGCCCGCGTTGTTGACCAGAATGTCCACTTTCTGCCAACGCTGCGCCGCCTGCTGCACGGCGCTGCCTACCTCGTCCTTGTTGGTCACGTCGGCGCGCACGCCCAGCACCTGCCCGCCCAGGGCCGACAGTTCCTTGCAGGCCGATTCGATCGCCTCTTCATTGGCGTCGCACACCACCACATTGCAGCCTTCCTGCACGAAGCGCCTGGCCATTGCCATGCCCAAGGTGCCCGCGCCGCCCGTGATGAAAGCGGTGCAACCCTTCAATTCCAGATCCATGATGCCATTCCATTCAAGTTTCAATGTTCCTGCCGCGCCTGGCCCGACCGGGCCCGGCGTTCAATCGACCTGCAAGCGCGCCTGTTCCACCAAGGCCTTGGCGCCCGCCCGTTCCTTGGCCCAGAACGCCGCGAAGGCTTCCGGCGTGCTGCCCACCAGCGGCGTGTAGATGCGCGCAAAGCGCTCCCGGACCTCGGGCATCTGCAAGGTTTCGCGCAACGCGCCTGAGAACTTGTCGACGATGGGCTGGGGCGTGCCGGCGGGCATGACCACGGCCTGCCAGGTCGTCACCTTGAAGCCCGGCACCCCGGATTCGGCCACCGTGGGCACGTCGGGCATGTCGGACACGCGCTGGTCGCCGCTGACCGCAAGCGCGCGCAACGCGCCTTCCTTGATGAAGGGCGCAGTGGTGGAACGGCTGTCCACCATGAAGGACAGACGCCCGGCGATCAGGTCCTGCAAGGCCGGGGCGCTACCCTTGTAGGGCACGTGCGTCATCGGCGCGTTCAGGGCCAGCGACAGCGCGGCGCCGGCAACGTGCATGGAACTTCCATGTCCGGCGGAGCCGTACGAAAGGCCTGCGTCGGGCTTCTTCGCCGCCTGCACCAGGTCCTGCATGGTCTGGAACGGCGAAGACTTGGGTACCACCACCACCAGCGGCGAATCGGTCAATTGCGTGACCGGCACGAACGCCTTGCCCGGATCGACCTGCACACCCTTGTAGAGATAGGTGTTGATGGCCAGCGGTCCGACGTTGGCCCACAGCGCCGTGTAGCCGTCGGGGTCGGCCGTGGCCACGGCCTGGTTGGCGATATTGCCGTTGGCCCCTGGCTTGTAGATCGGCACGATGGGCTGCCCCAGCTTTTTCGACAGCTCGTCCTGCACCATCTTGAAAGCGATGTCCGAAGCGCCCCCGGGCGCGAAGCCGATGACCATGCGGATGGGCCGGTCGGGCCATTCCGCGTGCGCGCCCGCCGCCAGCACGCAGGCGGCCAGGCCCGAGGCCAGTTTGACGATGAACTTCATGTTGTCTCTCCTGGGCGACACGCTAGATGGTGGTGTCGTACTTGACGTTCTTGAGCTGTGTGTTTTCGTAGATGGCTTCCAGCCCGCGCTCCTTGCCGATGCCGGACTGCTTGTAGCCACCGAAGGGCGCGTCGAACGAGGTGCGCAGGCCCGTGTTGATGGCCACGCTGCCTGATTGCAGGCCGCGCGCCATGCGCAGGGCGCGGCCGCCGTCGCGTGTGTACAGCACCGCGGCCAGGCCGTAGCGCGTGTCGTTGGCGATGCGCAAGGCGTCGGCCTCGTCGCGGAAGCCGATGAGGGATTGCACCGGGCCGAAGATCTCGTCCTGCGCGCTTTGCATGCGTGCATGGGAGTTCAGCAGCAGCGTGGGCGACACGAAATAGCCCTTGGCCGTGTCGCCTTCCAGCTTCATGGTCCCGTAGTGCGCCGGCAGCGCGCCCTCTTCTTGCGCCAGCGCTACGTACTTTTCTACACGTTGCTTCTGGGCCGCGCTGACCAGCGGCCCCATCTCGGTGGCCGGGTCGGCGGGCGAGCCGATGCGCACGGCGTCCAGGCGTTGCGTCAATAGGCCCAGGAATTCCTCGCGCACGGATTCCTGCACCAGCAGACGGGTGCAGGCGATGCACACCTGGCCGGAGTTCTTGATGATGTCGCCCGCCGCCACGGCCGCGGCCTGGTCCAGTGGCGCGTCCTCGAAAACGATCAGCGGCGACTTGCCGCCCAATTCCAGCGTGACCCGCTTCACGTCCGCGGCGCCTGCCGCCAGAATGCGCGCGCCCGTCACGGTGCCGCCGGTGAACGACACCCGCGACACCAGCGGATGGGTGACCAGCCGTTCGCCCACCGTGGCGCCCGGGCCGTTGACCACGTTGACCACGCCCGGCGGAAAGCCGGCTTCCTCGAACAGGCGCGCCAGCGCCATGGTGGACAGCGGCGTCACCTCCGAGGGTTTGAGGATCACCGTATTGCCCGCGGCCAGCGCCGGACCAAGCTTGTTGACGGTAAGCGTCATCGGATAATTCCACGGCATGATGAGCGCGCATACGCCCAGCGGCTCGCGTATCGTGAAATTGAGCACATCGATGTTGCCCACGGGTATGGTCTCGCCGCGCAGGGCCGGAATGATGCCTGCGAAGTACTCCAGCGATGCCGGCATGCCCTTGAGCGAATCCAGCGAATGGGTAATGGGCTTGCCCACGTTCAGCGTTTCGATCCAGGCGAGCTTCTCGCGGTCGCGCTCGAACAACTCGGCCAGGCGCCGCAGCAGCTTGCCGCGCTGGGCTGGGGTGGTCTTGCGCCAATGCGTCTCGAAGGCGGTGTGCGCGGCCTGCACGGCGGCGTCGACGTCGGCGGCCGAGGCTTCATGCACATGGGCAAGCACCTGCGCCGTGGCCGGATTGAAGGTCTCGAACGTGCGGCCTTCGGCGCCTGCGCGCCAGCTTTCCCCGATCAACAGTTCGTAGGGGTGGGAATCTATGACATCCATGCGGGCGCTCCTTACGCGGCCATTTGCAGGTATAGGGATTGGATTTCTTCGTGCGCGAGTACGCGCGGATTGATGGGCATGGAGGCGCTCAGCATGGCCTGGCTGGCAAGCTGCGCGGCGTCCTGCGCCGACAGCGCCAATCCGGCGAAGCGCAGGGGAATGCCCGCCAGCCGCGCCAGCGACTCGACCGCCTCGATCAGGGCCGTGGCGTCCTGTTGTTCGTCTTCGCTGGCGGCTATGCCCAGGGCGCGTGCGGCCTCGGCGTAAGGTGTGGCGGCGGTCTGCGCCGTGTGGCGCGCCACCACGCTGAAGATCGGGCCCAGCACTTCCGCATGCGCCATATGGACCCGCGATTCCAGCGGCGTGCACATGGCATGCACCGCGTCCACCTTGCTCATGCCGATGGCGAGGCCCGCCATGTAGGCGCCCATCTGCATGTCGGCGCGCGCACGCAGGCTGTCCGGCGCGCGCAGCACGTCGGGCAGCGCCCGCATGCACAGGCGCAAGGCCTGCAAGGCCATGGCCTTGCCGACCGGGGAAGGATCGGTGTTGATCCACGCGCCCAGCGCATGCAGCACCGCGTCGAAGCCGCCTTGCGCGGTGGGGCGCAGCGGCAGGCTGAGCGTCAGATCGGGCTGCAACGCCACCAGCGACGGGCGTGCGCGCAGTGAACGGTACAGGCGCTTGCGGCCGTCGTCGCCCTGGATCAGCGCGGCCGAGCTGCTTTCGCTTCCGGTGCCCGAGGTCGTGGGCACGGCGATGAAGAGCGGATCAGTGCCTTCGACGGCGGAGTTCAGCCAGGCCTGTCCGCGCGGCGTCGCCAATTCGTCGGCTTCCAGTCCGCCAGCCAGACAGGCGTAAACCGCTTTGGCCACGTCGATGGCGCTGCCGCCGCCGACGGCCAGGATACTGGCGCAGTCCAGGTCGTGCGCCGTACCCAGCGCCGCCCGCACCTGCGCGATGGCGGGGTTAGGCACCACGCCGTCATAGACATGCCATTGCAGTCCCGGCACGGCCGCAAGCGCCGCCTCAACGGCAGGCCCCAGCGCCCCCCAGGTGCCGGCGTCGGTCACCACCAGCGGCAGGCGCAGGCGCGGGCCGGCAGCGGCGAGCGTTCTGGCCAGGGCGTCCGCGCCCCAGTGACAAACGCCCGGCCAAGCCATCACGCCCTGGGCCTGAAGCGCACAATCTTGCTGACCGCTCACATCGTCCTCCTGATCTTGCATAATTTGCTATGCGAATTTATAATTCATTTAGTGAATTGATAATAGAAAAGGAGCTTGTCCATGTCAAGAGCCTCATCCCGCACGCCCGCCAACGACGCAGTTGAAGACTCCGCCGAACCCGACCGCCAGTTCGTCACCGCGCTGGCCCGCGGGCTCGACATCCTGCGTTGCTTCAGCGCGGAACGGCGCATGTTGGGCACGACGGAACTGGCACATCTGACCGGCCTGGCCCAACCCACGGTCTGGCGGCTGTGCCATACCCTGCAAAAGACGGGATTCCTGACCGCCGTGCCGGGCAAGGACAAGCTGCAATTGGGCATCGCCGCCATCGCGCTGGGCGGCGCCGCGCTGGCGGGACAGGAAGCGCTGGACGTCATACGGCCGCTGCTGCAATCCCTGGCCGACCGCTACCAGGTGGCGGTGGCCCTGGGCCGGCGCGACGGCGACAGCATCGTCTACCTGCTGCGCTGCCAAGGGAACTCGCCGCTGCTGATGAACCTGCGCGTGGGTTCGCGCATTCCGCTGTTCCATAGCGCGATCGGCTGGGCCTACCTGGCCTGCTGCTCGCCCGAGGAACGCGAGACCCTGCTCCAGGAAGCCCGCGCATCCGGCAAGGCCGGCGACGCCGCGGAACAACAAGCCATCGCCGAAGCCATCGCCCTGTATGCGGAGCGCGGCTTCGTCTATCACGAGCGCCCCGCCTACCAGATCAATACGGTGGCCGCCGCCATCGAATTGCCCGCCGGCGAACGCTACGTGGTCAGCTGCGGCGGCCCTGCGGCGCTGCTGCCGCGATCGCTGATGCTCGACGAGGCGGGCCCCACGCTGCAGCGGCTGGCAGGCGAGTTGCAGCCCATCTTGCTGATGGGGAGGCACGTGTGAACCAGCCTCTCGCGCCGGCCGATGCCACTGAGGTTCCGCCACGCTGGCCCACCCGCATCACCGAACTGATGGGTATACGCTGGCCGCTGCTGCTGGGCGGCATGATGTGGCTGTCCGATGCGCGCCTGGTGGCCGCCATGGTGCGCGCCGGCGGCATGGGCTTCATCACCGCGCGCAGTTCGCGCACGGACGAGGATTTCAGGCAGGCGCTGCGCGACTGCGGCGAACTGACAGGCGGCCTGCCCTTCGGCGTCAACCTCACGCTGTCGCGCCGCGCGGCCCACAACGACGCCATGCTGACGCGGCTGCGCATCGCGCTGGAAGAAGGCGTGCGTCTCTTCGAGACGGCGGGGCTGCCGCCCACGCCGCTGCTGCCCACCCTGCGCGAGGCCGGCGCCATCGTCATCCATAAATGCGCGCACGTGCGCCACGCCGTCGCGGCGCAGAAGATGGGCGTGGACGCGGTCACCCTGGTCGGCATGGAAGAAGGCGGCCACCCAGGCAGCAATCAGCTGCCCACTTTCCTCAACGGCGCTTACGCCCTGGAACAGCTGCGCATTCCGCTGGCGCTGGGCGGCGGCATCGGCCACGGCCGGCAGATCGCCGCGGCGCTGGCGCTGGGCGCCGACGCGGTGGTGATGGGCAGCGTCTTCACGCCTGCGCTGGAAACCCCGGCGCACACCGCCTACAAGCAGCGGGTGGTCGACACCAGCGAACACGGCACCCGCGCCGTGCTCGGCAGCCTGGGCGACACCTGGCGCATCCTCGACAACGAAAACGCGCGCAAGGTCGCCGCCCTGGAGCAGGCCGGCGCGAACCGCTACGCGGACTTCGGCGAACTGATCAGCGGCGAGCGCACCCAGGCCCTTGCCTACCAGGCGGGCCAACACGAAGAAGGCATGCTGTCCATGGGACCGGCGGTGGGCTTTGCGCGAGCCATCGAGCCCGTGGAGAGCATCGTCCGGCGGCTGCAGCAGGAATGCGTGCAGGCCAGCGCGCGCTTCAGGCGGATGGTCGATTCCGCCTGAGTTCGATCCCGCGCCAGCGGAATGTTCCACAGCCCTGGATCCCTGCCCCGCCTTTGCGCGCGGCAGGGATTTTTCATGCGCATATGCGGCCGATTTGGCCGCAGGCCGCAAGCCCGTTATTGCGGCGTCCCGACAGCCGCAGTATCATCAATTCATTGAACGAATTATTAATTCGCTAAGTGAATTATAAAACGGACCACCCAAGAGTCCGCCAAGCGCATCACAAGCGCGCTCAACCCAGAAAAACAGGAGACAAGAATGAAGTTCAGCAAGTTGGTCGCGGCAGCCCTGCTGGCCGCCGGCTTCGCGACGGCGGCCACGGCCGGAGAATGGCCGGACAGGCCGATACGGGCAGTGATCGGGTTTGCGCCGGGAGGGCCTTCCGACATCGCGTTCAAGATGATGCAGGACGAATTGAGCAAGAAGCTCGGCCAGCCCGTCATCCCGGAGTACAAGCCGGGCGCCAACGGCAATCTCTCGCTGCTGGCCGCGGCCAGCGCCCCCGCCGACGGCTACACCATCCTGTGGACCAACGCGGCCACCATCGCCGTCAACCAGTACCTGTACAAAGATCTGAAGGTCGATCCGGCCAAGGCCTTCGCGCCCGTGGCGCAACTGACGGATTCGCCGCTGGTGGTGGTGGTGCCCAAGGATTCGCCCTACCAGACCATGGCGGACCTGATCGCCGCCATCAAGGCGGACAAGCAGGCCACGCTCACCTATGGATCGCCGGGTTACGGCAGTTCGGCGCACACCGCGGCCTCCTCGCTGGCGCTGGCGCTGAACACCAAACTCACGCACGTGCCGTACAAGGGCAGCGCCCCCGCACTGCAAGACCTGATCGCCGGACGGCTGACCTTCATGATCGACAGCCGCTCCAGTTCCCTCCCCTATATCAAGGACGGCATGCTGCGCCCGCTGGCCGTCAGCGGCGCCGCCCGCGTCAAGGATCTGCCGGACCTGCCCACCATCGCCGAGTCCGGCGTGCCGGGCTTCAAGGTCACCACCTGGCAGGCGGTAGTCGTCCCCGCTGGCACGCCCAAGCCCATCATCGACAAGCTGGCCCAGGCCCTGGAAGAAACTGCCGCCATGCCTATCGTGCAGGAACGGTTCGAGCGTATCGCCACGCCCTTGGTCAGCAGTTCGCCCGAGGCGTTCGCCAAGTTCTGGGCGGAGCACCGCGAGGTCACCCGCGATCTCGTGGAACGTGCCAACCTGAAGCTGGAGTAAACGCATGAGCAACATCGACCTGACGCCCGAACAGCAGGAACTCCAGCACAGCATCCGCCGCTTCATGCAGGCGGAAGTGGCGCCCATCGTGGCGCAGCACGAAAAGGCGCGGACCTTTCCGTTCGACCTCATGCCCAAGCTGGCGGAACTCGGCTACCTGGGCGGCAACCTGCCGGAAGACCAGGGCGGACACGGCATCGACATGCCCACCTGGGCCATGATGATGGAAGAGTTGGGCTACCACTGGCTGTCGCTGCGCACCATCGTCAACATCACCAACGGCTCCATCAAGCGTTTGGCCGCTCATGGCTCGCCGGCGCAGAAGGAGAAGTACCTCAAGCCGCTCATGGCCGGCCGCCTCAAGGCCTGCACCGGCCTGACGGAACCGAACACCGGCTCCAATATCGCCGGCATCCAGACGCGGGCCGAGCTGGTAGGCGACGAATGGGTCATCAACGGCCGCAAGCTGTGGATCACCAACGGCTGCGACGCCGACTTCGCCATGGTGGTCGCGCGCACATTCAGCCCCACCTGCGAAGGCAAACTGTCGACCTTCATCGTGGAACGAGCGCTTGCCAACTACGACGTGCGCAAGCTCGACACCATGGTGCTGCGCTGCACCGGCACGGCCGAACTCGGCTTCACCGACGTGCGCATCCCGAAGGAAAACCTGGTCGGCGTCGAAGGCGCGGCGCTCGCCGGCACCCTCAAAGGCCTGGACGCCGCGCGCCTGAACATCGCCATGGGCGCCGTCGGCGCCGCGCAGGCAGCCTTGGACATGTCCATCGACTACGCGAAACAGCGCGAACAGTTCGGCCGCCCCATCGGCAGCTTCCAGCTGGTGCAAAAGCACATCGTCGACATGACGGTCCGCGTCGAAGCGGCGCGCGCCCTGGGCATGCGCGCCGCCCACGCGCTGGAAGCCGGCAAGGACGTGCGCCAGGCCTGCTCCATCGCCAAGCTCTACGCCACCGAGGCCGCCCACGAAGTGGCCAACATGGCGCTGCAAGTGCACGGCGGGCTGGGATATTCGGAGGAGTACCCGATAGAGCGCATCTTCCGGGACACGCGCGGCGGCATGATTCCCGAAGGCACGACGGAGATCCAGACGCTGATCGCGGGGCGGGAGATCCTGGGGATGAACGCGATCAGCTAGGCAGCGGAAAAACCTAAACGCCGGCGTCGTGCTCCCAGGCACGCATCCGGGTGCGGCAATGCCGCAGCGCGCGCGTGAGATGCTTGTTCACCATGTCGGTGGATATGTCGAGCTTGCGGGCGATCTCGTCGTGAGACATGCCTTCGACCTGCCGCATCAGGAATGCGCGGCGGCACGCCGACGGCAGTTCATCCAGGGCCCGCTCCAGACGCGTCAATTGCTGACGGCGATATAGCTGCTCTTCCTGCAGCGGCGCCTCGCATCGCACGGCTTCCGCTTCGGCATCGAGCGACAGCGCCTGAATGCCGCGCCGGCTGCGGTACAGATCAGAGCAAAGATTGAGCGCAGCGCGAAACAGGAAGGCCCGCGGCTGGGCGATGACGCACTCAGCGTTGCGGTCCAGCACGCGCGCATAAGCCTCCTGGGCCACGTCGGCAGCGTCGTTCGCGTCGCCGAGCTTACGCCCTAGAAACCGCAGCAACTCTTTGTAGTACTGCTCCATTCGGACATTCCCCCGCGATGATTCCGAATAAGGCGCGACGGGTGAAATCCTGGATAATCCCACCTGATTCCATGCGTTCCACCCCTCGGCGCCGCAGCGCGACCGAAGTGTAACAAATCTCATTCATATTAACTGCCATGGCCGTCCCTCCCACGACTTTCTCCGGCAACCAGGATGATCTCCTGACCGAGCAGGCCGTCGAATGGTGCGTGCGCATACACGACGAATCCTGTTCCGAACAGGATCGCGCCGCTCTGCAGGCCTGGCTCGAGGCAGATCCGCGCCATGCCCGCGAGTACGAAGCGGTGCGTGATCTGTGGTCGCTGTCCCGGGAACTGCCGGCTACCCCCGCGACCGGAGCGGCTCCCGCCCGGGCATCGCGCACGCCGCGTCCCTACACCCGCTGGGCGCTCGGCGCCTGCGCGCTAACTCTGGGTTGTTGGGCCGCGGGTTGGTGGTTCGCCCTGCTCCCCAGTGCCTATCATCGGTATGCCAGCGGCACGCAGATGACCACCGTCACGTTGGGCGACGGCAGCGAGGTCGACATGAACATCGACACCTCCATGGTGTATCGCAACTACCGCGACACCCGGCGCGTACGCCTGAGCGACGGCGAGGCCTATTTCCGCGTGTCGCACGACGCTAACCAACCTTTCGTGGTGGAGGCGGGCCGCGGCACCATCACCGTTACCGGCACCGCATTCAATGTCTGGAAATCCGGCGATACCGTCGTCGTCACCCTGCTCGAAGGCAGCGTCGACTTGCGCACCGACACAGGCGGCAGGAAGGTAAGCATGCAAGCGCTGACGCAGGCGCGCTACACCGAACGCAACGAGCCGCAGACCCGTACCGTCAGCGGCTCGGCGTCGACCGCCTGGCGCAACGGCAAGCTGGTGCTCGACAACACCACGCTGCGGGACGCCATCATGCAGATCAACCGCTACCTGCCCGTCGAGGCGCGCTATACCTCGATCGACCCCGCCATCGCTGGCCTGCGCCTGGGAGGCACCTACGAAATACGCAATGTTGCCGAGCTGGCTCAGGCTCTGCCCAACATTCTTCCCGTCCGCTCCTTGCGGCGTCCGGACGGCAGCCTGGCCCTGGTGGCTGGCCCGGCGCCATAGCGCCCGGCTGACGCCTATTCGGCGTTAAAGTTTCATTTAGTTTCAATTTCCCGTTCCTAGCGGGGCCGCGGATTTCGTCTCAGGGATTGATAACGGTAATTATTTTCAATCCCTTTTGGACAGCCCATGCGAGCCAGATCGACCGCGTCCTCCCGCGCACCGCTTGTTCCCTTTATCCCCAACCGTTTCCTCCTGCCGCTGTTGGGGGCATGCGCGTGGCTAGGCGCCGCCTCGACGCAAGCAGCGCCGGTCGATATCGATATTCCATCCCAGAGCCTGTCACGCGCCTTGCATGAGCTTGGCAATCAGGCGCGGCTGCAGGTCCTGTATAGCCAGGACCTGGTCGAAGGCCTGCGCAGTCCGGGCGTACGTGGCCGCATGGAGCCAGCGGAGGCGTTGGAACGCCTGATAAACGGCCGCGGCATCCGCTATTCGATCCAGAACGACACGGTTACCCTGACCCCGCAGCCCCACACGGCCACGCTGCCGCCAGTACATGTCGTGGGGACCTTGCCCGACGCTGACACCTATGTCGCCACGGCCACACTGGCCGGCACCAAGACGGATACCCCGCTGATCGAAGTGCCGCAATCGATCTCGGTGGTCACGGCCGCGCAGATCCGGGAACAGAACCCGCAGACACTGGGCGATGCAGTGCGCTACATCCCTGGCATCGTGGTGCAGGAAGGCTTCAACCGCACCGATGACCCGTTCATCATTCGCGGCTTCGATGTCCGCACCAACCCGGGCGTCATGTTCCGCGACGGCCTGAAAGTGCCGCTACCGCATTACAGCGCGATGTCCGAGCCCTATGCACTCGATCGCATTGAAGTCGTGAAAGGCCCCGCGTCTGTCCTGTATGGCCAAGCCTCGCCTGGCGGGATCGTCAACGTGGTGTCGAAGCGGCCGACCGACACGCCCTTGCACGAACTGCAACTCAGCGGCGGCTCGCACAACAACAGGCAACTGGCGGGCGACTTCGGCGGCCCTCTCGATGACGCGGGGCGGCTCACTTACCGATTGACCGGCCTGGTGCGCGACGCCGACACCATGATCGACCATATTCCGGATGATCGTCTCTACCTGGCGCCCGCGCTCACCTGGCGCATTGCGCCCGACACCTCCCTGACCTTGCTTGCGAGCTACTTGAAGAACAAGACCATCAACAACGCCGGGTATCCGCTGGAAGGGTCGGTGCTACCCAATCCCAACGGCCGCATCGCGCGCGACCGTTTTACCGGCGAACCCGACTGGAGCAAGTGGAACCAGGAAGTGGGCAACGTGGGCTACCAATTCGCGCACCGCTTCAACGAAACATGGCAATTCAGGCAGAACCTTAACTACGCCCAATCCCGCAACCGGGTGAACCATGTGTACTGGAACACTTGGGTGCCCGGCAGCAATTTTTCGACAGCCGAACGCGGCGCCTACCGGCGCGACGACGACGCGCATGGCGTCAGCGTCGACAACCAGTTCGAAGCGAAGTGGGAGACTGGCCGTTTCAAACAGAACGTGCTGTTCGGCCTTGATTACACCGAGACTTCCTTCACGCGCAAGCAGTATGCCGGCTACAACAACCTGACGCCGATCAACTTCTTTGATCCCGTGTATGGGTCGTCCGTGGTCCTTCCGGCCGAGCCCAATACCTACACCAACGAGAAGCGCAGCCAGGTCGGCCTGTACCTGCAGGACCAGATCAAGTTCGACGACAAACTGGTACTGGTCCTCGGCGGCCGCTACGACAGCGCCGACAGCAAGACGCTCAACAAGCTCAATGACAGCAACACACGCACTGACGACAATGCGTTTACATACCGCGTCGGCTTGCTCTACCTGGCGGAAAATGGCGTGGCTCCGTACGTCAGCTACTCCACCTCATTCCAGCCTCAGACTGGCACTACCTCGCCCGCGCGCGGCACCGCCCCTTTCGACCCCACCAAGGGAAAACAATGGGAAGCTGGCGTGAAGTATCAGCCCAGCGGCTCGAACTCCTTCATCACCGCGTCCATATTCGAACTCACGCGTACCAACGTTCCCACGACCGATCCCGACAACTCCATCTACAACGTGCAGGAAGGCGAGGTCCGGTCGCGCGGTCTTGAACTGTCCGCTACCGCCAATCTGACTCCGGGATGGAACCTGATCGCGGCCTACACCTACACGGATGCCGAAATCACCAAGAGCAACTCCAACACGCTGGGCCGCACGCCCGAGGCCGTGCCGCGCAACATGGCCTCGCTTTGGTCCGACTACACCGTGCAATCCGGCGCGCTGGCAGGGTTGAATGTCGGAGCCGGCGTGCGCTACATCGGATCTTCCTTCAACGGCGCCAATACCGCCAAGGTCGGCGACTACACGCTGTTCGACGCTGCGCTGCGCTACGACCTTGGCGCGCGCAGCCCTGCGCTCAAGGGCTGGATGGCCGATCTGACCGTGCGCAACCTGTTCAACAAGGACTACGTGGCTTCGTGCACGTACGCCTGCTTCTTCGGAGAAAGCCGGACGGTGCTGGGCCGAGTGACGTATAAGTGGTAGCGGCCCGGCATCGCCTTGGCTGCCTTCCCCGGGGAACCGCCTCGCATTTCACATCAAAATCACAACCTACCAAAAGTAAGTTACTATTGGTAGGTTAACTATTTTGATGGAGTCGAGACGCCATGCATGCGCTCATTGTTGTCGCCCACCCCGATCCCGCATCGCTTACCCACGCGGTGGCACGACAGATAGCGGAAGGAATTTCCGCCTCTGATTCCCGGCATTCCTTCGAAATCGCCGATCTGGCCGCGGAAGGTTTCGATCCCAGATTCACCCAGCCGGATACGGCGCTGGCCATGGGCCGGGGCGAGCCGCTCGCGGAAGTCGCCGCGGAGCATGCGCGCCTGGAACGCGCGGATGCCCTGGTCCTGGTCTACCCCGTGTACTGGTGGTCTTTCCCAGGACTGCTCAAGGGCTGGATCGACCGGGTGTTCACCCAAGGCTGGGCCTATGAAGACGCGGACGGCAAGCTGGTCAAGAAGCTGCAGCGCCTCAAGGTGCATCTGGTGGCGCTGGGCGGGGCCAACCAGCGCACCTATGCGCGGCACGGCTACTTCGGCGCCATGAAGACGCAGATCGACCACGGCATCTTCGGCTACTGCGGCGCCCAAGTGGTCACGTCGGACTTGCTGCTGCCCTCGGACGCCGGTTTTCCCGCCGCGCATCTCGCGACCGCCCAGGCGATCGGCGGGAAGATTTTCTCCTCGCGTGCTGTAATCCGCGAGGAGGAAGTCGAACCATGACAGCAAAAGCACCAAGCACCGCCAAAGCCGCCACGCAGCGCCGGCTATCCCGCGACGAGCGCCAACGCCAGTTGCTCGATGTCGCCTGGCAACTGATCAGCGACGAAGGCACGGACGCGCTGACCCTGGGACGGCTGGCCGCGGAAGCTGGCATCACGAAGCCGGTGGCCTACGACCACTTCGGCACGCGCAATGGGCTGCTGGTGGCGCTGTATCAGGACTTCGATGTGCGCCAGACCGCGCTCATCGACGCCGCGATCGCCGCCAGCAAGCCGGCCTTGAAGGAAAAGGCCCGGGTCATTGCATCGGGCTACATCGAATGCGTCATGACCCAAGGGCGCGAGATTCCCGGCGTGCTGGCCGCGCTGAGCGGCTCGCCGGAACTGGCCGCCGTCAAGCACCAGTACCAGCAGGCTTTCATCGAAAAATGCCAGGCCATACTTGCGCCTTACGCCGGACCCGCGGGAATCCCGGCCGCCGGCATGTGGGCGATGCTTGGCGCGGCCGATGGCCTGGCGCACGCGGCCGTGGCCGGCGACATCAGCGTGGAACAGGCGCGCGACGAGTTGATGGAGACCATCTTGGCGATGGTCAAGCGCAGCAAATGATCCAGAGAAAACGCAGATCGCACTAAAGCAAGGACTCGCCGCCGCGCCCGCGCCCCCGGGCGCGGCGGCATCCCGCGTCTTATCGCTCAGCGCAGCGGCATCGCCACCGGACGCAGCGGCGCCGCATCGCCGCCGCGGATCTTCAGCGGTCCGCCGATGAAGGCGAATTCATAGACCTGGTCGCGCGACAACTCGTCCAGTGCCGCGAGCTCGATGATGGGTACGCCCTTCTGCGCCAGCAGATAGGTATGCAGCGGCACATAGTCGTCGGACACTTCAGAGGGGAAGGTCTCGAAGCTGAGATTGTCCGCCCCCAGGATCATGGCTCCGCCCTCCTCGACCAGGTAGCGCGCCGCGTCCAGGCCCATGCCTGGCGGCTTGGCCATGTAGGCCGCCGGATCGTTGTACAGCTTCATGCGGCCGGTGCGGATCAGCACGATGTCGCCCTCGCGCAGTTCGGTCTTCTGGCGCGCCAGCGCGGCCTTCAGGTCCTGCCGCGTGATGCGGTACTGGTCGGGCAGCATGTCCACGCCCTTGAGCGCGGCCACGTCGATCAAGACGCCGCGCGCCACCAGGGGCGGGAATTTTTCGATGCCGGTGCGCTTCCAGCCGCGGTCGCCCAGATGCTCGTCGGCACGGAAGCCGTTCCAGATCTTGCCGTGGATGCCAAAATGGTTGAGCGCGTCGATGTGCGTACCGGTGTGGCTGTACATCGAGAACGCCGTGCCGGTGTAGCTGCGCATGGCGTTCATGTCCTGGCCCACGCCCATGGGGTCGTCGACCTCCGTGCCACGCGGCGTGTGGGTCATCCAGAACTGGTAGTGGGGATCGCCCGCGTCCTGCCAGCTGGGCATGCCCACGTAGTATTCCGTGGCCAGGTCATAGACCTTGCCGCCGGCCACGCGCGACATGACCGCGGCGCGCGATTCGGGCGTGATCAGATTGAGGCGGCCGATTTCATCGTCCGGCCCCCAGGGGCTGATGCCAACCTCCTGGCCGGACGCGGGCGCCCGGGCAGGCGCGCCATGCGCGAAGACGTTGAAGCTGAGGGCGGCGCCCAGCGCCAGGCCGAGCAGTTTGCGGGTGTAGCGGATAGTCATGATGCACCTTGTGCGTGTGGCTGCCGTCCTGCGGACAGCAAAAAAAAGAAAAATGTGGACGATGGCCGGATACGCGACGATCAAGCGTCGGGCGAGGCCGGGATCAATGCCTGCAATCTGTCCCGCAACTCGGCCGTCGACATGGTCCGCAGGCGGGCCCGGTGCGGGCCGGCGATCAACGTAGGAATGGAATCGATGGCCAGCCGAGCGGCGGCCGCGCGGTCGGCCTGCACGCGTCGCAGCGCCTCTTCGCCCTGCATCAGTGCGGCGAATGCGCCGCGCTCGTGGCCCAGCCCGACGGCAATATCCAGCAGCTCGGCGCTATCGCCGACGTTGCGGTGCGCGCTCAGGTGAGCGTGCTGGATCGCGTCGAACATGTCCCAGTGGCCAGCCTCGCCGGCCAGCAGGTGGGCGGCCTGGCAGGCCAGCGCGCCGGCCATGCCGCTGGGATAATCGAATGGCTCGGCACGCATGCCCTCGACGTCGATGCGGGGCTGGTCGTCATGGCGGGCGCAGGCTTCCCAATGGCCCAGGATCACCTGCTTGGCGCGCTCCATCGAGCCAAACACCTGGCACATCTGTTCGGGCGAGTCCTGCAGCACGAAGCTGCGCTGGCGCACGGCAATGCCCAGTTCGGCAGCCACCTGGCGCAGGCGGGGAGACATTACATAGCACCAGCCGCAGACCACGTCATGGAAGAAGTCCACGGTCAGCGGCGCAGCGGGTGCGTAATCGGGTGTCGAAGTCATGTTGGCGTCCATCTCGTTTCAATGGACGCCAGCTTAAGGACGGGCCGGCGCGGGAGTAAGGTGTCCGCCGGCAGGACTTTATTAGCTGGCCGTCAACAATCGCCTTGCATCGCCGCCGGCAGGTGCGCCACCAGGAAATCCACAAAGGCCTTGACCTTGGGTTGCAGGTGGCGGCTGGTCGGATAGACCGCGTAGACATGGCGCGGCGCGGCCGGCAGCTGCGGCAACACGCGCACGAGCCGGCCGCTGGCGATGGCCGGCGCGGCCAGAAACGACGGCAGCGCGCCTATGCCCAGCCCCGCTTCCAGCAGATCCCGCAGCATCAGGCTGTTGTTGACCTGCACCTGCGCGGGTCCGGCCAGCGGATCCGCCTGCTGGCCGGTTTCCTCATCCGCAACGGCGCCAGGGCTTTCGGCCAGGCTATAGCTGAGGATGTCATGCCCCCGCAGCGCCTCCACGCTGTCCGGACGGCCGCGGCTGTCCAGGTAGGACGGCGCCGCGCACAGCACCTGCGTCAGCGACGCCAGCCGGCGCGCGATCAGCGACGAATCGTCCAGCTGGGCGCGCAGCCGGATCGACACATCGAAACCCTGCCCCACCGCGTCGACCAGCCGGTCCTCCATGGCCAGGTCCAGCCGCAGGTCGGGATACTGGCGCAGAAAGCGCGCCAGCAGCGGCGACAGCACGCTCAGGGCGAACGAGACCGGCGCGTTCACGCGCAGCCGCCCCGAGACCAGCCGGGATTCCCGCTTGACGGATTTTTCCAGCGCATCCAGCTCGTCCAGCAGCCGGCAACATTCGGCGTAGTAAGCCGCGCCCGTGTCGGTCAGGCTCATCTTGCGGGTGGTGCGCTGGATCAACACGGCGCCCAGATGGGATTCCAGCGCCCGCAGCTGCTTGCTGAGGCCGGCGGACGACATGTCCAGATTCTCGGCGGCCTTGGCGAGGCTGCCCAGTTCCACGATGCGCCGGAAGGCGCGCATGTAGTTGAAGGTGTCCACCTGCGCCTAGCCGCCGTTCGAACGTGCAGCCTCGACCAGGTTGTCGCGCAATTCGACTACCTGCTCCCTCAGCGACTTGAATTGATCGCTCGTGAGCCCGCAAGCATCGCTCAGATTGATGCTCGCGGTCTTCTCGCGCAACAGCCGACCTTCCTCGGTCAGGCAGATCCGCACCTGCCGTTCGTCCGCCGAATCGCGCACGCGTTCCAGATAGCCCATGCCTTCGAGCTTCTTGAGTATCGGCGTAAGGGTATTGGACTCCAGGAAGAGCTTTTCCCCCAGGCCGCTGACGGTCTGCGCGTCTTCCTCGAAAAGGGCGATCATCGTCACGTATTGCGTATAGGTCAGCCCCAGCGCATCGAGGATCGGACGGTACACCCGGCCGAATGCCAGGTTGGTCGAGTAAACGGCAAAGCAGAGGAATTCCGCGAGCTTTCTTTGCGACGGATCGGTGGCGGTCTTGGGCTTCTTCATCTGCACCTCGTGGATATCTGGCCTGATCAATGGCGTCACTTTACATCGCATACGATGTGGTCGCAAACGATTTGATACCAATTTCCCTTCGAACACGCTTGACCTGGGCATTCTCGATCTTTACCATGCGCTTCAATCGTATACGATTTAATCGAATTCGATGAAAATTTCAACTACCAGGAGCGCACCATGCCCACCCAAATCCAGAAAGTCCTCTTGACCGGCAAGACCCATACGACCCTCGCCCGCAACTACGCCTCGCAAGGCGGCGAGGAACGGCTCGACATCCGTCTTTCGACCCCCAACAACCCGGACCTGGTCCACGCTTTCGAAGATATCCAGCCGCATCCGACGGCGGAACAGCTTTTCGCCGGCGCCTGGTCCGCCTGCTACAGCAGCGCGCTGGAAGTCATCGCCAAGCAGATGAAAGTGCAATTGCCGGCCGATCGCGCGGTAGAGGTGGAAGTCGACCTGGGCATGTCGGGCAGCGCCTACCTGCTCCAGGCCCGCTTCAACGTGTTCCTGCCCGGACTGGACCCGGCCCTCGCCGAACAGATTGCCCACTCGGCCGACGAAATCTGCCCGTACTCGAAGGCCACCCGCGGCAACATCGACGTGAGCTTGAACGTGCATGTGTCCTGAGCGGGAATCGACGTGCGCAAGCTCTTGCTCGTACTCATCCTATTTGCCGGCGGGCTGGCGCACGAGCTGCGCAACCCGCTGAGCTGCCAGACCATCACAGCGCGCAAGGACATAGGCACGCGCCGGCAAAAGCGAGAGTCCTGAACCAGAGGCGGGCTCTCGCGCCCTTCCCCACTCTGCCCATAGCGGTGCATCCCCATGCTGATCATTCTTGTGGCCTTTCTCGGCGGCGTCCTCACCATCGTGAGCCCCTGCATCCTGCCCATCCTGCCTTTCGTGTTCGCACGCGGAGCGGGTTCATTCCGGACTCATGCCCTGCCCCTGCTCGCGGGCATGGCGGTCGCCTTTGCGGCAGTCGCGAGCCTCGCGGCGGTCGGCGGAGCCTGGGTCGTGACGCTCAGCGAGGGCGCGCGCTACGCCGCGATGGGATTGCTGGCGCTTTTCGGATTGGCGCTCTTGCTGCCCGCCGTGGGCGACTGGATGAGCAGGCCCCTGGTTGCGCTGGGCAACCGCTTGACCAGCGCGACGCCTGGCTCGGCTCGCACCGCTCCGCTGCTGTCCCTCGGGCTGGGCATAGGCACCGGCCTGCTGTGGGCGCCGTGCGCCGGTCCCATCCTGGGGCTGCTGCTCACCAGCGCGGCGCTCAACGGGGCCAACATCCAGACCTCCTTGCTGTTGCTGTCATTCGCATCCGGCGCGGCGGTGGCGCTGGCCGCGGCGCTCTGGCTGGGGCGCGGCATGGCGACAGCCCTGCGCCGCATGCTGCCGGCGGCCCATGGTTTGCGCCGGTTGGCTGGCGCCGCCGTCTTGGCCGGCGTTACCCTGCCGGCGCTCGGCTGGAACCCCGCGCTCCTGTCCAGCGCCTCTGCGCCGGGCGCCGCACGGCTGGAGCAGCAACTGGTCGAACAGCTGCGTCCGAGCGAACCCGCCCAAGCGGCGCCGCGCGTGAACGGTCCGCTGGCGTCGCTACCAGACGCCCGCGGCTGGCTGAATTCAGGCCCGCTCAGCGCGACCGATCTCGACGGCAAGATCGTGCTGGTCGACTTCTGGACCTACTCCTGCATCAACTGCCTGCGCACGCTGCCCTATCTGAAGACCTGGCACGACAAGTACAAGGATGCGGGGCTGGAAGTGATAGGCGTGCATACACCCGAATTCGCTTTCGAGAAGAGCCCGGCCAATGTGCGCCGCGCGGTCGCGGATCTGGGCATCCAGTACCCGGTCGCCCAGGACAACGAGTTCAAGATATGGCGCGCGTTCCGCAATCAGTCCTGGCCCGCCTTCTATCTGCTCGATGGCCAGGGCCGCTTACGGTACACCGTCGCGGGCGAACACGATTACGCGCAGACAGAGCGCATGATCCAGCGTCTGCTTGCCGAAGCAGGCCGGACGCTGCCCGACAGCGGCGTCGCCCTGCCCGCGGCTCACGGCGTGGAAGCGCCCCCGCAGTGGTCAACGCTGCATTCGGGCGAGAGCTACCTCGGTTACGGCAAGGCCACGAGCTACGCGCCGGGCGGCACCCCGATCAGGCAGGACCGGGACACGGCCTATGTCCCCGCCGCCGGACTGGGCGCCAACCAGTGGACGCTGGCCGGATCGTGGCGGCTGGAGCCGGAGCGCGCGGTGGTTACCGGCAACCACGGCCGCATCATCCAGCGCTTTCGCGCGCGCGACCTGCATATGGTGCTGGGCCCATCCGCCGATGGCCGGCCGGTGCGCTTTCGCGTCACGCTGGATGGCCGGCCGCCACTCGTCGATCACGGGACGGACGTCAATGAACAGGGCGAGGGAGTCATCGACCGGCAGAAGCTGTATCAATTGATCCGCCAGCAGGCGCCGGACCGCGACCGGGTCTTCCAGATCGAATTCCTGGAGCCAGGCGCAGAGGCTTACGCCTTTACGTTCGGCTAGGCAGACCCGCGCCGTTTCAAAATGAACGTCATCCAGGAATTCGGCGGCATCCAAAGGCTAGTCCATACCCCCGAAGTTGTGTCTTTTCCTTTCAGTTTTAGGCGAAGAACGGAACAAAGCACAGTCATGTTTCAACAACGGGATAAACGATATTCAATGGCCGCGGAAAACGCGCTCCTGAGACAGCAACCGAAGAAGTTGGAAATAATGCGAAATAAATTGCGTTGCCCCCTCCGCTAAGGTCGTTACAGCCATGACTTGAAGGAGAGCGAGCATGAAGGCCATCGGTTCTGCTGCGATTCTGTCTGCGACTATCGGCTTTTCCCTGCCCGGCGCGGCCCTGGCCCAGGTCTACGAGAACGGGAGTTCGACGGCGACTTTCAATGTGTCCCTGACCGTGCAGGCGAATTGCACGATTGCGGCCGATCCGCTGGTGTTTCCGTCCACCGGCCTCTTGAGCGCACCGGTAAACCAGGAAACGACGCTCAGGGTCACCTGCACCAATACCACTCCCTACAACGTGGGCCTGGATGCCGGGACCGCCACGGGGTCGACGATTGCAAACCGTCAGCTCGCAGGCACGGCGCCTGGCAATACCGGCACCAATGTGGGCTACCAGCTCTATCAAAACGCCGGCCGCACGACGGTGTGGGGCAACACCCAGGGTACGGACACCGTGGGCGGCACCGGCACGGGCACGGCCCAGGCGCTGACCGTCTACGGCCGGGTTCCGCCCCAGGCCGCCCCCGCGCCGGATACCTATCAATCGACGGTCACGGCCACCGTCTACTTCTAGCCCCGGATCGACATGACGATGCTTGGGATCGTTCGCCAGGCGGCGGGAGCCTGTCTCTTCGGCATGGCATTGCAGGCGCATGCCGCCAGCCTGCAGATCTCGCCGGTGATCCTGAACATGGATGGCGCGGAGCGCGCCACCAGCATGACCTTGCGCAACGAAGGCGCCGAGCCCATCTATGGCCAGGTCCGCGTCTACGCCTGGCGCCAGACCACGACCGAGGATGTGCTGCAGGAGACCGCGGCCCTGGTGGCTAGTCCGCCCATGATCCAGATCGCGCCGGGCGGCACGCAAGTCGTCCGCCTGTTGCAGCCCGAGGCCGCCAAGCGTCCGGGCGAAGCGTCGTATCGCCTGATCATCGACGAGATCGCGCCGCCCGACCCATTGCGGGCGACGGGCGTGCAGGTGCGGCTGCGTTACTCCGTGCCGGTGTTCGTGGGAGCCGCCCCGCAAATTCCGGCGCAACGGCACCTGACATGGTCCCTGGTACGCGATGGCCGCGATTGGGCCTTGCGGGTCGACAATAGCGGCGCGCACCGCGCCCAGCTCAGCGATGTGGCGCTCGTCGTCAATGGCAAGCGCCACAGCTTGCGGGACGGCTTGCTGGGCTATGTCCTGGGCGGCAGCGCGCGCCAATGGCCGCTGCCCTTCCAACCCGCGACGCACGGGGCGATCACGGTCGATGCGCGGGTCAACAGCGTTCCCGTCCAGGCGGACGTGCAAGCCGACACAGGGAAGTGAAACATTGCGCGCGCACCGCACAGCTGACACTGATGCTCGCCGTCGCAGCCGTTCATTGTGGCGCGCGGGCGCAGCCCGCCCCGGCGGCGGCCATCGGGCAAGCGGCCATCGAGGTCTATCTGAACGTCAGCTTCGGCGGCCAGCCCAGCCATCAAATCGCGCGTTTCGAAGACCAGCATGGCCGCCTGTCGGCGCGCGGCGCGGACTTGCGGGGGATGGGGATCGATACCCAGGCCCTGGGCATATCGGACGAGACACGCGTTCCCCTGGACCGGATTCCGGGCCTGCGGTACCGCTACGACGCGGCCGCGCAAGACGTCGATCTTGACATGCCGGTGCGCTATCGCATCCCGAATCGCATCGATGCGCGCGGCCTGAGCCCGGTTGCCGCCGCGACTGCGGATCGGGGACTGCTCATCAATTACGATCTTTATGCCCGCACCGACCGCGAGAACCCGCTGGCAATCTGGAGCGAACAACGCTATTTCGACCAGCACGGGGTCTTCAGCAACACCGGCACGGCTTATCTGTACCGCGACCTGCGGCGCTATGTCCGCTTCGATTCCAGCTGGACCCGCTCGGATCCCGCCACGCTGACCGCCACCCAGGTGGGCGACACCATTTCCGGATCGCTGGCCTGGTCGCGCTCGATACGCATGGGCGGCCTGCAATGGCGGCGCAATTTCTCATTGCGGCCCGACCTGGTCACATTTCCCATGCCGGATTTCGCCGGCAGCGCCGTGGTGCCGTCCGCCGTCGATGTCTACATCAACAACATCCGGCGCTATTCCGGCAATGTTCCCAGCGGCCCTTTCGTGGTGGACAACGTGGCCGGCATCACGGGCTACGGACAGGCCAATCTCATCACGCGCGACGCCCTGGGCAGGCCGGTTTCGCAGTCGGTTCCCATCTACATCGACACGCGGCTGCTGGCGCAAGGCATGTCCAGCTATTCGGTCGAAGCCGGCTTTCTGCGCCGCGCCTACGGCTGGCGATCGTTCGACTACAAGGACGATCCGGCGTTCAGCGGCACATGGCAATACGGCGTCTCGAACGCCCTGACCGTGGAAGCCCATGGCGAAGCCAGCGCCGGGCTGTACAACGCGGGCGCGGGCATGCTGGCGAAACTGGGCATGGCGGGCGTCATCAATGCGTCCCTGGCCGGCAGCCTGGGCCGGAACACGGGCCTGCAGGCCGGCCTGGGCTACCAGTATGTGGACGAGCGCTATTCCATCGACATACAAAGCCTGCGCGCGATCTCCGATTATGCGGACCTGGCGGGCAACGACGGCATCCCTGTGCCCCGCGCCAGCTACAGGGCGACGCTGGCCGTGCCATTGGGCGGCGGGCAAACCGTATCGCTGAGCTACATCGGCCAACGCTATCCAGGCGTCGAGGCCGCCCATATCGGATCGGTGGCCTACAGCAGCCGCCTGGGCAATCGCGCCACGCTGACCATGAGCGCCTATCAGGACTTCAATGACAGCGGCAGCCGGGGCGCATTCCTCAGCCTGGGCATCACCCTGGGCGACGTCTCGCTCAATGCCATGGCCGGACGCCAGGACGGCGGTACGTACACCAACGCCAGCGCGATCCGCAGCCCCGACTATGGCGGTGGATTCGGCTGGGGCGTGCAGGCCGGCACCTACGAGGCGGGCCGGTACGAACAAGGCTGGGGCCGCTACCTGGGACGCTACGGCGAAATCACATTGGGCGCGCAGCGCTACGACGGACGCACCACGGGAGAACTCGACGTCAATGGCGCCCTGGTGTTCATGGACGGCGTAGCGCAGGCGTCCCGGCGCATCGACGACGGCTTCGCGCTGGTTTCCGCCGGCGAGCCTGGCCTGCCCATCCTGCATCAGAACCGGGTCATCGGCCATACCGGCTCCGACGGCCATATGGTGGTGCCGGACCTGAACAGCTATCAGACCAATACGCTGGAGCTCGACGGCCTGGACCTGCCGCCCAACGCCCAGGTGTCCGCCTATGCGCTCGACGTGGTGCCGCAGTCCCGTTCCGGCGTGCTGGCGGAGTTCGGCATCACCCGGGAAGCCGCGGCCACGATCGATCTGGTGGACGGCGACGGCAAGCCGCTGCCGGTGGGCGCGCAGGTCGTGCACAGGGAAAGCGGGTCCGAAAGCGTGGTGGGCTACGGCAGCCAGACCTTCGTGCGCAATCTGGGCAAGCTCAATCATCTGGACGTGCGGGGACAGGATCTTGCCTGCACTGCGCGGTTCGCCTTCCAAGCGCCGGCAGACGGCAGCCTGCCACGTCTGGGACCAGTGGCTTGCGTGGAGCCGCAGCCATGAAACAGCTGATTGCCGCGTTGTTGCTGGCGGCCCTGTGGCTGGTGGGAAACAGCGCGCAGGCGCAGACCTGCACCGTGTCCATGGCCCCCATCACATTTCCGAACCTCAATCCGGTGCTCGGCTCGTCGGTGACGCAGACCGGCACGCTGAGTGTGACCTGCACTTGGGGACTGCTCACAGGGGGCTATGCCCGGGTGTGCGTGAGCCTGGGCATCGGCAGCGGATCAACCGTGCAAGACCCGCGGCAGATGGCTAATGGCGCCAACCGCCTGCAGTACCGGCTTGCGCCGAGCTCGTCCATGAGTCCGCCGTGGGGTTCGAGCGCCAACGGCTCGACGCCCGTCGTCGTCGACCTCACCCAGCCCCTGCTGGGAAGCCAGGCCACGGTCAACCAGCCCATCACCGGGCAGATCCTGCCAGGCCAATACACGGTGCCGACGGTCAATAACGCCACCACCGCCTACTCGGAAACCTTCCCTGGCGTGGCGACCTTCAACTACGGCTTCTCCATTCTGGTCCGGCCCGCGTGCGCATCGCTGACCTCCCGCGGCAGCTACAACTTCACGGTGCGCGCCAACGTGACCAACAACTGCACCATCTCCGCCAACCCCTTGAACTTCGGCTCGATGGCGGACTTTCGCTCTGCCCGCCTGGCCAATACGACGCTGGCGGTGCGCTGCACCAACAACGATGCCTACCGGATACGCCTGAACGGCGGCCAGAACGGCACCGTGAACCAGCGCTACCTGCGAGACACCACCGGCACGCGGCTGGTAAGGTATGACCTGCACACGTCGGCGGACCGCACGGTTCCCTGGGGCGACGGCACCGCGGGCACGGCATTCGTCACGGGCACGGGGACCGGCAACATCCAGCAGGTACAGGTCTATGGACGGGTACCCGCGCAGGCAGCGCCAGTTCCGGGGCAATACAGCGATGTGGTGACCGCCACCATCGAATTCTGATGGTCAGAACACCACCGTCCAGTGCTGTTCGCCCGCCGCGCGCTGCGCGTGCCAGGGCGTTCCTTGGGAACATCGCACCGCCGGCCGGGCCGGACCCGGGCTGACCGTGCAGAGGCTGGGGACCGTGAAGCGCACCAGCAACGGCGCAAGAGGCGCGGACTCTGCCTGGTGGACCGCCGGGCCGACGCCGCCAGCCAGCAGTAGTCCCAACGCCGGGAGTAAGAACTTGGAGGCCATGAAAAGCTCCAGACCAGAGTTGAGCCACTTGCAATAACGGCCACGCGCGACATTTCTTAATGCGCGACTCGACCCCGCCCCATTTTTTGACCAGATCGCACAGGAGATTCCCTAGTGGTTGGACCCGCAACGACAGCATCGATTCATTTCCCGCCCCACATCCACGCCGGCCCCCATTGGCGGCGCAGACGCGAGAGGCCCTGGTTGGCAGCCTTGCTGCTGGCGGCGATGCTGTGTTGCCTGTCCTTATCCTGGCAAGCCCAGGCCGCCGGGCTGCTGCAACCGCAGGCGGCGACATCATCTTCCGCCCTGACCCCGGCCGCGCTGGCCGACCTACTGGAGAATCCCGAGGCACGCAAGGCGCTGGTGGACGAGCTGCGGACGCAGGCAGCGGGTGCGAAGCCAGCTGCTCCCCGCGCCACGGGCGCGGCCCCAGTCCCCGCCGAACCCGGCCTGCAGGAACGCATGGCCGACAACGTCCAACGCTTTCTGACTGGCCTGGCGACCGACATGGGCCAGGGCGTGGAAGACATGCGCGCGCTGGCCTCGGGCGACAGCCTGCGGATGGACGGCGACGCCGCGGGCCATGCCTTGAAGCCTCTCGCGCTGGCTGCCGCCGCCGCCATCCTCGCCTTCATCCTGCTGCGGATGATCGCCATGTACATCTACGGCCGCATCGACCGCTGGGTCGCCGAACAGCGCCATCATCCCGAAGCGCCTCCCAAGCGCGGCGCGCCGACCTCCATGCGCGTGCTGTCCCGCCGCGCGGGCGCCATCGTGGGCGCGCTGGCCATCGATGCGGGCGTAGTGCTGCTCGCCGCCATGGCGGGCGGCGCCGCGGCCCTGTGGGGCACGCCGGGCCGCGGTACGCTGGACACGCTGGCGGCCGTGTTCCTGCGGGCCTTCGTGTCGGTGGAAATCGTCAAGGTGCTGATCCGCACGGTGTTCGCGGTGAAGCATCCGCACCTGCGCCTCCTCCCCATGACGGACGACAACGCCAGGTACTGGAATGCGTGGCTGCTGCGCATTGCCACCGCAGCCGGTTATGGCACGCTGCTGATAGACCCCGTGGTCTCGGCGTCGCTGTCGCCCGCACTCGGCCGTCTGGCCAACCTGCTGATCATGCTGGCGGTCTACGTCTACGCCGTGCGCGTCATCTGGCGCAACCGCCAGACGGTGCGCGGACACCTGGACCGGCGCGCCGCCAGCGCGACCACGTTCATGGGCTCGCGGCTGCACATCCTGGCGCGCGTATGGCATGTACTGGGCATAGGCTATTTCACCATCCTGCTGGTGGTCAGCCAGGTAGACCCGACCAATGCGCTGCCTTTCATGGCCCGCGCCACCGCGCAAACCCTGCTGGTGATCGGCGTGGGCAGCCTGCTGATCCTGCTGCTGAACACCGTACTGGCCAAGCCCATCAGGCTGCCGGACGACTTGCGCAAACGTTTGCCGCTGCTGGAGGCGCGCGTCAACGCCTATGTGCCCGCCACCTTGAAGCTGGTCGGCCTCATCATCCGCATTGTCCTGGTGCTGCTGGTCCTGGACGCGTGGCGCGCCTTCGACCTGTCGCGGTGGCTGGCCTCGGATGCCGGCGGCGCGGCTATCAAGATGACGGTGAACATCGTGATCGTGCTGCTGATCGCGGCCCTGGCCTGGACCGTGATCGCCAGCATCATCGAGCACCGCCTCAGCCAGCGCGAAGGCCGCGGCATGCCCAGCGCGCGCGAGCGCACCCTGCTGGCGCTGTTCCGCAACGCCGCGCTGATCGTCATCGTGACCATGACGCTGATGGTGCTGCTGTCGCAGATCGGCATCGACGTGGGGCCGCTGATTGCAGGCGCGGGCGTGGTCGGCCTGGCCATCGGCTTCGGCGCGCAGAAGCTGGTCCAGGACATCATCACGGGGATCTTCATCCAGCTCGAGAACGGCATGAACGAGAACGACGTGGTGCAGGTCGCGGGCGTGTTCGGCACGGTCGAGAAGATGACGATACGCTCGGTCGGCATACGCACGCTGGACGGCGGCTACCATCTGGTGCCGTTCTCGTCCGTGGACGTGGTGACTAACCACATGCGCGACTTCTCCTATCACCTGGGCGAATACACCATCGCGCATCGCGAAAGCGTGGACGACGCGATCGCGCATCTGCGCGCCGCCTTCGCCGAGTTGATGACCGACACGGTGCTGGGACCCGAGATCCTCGAAGACATCACGGTCGCCGGCGTCACCGCGGTCAACGAAAAGGGCGTGACCATCCGCATCCTGATCAAGACCACGCCGGGCATGCAGTGGGCGGTGCAGCGCGGCTACAACCGGCTCCTGAAAAAGCACTTCGACGCCGCCGGCATCGAACTGCCCTACCCGCACACCGTGGTGTACTTCGGCCAGGACAAGCGGGGCTACGCACCACCGGCGAATGTCTTCATGCAATCCGAGCGCGCCGACGAAGGCGAGGACGCCCGCGCGGCCGGGCACACCCGACGCCCGCTGGAACCCGCGCCGCGCGGCGAGGATTCGGCCGAGGTGCTGGGCAACGAACTCGAGGCGCACGAGGAAGGCGAAGCGCCGCGTACGTAGCGGTACGCGCGGGCTTACTTCCCGTAGGTCGCGATCACCGTTTCCAGCGGAACATGGCCCTTGCAGAGCCCCGAGTAGGCGGGGCTTCCGCCATCTTCCAGCGCGATGGCATATTGGACTGCCGGGTCGCTTTCCAGACGCTGCCGCAGCGCCGCCAGCTTGGGCCAGCGGGACTTTGCGGCGACCTCATGAAAATCCAGCCAGCGCGCCACGCCGACCAGCACCGCGTCCGCCAAGGTCGGACGGTCGCCCACCACGAACGGCGTGTCGCCCAGCATCGCCTCCAGCTTGTCGTGACGCTCGATGACGCGCTGCGCGCCCCATTCCCGCAGGGTCTTCTGCAAAGCCGGATCGGGCGGATCCATCTCCAGGGCGACCCAGTGCGGGGTGAAGGCGGCGGTGAAGCCGGTGTTCAGGAAGGCCATGAACTGATGCATGCGATCGGATTCGGGCGAAAGTGGATCGAAACTGATCCTGCGTTCGTTGTCCCGGTTCTCGATCCACCGCGCTATCGCCATGGTTTCCGTGAACACTGCTCCTCGTTCGCTGACGAATGCAGGCGTCTCGTGGCGCGCATTGATCCGCGCATAAGAAGGCAGCCGCATATCCCCAAGCATGTCCACGCGGCACAAGCGGTAGGGTTGGCCCAACCACTCCAGCGCGGCGACAAGCCCCATGGAACTTCCTAGCGGAAAGCCATAAACAAGAATGGGTTCCAAGATGATTTTCTCCGTAGATAAGGGTCACGCTGCGCAGCGGAATGAATTCTACGGATCTGATAGGCTAAGTAAATTACGCACATTTTTGTCACCATGACTCTCCCATGAAAGACCTGGTTTCGCGCTGCCCCATCGAAGAAGCCATGCAGATACTGAGCGGCAGATGGCCGACGCTGCTGATCTACTACCTCAAGGAAGGCACCAAGCGCTTCAGCGACCTGCGCCGCGACAATCCGACCATTTCGCATCGGATGCTGACGCTGGAGTTGCGCAAGCTGGAATTGGCCGGCATCGTCCGGCGCACCGATTTCGACGGTTATCCGCGGCGCGTGGAGTATGACCTCACGCCTTCGGGCAAGACGCTCGTGCCACTGCTGGATGCGCTGGGCGATTGGTGGGATGACAATGGAGCGGCGTCCGAAGACGCCGCCTGAGCAGGCCTATCAGCCCTAAGGCTGGACTTGCCCGCCGCCCTGCTTGCCCGTGCCGATCAAATCCAGCAGCCCATCCGACAAGGTTCCCCGCCAGACCAGGTAATCGTGCCCGCCCGCCACCTCGCGGTGCGTCACCAGATAGCCCTTGGCAAGCAGCACGTCACGCAGATGCCGGTTGGTCTCCAGAATGCCCGGCTGGCCGCCGCGTCCCGATTCGAACAGCCCCGCGCCGAGGAAGAATCGCACCGGCAGCTTGCGCACCGCGACGAATTGCCGCGTCAGCCATTGGTCTTCTTCGCCCGCGGGCGACCACCAATAGGAACCGGACTGGCTGAGCACATTGCCGAACACCTCGGGGTGGCGCAGCGCGGCATAGGCCGACGCCAGACCGCCGTAGCTGGAGCCGCCGATGACGGTACGCGCGGCTGGCGCACCGATGCCTTGTTTGCGCGCCCACGGCATCAGTTCTTTCGCGAGGAAGTCGGCGAAGTCCGGATTGGGCGGCAACTCCTGGCTGCGGGATTCGGCCGTGGGGTTGTCGATGAGCAGCGCCGCGGTCGGTGGAATGACGCCCGCCGCGATCATGTTGTCCAGGATGGTCGGCGTGGGCACGCGGCCCAGGTAGGCGCCGGCATCGAATAGCACCAGTACATGATTGTTTGCGGCACCGGGCTGCCAACCCGCGGGACGGTACAGGTGGATCTTGCGCGTGTTGCGCATGAGATCGCTGCGCAGTTCCATGGCCTCGACCGTTCCCCGTGGCACGTCCGCGCGGGCTTCGACCCAGGGCTGCGGCGGCGCTTGCGCCAGCTCCAGCATGGAATAGGTTTGAAACGCGTCGACGCCGCGCTCGGGGTAAGCCTTGGGATTGTGCGGATCGGCCTGCGCCGTGGCCAGGATCGCGCGGCGCCGCGCCATGCCGGAACCAGGTAGCTCCGGTACATCGGGCGCCAGGCGATATGACAGCCGCGTGGATCGTGGGACGACAAAGCTGGCATGCCATACATCGGAATCGCCCAGGCGCGCCAATTGCGCATGGTCCGACGACGGCCCGCCGAACAGGCGCACGTTGCGCTCGGCGCCACGCCACAGGAACGTGACGCGGTCATGTTGGGCATCGGCGGCTTCGACCAGCGGCGCGCCTTGCTGAGCCACCTCTGCCCAGAAGTCTTCCGTCGTTCCGCCTGCGGTCAGTGTCGCCGCCAGCGCGGCCAGGCGCGAGCTGTCGAGCGCAGGCGCTGGCGCGCGCTGTTCGGCAAGGGGTAGACGTTCCGTCACGGCCCACCTGAACACGCCCTGGCCCTGCGCGCGCACCGTGTAAAAGCCATCCGCCGGCGCCACCAGCATCAGCGCCCCGGCCGGCTTTTCCAGATCGCTCAGTCGACGCACGTGCTGGCCGGCGCTGTCCAACAGATCCAGGGTCACGCCGGAGTCGGCGGCCCAGGTACCAGCAAGGAATTCGCCTTTTTGCAGCGAAATCCGCTCGTCCACGTGGGCCTCGGGCGTCACGGCGCCTTGCTTGGACTGCGCCGCGGCCATGCCCGGTGTCACGACGGCCATCGAGACCGCCAGCGCCGCCGACGACATCCAATCCCGCCATTCCAATCTGTTCTCTCTACGCATATTCATCCGTTCATTTTTTCATGGCGCATTCGCCGCGATCCGCTATCCCTCGCGCGCAGCGAGCCGTCTCGGCGCCCATGCGCTGTCGGGCTCGCCCCGCCCGATCCTGCGCGCACTGGCCTTTGCCATCCAGGCAAACCCCAGCGCTGCCGCCAATGCCGTCGCATCCACTGCCAGCGCCGCGGCCGACGTGTGCGCCCAAAGCCCGGTGGCGGGCAGCAGGCCGCCCACCAGCGAGGTCGCCGGTATCGCCAGCGTCAACGCTGCCGCCAGCCATAGCAGGTGTACGCCCGCTGCCGCGCCCCCGCGCAGGAAAGCCCAGGCCACGCTGGCGAAGAACGCCGCGTAGTACAGCCCCTGGAGCCAGGCATTCAGATCACCTACATGCCCGCTCAACCATTTGGACGCGACCATCATCAATGAAATGCCGCATACGCATCCCAGGCAGACGCCCACGGTCGCCGATGCCATCAGCCTTGTGTCCAACCGCTGCACCGGAACCTCGCCGGTCTGCCGGTTGGCGCGCTTGCGGCGCGTTTCTATCCACAGCAGGTTGCCGCTATAGAACAGCCATGCGCCCGCTAACCCCAGCAGAAAATAGAGCCACTGCACCTCCGCGCCCCCGAAGGAAGCCATGTGCAGCGCGAAGAAGCTGCTGACCCAGAGGTTGGGCGTATCCTGCCCGCCCGGCAGATAATCGCGATTGAGCACCTTCCCGGTGTAAGGGTCGAGCGCCACGAAGCCGCCCCGCGCGCGCGGCGACACCGCGCTGTCGTCCTTGCCCCAGACGCGCACGATGGCGCGCGGGCCGGTGACTTGCTGATACTGCAACGTGTCGGGCTCGAAGCCCGGCGCCAAGCCGCGCGCCTGGGCCAGCAGTTCCCGGGGCGTCAGCATGTCTGCGGGATTCCTGGCCTCGCCACCTGGCGTGTTGCCGCCGGCGCGCTGGAAGACTGCCCCCAACTTGCCTTCGTACATCAGCTTGTCCTGCAGATCGTAGATGCCGTCATGAAACGCGAACACCACGGAACTGAGCGCCATGATGATGTGAAATGGCAGCGAAACGATGCCCACCACGTTGTGCGCGTCCAGCCACATGCGCTTCAGGTTCTTGCCGACCCGCAGGGCGAAGAAGTCTTTGACCAGCGACGGCAGCAGCACGATCACGCCCGACACCAGGGCGATTGCATAGAGCGATGCGACGACACCCATGAACCAGCGGTTGGGGTCGCTGTCCACGGGCAACCCCACTACGCGGTGGAGCACGTCGATGAACGACATCAGCCCGCTGGGCGAGGACTCCTCCAGCCGCAGTTCGCCGCCCGAATCCAGATAGGCCGCGTAATGGCGGAGCGACGACTCATCATGGTCGTCGGCCTGCCCGTCACGCACTTCCCAAGCCATGCGCGCCGGCACGTGCTCGGCATCCTGAAGATGGATGCTGAATCCCTTGGCCACGTCCGGCCGCGCCGCAAGCGTTCTGGCGATGAGGCCTGGCGTCTCGTCCAGCGGCACGGGCGCGACGGCTGCGGGCGGCGTTGCCCAACGGGTCAGGGGCTCCTTGAACACCGTCAGCGCGCCGGCATAGAAGGCAATGAAGAGCGCCATGCCTGTCAGGATGCCCGTCCAGGTATGGACCGATTTGTAGATGCGTATATAGTCGGCTCTCATGGTCGCAGGCCCTCCTCAGATCGCCTTGGCAAGATACAGCCCGCCATAGAGCAGCACGCAGGCGCCGCCCAGCCAGATCCAGGCGCGCAGGCCGCTGGCGAAAAAGTAGACCGTACTCGCAATGCCGAGCCAGACCGGAGGCACCAGCCACATGGCCAGCTGCGAGCGCGTTGCCAAAGGAATGCCGCCAGTCAATGCGGCAAGCGCCGCGCTTGCGCCCATGGCCAGCGCGAAGCCGAGCAACGCGCCTGCCAGGCTCTTGGATATCCAGTCGCGCCGGATCGGCGCTGGTTTAGCGGGCTTCATGCGTATCGCTTCGGCGCAAGCCTGCCAGCACGCCCAGATAGGGGATCAGGCTGAAGAACAGCATCAGGGCCGTACCGAACACGAACACAGACGCAACGGCAGAGAATGCGCGCAGGCAGCCCCAGCCGCCCAGCGTCAGCAGCAAAAAGCCCGTGGCGCGGGCGGGCAGAACCGGCCAGGAATCTACGCCCCAACGCTGGTTCGGCGAGGCGCGATAGATGCAGAAGCAGCCCACGAACAGGCTTGCCAGGCTGAGGAGTATTAGGACTTCCATGGTCATCCCTGGATGCAAGGTCCGCTACCTGACCGCCGATTCCTGCTCCGGACCGGCTGTCCGGAACAGGAGTCGGCGTTCAGAAACTGATGCTGGCGGAGGCGGTAACGGTGCGCGCCGGCCCCAGCGTCACGATAGGCGTCGTGTCGCTGAAACTGCCGGCGTAATAGTGCTTGTCGAACACGTTGTTGACGTTCAGGCGCAGCACCACGTCCCGGCCGTTGATCTGCGTGGCGTAGCGGGCGCCCAGGTCCAATTGGCCCCAGCCCGGAATCTGCAGCTTGTTGGCTGCGTCGGCGTATTGGCTCGACGTAGCCTGCACGCGCCCGCTCAGCGTCAGGCCGGGCACCCACGGCGTGTCCCATTCCAGTCCGGTGTTGGCCTGCCAGCGCGGCGCGCCCACCGCGGTGTTGCCGTCATAGCGACCATAGGAAGTCTTGACCTGCGTGCCCTGCGTATAAGTGACGCCGCCCAGCACGCGCACACCTGGAGCCAGCTCGCCGAAGGTATTCCATTCCACGCCACGGACGCGCTTCTCGCCGCCGTCCGCGTACGTCGGCTTGGACGTAGAGCCTTCCGTGACCAGCATGGGCTTGTCGATCTGGAAGAACGCCAAGGTATTGGTAAAGGTGCCAGCGTTCCACTTGACGCCCAGCTCCTGCTGCTTGGTCTTGTAGGGCGCGAACACCTGCCCATAGTTGCTGGCCGTGGTGTCCGTGACGCTATCGCCCTTGCTCAGGCCCTGCACGTAGTTGGCGTACAGCGAAACGTCCGGTCCCCAGGGCTTGACGACGATGGCGAAAGCGGGCGTCACGGCATCCTCGTCGTAGCGCGCGGTCGTCTTGCCCGTCTTGTCGAAATTCGTGGTCTTCACGCGCTGGTTGCGCAGGCCGCCAGTCAGGAGCAGCTTGTCGTCGAAGAAGGACATGGTGTCCACCAGCGCCAGGCTGGACAGCGTGTTCTCGGCGGTCTTGGGTGCGCTGCCGGGTACCGCCGGCATGACCGGCGTGATCGGGTCATAGATATTGGACTTGAAAGTCGATGCCGGCCCGGTGGCCGATCCGTCCTCCAGCTTCAGCAGGGAAGCCTGGAGCACCAGTTCGTGTCGCACGCTGCCCGTGATGAAGCGCGAACGCAGACCAGCATCGGCAGAGGTGGCGTCCGTGTAGGCGCGCTGCCCGATGATCGAACCGGTGAAATTGCCATTGGCGTCGATCTGCCGCGCATGGGTGCCGTTGATCAGGCCCGATTGATGGCTGTCGCGCCTGCCCACGCCGGCGAATGCCGACACGCTGTCATTGAAGCGGTACTCGGCGCGCGCCATGACGGCGTTGCTCTGGATGCTGCCGTAACCCGTGCTGAACTGGTTGATACGGGGATCGGGCGCGTCGGGCACGACGGAGCCACCGAACCAGAACATGGCGGGCGTGCCACCCGAGAACGACTCTTGGCTGTGATAAGCGTCTATCGACGCGCTGAAGGCGCTGCTGCGATAGTCCAACCCTGCGGACAGGAACTCGCGCTTTCTGGATTGGCCGTCCAGCGTGGTGGCGCCATCGCTGAAAGAACCATTGACGCGCGCGCCCCATTCATTGGCCGAACCGAAGCGGCGGCCGGCATCGATGGTCGTGCCCAGTTGGCCGTCGGCCTGCCAGTTCACGCCGAAGGTGGCATTGGGGGTGTCTTCCGCGCGCTTGGGCACCAGGTTGATCGTGCCGCCCACGGCGCCGCTGGGCGCCATGCCGCTGAACAAGGCGTTCGGGCCTTTCAACACCTCCACCCGCTCGACGAATTCCAACGGCGTGCGGCCCATGGGCGCCAGGCCATACATGCCATTGATCGCCACATCGTTCTGGTTGACGTCGAAGCCCCGGATCCGGAAGTTCTCGTAGGCATGTCCGCTAGACGTCGTGAACCGAACCGAAGGGTCGTTCGCCATGACGTCGGCAAGCGTGCGCGCCTGCTGGTTCTGGATCAGCTCGGAGGTATAGCTGGTGACGTTGAAGGGCGTATCCATCACGTCCTGGTTGCCCATCAAACCCAGACGCGCGCCCTGTGCCACCTGCCCTCCGGCGTAAGGCGCAGGTAAATCCTCATCCGACACCGACCCTGCAGTCACGGTGACGGGCTGCAGCGTCGTGGTTTGCGCGGCGGTCTGGGCACTGGCGCCAGCGGGAAGCATCAAGGACAGCGCAACGGCCGGGCTGAAGCATTGGGCGCACAGCGCGATTGTCAACGGAGTTTTCTTGGACACAATTCATCATTCCGATATTTAAATGCGAATGCTTATCAGATGAATTATATATTTGGAAAAAACTCAATGGACCGGAAATCTGTAGGTACGGTTCCGCAATCCGGTCGAATTTTCAGCGCAACTCGATAAAAATCAATGACTTATATTTTTTTGATTGACTTCCTGCGTGGGCGGCCGATCCGAACCCATGCCTCGGCCGCGCCCGGGATCATCAGAAGTCCATCGCGGCCGGCAGCATGAAGAGCCGCAGCGTATTCAACTCCGCGCCGCCCGATCCGTTTGCGACCCGGCAATCCTTGCTGAACAGGTTCTCGACATTGGCGCGCAACACCTGAGCGCGGTCAGGAACCCGGGTTCGTCAGCGCGCCCCAGTCCAGCATTGATGAAAGTGCAGCCGCCTCTGCGCGGCAAAAGTCCTGGAAATCCGCCACTGGCCCAGACAGCCGCACCTCGGGGTTCCTGAGTATTTCAAGCGATATGTTCAACGGCATGCCCTCCGTTTCCAGCGTAGCCAGGGCGTTTCGATGCAGGGCGGGCTGCACGGCGTGGCGCGGCAAAAATGCCAGCAGGTCGCTGCTCTGGACGATAGCTATTACTGCCTGGACCGAACCTAATCCGAGCGCAATATGCAAGGCACCGACGCCACTCTCGAATCTCTGCCGTACCGCGTCCTGGGCGGTTGCCGACGTCACCAGCCACGCCCATTGGGCTTGGTGGCGCATCATGTCCAGCGATATCGGCCCCACGCCCTGCGCCAAGGGATGCTGCGGCCGCGCGACGACCAGCCACGGTTCTTCCATCCAGCGACGGGCAAGCAATCCCGCCGTCCCGTCGACACCATGCATGAAGCCGACGTCCAGCTCGTTCTCCCGCAAACCGGCACAAATGGCTGCGGAGCTGAGAACCCGCAGCCGTATGGGTACGCCAGGATGTGTTTGGGCCCAGCGGACCAACAGCGGCGGCAGCAGGCAGGAGGCAGTCGCCTCTGCCGCACCTATGCGTATCACGGTCCGCCTGCCAGCAGCCGTTCCAGCACGGATTCGCACATCCCGAGCTGGCTGCGCAGGATGTACTCATCCGCCGTGTGGGCCTGAGCGATGTCGCCTGGCCCGCAAACCAAGGCCGGAATGCCGGCTTGCTGGTAGAGCCCGCCTTCCGTTGTGTAGGCCACGTGCCCGCCGGCCTGAGCCCCCGCCCGGAACAGGGCCTCCACCAGCATGTCGGTATCCGCCCGAGGCACCAATGCGGGCACCGATGTCCGCCGCATCAGCAGCACCTGCGATTCCGAGACCCTTTGCCGCATCGTCCCCTCAAGCTCCCTGGCGCGCTGATGGATGGGCGCCAATACGGCGTCGGGATCGACGCCTGGCAGAAACCGCAAGTCAAAGTCGAACTCTGCCTCCTCCGGGATCACATTCGACGCATGTCCGGAATGGACGCGGCAGACCGCCATCGTCGAGAACGGCACATAAAAGCCCTCGTCACGCGTTGCAGACCGCAATGCCTCAGCCTGCGCCGCGACTTCTGCCGCCAGGAAGCAAGCCGTCTGCGCGGCATTCACGCCCAGGCCGCTCATTGACGAGTGCTCTGCCCTACCCCGGATATTGCAGCGCCAGGAATGGCGGCCCTTGTGCGCACGCACCACCTCCATCCGGGTCGGCTCGCCGACGATGCACGCGGACGGCTGAATGCCGTGCTGCCGCAGGTCAGCCAGCAACCCTCGCACGCCTACACAGCCGATCTCTTCGTCATAGGTCAGCGCGATATGCACGGGCTGGGCCAGCCTGCCGCTGCCCAGGCGCCCCACGGTCGCCAGCACACAGGCGAGAAAGCCCTTCATGTCGCACGTGCCGCGGCCGTAGAGCCGCTCGCCTTCGTCGGTCAGGCGAAACGGATCCCGAGTCCAATCCTGCCCCGCCACCGGCACGACATCCGTATGGCCGGAAAGCAGGATTCCGCCCGCGCCGCCTCCAAGGCTGGCGAACAGGTTGGCGCGCTTGCGGTCCTCGCTGTATGTGTAGCGCACCGCGAAACCGATCTTGCGCAGAAATGATTCCGCCTGCGCCAGCAACTCAAGGTTGGAGTTGCTGCCGGATACGGTGGGCCAGGCGATCAACGATTCCAGCCAGGCTAGCGCTTCGCTGGAACAATCAAGAGATTGATCAGTCAATTGGCCTCCAGGGAAATGTTGCCGGCTTTGGCGACACGACGCCATTTGTCCAGTTCGGACTGGATATCGGCCATGAACGCCTCCGGTATGCCGCCTTGAGGCACCGCGCCCAACTGCGTGATGCGGCTGGCCACCTCCGGACTCTTCAGCGCGGCGGCGGCCGCCTCGCTGACACGTTGCACAAATGCCGCGGGCGTTCCTGCGGGCGCAACCAAGCCGAACCAGGCAGGGTCATTGAGTGCCTGCACACCGACCTGCGCAAACGTGGGAACGTCCGGCAGCTGCTCCACCCTGCCGGGCCAGGCTACCCCCAGCGCGCGCAAGCGCTTGCCCTGGATATGCGGCAATGACGCGGGCAGGTTGTCGCACAGCACGTCTACGTGGCCCGCGATGGCGTCCTGCAACGCCGGGCCGGCCCCACGGTACGGAATGTGCCGCATGGGCGCGCCCGTGGCCTGGGCAAGCAATTCACCCATCATGTGCCCCAGCGAGCCCACTCCCGGCGACCCGTAGGTGATGTCGCCGCCGCGCTGCTTGGCCAGTTCGATGAACTCTGCCATGTCCTGCGCTGGCAGGCCCGGATTGATGGAGATCACATTGGGCACCCGAGCCAGGTTGGAGATGGGCGCGAAATCCTTCAACGGGTCGTACGGCGGCTTTGCCAGCACCGCAGGCTGTATCGCATGCGTGCTCACGGTCGCCACCCCCAGCGTAAGCCCGTCGGCGGGCGCGCGCGCCACATAGCCCGCGCCGATCGCGCCGCCGGCACCGGCCCGGTTCTCCACGATTACCGTCATGCCCAGCCGTTCCGACATGGCCGGCGCAACAATGCGTGGAATCAGATCGCCAGAGCCTCCTGGCGCGAACGGCACCACGATCCTGACGATGCGGTCCTGGGCCCGCGCCACCACGGGCGCCGCGACCATCGATACAGCACATACCCTGAGAAAACAGCGTCGCTTCATTAGGCATTCCCCTTGGTTTTTTGAAGCTGGAAGTACTCTCCTGCCTGGTTGCTGCAATCCGTCCCGCGCGTGCCTCAGATCCGGTTGTCGTACGCCTTGCGCGAGATGCGGCAGGAGATGATCGAATACGTCTTTGCCGCCAGGGCCTCGCGTATCGCTCGCACCAGGCCCGCGCGGTCCTGCACGTCGAAGCCCAGGCCACCCATGCTCCTGGCCACGGCCGCAAAGTCCGTCCCGGGGAAATCCACCCCCAGGTTTGGCTGCCCGGTGCCGCGCTGCTTGATCTCGATCAGGGACAGGGACTCGTCCGCGAACACGAAGACAATGACTGGAGTCTTGGCGTCCCGGGCGGTCGCCAATTCGCCCAGTGTCATCTCCAGGCAGGCATCGCCCGTGAAGACCGCCACGGGGCGTTCGGGCTCCGCCAGCTTGGCGCCTATGCCCAGGGGCAAGGAGCAACCCATGGTGCAAAGACCCGACGACTGCATCAAGGTGCGCGGCTCGTAGCACTGCCAGGTCTGGGACAGCAGGATGCGGTGCGCGCCGCTGTCGACCGACGCCACGGTATTGGCCGGCATTTCCGCGCGCGCGACATCCACGATGGCGCCGGGGCCCCATTCTTCGTCGACGCGGTAGATGCTCGCCAGCGCACGCTTGATGGCCCTGACCTCGTCGTCCTGCCATTCCGATGCGGTGCGCAAGCCGTCGGCCAACACCTCCACCCCGCATTTGATGTCGCCCACGAAGCTGATCGCCGACTGGTGCATGTAATGCGTATTGCGGTTCGAGGACAGCTCGATCACGTGCGCGCCGTCTTCCCAGATGTTGCGCCAGCCCACCCGCATTTCGATCGGGTCATAGCCCAGCAACAGCACCACATCCGCCTCTTTGATCAGCGGCAGCACGATGCTGTCGGCCTTCGGCGAAAGGCCCATGCCGCCCACGGCCATCTCGTCGCGCTCGTCGATGATGCCCTTGGCCTTGTACGTGGTGATCAGCGGGATCCGGTGCTTCTGCACCAGCGCGCGGACCTGCTCCTCCGCGCGATGATGCAGGGCCTCCACACCGGCAATGATGACGGGGCGCTTGGCATTGCCCAACCACGACCGTGCCAATTCGAGCTGCTCGGTATGCGCGGGAACGGCCGGGGCCGGCTGGACGCGCCGGGCGCCCCTGGCCATAGCGGCCTCGGCGATGGCCACGCTGATCGGCACGTCGACATGAACCGGTCCGGGGGGATCGTCCATTGCTATGGCCAATGCCTTGTCCATGATGGCCTCTGCATTGCCCGGCGTCATGCGCAACGAGGCCTTGGTGATCGGCCGCATCAGGGCGGCATGGTCGAACACCTGATGGGTATAGGTGGCGGCTTCGTCCTCGTCGACGCAGCCGGTCAGGAAGATCATGGGCACGCGGTCCTGCAGCGCATTGGCCACCACGTTCACCGCATTGGCCACGCCGGGCCCCAAGGTGGCGACCAGCACGCCCGGCGCGCCAGTGCGGTGGAACACTCCCTCCGCCATGAAGCCGCCGGAGTTCTCATGCTTGACCAGAGTGAATTTGACCCCCGCTTCGTCCAGTCCACGCATGACGGACAGGACCTCGCCGCCAGGAATCCCGAATGCGTGGCGGCACCCTGCCTCGTACAGGCGTTTACCGATGATCTGCGAAACCGTGGACATGCAACATTCCCCTTTAGGAAGGCTTTGATACGAGTGCTTGAAAAATGGCGGCGGCAAACGCCGCGGCTATTGAAGATTGCCCAAGGAGGCGGCCATGCGGGCGGCTGCAATCTGCAGGTTTTGATCGGAGGTCGCGTACGAAAGGCGCATGAATCCCGGCATGCCGAAACCCGAACCCGGCACGGCAGCCACGCCCGCGCCCAGCAGGTATGACGCCAGCGCAACGTCATCCTCCAGACGTAGGCCGGCAGGCGTCTTGCGACCGATGAAACCGCGTACGTCGGGAAACAGGTAAAACGCGCCTTCCGGCCGCGGCGTCGCCAGGCCATCGATTTGCGCGAACTGCGCCAGCAGGTAATCGCGGCGTTGCTGGAAGATGCCGCAGCGGCGGCGCACCTCGTCCTGCGGCCCTGCGAGCGCGGCGACTGCGGCCGCCTGCGACACCGAGGACGTGTGGGAGTTGATCTGCATCTGCACTTTCGTCATGGCATCGATCAAGAACCTGGGGCCACAGGCGTAGCCCACCCGCCAGCCCGTCATCGAGTAGGCCTTGGATACGCCGTTGACGGTCAGGATCCGATGCGCCAGATCCGGCGCGATCTGCGCGAACGTGACGAAACTCCTGCCGTCATAGAGTATGTGTTCATAGATGTCGTCGACCATGATCAGGAAATCCTGATTGCGGCTGGACCGGATGACGGCGGCGAACTGCTCCAGCTGCTGTTGCGTGTAAGCGGTGCCGCTGGGGTTGCTGGGCGAGTTCAGGACCAGCCATTTGGTCTTCGGCGTAATGGCAGCCTCGAGCACCTGCGGATGCAGCGCATAGGCCTCATCCGGCGTCGTCGCCAAGGGGCGCAGCACGCCGCCATTCATCGACACGATATCGCTGTAAGACGCCCAATACGGGGCCGGGATCATCACCTCGTCCCCGGGCGACAAAGTGGCCAGGAAGGCCTGATAGATCACCTGCTTGCCGCCACAACCCACATTGATCTGCGCCAGCGTGCATTCAATGCCGTTGTCCCTGCGGAACTTCTCGGCGATCGCCTCGCGCAACAACGGGGTCCCGTTGATCGGCGTGTAACGCGTCTGGCCGTCAGCGATAGCGCGCGCCGCAGCCTCGCAGATATGGGCAGGCGTCGGGAAATCGGGTTCGCCCAGCGTCATGTCGATGACGCTGCGGCCCTGTTGAATGGCTTGGCGGGTCTGCTCTGCCATGACCTGGATGGGTGAGGAACGCAGAGTGGAAACGAGTGGCGAGAGCATGGACTTTTTCCGGTGGCAACGGGAATAAGTCTAGAATTCAAAGAATTCAACAACAATTGAATTTGAATTCAATATGACATCTCCGCTTGGACCCAATGCGCCAACCTTGCGTCAACTGGAGCTATTCCTGTCGCTCGCTGCGTCGGACGGCATCGCCAGCGGCGGCTCCAAGATAGGCATGACGCCGTCCACCACCAGCCACGTACTGCGTGCGCTCGAAACCACGCTGGGCACAGACCTGATTGATCGCAATGCTCCGCAGCTGGAACTCACCCATGCCGGGCAGCAGATACTGCCTCATGTGCGCGACCTGTTTGCCGCGATGCATCTCATCCAGGCAACGGCGGGCGCAAGCGCGGGCCTCAACAGCGGGATGCTTCGGTTGGGATCGTTTGGCCTGAGTTCCTCGTTGCAGCTACTTCCGCCGCTGCTGCAACGCTTTCGGCAGCTCTACCCCGGAATCGATGTACGGGTCTTCGAGAAAGCCGATGGCGAGATCGAACAGGACTTGATCGAGCGCCGGCTGGAGATCGGCGTCGTCACCCTGCCGAAAAGCAATTTCGACACCCTCCAATTGGCCGAGGACGAATTGGTTGCCGTGCTGCCGGAAGGACATGCGCTCGCTGCGGAGGCAGCCATCGACATCCGCCACCTGGGCCGCTATCCCTTGATCCTGACTCACGCCGGATCACAGAGCCTGGTTGCCAAAATGTTCGCGCGATCCGACACCGCGCCGAAGATTTCACACGAACTGACCCAGATGCTGTCGATCCTGGCGTTCGTGCAGAAGGGCGAAGGAATATCGGTAGTGGCATCGCTGGCATTGCCGGACGCCTATCCCGGCGTGGTCTACCGGCCTTTGCTGCCCAAGACGGCACGGCGCGTCGGACTGGCATGCCTGAACGAGAACCGCCTGTCTCCCGCGGCAGCAGCGTTCTGGAAACAGGCCAAGACCAGCCAGAGGAAGAAATAGCCCACGACGCGGCACGCGCGGTCATGCAGGCGGCAGACAGCGCAACAGCGTCCGCGCCGGTAAACTGCGCCGTTATCTCGGCGCCTGCGGGCTGCCCGAACCTGCACACAACCTGGAGCACTACACACGATGATCCGTCATCTGGTCTTTGCAGCATCGTTGGCCATGGCAGGCAGCGCCGCGGCTGCCCCCTCTTTCAACTGCGCCAAAGCCACGTCTCCGGTCGAAAAAGCCATTTGCGCCCACCCGGCGCTGGCTGACCAGGATGCGGCCATCGCGCAGCAGTACAAGGCTGTGCGTGCCAAGCTCGACGCCGAGGCGGTCAAATCGCTGACCTCCGATCAACGTTATTTCCTGAGCGTGCGGGACAACATCTATGCCGAGCCCTTTACGGGAAGCACTCCCGTCAAAGAGATCGGCACCAGCATGCGCTACCGCCTGGATTTTCTGAAGGCCATCAATCCCCAGCCAGCTGCCGGCTTCGTCGGCAAGTGGAAGAACCTCGAGGGTGAAATTGAAATCACCCGAACCGCCGACGGCCAATTGTTCGTGGCGGCCAACTCGGCCCAGCCCTACAACGGCCGCTGGGTCTGCGATCTGAGCGGCAAGGCGGTCGCCTCCGGCGACAGCCTGATCGTCAGCTATCAGGACGGGCCGCCCTGGACCCTGGACCTGACGCGCCGCGGCGCCGTGCTGATGGTGCGTGAAACGCCGCCCGCCGGGGTGGCAAACGACGGCTTCGGCCCGCCGTTCTGCGGCATGAATGGCAGCCTGGAGGGGGCTTGGTTCGCGGTGCGCTGAGCAGAGGGAAATTGGGCATGTTGAATGGACTTCATTCCGCTCAATAAAAAGCGGCGTGGTCCCACCACTCCACGCTCAACAACCGAAGCCCTCACACGTGGTTGATCAATGCGGCCGCGTCGAAAAGATTCGCTAAATAAGTAAGGGCTTCGGAAATGTCGGTCTCTATCAATTGCCGCGCCTTGCCACCGTCTCGCTTGCGCAAAGCATCGCATAGCTCATATCGCCATCCTGCGCGCACTTGTTGCACCATGCGGATGAAATCTGGATGCAACAGCCGGATGTAAGGACCGGTCTGCAGCCACAGCATTTCGATGTGCCGCACGAGTACGGGCATTTCGCTAGCCCGGTAAAGAGCGACCTGAAACTCGGCCACCTTTTGCGTGTCCTTTGCGATATCGCCCGAATGCCGGGCGGCCTCAACCTCGCCTGCCAACCGCTCCAGCACCTTGATGTCCGCCGCCGTCGCGTTCGCAGCGGCGCGTTCAGCAGCCAGGCCTTCCAACGAAAGGCGGATGTCCCGTAACTCCAGCACCCGTGCCTTCGACAATATGGGCACACGCACGGAGCGGCTGTGCTCCTGCGTCAGCACGCCTTCCGCAATGAGGCGATGCAGCGCCTCTCGAACCGGGGTCAGACTGACCTCGAATTCCGACGCGAGTTGCCGCAGCAGCAGTTTTTCCCCGGGCGCGAAACGCCCGCAGATCAGAGACCCACGAATGCCTTGATAGACGCTCTCGCGCATAGCTGTTTCTGGGGTTGCTTCGGACATGACACGCTGCATGACGGAGTTGAATGTGACATAAAACAGGGCCAATTCTCCCAGAATTTCGCACGGTGCACTCCGGCGTCCTTGCCTAGCTACGTGGCAAGGGAATTCCCTAGCGTTATTTTGTGATCACATTATTTTCCATAAGTGATATATTTCTGGAACAAAATCGACACTCCGGGGATTCGACATGGCCAACACCACGTCCCAGAATTGCAGCATTGATGCCAGCCCACGCGCGCACATAGCCCTCGCCGCCTTCCTTGCCCTCTCGAGCCTGGGGACAGCCGCCGCGGCGGCAGACTTTCCCAAGAACGAAATTCACCTCGTCGTAAATTACGGCCCCGGTGGTAACACCGATGTGGCTGCGCGCGTTCTGGCCAAGGGCATGGAAGCGAGACTGGGCCGACCCGTGGTGGTCGAAAACAAGCCCGGTGCGCTCGGGACGCTCGGCCCAGGCTATGTGGCGCGCCAGACGCCGGACGGCTATACCGTCGGCGTGGTCACTTATTCCACACAGGCCATCCTGCCGCACCTGATGAAGCTCCCCTATGGAGCTCAGGATTTCGCCTTCGTGGCTGGCGTGGGGCGATACCGTTACGGCATCGTGGTGCGCACCGATTCGCCCTACCTCACCCTGCAAGACTTGCTGAACGCCGCCAAGAAGGGAGATGGCGTTTTTCTCGGCTCACCCAGCGCCTCAGTCAACCTCGCGGTGCTCGAGCTAAGTCGCCAGACCGGAGGCAAGTTCGAACAAGTCCTGTACAAGTCCGGCACCGAGACTGTCAACGCCCTCCTGGGCAAGCAAATAGATGTCACCGTCGCGAACCCCTCCGACGTTCTACCGCACATGCAGGCCGGCAAACTGCGAATGATTGCGTCAGTGGGGCCGATGCGTTGGCCTGAGTACCCAGACGTACCAACGCTTCGGGAGAGCGGCTGGCCAGTGCAGATCGACTCGTCGATCGGGCTTGCGGCACCGCTCGGCACGCCGCCCGAGGTGCTTGCCATTTTGCAAGATGCAGCCCTCGCGGCAGTCCGTGATGCCGCGACGCTCGAGTCATTCGACAAGTTGGGCATGGACGCAATGCCGCTGAACGGCGCCGAATATGCCGCACAGTTAAAAAAGGGCCTCCAGGAAATGGGACAGATGATCCGCGACACGCAAATGCCGCGGATCAACTGAGCGTCTGAACTGGCATGAAAACCGAATCCTTGAAAATTCTTGTCGGCGGCTTTTTCCACGAAACCCATGCGTTCAACCCTCGCCCGACCACCGCAAGCGCATTTACATGGATCGAAGGCCCTGAACTCATAGCTGAGATGCAAGGTGCAGGCACCACCTTGGGAGGCATCGTTTCGGAGCTGACGCAACGGGAGCACACCGTGATACCCGTCCTCTTCGCCGAGGCGGCGCCTGGCGGCCCCGTCGATGAGGACGTGTATGAGAATCTCCTGACGCGATTCAAGACAAGCATCGAAAGCGCTCTTGACCAATTTGGACGAATCGACGGCATCGCGCTGGAGCTGCATGGGGCCATGGCCACCGCGTCGATCAGCGATGTCGAAGGCCACTTCCTTAAACTCTTGCGCACCTGGGTGGGCGAGGACGTACCAATTGCCGTCGGCCTGGATCTTCATTGCCATATAACGGCCGACATGCTGAGTGCGGCAGACATTGTCAGTGCCTGCAAGGAAAACCCCCATCGCGACGTCATGGACTGCGGCCGCCGCTGCGTCCAACTGCTGGAGGCTGCTGTCCGGAAGACGATCAAGCCGGTCTCGGTGCTCACTAAGGCGCGCATGATTCTGCCCGGAAATGCCGACACCAGTTCTGGCCCGCTCCACGCGCTACACGAGCAAGCCCGCCAGATGCTGCGTCAACACCCAGCGCTACTGGATATTTCTCTATTCAACGTTTTTCCCTACGCCAACGGCCAAGCCATGGGCCAGGGCGCGCTGGTCATCGCCGACGGCGATGCCGCGCTCGCCGCCAAGCTGGCCGAAAAATTGGCAGGCGATTTCTGGCTTCGACGTGACGAATTTCTGGATACGCTACCGACTACGGATGCGGCTCTCGAGAAGGTTCAGGAAAGTCCCGAAGAACGCCCATTTCTTTTGGCAGATATGGGAGATCGTGTGCTGGCTGGAGCGCCAGGCGACAGCATTGAAATCCTGCGCCATGCCCAGCATCGCCAGCGGCCGCTACGCGGCGCCGTAACAGTGACCGATGCACAGGCGGTCCAGCATGCGCATGCGCTTGGTGTCGGAGCTCGCTTCGTCGCCAGACTCGGGGGCCTTGATACGCCTGGCCTGTCGTCGCTGGAAACCCAAGCCGAGGTCATCGCCCTGGGCCCGGGGAGCTACGTCGTGAGCGGACCCTACAAGCAGGGAACGTTGATTCAGCTCGGCTCGACAGCTACTTTGCGCATGCCCGATGGTTCCGTCGTCATCGCCACCAGCCAGCCTGGACTGATACACGATCCGCAGGGGTTCCGCAGCCATGGCGTCGAGCCGGGCGAATTTGATTTTGTCGGGATCAAGTCGGGCTACCACTTCAAGCTGAACTTTGCGGGCATCGGGACGGCGCTCGCTGTCGCTACCCCGGGGCTTAGTATTTATGCTCCCGGCCGTTACGCCTGGAGTGATAGTCGGATTTGGCCCGAGCACGACGTAACGGCGGAACCTCTGCTGGGGCCTTGGTACTCGGTCGATCGTTTCGCCTAAGCCGGCGCGGCATATCGCGTCGCGTGGTCCGAGCGCGACATCTTTCATGCCTCGCAGAGAGGCCTTCTCGCAAAAGATGCAATCACATTGCACGTCGACCTTCCGGCGGGCATTCGCGCGTCCATGGAACTGGGCGCTCTCACGGAAATTTCGCGGATGACGATGGATCGTCTGGCCCACTCACGGGAATTCCCTATCTATTTTGTGATCACAAATTATATTGTTCGTGATATCTTAATTTTTCATTCACTTTCACATAAAGCACCTGCCATGACGACGCCTTATTCCCCCCCGTCCCCGCGAATCGAATTTCCAGCCACCGGCACGCCCTGGCCAACGCTGGAGAAGCGCTTGGACGACGCCAAGAATGGGGACTACCGCTGGGACGAAGGCAGGATGGCGCTCTATGTCTACTGGCTGGATGACGCGCTCGGAGCCGTATCGAAGAACGCCTCGGCAAAGTACTTCATGGAGAATGGCCTGGGCCGCAAGGCGTTCCCCAGTGTCCAGCGCCTGGAATCGGAAGTCGTCGACATGGCGCTGTCCCTGTTCAATGCTCCGGCTAGCGCCGCAGGCAGCTTCACTTCGGGTGGGACCGAGAGCATTTTCCAGGCGGTGAAATCGGCGCGTAGCCTGAAAAGAGCGACTGGGGTTGTAGCCGGCCACGAACGGCTCAAGATCGTGGTTCCGCGCTCAGCACACCCGGCCTTTAACAAGGCGGCGTATTACCTGGACATGGACGTGCAGCGTATTGCCATCCGCGACGATTTCCGGGTCGACGTCCAGGCGTTGAATGCCGCTGTTGACGAGCGCACGGCATTGATCGTGGGTTCCGCTCCGGCATATCCGCATGGAGTCTACGATTCGATCGCCGCACTTTCGGAGGTCGCGCTGAAGCACCACGTTCCGCTGCATGTGGACGCGTGCGTGGGCGGCTTTCTCGGCCCGTTCATGAAGCTCAATGGCGAACCCATTCCTGACTTTGATTTCTCGCTGCCTGGCGTCACAAGCATCTCGGCCGACATCCACAAGTACGGATTCGCCGCGAAAGGCGCCTCACTGATTCTTTATCGCAACGAAACCTTCAAACAACACCAACGCTTCGAATTCGACGATTGGCCCCGTGGCCACTACGAGACGGACACGTTTCTCGGCACACGCCCCGCCAGCCCCGTCGCCTCGGCGTGGGCGGTCTTGAATTACCTGGGCACCGAGGGATATCGGGGTATCGCCAAGATCGTGGCCGATACGCGCAATCGCATGATTCGAGGGATCGAAGACATCGAGGGTTTGGAGGTACTCCGTCCTCATAGCGAGCTTTCTTTCGTGCTTTATCGATCGCGAGATTCGTCGGTCGACATCAACGCTGTCGCTCAAGAGCTGGACAAAAAGGGATGGTTCGTCGGCGTCGGCGTGGATCCCGTGGCAATCCACTTCATGGTGAATCCGGTGCACCAATCGATCATGGACAGCTACCTGGACGACCTGCGCGCAGCCGTCAAAAACGTTCGCGATAACAAGCTGACGGCGCAAACCAACGCCCATACCTACTGAGCACCCAAGCACTGTAGCGCCAACAAGAATAGGGGGAGTCGATATGACAGCAATCACCATTGCGAAACTGTCCAAGCATTACGATGGCACGACCGCCTTGCGAGATTTGAATTTGCACGTGGAACAGGGGGAGTTCCTGACCATCCTCGGCCCAAGCGGCTCCGGCAAGAGCACTACGCTGGCCTTGATAGCCGGGCTTACGCTGCCCAGCGAAGGAGCAATTTTCCTCGGCCCGCGCGACGTCACCCGACTCCCCCCTGCACAGCGCAACATCGGTCTCGTCTTCCAAAGCTATGCACTCTTTCCCCATTTGTCGGTGCGCGAGAACATCGCGTTTCCTTTGCGAATCCGGCACAACGATGCCGCCGCAATAGACAAGAAGGTGAAGGAAGTGCTCGCGTTGCTGCGCCTGGACGGTCTGCAGAGCCGTCGGCCCGCGCAGTTGTCCGGCGGGCAACAACAGCGTGTAGCGCTCGCTCGAGCCTTGGTCTTCCAGCCCGACATCCTGCTGCTGGACGAACCCATGGGAGCGTTGGATAAACAACTGCGCGAAGAGGTGCAGGTGGAATTGCGGCGGCTGCAGCGTTCTCTGGGTACGACGACCATCCTTGTTACCCACGACCAGGAAGAGGCATTGTCCATGTCCGACCGGGTGATGCTCCTGGCGGATGGCATGATGCAGCAGGTCGGGTCGCCGCAGGAAATCTACTCGCGGCCAAGCAATTCGTTTGTGGCCGGTTTTCTGGGTACCGCCAATTTCCTGCGCGGCCGTCTTGCGACGGCAGACTCCAAGCTCATTCTTGACCTTGGAGAAGGCGAGAGGCTGGTAGTCCATCCCTCGGGCCTATCACAGCCACCAACGGACGGCGATCTCGTGCAGGCGATCGTCCGGCCCGAACGGGCCACACTATCCGCCCCATCTGCCGGGCACGCGGGCCTCAGAGGGCGCGTCCTGGACATTGTCTATCTGGGGCAGTCCATACGCTATCACGTCCAAACCAGCCAGGCGCGTCCGTTCATAGTCGCCGCCAGCGACGAAAAAGTCCGGTTCGCTATTGGAGACCATGTGGTTCTCTCATGGCCTGAAGACGCCGTCTGGCTGCTTCCGGAGAAACACCCTGCCGAATTGGCGCATCCCCCCGCCACTGTCACCCACCTGCACTAACGGAGTCCTTCATGGAACGTCGTACTTTCATCAAGTCGTCGCTGGCTACCATGGGCGCATGCGCCACCCCCACCCTGGTGCGTGCCGCAGCACCAGCGTCGGCAACGGTCAAGTCCATACGCATCATCGCGGCCGGGGGCCAGTCCGGCGAGGCTCTCCAAAAAGGTTACATCGATCCCTACACCGCGCGCACCGGCATCACGGTGCAACGGGAAGACACTACCGGAACGCCCCTGGGAAAACTGCGGGCGATGGTCGAATCCGGGCGCATCGACGCCGTGCTGCACGAAATCGGCGGCCCCGCCTTGGCCCAAGCCATGGCGCTTGACCTGCTGGCGCCTTTGGACTGGGCACGGATCGATCCCGATGCGATGTTCCCCGAGGCGCGGCACACACATGGGATGGGGTATCAGTATTTCTCGGTCGCGCTATCCGGACGGGCCGATGCCACTCCCTTGTCCAACTGGAAGGATTTCTGGGATACCACGAAGTTTCCGGGCTGGCGTTCACTGCCCGATATCCCGTACTACTCCCTACCCATCGCGTTGCTTGCCGATGGCGTGGCGCCCGAGAACCTCTACCCAATCGACTTCGATCGAGCCTTCGCCAGCCTGGAGCGGATCAAATCGCACGTACCGGTATGGTGGTCCAGCGGCGCCCAGCCCGCGCAACTGCTATTGGATAACGAAGTCCGCTACGCCGCCTCCTATTCGGGCCGCGTTGCGGGGAACCCAAAGCTGCGCCTGGAATTCAATCAGGGGCTGCTGAATATTGGTTACTTCGTCATGCCGCGAGGCGCCGCGCCGGCCCAAGCCAGCGCCGCCTTTGGTCTGCTCCATCAGATGACGCTGCCCGCTTCCCAGGCAGAGGCGGCGAAGATCATCCCCTATACCGGCAATAGTCCCTACCTGGACAAGCTGCTCCCGCAGGACAAGCTGGCGCAGTTCCCGACGAGCCGGGCCAATCGGGAAGTACAAATCCTCCCCAATGAAGCATTCTGGGCCGCCCATGCCTCCGTGGTCGAAAAGCGGTGGCAACTCTTCAAGCTAGGGCTTTGAAAATGCACCCGACGAAAAAAAGCGCTACGCTGCCGCGCAGCAGCCGGGCGGAGCTGAAGCTGGTCGCGCCATTGCTCATGCTGATGGTATTGGCTTTCAATCTACCGCTACTCGACACACTGATCCGCAGCTTCGGCTGGCCCCATCCGACGCTGGCGCACTATGGCGAGCTACTCGGCTCGCCGCTCTATCTGAAGGTCATCGCCAATACCTTCATCATCTCCGCGCTCGCCACGCTGGCCTGCATGGCGCTAGGCTATCCCTTGGCATACTGGATCAACGGTCTGACTCCCAGAGCACAGCTCTTCGCCCTTGCGCTCGTGGTCATCCCATTCTGGGTTAGCGTGCTCATCCGTACCTATGCCTGGATCATCCTGCTGGGCAACGCCGGCATCGTCAACGGCCTGTTGCAAGCTGGCGGTCTCATCGACGGTCCGATCGCATTCTTGTACAACCGCGGCGGCGTAACCCTCGGCGTGGTCAATGCCCTGCTGCCCTTTCTGGTACTGCCCCTGTACGCGGCAATGCGCAAAGTCGATCCAAGACTCCTGCATGCGGCGCGATCCCTGGGATCGACGGAATGGACGGCATTTTGGCGAATATTCTTGCCGCTGACTCTGCCCGCGCTCGCAGCGGGAGGGCTATTGGTGTTTCTGATGGCCCTCGGCTTCTACGTCACACCCATGATTCTGGGTGGCGGACGCGTACCAATGCTGGTCAACATGCTGGATTTGCTGATCAACCGCATGCCCGACTGGAACCTGGCATCCGCCATTTCCATCGCTCTGCTGCTTGCCTGCCTGGCGCTGTACGCCACAAGCAGAAGACTTGGGCGACTCAATCTACGTTCGTCATGAGGTCTCCCATGTCGTCAAGGCTTCTAATGGAAGAATCCAAGGCTATGCAGGACAGCAAGAGAATCCGCAAACCAGGCCCCGCCATACTGGCCGTCTACGCATCTCTTGTCCTGTTCTTCATTTGCATTCCCGTCGCCATCGTGGTGCCGATGTCCTTCTCGAGTTCCAGTACCCTGGAGTTCCCCCCGCCTGGCTACTCGTTGCGATGGTACGAAGCATTCTTCGGCGACCCGCGATGGATCGAAGCACTCCAGAACTCCGTATTCATTGCACTGATTTCGAGCCTTATCGCTCTTTGCCTCGGCAGCGTCGCCGCATACGGACTGGTTCGCGGCAGGTTCCGTGGCCGGTCTCTACTCGAGTTGAATTTCGCGGCGCCCATGGTGGTACCGCACGTCATTACAGGCGTCGCACTCTATATCTTCTTTGCCAACATTGGCCTGCTCGGAACCATGGGCGGACTTGTTCTGGCGCACGCGGTCCTGGCCGCGCCCTATGTCGTACTGGTGGTGTCCACCGGTCTGGCCGCGCTCGATGTCCGCGTCGAGCAGGTCGCCTGCACACTTGGCGCATCGCGCGCAATTGTGCTTTGGCGGGTGGTCGCGCCCAACATGGCTCCCAATCTATTCGCTGCCTGGCTATTCGCTTTCATGATCAGCTTTGACGAAATCACTGTCACGATTTTTCTGGCTGGGACGCACGACACGATACCCAAGCGCATGTTCACTCAGCTTCTCGAACGCATCGATCCCACCATTACCGCGGTCGCGACGATGCTGGTCGCGGTTTCCATCCTGATGGTGGCAGCAATTGCCGCGCTGATGCGACGCCCGAAATTAGAGCGCAGCAGCACTGGGTAGAGGTTGCGTTGCGGCATCCATGTTTACACCGACGACCCTGCCGTTCCGAGGGCTGCAGCCAGCAAATCGACCAGGCCGCGCCCGGCGCTGCCATCTTCGTCGAGATGCGGATTGTAGATAGTGATCTCAAGGCCGACTGCCTTGCCGCTCGACAGCGCAATCCGCAGCGCGGCCGTCAGCTCTTCCCACGACAAGCCGCCAGGCACGCGAAAATCGACAGCAGGCATGATGGCGTCGTCAAGGCAGTCTGCGTCAAGGTGGATAAAGAAGCCGTCAAGCTCTGTTCGCGTCAGGTGATCGACGGCCTGCCGCGCGGCAGCCTCGATGCCCATCGAACGCACTGCGGGGAGATCAAGCGTCTTGATCGTTTCAGGAAGAGGCTGGCTCCCGTACTCCTTTTGGTCGTCGTGATCGCGATACGCGAACGCAACTACGTCTTCAGGGCGGACTAGAGGACCGCGCCCTTCGATGTCGGTTAATAGCGGCGGACCGTAGCCGGTGACGAAGGCTAGGTCCATCGAGGCGCCTTCCCCGTTGGGTTCCGCCTCGGGCTGGAAAAAATCGGCGTTGCCGTCGATGAAGAGCAGACCATAGCGGCCGCGCCTGCGAAACGCGAGCATGGAACCCAGCAAGATTGTGCAATCGCCGCCTAGCAGAACCGGAAACTCGCCCGCGTCGAGCACCGCTTCCACCGCGTCGGCGAGCTTGGGCGACCACGCCGCAATGGCTTTGGCGTTCAGGGTGCCAGTATCAGGATCGGGCGTCGGATCCTTGGGAGGTACAGCCAATCGCCCGCCGTGACGCGCATGGATACGCTCAGCAAGGCCGTGGGCCAGGAGCTGATCAGGCAGGCGCTCAACACCGCAGGTCGCCAGCCCTAGCGTGGAAGGGGCTTCGAGGATTGCATAGGAGAGAGTCGGCATCAGCGTCTCCGCAGGCGGCTATTCCGCAGAAAATATGATGTCAGACTACAAATTACGGCGCGAAAGCTCAATCTGGCCCCCTATCTTCCGCTGCCCTGCCGGGACGCGGACGGCTCCCGATGCGATTGGGAGGCCTGGAACAGGGCTCTCAAGCCTGCGCGTTACGCGGCAGCCAGCGCCAGAACACGCCGGCCGCCACCAGGCCCAGCGTGCCTACGCCGAACGATGCGCCGCCGAGCGACACCAGGGCGGTCAGCACCGACAGCGCCACGGGCCCGCCGCTCGAGCCGAGGTCGGCCATGAAACGCCAGATGCCGAGGAACTGCGTGCGCGCGCCCGCTGGGGCGGCGTCGGCGCCCAGTGTCATCACGATGCCCGATCCGATGCCGTTGCCGAAGCCCAGCACCGCCGACGCCAGGATGAAGCTCGCCACTCCGTCCGTGAGCGGGATCGCCATCAGGCTCAGTCCCATCAGCAGCGTGCAAGGCAGTGCCACCCACAAGCGGCCGCGCTGGTCCATCACCTTGCCCGCGGGATAGAACACCGACATGTCGACTGCGGCGACCAGCCCGTAGATAAGCGAAGTGGTGGCGGCGTCGAGGCCCAGATGGTCTGCCCATAGGGGAATCACCACCTGGCGCGACGCGCGCAGCGCGCTGATCAGCATCACGCCCACGCCGAGCGTGGCGTACACGCCGCGATGGTCGCGCGCGACCTCGCCCATGCGCGCGCGCGGCGCGCCCGCGCCCGCTCCACCCGAGGGCTCGATGTCGGGCGCCTTGATGGCGATGAATCCCGCGCCGAGCATGGCGCAAACGGCAATCCAATAGGCGCCGTCGAGCCCCAGGAAATGAATCAGCGCCGCGCCCGCGAAGGGGCCGAAGAAGGTGCCGATCCGTGTCGTACCGCCGAGCGTGGACAAGGCGCGCGCCCTGTACGTCAGCGGCACGACTTCTATCATGTAGCTCTGGCGCGCCAGCTGAAACACCGACTGCGCGCACCCCTGCATCAGCATGGCCAGCGCCAGCACCCAGAGATTGGGCACGCCGATCACGAGCAGCAGGCCGACCACGCTCAACACCGCCGCGCCGGCCATGGCGCGCTTCTCGCCGAAGCGATGGGTGATCAGCGCGGACGGAATGTTGGAAAGCAACGAGCCGACCCCGATGAGGGCGGCGATCAGGCCGGCGGTCGCCATCGACGCGCCCTGATCGCGCGCGGTGAGCGCGATCACGGGAAGGATGGCGCCGTTGCTGATGCCATAGAGCAGCGACGGGCCGAACGCCGGCACGGCGATCTGCTTCAGATTGAACGAATCGGTTTGCGACATGGCGGGAGGTGAGAGATCGGCCGCCCGCCGCCTTGCCCCAGGGCAAGGGACCGGTCCGGCAGCCATCGGCGCGGAATGCCGAAAGTGTAGCTGGAGCCCCGCGCGCCCGGCTGTCGGCCAGCTGACAGCCGCCAGGTATCTCCCGGGCTGCTCAGCGTCCGGCGTATACCGGCTTTCGCTTTCCGGCGAACGCGGCTGCAACGCTTTGACAATCCTTGACGGTTAAGTCCTGGCGATACATTGCGACACACCGTAATATTTCTCACGCAAATTGTGTCGGCCGAGCATGCGCTCGACTGGGTACTGTTCCACGTATTCGCCTGTCCATGCCCGCAACCCTTCTTGAATGGTCCGTGCCCGCGGCGATCCTGATGTGCGCCATCGGACTCTGCGCCGCACGCTTCATTGGCTTCAATACGCTCCGGTGGGGCTACGCCCTGGCGTGCCTGGGCGTGGGCTACGCCGTCATGCTGGTGCAGGCCAGCGCACTTTCCCCATATAAACAGGTCGTCGAGGATGCTTTCATTCTGGGCGGCGTCATCCTGGCCTGCCGTGCCCTCCAAAGCCGCCGTCGCGGCCGGATTCCCCCCTACTTCGATGTTGCGGTCCTGCTTGCTTCGACGGCGATGGTAGTCGTCTCGGTAGTGCTGTTTGCCAGCGCAAGACTGGAGACGTTCTTCGTGCAAGCCTGTTGCGCGCTCGTGACCTGGCGAGCCGCGCTGTCCTTCGCCAGGCAGGCCGCGACTACGTCGGACAGGGTGCTCACCGCCGCATTCCTCTTCATCGCGCTGGTGTTGACGGGCCAGTGCATCCTGTACCTTGCCGCCCCGATAGCGCCGCTCGCAACGGGCGAATGGAGAACCTCTGTCTGGGGCATCCTGATCCAATACACCGGCCTGCTTGGAAGCATAGTCCTGACCTTCGCAGTCTTCATCGCCACGAGCTACGACGCCATAGAGAAATACCGCCGCCATGCCCATACCGACGCCTTGACGGGCCTGCTGAATCGCCAAGGACTTGATAACCTGCTTGCCTCCGCTTCCGGACGCCTTTTCTCGGATGCGGCGGCGCCGGCCGCGCTGATCATGGCCGACATCGACAACTTCAAACGCATCAACGATGACTTCGGCCATGCGTTTGGCGACATGGTGCTGGCGCGATTCGGCGCCCTGCTCAGGCCGCAGGCAGCCCCTCACATCCATGCAGCCCGGCTGGGCGGAGAAGAGTTCCTGCTGCTGCTGCCCGCGGCGAATCTGGAAAGCGCCACCGCGATCGCCGAGGATATCCGTACCAGTTTCGTGGCGCAGCGCTGGGCGCCGCAGGTTCCGAATTCGCGGTTCACTGCCAGCATGGGGGTGACCCTCATGCGAGCAGGAGAACCTTTCGCCAGCGCGTTGAAGCGAGCAGACGACCTGCTCTACGAGGCGAAGCGACGAGGTCGAAATTGCACGGTTGCGGGTGTAGCGCCGGCCGACACCAGGCATGGCCGCCACGAGCCTGGCGACAACGCAAGCACTCAAGCGTGTTGCGCACAGGTGTGATGTCACTGGCTCGGCCCGCGGCGCACGCAGCGATCCCGACAGGGCTCATTGCGGCGGGCAGCGCACCGCGCTCATAGCGTCATGACCGGCTCGTCTTCGATCCGAAAGAACAAGGCGCTCGGCCCCATGATGCCCGTCCCGTCCAGATACTCGAAGGCAACGCGCTGGCCCGGCGCGGCAGCTTGCCCGAAATGCTCGACCCGATACATCACGCCCCCGATGCGATAGTTGTGGACCAGCGTGGAAACGTTCGAGTTGGACGCGCGCAGGCGATAGGTCACGACTTCCTCGACCAATCCGCGTACCCCGTGCTTGTAGCGGGCGCGCTTCAGCCTGGGGCTGCGCATGCCCAGCACGAGCCCCATGAGGACGAAGAATGCGGCCAGCAGGATCAAGGGCCCCAGGAACAGGCTGCCGGCCAGCGGCACCAGCGCCAGCGCGTAGAAGAACTTGCGCAGGCTCAGTTCTTCCTTGCGCACGGTCTCGCGGTCGGCATCGCTGACTTCCTCGACCGAATTCCAGGCCTGCGCGCTCATCGGGTATTCAGCCCGCAATAGCACGGGCGGCGTACCGGGCAGCAGCGTCAGCAGATGCAGGCGCACGGGCAGGTTCGTCAGCGCCGCAGCCGTCACTGGCCGAAAGCCTTCGCGGGTGTCGCGCGTGATCTCGTTCCAGAACGGCAGGGCCACGTCCACGCGCTGCTCGCCGAAGATGTAGCAGATGCCGGGGATCTCGGCCGGAACGAAGCCGGTCAGGTGACCGGAAGCGATCTGCTTGGGTATCCGCCCCTTCAACGCCTGGTTGAAGCGGCGCCAAGCGCGCGGCAGCCGCAACAACCTGCGTCCAAGAAAGACCGCGAAGCACATCATCGCCACTGCGCACAACAGGACCACCACCCCGTCAGCGCCGCGGCGCAGACTGCGATCGGACGCGAACAGGACGACGAACACGATCGCGCTGCTCGCCAGCAGCAGGAACATCAGCCCCGCGAACACGGCCGTCAGGGATCTGCCGCGACGGCCACGGCGCAGCAGCACGATGTCCTCATCGGCCAGGGGTTCTTCCGTGACTTGCAGCATTGCGCTCATGCTACCCCGGCAGCTTGCCCTGCTTGCGCGCCGCGCGTTCGGCCAGCCGCTGCGCCATATCCTGCTGGCGCTGCATCAGATCGGCGATCTGTTCGGCGTAGAGATCGGTGAGGTCGCCGGCCAGCGGCTCCACATCGGTCAGGTCATCGATCGCCACGACCGTCCCCGCCTGGTCCAGGCCCCAGATCCGGCTACCGTCACCCACGATCTTCAGCACGGGCAGGATGCCGGACAAACCGGCCTCGGCGAGCTGGCGCTGCTGCGCCGAGATGCTGGCCCATTCGGGCAACTCCGGCGCATCGATGCCCAACAACACCAGACCGCGCCAGAAAGTCCAGGCGGGGCCGACCTCGAACTCCTTCGCATGCGGCCAGACTTCCTCGCGCGCCATCACGCACAGGCCGTTGGTACGCTGGCAGAAGGCCGCAAACGCCGCTGGCAGCGGGAAGCCTACAGCGGTCTCCAGACCGGCAATCGCCTCCGCATCGGGCGCGGGCGCGGCCACGACCTCAAAATGTTCGGTGTCCACGGGATCCAGGATTTCCCACATGCGTTGATGAAACTGTTCGGCGGTCATGGTCATGCAAGCATCCTGAAGCTAAGAAAAATCCTGGCTCGCCGCAAAGGCGGAAGCCTGGAGGGCGCACCACTATATCCTTGTTTGCGGCGGACCTGCCGATGCGAACGGATGGGCCACGGCGTGCCCAGCGCCCTCAGCCCCGCCGGCCAAACAGCATCGTCAATCCGAACAGCGCTCCCAGCCCGCCAACGATAGCCAGCGACATCGACGGCTCGCGCAAGCTCAGCGCCATGACCGCCGCACCCGCCCCCAGCACGATGATCAACAAGCCCGTCAGGCGTCCTGCCGTGGAACCATAGAAATGTGTGCGGCGCGCCGCCTGCGTACCAGCGGGCTGGCGCTTGTGCCACGCCGCCAAGGCCAGCTCAAACTCGCGCAACAGACGTTCACGTGTGGGCAGGTCCACTGCACTGACTAGCAACGTTGGCAGGCCGGGACGAACCAGCTTGAGATAATCGTCAGTGCCCCAGCGGGACAATTGCGCGAAGGCGACGGGAGAGCGGCGCGAAAACTCCAGCCCCTCGGACGTCACCTTGACGGTATTGCGTGTGGGAAAGCCCTTGAACGCCACCAGCGGCGGCACCAGCAACCCCAGCACCGCCAGCACAACCGCCAGAGCAATCGGCCCACGGTTGAACACCACCAGCATGAAGCTACCCGCCGCCAGGGCGAAGGCCAACGGCACCGACAACTGGTGCCATCGGGTATAGACCGAGGCCTGGATCCCTTCGTTGCTAGTCATGTTTGAGCCAATTGCATGTCGACTTCTCCGTGAATGACGCACGAGTCACGATCAGAGTGTAATCATGCGCCTGTGCGGAACCTGACGCGGCATTGCCTCCAAGCGCCAAATGGCCGCTTTGGATACGACGACTCAGGTCAAGATTCGCAGATCCAGTCCGTAGGCCGGTCATCCGCCGCAAATCGTACGGCCGGCCAATAGCCATCCATGAACCAAGTCGCGTCGCGCGGCGCCAGGTGCAGCACGTAGCCCCCGTCGGCCGCGACGATCAGGTCAGATGGCGTGAAGTGTTCCAGGAACGTCACAGAGGGATCTTCGGGGTCGCCGCTGTCGCGTCCCGCCTGCCAGAGGAAATGCAGCGCGGCGTCGCGGTGCGTCGCCAGCGCTTGAGCAATCGAGCGGGCCCGCGCCAGCAGCGGCGCCGCCGCCAGCGGATCGGCTGCGAGCAGCACCACGCGCAGCCGGCCGCCGTCGGCGGTCGCGCAGTCCAGCCAGGTCTCCTGGGCCAGCATGTTGTCGTGGGTATAGGGCTGCATGGAAGGACCGTTTATCGGCGCTGTCGCGCCTCGGCACGACGCCGGCCGACGTGCATGATCGCCATGCCCGAGATCGCAAGGGCGGCGCCGATGAACAGATTCGCGGGGGTGGCTTCGCCCAGCCAGAGACTGGAAAACAGCACGCCGAACACGGGCACCAGCGTGATGTAGCCGGAGGCCGCCCCGGCGCCCAGCGCCTTCACGCCTTCGAAGTACCAGGCGTAGGCGATCGCGGTCGCCCCGAACGCCAAAGCCAGCAGGCTACCCCAGGCGCTGGCCGGCGCCTGTCCCAGTCTCTGCCAAGCGGGAACGCCTTCCACGATCAGGCTGGTGAGCAGCAGCATCAGCGCGCCGATCACGGTGGTCACCGTGGTGGTGGTCAGGGCGTCCACGCCTTTGAGCACCAGCCGGCCGATCAGGGTGTAGGCCACCCAGCAGGCCACGCAGCCGAGCAGCAGCAGTTCGCCGATGCCCACGCCGGAGCCGGCGGCGGCTTGTGAAACCCCGCCGCCGATGGCGATATACGCACCGATGGCCGACAGAACCATGCCAGCCAGGATGGCGGGGTTGAGGTGTTCGCGGAACAGGATCGCCGCCAGCAACAGCGTCGCGCCCGGATTCAGCGTCACCACGATCGCGGCCTTGCCGGCCGGAACCAGCTGCAGGCTCAACATGAAGAAGCTGGAGTAACCAAAGACGCCCGCCAGCGCGGCGGCGGCCAGGCCGAGCCATTGATTGCGCGTCAGAGACTTCAAGCCCCGCAGCGCCGACGCGCGATGCATCCACAGGACCAACGCCACACTGGCAAACAGGAATCGAAGGCTGGCCGCGGCCAGTGGGGCCATGGACTGGGCGACGACCTTGCCCCAAGACCAGGACGCGCCCCAGAGCGCTGCCATGCCGACCAGGCGCAGGTGCGTGGCCATCAACGTATTTTTCATTTGTGCTTCGAAAGTGAGCCGCAGTGGTCGCGCGAGGCGACGGTGCAAACGCAAGGCATCGAGCTTGTCCATCCGTGACAGCAGTCAGTGCGCATGCGGGATTTTAGCTGGCGCAGTTTCAACGCGATATTGCAATATGGCTCCTTCGCACGCTCAAAGGCTCCTCAGGAAATCGACGAGCGCCTTGTTGACTGCCTCGGGGGCTTCCTGTTGCAACCAATGCCCCGCGCCGGGAATGACTTCAATAGCGCGCAGCTGAGGAACGAGGGCTGGCATGGCCGCGATGATCTGATCCATGCCGGGAATCGCCAAGCCAGTATCCCTTTCTCCTACGAGATAGAGCGCAGGCACATCCACCGTCTTTCCCTCCAAAGCCCCCTGTAGCGCCCAATTGCGGTCCAGATTCCGGTAATAGTTGAGGCCGCCACGAAAACCGCTGGCGGTGTAGCTTTGGACAAAGGTCGCCAGATCCGACGAAGTGAGCCAGACCGGCAGCGTCTCAGGGACAGGCAGCGAATGGAGCAAGCCCCGGCCAGCGGCGACCATGCCAAACGGATTGGGCGTGCCAGGGTCGTCACGCGGTCCGGCGTCGCCCGATGCCGCGAAGTAGATGGCGCGCAGGGTTGCGCTGATGTCGCGCTCGAATTCCCCTTCGGCAACTCCCGGCTCGTTGAAATAATGCGTGTAAAACGCGGCGGACTCGGTTTTGGGGAAGAGGCGGCTGGGTGCAACCGGCGCTCTGCGCATCATGGGAACGCCCAGGGCGACGACGGCCCGAAAGCGGTCCGGACGCAATTGGGCTGCCTGCCATGCGATGCTGGCGCCCCAATCGCCACCCACGATCACCGCATCATCGGCTCCCTCGCTTTCGATAAGCGCGACCAGGTCGCCAATGACATCCAATGTCGTGAACGCCGCCACATCCGTCGGACTGTCGCTGGCACCATAACCGCGCAAATCCGGGGCCACGGCGCGGAATCCCGCCCGCGCCAGGGCTGGAAGCTGGTGGCGCCAGGCATAAGCGGTCTCGGGGAAACCGTGGCACAGCACGACGAGTGGACCTTCGCCCTGGGCCGTGACATTGAGCGTGATGCCGTTGGCGGTCACATCGCGTGTTTCAAGGTCGATCATCGGGTTAGCTCTCAGGAAGTATCCGGCGCAGCTATAATACCGTAACACTTGTAGTTACGGTATTTCGATCCCATGGCCAATGACACCCGCCTTGCCCGTCTGCTGCACGTCTTGATCCACATGCATTTGCGCGGCGGCACGACCACTTCTGGAACGCTGGCCAAAATGCTGCATACGAATGAGGTGGTGGTTCGCCGATCCATGGCGGCGCTGCGCGCCGCCGGCATGGTGACCTCCACGGGCGGGCGCAATGGCGGCTGGGTACTGGCCAGGGGGCTGGAAACCATCACCGCGCGCGATGTCCATGAAGCCATCGCCCATGGCACGGTCTTTGCCATCGGGCCGGCCGACGACAATCCTGCCTGCCCCGTGGAACGAACGGCGAATCAATTAGTGGCGGATTCCCTGCGCGAAGGCGAGCATGCCTTGCTGCAACGCTTGGGCGCGGTATCGCTTTCCGAGCTTGCCGCGGAGATTGCCTCGCGCGAGGAAGGATGACGCCGTAGAGTTGAATGAGCTACGCAGGCGCAGCTTTTATCGTTGTTCTATCTACTGTTCTTTCAGCCCCAACGACTTCATCAACGGCGCGAACAATTTCTTTTCGTCCTGCACGCGCGCGGCATAGTCGGCCACGCGCAGCGGTAGCGCCTCGGCGCCCGCATCGAGAAAGCGCGCCTGGATCTCCGGCCGCGCGAGCACTTTGTTGATTTCGGCGTTCATGCGATCGACCACGTCATCGCGGGTGCCAGCGGCGGCATACACGCCGAACAGGCTGTCCGCGAACACACCGTCGATGCCGACCTCGGAAAAGGTTCGTATGTCGGGCGCCACGGCAGCGCGTTGCCGGCTCGCCACCGCAAGTACCTTCAGTTTGCCCGCTTGCACCATGGGAAAGACCGTGGCGGGTCCAAACGCGAAGTCGATCTGGCCCGCTGCCAGGTCTTGTATCGCCGGCGCCACGCCGCGATACGGCGCATGGGTAGCCTGCATGCCAGTAGCCTGCTTGAGCAGCTCGCCGGCCAGATGCGGCGTCGTGCCGTTTCCGGCCGAACCGTAATTGAGAGGATCGGGCCGCTTGCGCGCGTATTCCACGAACTCTTCGAGCGTATTGACGCCAAGCGAGGACCGGACAAACAGGAACAGCTGGCTGTTGGCCAGCAAGGCAACCGGCCGCAGGTCTCGCTGCGGATCGAACGGCATGCTGGCGAACATCAGTGGGTTGACCGATTCGGTCGTCGATGGATTGAGCAGGAAGGTATGGTTGTCTCCACCGTTGCGCACAACCTCGGCCCCCGCCACGTTGCCGCCCGCACCGCCCCGATTCTCCACGATAACGGTCTGCTTCAAGGCCTCGGCCAAGTGCGGCTGCACCGTGCGCGCCAGCACGTCGACCAACCCTCCGGGCGCCAGCCCCACCACCAGGCGCACGGGCTTGACGGGCCAGGCCTGAGACGGCGTTTGCGCATGGCTGCCCGTCGCCCAGCCGGTCAGCGCCAGCATCATCATGGCCAGACAACGTCTACGCAACAGCATGCGATTCTCCTTATGGGGGCTCACCCCGCGATCCCGCGCACGGTGCGTCACATGCCGCACCACGGTGAACCGCCTTGATGCCGCATCGCGGCGGCGGCCCTGCATCCGCCGCTCATTCTTCACAAAAGTTTAAGCATAAAGAATCCCGGATAACCCTAACTGCCGGCGACAAGCGCGGCTTGTCGAGACGGCTTCAGTCCAAATGACCTGCCCCCCGCAAATCCGTTTCGTGGCTTCTTCCCGCCCCACTCGGGGCGCTGAAAAGTGACGTGCCCCCCTAACCTGCGCGACTCAGTTATGCATCTTCGTTTTTCCCAACAGTAGAAACACCAAAACTGCTGTCGCTGCCGCAGCAGCTGCCAAGACAAGGAGCTGGAACTGAAAGGCGCTCTCATACACCTGCAGCAAGGAATTTTGTTCCATCATCGGTAGGTGAATCATGGCGTTTTGCAGGTCGCTCATCGCCAGCCGATTCGAAGCCTTTACCAACTCGCTCGTTCTCACGTGACCTGACGCGCCATCCTCGGCTGCAGCTGCCAAGCCCGATAGAATCCGAGCAGACAGGATGGCCCCGACCACTGCGATCGCGATGCCATCCCCAGCCAGACGAATCGCGTTGAAGATCCCCGCCGCCATGCCGGCCCGCTCTTTGGGCACCACGCTGACCGCCAGACCGTCCATAAGTCCCCATGGCAAACCGATACCCGCGCCGATCAGCAGCATCGCAGCCAAGCGGTTACTTTGGACATCGCCAGCAATGCCGTAACCCAACCAGGACAAACCGGCCGCGGCGATGACAAGGCCAATACTTGACAACACTCCGACATTGATCCAGCGCGCCAGTTGGCCTGCGATCAAAGGAACCACCAGTAATGGCGCAGACAACGCAATCATCATCTTCCCCGCCGCCAACGCGCTGTAGCCTTCCATCCCGATGAATCGGGCGGGCAAGATGATGAGCAGCACGATGTATGCATAGGCCGGCGCAACCGCCAACACCTGCACGCCTACAAAGCGCGCGTTAGCGAATAGGGAGAGGTCGAGCATAGGCTTGGCTCGCCGCAGTTCAATGAAGGCGAAGACGATCAACAGTCCAACGGCACTCGCCAAAGAAGTCAGTACCGACGTGTGGCCCCAGCCCTGCTCGGGGGCAAGGATGAGGCCGTAGGTGAGCACAGCGAGCCCGATAGTGAAGGTGATTGCTCCGGGCCAATCCAACCCCGTAGCTTCGGGATCACGTGTTTCACGTGCAAATAGCGCGATCAGGACGGAAGCAAGCAATGCAACCCCTGCCGGCGCTAGAAACACCCAATGCCAACCCACGGTATCGATCAAGAATCCGGCCAGGAACGGACCAAATGCAGCTCCCGCGCCAAAGGTCGTCCCAATCAAACTGAAAACACGAGTGCGTGCGTGTCCGTCGAACTCCTGTGTCAATGCGGCCATTGCGCCCGCGAACGCCGCAGCTGCCCCCAGCCCCTGGATCAACCTCAAAATGTCGATCCACAGAACGGATTGCATGAAAGGAATTGCAGCCGTAACGAGCGCGAACAGGACCATGCCAGCCAACCACAGCAGCTTGCGCCCATACGTGTCCGCCAGACTCCCTGCAGCTAGCGTCGCACTGCCGTAGGTAAGGATGTAGGCGTTGATGATCCAAGTAAGTTCCGCGGCGCTCCCCCCAAGGGCCTGATTGATTGAGGGCACCACCACAGCGGGGCCGGCGATGCTTAATGGGATGACCGCTGCTGTCAGGCAGCCAGTCAAGATTAATGGGGCTTTGTAGGCTGTCGAGCCTGCGGCTGAAGTGCTGACTGTCATCGGGTATCCAGGCAATAGGCCAAAGCCACGCAGGAATCCTCACGCCGCTGCTGGCTAAGGCGTGGGCGGAGTTCCGCTGTGGCACTCCCAATTAATGCTACAGAGGAATCAATATGGCAAAAATATGGGTAAATTCATCGCTGACATGACTAATTTGTCACTTATTGGAGGCGGAATGGATAGCCTGAGTGGTATGACAATTTTTGTGCTGGTCGCTGAGGTGCGTAGCTTCGCGGCTGCTGGGCGCCAATTGGGCGTCTCCGCATCGGCAATCAGCAAGGGGGTAGCCCGGCTCGAGGAAAAACTCGGCGTGCGCCTATTTCAGCGCAGTACCCGCAGCGTCGGCTTGACACCAGAAGGCACCCTGTTCCTTGAGCGCTGTCGACGGATCCTGGCTGAAATCGCCGCGGCAGAGAATGAATTGACCAGCACAACCGCCAGTCCTAAGGGCCGCCTGCGGGTGAGTCTGCCATTGGTCAGCGGTCTGATGCTGCCGGCAATATCGGCCTTTGCACATCGCTACCCTCAGATTGAGCTGGATCTGGACTTCAGCGACCGGCTAGTGGACGTCATCGCCGAAGGCTTCGATGCCGTGGTGCGTACGGGCGAACTCAGCGACTCCCGTTTGTTAAGCAAGCGCCTGGGCAGCAGCCGCTTCGTGTATGTCGGTGCGCCTGGTTACTTCGCACAACGAGGGACGCCGCTCCATCCGGAAGAACTGACGCAACACGCCTGTCTGATGCACCGATTTCCGACTACTGGCACGCTAGAGAAATGGCCATTTGTCCGCCCGCCATCGGAAACGGTGATTCGTCTGACGGCCAGCATGACCAGCAACCACGTCGAGACGCTACTGCATATGGCAGTGCAGGGCCACGGCATTGCCTGCCTGCCTGACTTTGCCGTTCAACCGGCATTGGAAAGTGGCGCGCTTCAGATTGTGCTGGATCGGTGGGCGGGTAGTTCCAGCACGTTTTGGGTCCTATGGCCGTCCAATCGGCAGCTATCTCCCCGAGTCCGGGCATTTGTAGATTTCATGGCAGAGAACCTATTTACTGAACCGAATCTTGTTTAGAAATTCGACTGAACTTCGGCATCAGTGTGGTTCGACGCTCGCCAGCTTCCCCCAATATGTAACAACCCGCCCCCTCCCCCTTGAACCCTAGAACATCATCCCTATAATTAGCACTCGACACCGGTGAGTGCTAACAAGCGTTCCCGGGCCTAACCGATCATTCCCTTCTCTTTTAGCAACAGGAGTTCCTCATGGCCTTGCGTCCCCTGGGCGATCGCGTGATCGTCAAACGCCTCGAAAACGAGCGCAAGACTGCATCGGGCATCGTTATCCCCGACAGCGCCGCTGAAAAGCCCGACCAGGGTGAAGTCGTGGCCGTCGGCCCCGGCAAGAAGACCGAAGACGGCAAGATCCTGCCGGTCGACCTGAAGGCTGGCGACAAGGTTCTGTTCGGCAAGTACGCCGGCCAGTCCGTGAAGGTTGACGGCGAAGAGCTGCTCGTCATCCGCGAGGACGAAATCCTCGCCGTGGTCCAGTAAACCCCGCCTCAAACGAATTTTCGAAGGAAGCTAAGAAATGGCTGCCAAGCAAGTATTGTTCGGTGACGACGCCCGCGTGCGCATCGTCCGCGGCGTGAATGTTCTCGCCAACGCTGTCAAGACCACCCTGGGTCCCAAGGGTCGCAACGTCGTGCTGGAGCGCTCGTTCGGCGCCCCGACCGTGACCAAGGACGGCGTCTCCGTCGCCAAGGAAATCGAACTGAAGGACAAGTTCGAAAACATCGGCGCTCAGCTGGTCAAGGACGTTGCCTCCAAGACCTCCGACAACGCCGGTGACGGCACCACCACCGCCACCGTGCTGGCCCAGGCCATCGTTCAGGAAGGCCTGAAGTACGTTGCCGCCGGTTTCAACCCGATCGACCTGAAGCGCGGCATCGACAAGGCTGTCGCCGCCGCCGTCGCTGAACTGAAGAAGCAATCCAAGCCGGTCACGACCAGCAAGGAAATCGCCCAGGTCGGCTCGATCTCCGCCAACAGCGACACCTCCATCGGCCAGATCATCGCTGACGCGATGGACAAGGTCGGCAAGGAAGGCGTCATCACCGTCGAAGACGGCAAGTCGCTGGAAAACGAGCTGGACGTCGTCGAAGGCATGCAATTCGACCGCGGCTACCTGTCGCCCTACTTCATCAACAACCCGGACAAGCAAGTTGCCGCTCTGGAAGATCCGTTTGTCCTGATTTTCGACAAGAAGATCAGCAACATCCGCGACCTGCTGCCCGTGCTGGAACAAGTTGCCAAGTCGAGCCGTCCCCTGCTGATCATTGCAGAAGACGTCGAAGGCGAAGCCCTGGCCACCCTGGTTGTGAACAACATCCGCGGCATCCTGAAGACGACCGCCGTCAAGGCTCCTGGCTTCGGCGACCGCCGCAAGGCCATGCTGGAAGACATCGCCATCCTGACGGGCGGCACGGTGATCTCCGAAGAAACCGGCATGTCGCTGGAAAAGGCCGGCCTGGCTGAACTGGGCCAAGCCAAGCGCATCGAAGTGGGCAAGGAAAACACGACCATCATCGACGGCGCTGGCGACAGCAAGTCGATCGAAGCTCGCGTCAAGCAAGTCCGCATCCAGATCGAAGAAGCCACGTCCGACTACGACCGTGAAAAGCTGCAAGAACGCGTGGCCAAGCTGGCCGGCGGCGTTGCCGTGATTCGCGTTGGCGCTGCCACGGAAGTCGAAATGAAGGAAAAGAAGGCTCGCGTCGAAGACGCCCTGCACGCTACCCGCGCTGCAGTGGAAGAAGGCGTTGTGGCTGGCGGCGGCGTTGCTCTGCTGCGCGCCAAGCAAGCCATCACCGACCTGAAGGGCGACACGCCTGACCAGAACGCCGGCATCAAGCTGATCCTGCGCGCTGTGGAAGAGCCCCTGCGCACCATCGTCACCAACGCCGGCGAAGAAGCCAGCGTCGTGGTCAGCAACGTGCTGAACGGCAAGGGCAACTACGGCTACAACGCCGCGACCGGCGAGTACACCGACCTGGTCGAGCAAGGCGTGCTGGATCCCACCAAGGTGACCCGCACCGCCCTGCAAAACGCCGCTTCCGTCGCCAGCCTGCTGCTGACCGCCGAAGCTGCCGTGGTCGAACTGGCCGAAGACAAGCCCGCTGCTCCGGCCATGCCCGGCGGCATGGGCGGCATGGGCGGCATGGACTTCTAAGTCCCGCTACCCTTGCAAGGCCTCCCCGGCTTCGGCCGGGGAATGCAGTATCCCGAAAAACCCCCGGTCCTTCGCCCCGGGGGTTTTTCTTTTTCTGCCGCAACGCGGCCTCGCCAAAGAACACGTTTGCGCACAATCTGCGGGTTTCGCCGCGGCGCATGCGTCCCTACAATAAAGGGTCCGCAGAACGAGCCTAGCCCCATGCGTTTTTCCAAGACCCTGTTGCGTGTACTGCGCCCGGCCGAAATCGGCGGGCTGTTGATGGACTCCGCCAAGCAGTGGTCCACCCATCGCGCCTCCAGCAAGGGCGCGGCGCTGGCGCTGTACATGGTGTTTTCGCTGGCGCCCATGCTGATCCTGGTGATCGCCGTGGCGGGCGCATTTTTTGGCGAGGATGCGGTGCGCTCGGAACTGTTCACGCAGTTGCGCGATTTGATCGGCGACCGCGGCGCGGAGGTGATCCAGACGGTGCTGGCCAGCGCCCACGAATCGGGCGGCGGCTGGATCGCGGCGCTGATATCGATTTTCGTGCTGATCTTCAGCGCCACCACGGCCTTCGCGGAATTGAAGGCCAGCCTGGACGAGCTGTGGGAAGTTTCCGCCAACCAGAAAAGCGGGCTGCACGGCATGGTGCGCAGCCGCATGCTGTCGTTCGGCCTGGTGCTGGTGCTGGCGCTATTCCTGCTGGTTTCACTGAGCGTGAACGCGGGCCTGGCCGCGGCGCGCAGCTATTACGGCGATTTGTGGACCGCGTCGTCCTTCGCGCTGGTGGCGGAGTGGATCTCCAACTTTTTTTCCTTCTCCATCGTGGTGGCGCTGTTCGCGGTGATCTTCAAGCTGCTGCCGAGTGCCAAGATTTCCTGGCCGGACGTGATACCCGGCGCGATCGTGACGGCGGCGCTGTTCCTGGTCGGCAAGTGGGGCATCGGCGTCTATCTCAGCCGTGGCGCGGCGGTGTCGGCGTACGGCGCGGCGGGATCGCTGATCGCGCTGCTGCTGTGGATCTACTATTCGGCGCAGATCTTCTTCTTTGGCGCGGTCTTCACGCGCCAGTTCGCGCTGCGCTTTGGCAGGAACAGCGCGTCCGCGCCAGCGCCGGCAGACTCAACGGCGGCGCCGGACGCCTGAATCCGACGCCGTCAGGCAGCGGCGTCGTCCTGTTGCTCCAGCCCCGCCATCAGACGCAGGCATTTCAGGAACACCGGCCGCAGCTCCTCCGGTATCGGCGCCAGCACTTCCGCTTCCACGGCCGCGTCCTGCGGCAGGATGCGCGCCAGCAGCGCGATGCCCTCTTCGGTGATCTCCAGCGCATAGGCCCGGCCGTCCTGGGCCGAGCGCTTGCGGCGCACATAGCCCTTCTTGGTCATGCGGGCGATCATTTCGGCAAAGGAATTGCGGTCCAGCGCGATCAGTTCGGCGATGCGGTTCTGGGTCGCACCGGGATTCTGGTAGACGGTGATCAGCAGCGCCTTCTGGCGCGGGGTCAGGTCTTCGTCGGGAAAGGCCTGCGCGAACAGGGCTTCGGCGCGGAAATGAGCCCGGCGCAGCAGATGGGACGCGACCTGGGTCAGATCGAACGCCTGCAAGGCCTGGGGAGCGGCCTGGTCGGCAGGGGCACGTCGGGATGTAGCGGTCATCGGGCTTCCAAGGGATGGATGTCAGCGGTCATGGCATTGTTCCGCAGTTCTATAAGATAGCTCACGCCCCTTTCAGGCTTCATCATGTCCTGCCTTTCCGGTAGTCGGTCAACCCCACGCCGGTATGGCGCTTGAAGAACTTGCCCAAATAGGAGGCGTCGGCGAAATGCAGCTCCTCTGCAATCTGCTGCACGGATTTCCCGGGCTGGGTAAGGCGCTTTTTTATCTCCAGCACGACCTGCCTGTCGATCAGCGTCTTGGGCGCGTCGTTGAAGAACCTCCTGCTCAACTGCGACAGGTAGTACGGAGTGATGTGCAGCAGCCCTGCATAGAATGCCACCCCGCGCTGTTGCACGCAGTGCTCCGAGATCAGTTCCCAGAATTTCCAGCAGACCGCCTCCGATCTGCTGAAGTCATTCTGCGTCCCGGCCCCAAGGCCTTCCGTCTTTTCGCAGATCCACAAGAACAGGTTTTGGACATGGTTGACGATCATGGTCCGCTTGTAGGTCCCGCACTGCTCATGGATCAGCGCGGCCTGGCCCTCCCAGGCCCTTGAATAACGTGGCGACAGCTTTTCCGCGGCGAAGAACGGCGAACGGCTCAAGAAGGAAAACAGGCTGTTGGGCAGGGCGTGCGCAATCTCCGCGGCGATCGACCGGTTCATCAAATAGCAGACGCACGAAAAGTCATCCGACTTGCGTTTGATGAGCGCGATGGAGTCTTCTGCCAGGACCAGCAGATCGCTTTTCTTCATGCGGTGTGGCTTGAAGTTCACTTCCCACTCAGCGCTACCTTCGCGGCAGATCAACACCGCCACATACGACAACGCCAAGGGGTGCCCCACCTGTCCGTCGAACTCATTGAGACCGATGCAGAAGTCTTCGAGGCCCGTATACGAGAGTTGAGAGAGAGTTTTCATTTATGCATAAATTCTAAAGGAATCCTCATAAATTTCGGCTCTTTGTTTTCATAATTACCTAATCTACTCAAGACTGTCTGTTATCAATCGCGTGGGCAACTCCTAGAATTCCAGCTGTTGTTTTCATTGCCGAAAGGAAGGGAAATCATGCTGCGCACCGAACGCCTCATCTTGCGGCCCTGGCACACCGACGACGCGCCGAGCCTGTTTGAGTATGCGAGCGACGAACGGATCGGCCCCGCCGCGGGCTGGCCCCCGCATACAAGCGTCGAACATAGCCGGGAGATCATCCAGACGATTTTTTCGCGGCCACTGGCCTATGCCTTGACACTGAAGGCAGACAACACCGCCATAGGCCTGGTGGCGTTGCTCATGGGGAAGGACAGCAATTTCGACATTGCCGATGATGAAGCCGAAATCGCGTATTGGATCGGCGTGCCGTTCTGGGGCCACGGACTGATTCCTGAAGCCGTCAGGGAGCTGATGCGCCACGCGTTTGAAACGTTGAACTTCAACGCGCTATGGTGCGGCTACTTCGCCGACAACGAGAAGTCGCGCAAGGCCCAGGAAAAGTGCGGCTTCAAGCATCATCACACCGAGGAGAACAAGTTCAATCAGTTCATGAACGACTACCGGACGGAGCATGTCAGCCGCATCGGCAAGGAAGAATGGCAGACGCTGGCGGCTTCGAAATCGCATTGACTTGAGGAGGGCTGCTGTCTATGATCCAAAATATAGTACGTATACGTATTTATTTTGCATCCCGACCGAGCCCTGCACATGACGATCCGACAATTGCGCAACTACATCGACGGCCGTTTTGAAGACGGCGCGTCCACCTTCGACAAGCACAGCCCGGTGGACGGGCGCCTGATCGCACAGGTCCACGAAGCCGGCCGCGACCAGGTGGACCGCGCGGTGGCGGCGGCGCATCGCGCCCTGCCGGCCTGGGCCGGGTTGCCGGTAGCCGCGCGCACCGACCATCTGCTGGCGCTGGCAGACGGCATTGCGCGGCGCTTCGATGATTTCCTGCAGGCCGAGATCGGCGACACGGGCAAGCCCGTGGGCTGGGCCGGGAAGATCGACATTCCACGCGGCGCGGCCAATTTCCGCGCCTTCGCGGAACTGGCACGCACGCTGGACATGGAAAGCTATATGACGGACACCCCGGACGGCAGGCAGGCGTTGAACTATGCCTACCGCAAGCCGTTGGGCGTGGTGGGCGTGATTTCGCCCTGGAACCTGCCGCTGCTGCTGCTGACCTGGAAGGTGGCCCCCGCACTGGCATTCGGCAATACGGTGATCATGAAACCGTCCGAAGTCACGCCGTCCACGGCCACGCTGCTGGCCGAGGTGGCGCACGACGCCGGACTGCCGGCTGGCGTATTGAACCTGGCGCACGGCTTTGGCCCGAACTCGGCGGGCGAATTCATGACCACGCACCCGGACATTGACGGCATCACCTTCACCGGCGAATCGGCCACGGGCGCCGCCATCATGCGGGCGGTTGCCCCCGGAGTGAAGCCGGTGTCCTTCGAACTAGGCGGCAAGAACGCGGCGCTGGTGTTCGCCGACGCCGACTTCGATGCGGCCGTGGACGGCGTGACGCAATCGGTGTTCGCCAATTGCGGGCAGGTCTGCCTCTGCACCGAGCGCGTCTACGTCGAGCGTCCGATCTACGAGCGCTTCGTCGCGGCGCTGGCGGCGCGGGCGGAAGCCTTGCGCATCGGCTGGCCCATGGATCCCGCCACGGAGATGGGGCCGCTGGTGTCGCGCGAGCATCGCGAGAAAGTGCTGTCGTACTTTGCCTTGGCGCGCGAGGAAGGCGCGACGGTGGTAGCGGGCGGCGGCGTGCCGGTATTCGACGATGCGCGCGACGACGGCGCCTATGTGCAGCCCACAATCTGGACCGGCCTGCCCGAGACTGCCCGCTGCATCAAGGAGGAAGTCTTCGGCCCGGTTTGCCACGTGGCGCCCTTCGATACCGAGGAAGAAGCCATCCGCCTGGCCAACGACACACGCTATGGGCTGGCGGCCGCGGTCTGGACCCAGAACCTCACGCGCGGCCACCGGGTGGCGCAGGCGATGAAGGTCGGACTGGCCTGGGTCAATTGCTGGTTCCTGCGCGACCTGCGCACGCCCTTCGGCGGCAGCGGCCTGTCGGGCATCGGCCGCGAAGGCGGACGCCATTCGCTGCATTTCTATACCGAACCGACCAACGTCTGCATTAAGCTCTGACCCATCCACGCAAAGGAAGACGCGATGAACCAGTCCCAGACAAGTCAACCCGGCCAGCCCGGCGTCAGCGCCACCGTCGTCGCCGGCAAGGCCACGCCGCGCGGCAAGTATCCGCACATCAAGCGCGCCGGTGATTTCCTGTATGTCTCCGGCACCAGCTCGCGCCTGCCCGACAACCGCATCGCGGGCGCCGAGGTCGACGCGATGGGTACCGCCACGCTGGATATCCGGGTGCAGACGCGCGCCGTCATCGAGAACATCCGCGACATCCTGGCCACGGCCGGCGCCACGCTGGCCGACGTGGTCGAGATCAGCACCTTCCTGGTCAACATGAACGACTTCGGCGGCTACAACCAGGTGTACGGCGAGTACTTCGACTCCGACGGCCCGGCCCGCACCACCGTCGCGGTGCATCAGCTGCCGCACCCGCAGCTGCTGATCGAGATCAAGGCCGTCGCCTACAAGCCGCAGGCGCGCTAGCGGCGCATGTCGGACTTCCGCATCACGCCCAACGCGCTCAGCCGCAAGCTGAAGCTGCACCAGATGCAAATCTTCGAACGCGTGCTGGCATGCCGTTCGCTGTCGCGCGCCGCCAGCGAGCTGCACCTGACCCAACCCACCGTCACCAAGGCCATCCACGAACTGGAAACCTTCTTCGGCGCCCCGCTGTTCGAGCGCTCCAACCGCGGCGTCACGCCGACGGAACTGGCCGTGGTGCTGGGCCGCCGGGTCCACGCCATGATGGCCGAGATCCGCTACATGGCCGACGACATCGACGCGGTACTGGGCGGCGCCAGCGGCCACGTGGTGGTGGGCACGCTGATCGCCGCGTCCGCCAAGCTGCTGCCCGAGGCCATTGCGCGCCTGATGACCGCGCACCCCGGCATCCAGGTCAGCGTGCGCGAAGGACCGACCTCGCAGTTGCTGCCCGCGCTGGCCACGGGCGACCTGGACATCGTGGTCGGCCGCCTGCCCGGCGCCGACATGGCAGCCATTTCCGGGGTGGCCGTGGACCATCACAAGCTGTACCGGGAGGAGCTATGCCTGGTGGCGCGCGCCGCCCATCCGCTGGCCGGCGCGCCGCCCGCGGCGCTGGCTGAACTGGCCGACCACATATGGATCCTGCCCGCCCCCAGCTCGCCGCTGCGCGCCTCGATCGAGCGCAGCTTCCTGGACGCCGGCCTGCGCCTGCCGGCCCGGCATGTCGAGTCGCTGTCCCTCCTGACCAATATCGGCGTGCTGATGCACAGCGACGCACTGGCGCTGCTGCCCTACGACGCGGCCGCGCCGTTCCTGGCCACGGGCATGCTGGCCCGATTGCCCACCGACGCCTTTGGCGCATTTGGCGACGTGGGCTACTCGGTGCGGGCGGACCGCCCGCTGACGCCCGCGTGCCAGCGTTTGGTGGACTATCTGAAGCAGATCGCGGCCCAACGCGCCGAAAGCGGCGGCTGAAGATCGGCCCAGGGTTATCCCGCCATAGACAACAGGCATATCCGGCGGCGTAATTTCTATTGTGCAGGCCCGCAAGGTCCCGCCTAGACTGCGGGCTATGGGGCAGCCCCGGTCCGCCCCCTGACTCCCGGAGATCCTCATGCCCGCCTATGGCCCGCCACTGAATTTCCAGCGCTGGATCGACGATCACGCGCACCTGCTCAAGCCGCCGGTCGGCAACCAGCAGATCTGGCAGGACGCCGACTTCATCGTCACCGTGGTCGGCGGCCCGAACCATCGCACCGACTACCACGACGATCCGCTGGAAGAGTTCTTCTACCAGTTGCGCGGCAACGCCTGGCTGTCGCTGTGGGTGGACGGCAAACCGGAGCGCGTGGACCTGAAGGAAGGCGACATCTTCCTGCTGCCGCCGCACGTGCGGCATTCGCCGCAACGCCCCGAGACCGACAGCGCCTGCCTGGTCATCGAACGCCAGCGCCCGCAGGGCCTGCTGGACGGCTTCGAATGGTATTGCCCGCAATGCGGCAGCCTGGTGCATCGCGTGGAGGTGCAGCTCAAGAGCATCGTGACCGACCTGCCGCCGCTGTTCCAGGCCTTCTATTCCAGCACCGAGAAGCGCACCTGTCCCGGTTGCGGCGAGATCCATCCGGGCAAGGGACACGCGCCTGCCGCACAGGCGGCTCCGGCCTAGCCGCCCTGTCCCACCTGGCCGCAATCCGTCAGGCTCCCGACCGACTTCCTTTCTATCTGCACATGACCCAGAAAATCGACATGCACGCGCACTTCTTCCCGCCGATCACCCGGCAGGAAGCGGCGGCGCTGGACCCCGTCAACGCGCCCTGGCTGCGGCTGGACGGAGACGGCTCCAGCGGCCAGATCATGGCGGGCGAGCGCCCCTTCCGCCCGGTGGACGCCACCTTGTGGGATCCGGCTTTGCGCCTGGAGCAGATGGACCGCAACGGCGTGGACCTGCAGATCCTGTGCGCCACGCCCATCATGTTCGGCTATTCCTACCCGGCACAGGCCGCCGCCGACTGGGCCGCCCGCATGAACGATCTGGCGCTTGAGCATTGCGCCCATGCGCCGGCGCGCCTGAAGGCGCTGGCGCAGGTGCCGCTGCAGGATCTGGACCTTGCCTGCAAGGAAGCGTCTCGGGCCCGCGCCGCCGGCCACCTGGGCGTGCAGATCGGCAACCACGTCGGCCCGCGCGACCTGGACGACGAAACCCTGGTGCAGTTCCTGATCCACTGCGCCAACAACGACATCCCGGTACTGGTGCACCCCTGGGACATGATGACCGACGGCCGCATGAAGAAATGGATGCTGCCGTGGCTGGTCGCCATGCCCGCCGAAACCCAGCTGGGCATTCTGTCGCTGATCCTGTCCGGCGCCTTCGAACGCATTCCGCGTAGCCTGAAGCTCTGCTTCGCGCACGGCGGCGGCAGCTTCGCCTTTCTGCTGGGCCGCGTGGACAATGCCTGGCGCCATCGCGACATCATCCGCCAGGACTGTCCGCAACTGCCCTCTTCCTATACCGACCGCTTCTACACCGACAGCGCGGTGTTCGATCCGCGCGCGCTGCGCCTGCTGATCGACGTGATGGGCGAAGACCGCGTGCTGCTGGGTTCGGACTATCCGTATCCGTTGGGCGAGCAGGAAGTGGGCAAGCTGGTGACCCACGCCGGCCTGCAGCAGGAAGTGCAGCAGAAGATCCTGTGCCGCAACACGGTGGAGTTCTTCGGCCTGGAGCGGCGCGCCGGGTGACCTAAACGGCCCGAAAGAATGGCTGCGATCACGCCACGGATTGCAATGGCGCGAACGGCGGCAAGGCCACCCCCAGCCTGCCGCTCCATTCGGCCATCTCAGCCTTGAGCGCCGGCGGCACCGGAATCCCCGTGGCCTGGCGCCGCGCCTGCGAGGCCAACTCGGGATCGCCCGGCATTCGTGGCGAGCCGGGCTGCGCCGCCAGTTCGGCCGCCATGCCCGCCGCCACCGCGGCCAGCACAGCGCCGCCTGCGAAGCGGGCGGGATCGATGGCGATGAAGAACGCCCCCAGTTCGCGCGGACGACCCAGCTGCTCGTACATGGGACCGATGTGCGGTCCGTGGGGATTGCCATTGAGCGGCCCGCACAGCAGTTCAACCATCATCGCCAGGCCATAGCCCTTGTGGCCGTACTCGCCACCCAGGGGCGTCAAGGCGCGGACGCGCGCAGCATCGGTCACGCCTTGCCCCTCGGCATCCAGCGCCACGCCCGCGGGCAACTCCGTGCCGTCGCGGCGCGCGTTCATGACGCGATTCCACGGGATTGAAGTCGTCGCCATGTCCAGGCACAGCGGCTCGCCGCCTTGCCTGGGAAAGGCGAAGGACACGGGATTCGTGCCGAAATACGGCTGCCGGCCGCCGAACGGCGCGGCGATTGCGTCGGAATGCGTGAAGGCGATGCCTATCAGTCCTTCCCGGGCTGCCGCGCGCGTGTACAGGCCGATGGCGCCGCAATGCGAAGAATCGCTGACGCCGACGGCGCCCACGCCAGCCTCGCGCGCCAGCGCCATCGCGGCCTCGTTGGCGCGGTGCGCGACCACGATGCCATGGCCCCTGCCGCCATGCGCCTGCGCGGTAGCCGGACCGCTCTGCTCGATACGGATGGCCGGCCGCGCCAGGATCGAGCCGTGGACGATCCGGTTCAGATAGTGCGGCAGCCGGGCGATGCCATGCGAGTCGATGCCCCACAAACTGGTCTGCGCCAGACTGGACGCCAGGCAAGAGGCATCGGCGTCGCTGAAATCCAGGGTCTGCAAGCAGGCCTCGCCCCATCGCCGCCACTGCGCCGCGTCCACGCTTTCCTGCCCTGCCATGCTGCGCTCCTTGTGGATGCAGGCGGCATGCCGCCTGCGGTCATGCGGCCGGCGCGGGTTGGACCGAACCTTCCCGTGCCTCGTCGCGCTCCAGGGCCTCCAGCGCGCCCAGCACGCCCAGCGTCCGCAGTCGCTCCAGATGCAAGGCCAACGCGTCGACGAAGACGGGCTTTCTGCCCAGGTCGCCGAAAACCGGCCGGAACCCGGCCAGCACCGTGGCCCGGCGATGCGCTGCCTGCGACGGCGACGAAGCCGTGGCGGCCACGTCGGCGCGCGCCAGCAGCTTGGCCAGCGCCCCGGCCAGTGGATCCTGGATGGAATAGACGTTGCCCTGTTCGTCGTAGCCACGCAGGTAGTGCAGCCATGCGGCCACGGCCATGGCCAGCCGGCTGAAATCGTCGCCCCGCTGCTTGCGGTCACGGATGGCGGCGAGCAGGCGCTGCGGCACCTTCTGCGAACCGTCCATCGCGACCTGCCGGGTGAGGTGCGGCAGTGCCGGATTGGCCACGCGCGCCAGGAAGCGCAGGCGATACTCATCCAGCCCCGACTCCGGAATGCCGCGCAGCGTGGGCCCAAGCTCCAGCCGCATCATGTCGTCAACGTAGCGGCGCAGCGCCGGCGTCGCGGCGGCCTCGCTGTTGGTGCGCAGGCCCAGCATCGAACCCAGGTAGGCGAATGCGGAATGCGGCGCGTTGACCATGCGCAGCTTGAGGCGTTCGTAGGGCGCGGCGTTGCGCACGAAGCTTGCGCCCGCGGTGTCCCAGGCGGGCCTGCCGGCCGCGAACTTGTCCTCGATGACCCAGTTCAGGAACGGCTCCCCAACCACGGGCCAGGCGTCCTCGAAGCCCAGGCGGTCCGCCACGCGCGCGCGATCTTCGTCCTGCGTGCCCGGCACGATGCGGTCCACCATGGAATTTGGAAACGTGCACTGGTTGTCGATCCACGCGGTCAGGCCGACATCGACCCGCAGCGCGAAGGCCAGCACCAGGCTGCGCAAGGTGTCGCCGTTGGCGTGCAGGTTGTCGCAGGACAGCAGCGTGACCGGCGGCAGGCCGCGCTCGCGCCGCAGCGCCAGGCCGTACACCAGCATGCCTATGGTGCTGCGCGGCCTGACCGGATGTTCCAGGTCGTGCGCGATGTCCGGGTCGTCCCAGCACAGGTGGCCGGTGGACGGTTCGTGGCTGTAGCCCTTCTCGGTGACCGTCAGGCTGACGATGCGGGTCTGGGCGGAGGCGATGCGCTCCAGTACCGCCTGAGGATCCTCCTCGGCCACCACGATGCGCAACACCGACCCGACCACCCGCAGTTGTTCCCGCGTCTGCCCATCCGGACCGGCGTCGCGCAGCGCCAGGGTGTACAGGCCGTCCTGCGGCGTCAGCGCATCGCGCGTGGCCGGGCTGCGCAGCGAAACCCCCACGATGCCCCAGCTAAGATCCCCGCTGGCGGCCATGGCCAGGTCGGTCACGGCCGCCTGATGGGCGCGGTGGAAGGCGCCTATGCCTAGATGCACGATGCCGGGCGTGACCCTGCTGCGGTCATACGCGGGGGATTCCACATCCTCGGGTAGATGCGACAGTGACTCCGAGTTCAAGCGTTCGAGCATGGATTACCAGTGCCATAGTGCGCCATCATGCGCCTGCCGGTTGACCGGCAGGTAGGCGCGTTGGTAGGGATATCTGGCGGCGAGCTCTTCGTCGATGTCGACGCCATGGCCCGGCGCGTCGCCAGGGTATAGCATGCCCTGGTTGAAGCTGTAAGCATGGGGAAACACTGCGTCGGTTTCATCGGTGTGCCGCATGTACTCCTGGATGCCGAAATTCGGCACCCACAGGTCGAAATGCAGGGCGGCCCCCATGCAGGCCGGCGACAGGTCGGTGGCGCCGTGGCAGCCGGTACGCACCTGGTAGAGCGCGGCCAGATCGGCAATGCGGCGCAGATGCGTGATGCCGCCCGCATGCACCACCGTGGCGCGGATGTAGTCGATCAGCTGGTTTTCGATCAGGTCCTTGCAATCCCAAATGGTGTTGAAGACCTCGCCCACCGCGATCGGTGTGACCGTGTGCTGGCGGATCAGCCGGAAGGCTTCCTGGTTCTCCGCAGGCGTGGCGTCCTCCATCCAGAACAGGCGGAATGGCTCCAGCGACTTGCCCAGGCGGCCAGCCTCGATGGGCGTGAGCCGGTGATGCACGTCGTGCAGCAGATGGGTGTCCCAGCCCACCGCATCGCGCACCCGCTGGAACAGGCGCGGCGCGTGGTCCAGGTACTTTTCCGTGGACCAGTCATGCTCGGACGGCAGCGAGCCGTCGGCGGGTTCGTAGAACATGCGGCCGCGCCCCACCCCATAGACCGAGTTCAGCCCCGGCACCCCGCTTTGCGCGCGGATGGCCAGGTAGCCCAGCTCGCGATAGCGCAGTACCTCGTCCACGGTTTCGTCGATGTCGCGGCCATTGGCGTGGCCGTAGACCATGACGCCCGAGCGGCTCTTGCCGCCCAGCAGCTGGTACAGCGGCATGCCCGCGGCCTTGGCCTTGATGTCCCACAACGCCGTATCCACGGCAGCGATCGCGGACATGGTGACCGGGCCGCGCCGCCAGTACGCGCCACGGTACAGGTATTGCCAGATGTCCTCGATCTGCTGCGGGTCGCGGCCGATCAGGCAAGGAATCACGTGCTCGGTCAGGTAGGCCGCCACGGCCAGTTCGCGGCCGTTGAGGGTCGCGTCGCCGATGCCATACAGGCCTTCATCGGTTTCTATCTTCAAGGTAACGAAGTTGCGGCCGGGGCTGCAGACGATGACGCGCGCTTGGGTAATCTTCATGGATGGTCCTGTGGAATGCTGGAAACCCCTGGCCGACGCCGGGCGCCTACATCACCGCGCCCAGCTGCCAAGGCACGAACTCGTTCTGGCCGTAGCCGTGTTCCTCGCTGCGCGTGCGCCGGCCCGAGGCCGTTTCCAGCATCAGACGGAATATGCGCTCGCCCATCTGGGCCACGCTTTGCGCGCCGTCAACCACTTCCCCACAATTGATGTCGATGTCGTCGGACTGCCGCTGCCACAGCGCCGTGTTGGTCGACAGTTTCAAGGACGGCGCTGGCGCACAGCCGTAGGCCGAACCGCGGCCGGTGGTGAAACAGATCAGGTTGGCGCCGCCGGCGACCTGGCCGGTGGCGGAAACCGGGTCGTAGCCCGGCGTATCCATGAACACCAGCCCGCGTTCGCGCACCGTCTCGGCATACTCATACACGTCGGCCAGACGGGTCGTGCCGCTCTTGGCGATGGCACCCAGGGACTTTTCCAGGATGGTGGTCAGCCCGCCAGCCTTGTTGCCAGCCGAAGGGTTGTTGTCCATTTCGGCGTCGTTGCGGGCGCAGTAGTCCTCCCACCAGCGCAGCCGGGCCAGCAGCTTGGCCGCCACCTCGGGCGTGGCCGCGCGCCGGGTGAGCAGATGTTCGCCGCCGTAGATCTCTGGCGTCTCCGACAGGATGGCGGTGCCGCCGTGGCGCACCAGCAGGTCCACGGCCGCTCCCAACGCCGGGTTGGCGCTGATGCCCGAATAGCCGTCGGAGCCGCCGCATTGCAGGCCTACGGTCAGCTTGCCGGCGGGTACGGGCTGGCGGCGGACCTGGTCGGCCTGCGCCAGCATGGCCCGCACCAGCTCGATGCCGTGCTCCACCGTCTTGCGCGTGCCGCCGGTCTCCTGGATGTTGAAGGTATGCAGCAAGCCGCTCTCGCGCAGCCCTTCCTGCTCCATCAGGCCGCCGATCTGATTGGTCTCGCAGCCCAGGCCCAGCACCAGCAGGCCCGCGAAATTGGGATGGCGGGCGTAGCCGCCCAGCGTGCGGCGCAAGAGGCGCAAGGGTTCGCCTTCGCTGCCGGTGGCGCAGCCCGCGCCATGCGTCAGCGCCACCACCCCGTCCACGTTGGGATATGCGGCCAGCACATCCGGATGGATGTCGCGGCGGAAATGATCGGCGATGGCGCGCGCGGCCGTGGCGGAACAGTTCACGCTGGTGAGGATGCCAATGTAGTTGCGGGTGGCGACGCGGCCATCGGCCCGCACGATGCCGTCGAACTGGGCGGGTTTGTCCACGTAGTCGGTGGCGCGCGCGTCGGCCCCCACGGCGTAGTCGCGCTCGAAGTCGGAGAACTCCAGGTTCTGGGTATGGACATGCGAGCCGGCCGGGATGTCGCAGCGCGCCACGCCTATGATCTGGTTGTAGCGCCGCACCGGCTGGCCGGCGGCGATGGCGCGCGTCGCCACCTTGTGCCCGGGCGGCACCAGCCCGCGCACGACGACGTTTTCGCCGGCCAGGCGCGTGCCGCCGGCCAGTTGGCGCCTGGCGATCACCACGTTGTCCGCCGGGTGGATGCGTATGACCACGTTATCGGTTTCTGACATGAGAGGCTCCTGGCGCGCTTGCGGCTAACCGTCGATCAGCGACGGATCCCAGGCATGGACGCGCTGCCGCTGCTCGCCCAGGCCGGCAATGCCCAGCCGCATCTCGTCGCCCGCCTTCAGGTACACAGGCGCAGGCTTCTGGCCCATGCCCACCCCTGGCGGCGTGCCGGTGCTGATCAGGTCGCCTGGATACAGGGTCATGAAACGGCTGACATAGGACACCAGTTGCGCCACGCCGAACACCATGGTGCGGGTGCTGCCGTTCTGATAGCGCCTGCCGTTGACCTCCAGCCACATGTCCAGCGCCTGCGGTTCGGCAATCTCGTCGGCGGTGACCAGCCACGGGCCGACGGGGCCGAAGGTGTCGCAACCCTTGCCCTTGTCCCAGGTGCCGCCGCGCTCGATCTGGTACTCGCGTTCGGACACGTCGTTCACCACGCAATAGCCGGCCACGTGCTTCATGGCGTCGGCTTCGCTGACGTAGCGGGCCCGGTCGCCGATCACCACGCCCAGCTCGACTTCCCAGTCGGTCTTGACGGAGGCTTGCGGCAGCACCACCGGATCATTGCAGCCGACCACGGCCGAGGTGGGTTTCATGAAAATCACCGGCTCGGCCGGCACCTGCAAGCCGGACTCAGCCGCATGGTCGGCGTAGTTCAGGCCGATGCAGATGAACTTGCCCATGCCGCTCCAGGGCGGCGCCAGGCGGCCCGGGCGATCCACCAGCGGCAGGCTGGCCGGGTCCAGCGCGCGCAGCGGCGCCAGGCCGGCCTGCGTGAGCGTGGCGGCGGCAATGTCCGGCAGCACGGCCGACAGATCCCGCACCTGCCCATTGGCATCAAGCATGCCGGGCTTCTCTGCGCCTTTCGCGCCATAACGCAACAATTTCATCGCATGTTCCTCGTGTGTGTCGTAGATGTTCAGTTCGACCAGCCGCCGTCGATGACCTGGGCGGTGCCGGTGGTGAAGGCGGACTCGTCGCTGGCCAGGTACAGCGCCAACAAGGCGATTTCCTCGGCGCTGCCGATGCGGCCCATGGGTTGGCGGGCAACGAAGGCGGCCTCGACGGCGGCCAACGTCTGTCCGCCAGCGCTGGCCTGCGCCTCGATGCGCTGGCGCAGCGAAGGCGATTCCACCGTGCCCGGGCAGATGGCGTTGCAGCGTATGCCCTGGCCCACGTAGTCCGCGGCCACCGACTTGGTCAGCCCGATCACCGCCGCCTTGGTGGCGCCGTAGACGCAGCGGTTGGGCGCGCCCTTGATGCTGGACGCCACCGAGGCCATGTTGACGATGGAGCCGCCGCCGCGCGCCAGCATACCGGGCAGGCAGGCGCGGATCATGCGGTACATGGACTTCACGTTCAGCTCGAACGAGAAGTCCCAGGCTGGTTCGTCGCAGTCCAGGATGGTCCCGGCATGCACGAAGCCGGCGCCGTTGAACAGCACGTCCACAGGCCCGGCCTCGGCGACCAGCTCGCCGATCGCGGCGGCGTCGGTCACGTCCAGCACGCGGCGCCGGCATCCCGCCAAAGTCTCGAGCGCCCCGCCGTTGATGTCCAACGCCAGCACGTCGGCGCCTTCGCGGGCATAGGCCTCGGCCACGGCGCGGCCTATGCCCTGGCCTGCGGCGGTGACGATGGCGGTCTTGCCTTGCAGTCTTCCGGTCATGACGATTTCCTCTTTACTTGGCCATGCCCATGACGGTTGGCAGCCAGAGCGTGATCTGCGGGATGTAGGTAATGGCGATCAGCGCCGCGAACAGCGGCACCAACCAGGGCAGGATGGCGACCGTGGTCCGTTCCACCGACAGCTTGGAAACGCGCGCCAGCACGAACAGCACCATGCCCATGGGCGGATGCAGCAGGCCTATCATCAGGTTAAGCGTCATGATCAGGCCGAAATGGATCGGGTCGATGCCAAGCTTGAGCACGATGGGCAGCAGGATAGGCACCAGGATGGTGATGGCGGCGATGGTGTCGATGAAGCAGCCCACGATCAGGATCAGCACGTTGGCCATCAGCAGGAATACCCACTTGTTCTGCGTCACGCTGAGAATGCCGTCGGTCAGCGCCTGGGCGGCCTGGGTAGTGGTCAGCAGCCAGGCGAACACCGAGGCGGCGGTGACGATGAACAGCACCGAGGCGGTGGTCTCTATGGTGTCGAAAGTGGCTTTGGCCAGGGTCCGCAAGGTCATGGACCGATAACGCACCAGTCCCAGGAACAGCGCCCATATCACCGCGGCCACGGCCGCCTCGGTGGGCGTGAACCAGCCCAGCGTCATGCCCCCGATCAGGATGACGGGCGCCATCAGCGCCATCACCGCCGAAAAGTTGTAGCGCCAGTCCAGCGCCAGCAACACCGCAAAGGCAATGCCCGCGGCCAGATTGGCCGACACGCCGGCTTGGGTCATGAGCCAGATAGCCAGCGGGAATGCCAGCACGATGCCGACCTCCAGCCCGGCTGCGCCCAGCCGCTTCCAGTCGAAAGACACATCGCCGCCCCAGTTGTTGCGGCGTGCGTAGTAGGCCACGGTCAACATCATCAGCACGGTCAGGACCGCGCCGGGGATCAGGCCCGCCAGGAACAGCGAACCGATGGATACGTTGGCCATCATGCCGTAGATCACGAAAGGCAGCGACGGCGGGATGATGGGCCCCAGCGTGGCCGAGGCGGCCGTCACGCCCACCGCGAACTCGGTCTCATAGCCGTGGTCCTTCATGGCCTTGATCTCGATGGTGCCCAGGCCCGCAGCGTCGGCGATGGCGGTGCCGGACATGCCGGCGAACACCACCGAGCCGATGATGTTCACCTGCCCCAGCCCGCCGCGCATCCAGCCCACCAGCGCCACGGCGAAGTTATAGATGCGGCCGGTGATGCCGGCGATGTTCATCAGGTTGCCGGCCAGGATGAAGAAAGGCACGGCCAGCAGCGGGAAGGACTCCACACCCGCGATCATGCGCTGCGCCACCACCACGTCGGGCACGCTGCCCGAGATCAGCACGAACAGCAGCGACGCGCCCGCCATGGCCACCGCCACCGGCAGGCCGAAGATCATCAACAGCAGAAAGGTTCCGATCAGTATGCCCATGTCTCGCTTCCGGTTGTCGTTGTCGGGTTCCGGGGCTGCCCCGGCTAGTCCTGCGACTCGTAGGCCGCGGGGTTTTCCAGGATGGAGTAGCCCTGGCGCCAGTTGCGCGCCGACACCTGCACCGAGCGCAGGAACATCAGGACGAACCCGGCCAGCGCCATCCAGTAGACATAGGCCTTGTTCCAGAACAGCGTGGTCATGGGCTCGTCGCCCACCAGGACGATGTAGCGGTAGGTAAGCCACACCGCATAGCCGAAGAACGCCGTGCGCAGCAGGTCGATGACGGTGGCCAGCGCCCGGCCGACAGGGCGCGGCAGATAGCGATACAGGAAGTCCACCTGGATGTGGCGGCAGGCCCGCACGCACATGGCCGAACCGATGAACACCACGCCGATCAGGCAATAGACGGCAAGTTCCTCGGTCCAGGCGTAGGAATCGTTCAGCACGTAGCGCGAAAAGAACTGCAGGAAGACCAGTAGCGCCATGACCCAGAAGATGCCCAGGCAGATCCAGTCCTCGGGCTGGTAGCCAGCCAGGCTGACCTCGTGCTGGTCGGCTTCCTCGAAACTGTGGACGATTTCTTCCGCCGTGGCGGGCGGCTGGTGCCCGGCGGGATGGACAGGGTTGTTGCTGGCGGCCGCCATGACGGCGGCCTTGGCATCTGAATGCATGGCGTTCCCCTTGTGCGGAATCGGACGGGTCGCTGCGGGGCCGCGCTGACGGCCCCGGGTGCGCTTACTTCACGGCCTGGATCCGTTCCCAATCCGATTTTTCGTAGCCGTACTGCTTGAACGGCACCTTCTCCAGCACGGTGTCGCGGAAATCCGCGACGTTCACTTCCGCCACGTTCAGGCCGCGCTTGCGGAACACCTCGACCATCTTCTTCTCGCTTTCGGCGACCTCGGCGGACGCCTTTTCCGCCGCCTGCTGCGCGACTTCGGAGAAGATCTTCTTGTCCTCGTCGGACAGGCTCTTCCACAACTTTCCCGAGATGACCGTGTTCAGGTGATCGACGATGTGGCCCGTGAGGATGATGTTCTTCTGCACTTCGTAGAACTTCTTGGCCTCGATGGTGGTGAGCGGATTCTCCTGCGCTTCCACGGTGCCGTTCTGCAAGGCCAGATAAACCTCGGCAAAGGCGATCGGCGCGGTATTGGCGCCGCAGGCGCGCGGCATGGCCAGATAGGCTGCCACGTCGGGCACGCGGATCTTCAGGCCCTTCATTTCGGAACACTTGGTGAAGGCGCGGTTGGAGGTGGTCTGGCGCGTGCCGTAGTACGTGGTGGCGACGATGTGGTTGCCGCTCTTCTCGTCGTAGCCGCGCGTGAGCTCTTTGTAGATGTCGCTCTTGGTGTAGGCGATCAGGTGCTCGGGATTGCGGAAGATGTAGGGGTAGTAAGTGACGCCGATGCGGGGAAAGCTCTTGGCCGCGAAGCTGGAGCCCGAGATGATGATGTCCACCGTGCCCAGGGTCAGGCCCTGGTTGATGTCGTTTTCCTTGCCCAGCTGCGAGGCCGGGTATACGTCGATCTGGTAGCGGCCGTTGGTGCGTTTGCCGATTTCCTGCGCCGCCCAGACGGAAGCGGTATGGAAGGGTTCGGATGTCTCGTACACGTGGGCCCACTTGAGCTTGGTCTGCGCCAGCACGCTGCCGCTGGCGGCGAGCGCCAGGGCGGCAACCAGCGCCTTGACGGCGTTGCCTAGGTTCATGTCGTCTCCTCGTTGTTTTTTGAATGCCCGGCGTGGCGGCCCATGGTGGGCCGCCAGCGGTTCATGCTTCAACTACAAGTTGCACCTTGGTACTGCGACTGCGATCCGCCGCCAGCTCGAAGGCCTCGAATGCCTGCGACAACGGCAACTGCGCGCTCATCAGGGGTCGCACGTCCACCTTGCGCGTACGCAGGTAAGAGACCGCCCAATCGAACTCCACACCCGCGCGGAACGCGCCGACATAGTCGAGCTCCCGCGCCATGATGTTGTTGGCCGGAAACGCGATGCCCTCGGCGGGCAGCGTTCCCACTTGCACGATGCGGCCGCCGCGCCGCGTCGCCGTCAGGCAGGTCGCCAGCGCCGCCGGACTGCCGGCGGCCTCGATGCTGATGTCGGCGATATCGGCCAGATCGGTGGGCGCGAGCAGGTCGCTGCGCATGGCCTCATCGGCGCCGACCTGACGCGCCATCTCCAGCGGCCGGTCGGCCACGTCCACCACCGTCACGCGCGCCGCGCCCGCCAGTCTGGCTGCCAACACGGTCATGCAGCCTATGGTGCCGCCCCCCGTCACCAGGACATGCTTGCCCATCATCGGTCCGGCCCGGTTGACGCCGTGCAGGCCGATGGACAGCGGCTCGGCACAGGCGATCTCGCCCAGCGAGACATCCTCTTCCGGCACCGGCGTCAGTTGCCGCTCGCCCATCACGAAGCGCTCGCGGAACATGCCTTGCACATGCGGATAGAGGCTGGCGCTGCCGAGAAAGCGCATATTGCGGCAAAGATTGTCGCGGCCGGCGCGGCAGTAATCGCAGCCGCCACAGGGATGAGAGGGATTGATCGCAACCTTCATGCCCGGCGCCACCGAGCGCACGGCCTCGCCGGTGCGCAGCACCACGCCCGAAGCCTCGTGGCCGGGGATGAGAGGCTCGCGGATGACGAAGGCGCCCACGCGGCCATGCAGGAAATAGTGCAGGTCGGAACCGCAGATGCCCGCAGCCCCCAGTCTCAGTTCCACCTCGTGCGGCGCCAGCGGCGCGACTTCGTCCGGTTCCAGGCGCAGGTCGCGCGCCCCGTGGATGCGACAGGCCAGCGTCATGGCGATTTTCTCCTGGTCATTCCGAACGGGGGGCACCGGCGCGTGATGCTCATGGTGTCGTCTGCTCCCGGCTGGCTAGCGGCTGGCCGGGAGCGTCCGCGCCGGGCCAGCTTGCGGTAAGGCGGTCATGCGAGCAGGCCAGATGGTGGTGCATGGCAGCACGCGCGCCGCGGTCGTCGCCGGCGCGGATGGCGTCGATCACCTTGCGATGCTCGGCGATGGCGGCCGCCCAACTGGAAGGATTTTCGAAGTAGTCGCCCAGCTTCACGGACAAGGGGTTGTGGCGCTCGTCGAACAGTTCGCTCACCACGCGCACCAGCACGGCATTGTTCGCCATCTCGGCGACGCGCAGATGGAACAGCCGGTCGCCGCGGATCGGCACGTTGCCGGCCAGCGCCTCGTCTTCCATGGTGCCGACGGCTTCGGCCAAACCATCCACCAGCGCGGGGGAGTTGCGCAACGCGGCCTGCGCGGCCAGTTCGCCTTCGATCACCTGGCGGGCGCGTATGGTTTCCAGCGGGCTCTCGGCCATCAGGCTGGCGCGCGGCCCCCCGGCCAGGCTTTGCACATAGACGCCCGAGCCCATGCGCACTTCCACCCAGCCTTCGACCTCCAGCGCGATCAGCGCCTCGCGTACCGAAGGGCGCGACACGCCCAACTTGAGCGCGAGATCGCGCTCGGGCGGCAGGCGCGCGCCGACCGGAAACTCGCCCGTCTCGATCAGCAAGCGGAGCTGGTCGGCGATCTGGCGGTACAGGCGGCGAGGTTCGATGGTCTGGATAGGCATGGACTGGATGGAAAATTCAGGCCAAAAGGTAAAGTGGCCTTACCAATTGACCAAATCTTGCGCCGCTGCTGCATAGGTCACAATTAGGGTTTGCCCAAAGATCCACGCGATGGCTTCGCGGGCAATGCATATCTGTTAAAAAGCCGCCACACCCAGCCCACTTTCAGCATCCATGTCACACAATCCGCATCACTCGCCCTACAAGAGCACAGGCGGCCTGCGTCGCATCCTCAATGCGCTGCGCTACTCCCTGCAGGGCCTGAAGGCCGCCATCAAGTACGAGGCGGCTTTCCGCCAGGAACTGGCGCTGGCCGTGCTGATGATTCCGGCCGCGTTCTTCCTCGGCCGAACCACGGTCGAAGTGTTTTTCCTGATCGGCACGGTAATCATGGTGCTGGCGGTGGAGTTGCTGAATTCCGCCATCGAAGCGCTGGCCGACGCGCTTTCGGTCGAATCGCACCCGCTGCTGGGACGCGCCAAGGACCTGGGCAGCGCCGCGGTGATGCTGCTGCTGATCTTCGCCGGGACGGTCTGGGTGGGCGTGGCCATCAGCCGTTTCGTCATGCATTGACACGGCTAGTCATCTCCGGGGAGATGCGCCGCTATTTATACTGGGAACCATGATGCCTAGATCGACGCCCGACTCTTCCGAGCGCATTGTCATCGTCGGCGGCGGCGCCGGCGGTCTGGAATTGGCGGCCAAGCTGGGCCGCGTGCATGGCCGGCAACACATCACGCTGGTCGACAGCCGCCCCTTCCATATCTGGAAACCCTCGCTGCATGAGGCTGCCGCGGGCACCTTGGACATCCACCAGGAAGGCCTGTCCTACCTGATGCTGGCCCATATGAACGGGTTTTCGTTCGCGCAAGGCCGCCTGGAACAGGTCGACCGCGAGCAACGCCGCATCACCCTGGACGCGGTGAACGACGCGCAGGGCCAGGAAGTCCTGCCGCGCCGCGAACTGGCCTACGACACCCTGGTGCTGGCGATGGGCAGCACCTCCAATTTCTTCAATACCCCCGGTGCGGCCGAACACGCGGTGACGCTGGACTCGACCGAAAACGCCGAGCAATTCCGCCTGACCATGCTCAAGGCCATGGCGCTGGTGGACCAGGCCAAGGTGCGCAACCCTTCGGCCCGGCTGGATCTGGTGATCGTGGGCGGCGGCGCCACCGGCGTCGAACTGGCGGTGGAACTGGTCGAGGCCAGCCACGTGGTCAGCGCCTACGGCCTGCCCAATTTCCAAGCCGAACGCGACCTGGCCATCACCCTGGTCGAGGGCGCGCCGCGCATCCTGTCGGCCCTGCCCGAAAAAATCTCAGTGGCGGCCACCAAGCGGCTGACCGAGTTGGGCATCCGGGTCGAAGCCTCCTGCCGGGTCTCCGAAGTCACGGCCGACAGCGTCAAGACGGCCGATGGCCGCGAATTCCCCGCCCAACTCTGCATGTGGGCCGCCGGCATCCAGGGTCCGGCCCTGCTGGCCGACCTGGGCCTGCCGCTGAACAAGGTGGGCCAGCTGGAAGTGAACGAGCGCCTGGAAACCGCCGATCCGCACATCCTGGCGCTGGGCGACTGCTGCGCCGCGCCCTGGCGCGACGGCCGCAGCGTGCCGGCCCGCGCGCAGGCCGCGCACCAGGAAGCCGACTACCTGGCCAAGAAGCTCACCGCGCGCCTGCGCCACGCGGCCGAGCCCACCGCGCCCTATGTCTACGAGGACCACGGTTCCCTGGTGTCGCTGGGCCAGGACGCCGGGGTCGGCAGCCTGATGGGCAAGCTGGCGGGGCGGGGACTGTTCGTAAGCGGTACACTGGCACGCCTGATGTACATGAGCCTGCACCTGATGCACCACAAGGCGGTGCTCGGCATCTCGCGTACCGCCTCCCTTGCCCTGGCCCGCCTGCTCATGCGGCGCACGCGCCCGCGGGTCAAACTGCACTGAACTCCCATGAATTTCCTGCAAAAACTCGAACACGCCTGGACCACCAGCAACTCGCTCCTGCAAGTCGGGCTGGATCCCGATCCGCAGCGCTTCCCGCGCGAATTGCAGGACAAGCCGGACGCCATCTTCCAGTTCTGCCGCGACATCGTGGACGCCACCGCGCCCTACGCCTGCAGCTTCAAGCCGCAGATCGCCTACTTCGCCGCGCACCGCGCCGAAGACCAGCTGGAAGCGCTGTGCCAGCACATTCGCGAGAAGCATCCGGACCTGCCCATCGTGCTGGACGCCAAGCGTGGCGACATCGGCTCCACCGCCGAAAACTATGCCCGCGAAGCCTACGAACGCTACCAGGCGCATGCGCTGACCGTCAGCCCCTACATGGGCCTGGACTCGGTCGAGCCCTACCTGGCGTGGCGCGACCGCGGCGTGATCGTGCTGTGCCGCACCTCCAACCCCGGCGGCTCGGACCTGCAATTCCTGAAGATGGACAATGGCGAGCCGCTGTACCTGCACGTCGCGGGCCTGGTCGCCGACAAATGGAACGCCAACGGCCAGTGCGGCCTGGTGGTGGGCGCGACCTTCCCGAATGAGCTGGCCGCGGTGCGCGAGCGCATCGGCGACGCGGTGCCCCTGCTGGTGCCGGGCATCGGCGCCCAGGGCGGCGACATCACCGCCACCGTGAACGCAGGCGCCAACGCGGCCCGCAGCGGCATGATGATCAACTCTTCCCGCGCCATCATCTACGCCAGCGGCGGCGACGACTGGCGCGAAGCCGCCGGCACGGCGGCCAAGGGCTTGCGCGACGCGATCAACGCGGTGCGCTGATCCGGCGGGGGTCTTGCACCCCCAGCCGCGGAAATCCTTACTTCAGCGCCGGTTGACCGGCGCTCCCAACAACTCCAGCAGGCCACGCAGCGCGTAATCCACCGCTGCCTGACGCACTTGCGCGCGGTCGCCCGGGAACACATGCGTGACGGCGCGGCTGCTGATGCCCTCGCCCGCACGCAGCGCGAAACCGAAGCACACCATGCCCACCGGCTTGCCGGGTGTGGCCCCGCCAGGACCGGCAATGCCGGTCGTCGATACCGCCACATGCGCAGCGGGGGACGCCAACAGCACGCCATTGGCCATCTCCAGCGCCACCGGTTCGCTGACGGCGCCGAAGTGGTGCAAGGCGTCGGGCGACACGTCCAGCTCGGAGACCTTGGCTTCGTTGCTGTAGGTGACGAAGCCGCGCTCGAACCAGTCGCTGGACCCCGCCACCGCGGTCATCGCGCCGGCCAGCAGGCCGCCGGTGCAGGATTCGGCCGTGCCCAGCATCCAACCCTTGCGCCGCAGCGTTTCGCCCAGCCTTTCGGCCAGCGCCAGCGACGTGGCCTGCGCCAGTTGCCCGGCCGACAGATTCGGCTGGCTGCCTTCTTGTTGTCCGCTCATCCCAAGACTCCAGTGCGCACGACCAGCGCCATGACCAGCAAGGCGTATGCGGCCGCCACGATATCGTCCCACATCACGCCGAAACCGCCCTTGATGTGGGCGTCGAAGAACTTGATGGGAGGCGGCTTGACGATGTCGAACGTGCGGAACAGCACGAACGCCAGCGCCTGCGACAACCAGCCCGCTGGCGTCAGCCAGAGCACCAGCCAGAACGCCACCATCTCGTCCCAGACCATTCCGACATGATCCGACTGCTGGAGTTCACGGCCGACGCGATGGCAGGCCCAGCATCCGTACAAAAAAGCCAGCGCCAGGAACACGCCGATTGCCAGGTCCGATGCGGCGGGCGCGGCGGCGACCCAGATCGCCCAGGCCAGCAGCGTGCCCCAGGTGCCCGAAGCCGGCCGGATCAGGCCGCTGCCGAAGCCGAAGGCAATGAGCCTCCCCGGATCCCGGCAGACCCAGGACAACGGCGGATATGCGGTCCGGGCGCGGTCGCGCATGGAGGTGGGACGATTGTCGGTCGCGGACATGGGGGTGAGGGTTGGAATGCGGCGGATCAGGCCGCGGGAAAGTGATCGAAACCCGCCGGCAGCTCGGCCAGGGGCTGGCCCTGGCTGTCCAGCACGGACAGGCCGGGCTGCGCCTGGGTCTGCCCCACGCGGGTGACGCGCGCGCCGGCCGACGCCGCCGCGGCCAGCACGGCCTCGCGCCGGGAGACGGGCGCGGTGAAGCATAGCTGGTAGACGTCGCCACCGCCCAGCACCGCGCGGCGCAGCGGCGCATCTTCCAGGGACGCCAGGGCGGCTGCCACGGGCATCTGCGCGTAATGCAGCGTGGCGCCCACGCGGCTGGCGGCCAGGATGTGGCCCAGGTCCTGCAGCAGGCCGTCGGAGAGGTCAATGGCGGCATGGGCGACGCCGCGCAGCGCCAGGCCCAGCGCCACCTGGGGCTGCGGCCATTCGAGGGCGCCACGGGTCGCCGCGAGCAGCGCCGGGTTGGCGGGGTACTGCCCGTCCAGCAGGCGGTAGGCGACGTCAGCCGCCCCCAGTTCGCCCGATACCCAGATGTCGTCCCCAGCGCGCGCGCCGTCGCGGCGCAAGGCCTGCCCGGCGGGTACTGCGCCGAACACGGTGACGCTGATGGCAAGGTCATGCGCGCTGCGGGTGGTGTCGCCGCCGATCAGCGGGCAGTCGTGAGCGCCGGCCAACGCATGGAAGCCTTCGGCGAACGCCGCCAGCCAGGGCTCGTCCAGCCGCGGCAAGGCCAGGCCCAGCACGCAGCCGATGGGACGGGCGCCCATGGCGGCCAGGTCGGACAAGTTCACCGCCAGGGCCTTGTGTCCCAGCGACTTCGGATCGACATCGGGAAAGAAATGGCGGCCTTCCAGCAGCAGGTCCGTGCTGGTAGCCACCTGCTCGCCGGGCGGGACCGGGAACAGGGCGCAATCATCGCCCACGCCCAGCAGGCCGGCAGGCGCCGCGCGGGTGAAATAGCGCGCGATCAAATCAAATTCGGACGCCAAGGCAACTCCGCAGTCCGGCGCAGCTGGCCGGCATTGAAACCACGGGGGCTTGCCGCCCCCACAAATCATGCGGCGCGCCCCGCAATCAGGAAGAAACCCCAACCCACACCTCGCGCGGCAAGACCTCGCGGCAAGAAACAGGTACCCCCCCAATCCGGGCCGCGCGGATCCGGCTCCGCCGGTCCGCAGCGGCGCCCCCCTGGGGGGGAAGCGCGCAGCGCTTCGGGGGGGGAGACTACCTCTTGTTGACTTCGTTCGCGCGCACGTCGGCCGCCAGCTTGTCCAGCACGCCGTTGACGAACTTGAAGCCGTCGGTGCCGCCGAACGACTTGGCCAGTTCGACGGCTTCATTGATGGCGACCTTGTACGGCACTTCGACGTGATGGATCAGTTCGAAGCTGCCGATCAGCAGGATGCCATGCTCGACAGGCGACAGTTCGGCCAGCGGACGGTCGACATAGGGCGTGAAACGCTGGCGCAACGCGGGCGCTTCGCGCAGCACGCCATGCAGCAAGGTCTTGAACCACTGCGCGTCGGCCTCGGAAAAGTCCTCGGTGTCGCGCAGATGGGCGTCGATCTCGCCGGCGTCCTGCGTGCCTTCGCCGCCACGCAGCAGCCACGCGTACACGCCCTGCAGGGCGAACTCGCGGGCGCGGCGGCGCGCGCTGCGCGCGTTGGCGCGGGCTTGCGCCGCGCTATCAGCGCTGGTCGTCGTCTTCTTCGTCGTCAAAATCTTCGTCCTCGTCTTCGTCGTCTTCGTCTTCTTCCTCGGGTTCCAGGGCCGCCACCAGGTTGGCCATTTCAACGGCCACCTGGGCGCAATCGCGGCCCTTGCCGGCGGCGCGCGCCTGCGCCTGCTCGTCGGTGTCGACGGTCAGCACGCCATTGGCGACGGGGATGCCGGTTTCCAGGGAAATACGGGTGATTGCAGTGGCCATTTCATTGCTGACCACTTCAAAGTGATAGGTCTCGCCGCGGATGACCGCGCCCAGCGCGATCAGGGCGTCGAATTCAAACGTTTCGGCCATGTGGGACAGGGCCACGCCCAGTTCCAGGGCGCCCGGAACGGTGGCGACCATCACGTCGCGCTCGTCCACGCCCAGTTCGGCCAGTTCCTTCAGGCACGCTTCGAGTTCGGCCTGGCCGATTTCCTCGTTGAAGCGGGCGCGTACGATGCCGATGTGCAGCCCTTCGCCGTTCAGGTCGGGGGTAAGGATGTAAGGGTTCATATGTCGGCCTTCAGTGTGTTGCGGGAGTATTCGGAGGGTCGCAATCGTAACCCGTAATGGTGAGCGAGAAGCCCGCCATGCTGGGCATCTTGCGCGGCCGGGCCAGCAGCTTCATCTGGCCCACGTTCAGGTCACGCAGAATCTGGGCGCCTATCCCGTAGGTACGCAGGCCGTAACGGTCGGCGTTGGCGGGGTTGGCCTGGGCCTTCGGGTCATTCCAGCCGGCAATCTGGCCGAACAGGTGCTCCGTGGACGACTGGCAATTCATCAGCACCAGCACCCCGGCAGGCGCAGCCGCAATCGCTTGCAGGGCCTGCGCCACGCCCCAGCTGTGCGGGCTGGCGCCGGTGTCCAGCACGTCCAGCACGGAGGCCGGTTCGTGCACGCGCACCAGCGTTTCGGCATCGGGAGTCACGTTACCATGCACCAGCGCCAAATGGGCGGAGCCGGTGGCGGCGTCTTCGTAGGCCACGGCCTCGAACTCGCCCCAGGCCGTCTGCATGGTGCGCTTGCCCACGCGCTTGACGATGGATTCGTGTTCGCTGCGGTACTGGATCAGGTCGGCGATGGTGCCGATCTTCAGGCCGTGCTCGCGGGCGAACTGCACCAGGTCCGGCAGGCGGGCCATGGTGCCGTCGGGCTTGAGGATTTCACAGATCACGGCGGCGGGCGTCAGGCCGGCCATGGCGGTCAGGTCGCAGCCTGCCTCGGTGTGGCCGGCGCGCACCAGCACGCCGCCGGGCACCGCGCGCACCGGGAAGATGTGGCCGGGCTGGACCAGGTCCGAGGGCTTGGCGTCGCGCGCCACCGCCACCTGGATGGTGCGGGCGCGGTCGGCGGCCGAAATACCGGTCTCGACGCCTTCGGCGGCCTCGATGGACTGGGTGAAGTTGGTGCCGTAGCGCGTGCCGTTGCGGGCCGCCATCAGGGGCAGGTCCAGCTGGCGGCAGCGCTCTTCGGTCAGGGTCAGGCAAACCAGGCCGCGGCCATGGGTCACCATGAAGTTGATGGCTTCGGGCGTGACGAATTCGGCGGCCATGACCAGGTCGCCCTCGTTTTCACGGTCTTCCTCGTCAACCAGGATGACGATGCGGCCGGCGCGCAGCTCGGCGATGATTTCGGCAACCGAAGCGATACCGAAGGATTCCGGCTCGGAGCCGGGCAAGGGGGACAACTGGACGGACATGGCGGGCACGTAAACCAGGCGGGAAAGCCCGGATTTTACCGCCCCTGGAGGCGGAACCCCTATCCGGCCCTGCCGGCCCCGCCCGGCGGGGGCCTCCGGTAAACTTTCGCCCGGAGACCACCCCTTAAAAACCGAGCCAAGGAAACCCCACATGCAAGCCCTTGCGGCCATGCCTTTGACCGTCGCGGCGGCCGTCCGCGTCGTGCTGACCGACATCGACGACACCCTGACCACCGAGGGCCGCCTGCCGGCGGACGCCTACGCGGCGCTGGAGCGCCTGGAGCAGGCCGGCATCCAGGTCGTGCCCATCACCGGCCGCCCGGCCGGCTGGTGCGACCATATCGCCCGCATGTGGCCGGTACGCGCCGTGGTCGGCGAGAACGGCGCGTTCTACTACGCCTATGACCGCCAGGCCCGCCGCATGACCACCCACTACTGGACCGACGCCGCCTCGCGCCAGGCCAGCCGCCGCAAGCTGGACGCCATCCGCGACCGCGTCCTGGCCGAAGTGCCCGGCGCCGCCGTGGCCAGCGACCAGGATTACCGCGTGGCCGACCTGGCCATCGATTTCTGCGAGGACGTGCCGGCCCTGCCCGATGCCGCCATCAGCCGCATCGTCCAGATCTTCGAGGAAGCCGGCGCCCAGGCCAAGGTCAGCTCCATCCACGTCAATGGCTGGTTCGGCAACTACGACAAGCTCACCATGACCCGCACCATGTTCCAGCGCGAGTTCGGCGCGGACGTGGCGAACGCCCTGGACAGCACTCTGTTCATCGGCGACTCGCCCAACGACGAGCCCATGTTCGCTTACTTCCCGATTTCGGTCGGCGTGGCCAATATCCAGGCCCAGCTGCACCGCCTGACGCACCGCCCCGCCTTCGTCGCCGCCTTCCATGGCGGTGCGGGCTTCGTCGAAATGGCCGACCGGCTGCTCGCCGCGCGGTCCACCCAAGTACAGCCGGCCTGAGGTCCGCACACCGTGGCGACATCCCCTTCTGCTTCCTCCCCGGCCGCCAACGACGGCCGCCGCAGCATCCAGTCGATCGAGGTGGGCGTGCCGCTGCTGGCCGCCCTGGTCGACGCCGGCAAGCCCCTGACCCTGCGCGACCTGGCCGCGGGCGCCGGCATGACCTCGGCCAAGGCGCACCCTTACCTGGTCAGCTTCATCCGCGTCGGCCTGGTGCAGCAGGACGCCATCACCGGCCAGTACGAGCTGGGCCCCTTCGCCCTGCAGATGGGGCTGGTGAGCCTGCAACGCCTGGACCCGGTGCGCGTCGCCATGCCGGAAATCGCCAAGCTGCAATCGGAAATCGGCCATACCCTGGGCATCGCGGTGCTGGGCTCGCACGGCCCCACCATGATCCACATGACCGAAGCCAGCTACCCGGTCCACGTGAACATGCGCAAGGGCACGGTGATGTCCATGCTGCACACGGCCACCGGCCTGGTGTTCGCGGCCTGGCTGCCGCCCAAGGTCAGCGAGCACTACATCGCGCGCGAGGAAGGCGACACCGCCGTCATCGCCAGCACGCCGCCCCCGCGCAAGGCCTCCCGCGCCAACATCGAGGCGCAGCTGGCCGACATCCGCGTGCACGGCATGGCGCGCGCGCTGGGCAACCCGCTGCCGGGCGTGGACGCGCTATCGGTGCCGGTGTTCGACAACACCGGCAATATCGTCCTGGCCCTGACCAGCCTGGGCCCCACCGGACTGTTCGACGTGGCCTGGGACGGCGCCATCGCCCGGCCGCTGCTGGCTTGCGCGCAGGAAATCTCGCGCAAGCTCGGGTATCGGAGCTGATAGTGTGAAATTCGCGCAAAAACGAACATAAATCGAACAAAACGAACAAAAGCCGAAAAGAAACACAGGGACTTTCCCGAGTGCGTCCCCTCCTCTTCCATGTTTGAATTCAGGTTGAATTAAGTGACACGTCACACAAACAAAGAAAGAGGAGACACAAGATGCAAGCTCTGCGCCTGCTTCAGGCGGCCACGCTGGCCGCCTTCGCCCTGGGTGCGTCCGCCGCGCAAGCCGCCGACGCCTGCTCCAACCGCGGCGACCTGGACCAGATGTACTGCGACGCCAACAAGGACCTGGTGGCCGACACGCCCACCGATCCGGCCAAGCTGAAGACGCCGTCCACCCTGGTGTTCACCTACACCCCGGTGGAAGACCCGGCGGTCTACGAAGACATCTTCAAGCCCTTCACCAAGCACCTGTCCGAATGCACGGGCAAGCGCGTGGTGTTCTATCAGGTGCAAAGCAACGCCGCGGAAATCGAGGCCATGCGCTCGGGCCGCCTGCACGTGGGCGGCTTCTCGACCGGCCCCACTGCCTTCGCCGTGAACATCGCGGGCGCCGTGCCGTTCGCGGTCAAGGGCTACGCCGACGGCTTCCAGGGCTACAACCTGATCGTCATCGTCAAGAAGGACAGCCCGTACCAGAAGCTGACCGACCTGAAGGGCAAGAAGCTGGCGCACACCGCGCCCTCGTCGAACTCGGGCCACATGGCGCCCGTGGCGCTGTTCCCCAAGGAAGGCCTGACCCCCGACAAGGACTACAAGGTCATCTTCTCCGGCAAGCACGACCAGTCCGTCATGGGCGTGAACTCCGGCGACTACGACGCCGCCGCCGTGGCCTCGGACGTGTTCAAGCGCATGGTCGAACGCGGCCAGGTCAAGGAAGCCGATTTCCGCGTGATCTACAAGAGCGAGAAGTTCCCGACCTCGTCGTTCGCCTACGCGCATGACCTGGAACCCAAGTTCCGCGACCAGATGCTCAAGTGCTTCTACGACTACCGCTTCCCGGCGGAAATGTCGAAGGCCTTCGACGGCGCCGACCGCTTCTATCCGGTGACCTACGAGAAGGACTGGGCCATCGTGCGCCAGGTCGCCGAATCCGGCGGCGAAAGCTTCAACCGCGCCGCTTACGACCGCGAATCCGCCAAGAGCAAGAAGTAATTCCGTATGACGACGTCGCTACGCATTTCCGGCCTGGTGAAGGAATACCGGGCCGGCCGGCCGGTACTCAACGGCATCGACCTGCAGATCGCGGGACAGGGGCTGACCGCCATCATCGGCCCCTCGGGCACCGGCAAGAGCACGCTACTGCGTTGCATCAACCGGCTGATCGAACCCACCAAGGGCGAGATCGTGCTGCAGTCGCAGGATGGATCCGTGGACCTGGCCCGCGTGCGTGGCGCGTCGCTGCGCCGCGCGCGCCGCCGCATCGGCATGGTGTTCCAGGAATACAACCTGGTCGAACGCCTGACGGTCATGGAAAACCTGCTGACCGGACGGCTGGGCTACACCTCCGCCGTGAAGGCGTGGATGCGCCGCTTCGAGCCCGAGGACATCCAGCATGCCTACAAGCTGCTGGACACCGTGGGCCTGGCGGGTTTCGCCGATCAGCGCGCCGACGCGCTGTCGGGCGGCCAGCGCCAGCGCGTGGGCATCGCCCGCGCGCTGATGCAGCGCCCGCAGTTGCTGCTGGCCGACGAGCCCACCTCCTCGCTCGATCCCAAGACCTCCGTCGAGATCATGGAATTGCTGTCCGAGCAGGGCAGCGCCACGGGCATCCCCGTCATCGTCAACATCCACGACGTCGAACTGGCGCGCCGCTACGCTACCCGCATCGTCGGCATGTCCGGTGGACATGTGGTCTATGACGGCGACGGCCAGGGGCTGGACGCCGCCATGCTCAAGACCATCTACGGAGGCGAGTCTTGGCTGGAATGATCCCACCCCAAGGCGCCCGCCCCTTCGCCATGTCCGGGCGCGCCAAGGCCGGCGTGCTGTTGCTGCTGGCCTATACGCTGTATGCCGGCGCGCAGCTGGACTTCAGCTGGGCCCGCTTCGAAACCGGCATGGGCCACGCGTCCACGTTCCTGGCGCGCATGTTCCCGCCCAACTTCGAAAAGCCCGCCACCTTGTGGAAGGGCATCGCGGAGAGCCTGGAAATCGCGGTGCTGGCCTCGGTGCTGGGCATCCTCATCGCCTTGCCCATCGGCCTGCTGGGCGCGCGCAACATGATGCCGACCTGGGTATCGTGGCCCGCCCGCGCCATCGTGGCGCTGTGCCGCGCGCTGCACCCTGTCATCGTCGCCATCCTGTTCGTCAAGGCCGTGGGCTTCGGCGCACTGGCCGGCATCCTGGCGCTGACGGTCGCGTCGGTCGGCTTCATTGGCAAGCTATTCACCGAAGCCATCGAGGAAATTTCGCTCAAGCAGGTAGAAGCGGTGCGAGCCACCGGCGCGTCGTTCGCCAACGTGATCATCTTCGGCGTGCTGCCGCAGGTGTTCGCCCGCTTCATCGGCTTTGCGACTTACCAGTTCGACTCCAACCTGCGCAACTCCACCATGGTGGGGATCGTGGGTGCGGGCGGCGTGGGCGGCACGCTGTTCTCGGCGTTCCAGCGCTTCGACTACGACTTCGTCAGCGCCATCCTGCTGACCCTGATCGCCATCATCATGCTGGGCGAAATCCTGGCCGGCTTCGTGCGCGCCGTGTTCCTGGACAACCTGGGCTTTGACCGCATCCTGCAAGGCCGCTTTGCCGGCGCGCGCGGCATCGGCAGCAGCGCAACGCCAGTCAAGCGCCGGGCGGAGGTGGACGAATGAACGCCCACGCCTCCACCCTGAATCCGGCGGGCTCGCCGCGCGTCTGGCAACGCTACAGCATGGGCCAGCGCCTGTTGCGCTTCGCGCTCTACCTGCTGGTGGTCGCGGCCATCGTGCAGGCGATCCGCGGCGTCGAGGTCATTCCGGAGTTCCTGTACGACGCGCCCGAGCAGATGGCCGACCTGTTCCGGCGCATGTGGCCGATAGACTGGGCCTACTACCCGGAAGGCGTGCATGGCGCGCTGATCGAGACGCTGCACATCGCCACGCTGGGCACCATCCTGTCCGTGGTGATGGCGGTGCCGGTAGGCCTGCTGGCGGCCAACAACCTCACGCCCAGCAAGACCGTCAACATGCTGGCCAGGCTGATCCTGGTATCCAGCCGCTCGGTCAACTCGCTGGTGTGGGCGCTGCTGTTCATCGCCATCTTCGGGCCGGGCGCCCTGGCCGGCACGCTGGCCATCGCCTTCCGCTCCATCGGCTTCGTCGGCAAGCTGGTGGGCGAAGCCATCGAGGAAGCGCAGCGCGGCCCCATCGAAGCCGTCACCGCCACCGGCGCCAGCAAGGCCTCGGTGATCTGGTACGCCTACTGGCCGCAGATCCGTCCGGCCTTCTGGTCCATCGTGCTGCTGCGCTGGGACATCAACGTGCGCGAATCGGCGGTACTGGGCCTGGTGGGCGCTGGCGGCATCGGCATGGCGCTGGACACGGCGCTGAACCTGTTCCAGTGGGACCGCGTGGCGCTGGTGCTGGCCGCCATCTTCGCCGTGGTCGTGGTGGCCGAGATCATCATTACCCAAGTCCGCAAACGCATCCTCTGACGCGTCTGCGGACTTCTACAGCGTTCCTTTGCCCCGCCCGGAAACGGGCGGTTTTTTTTGGCAACGCGCCGTGGATGCCGGCAAGGATCAGAAGCGCACGCTCAGGCCCGCCCTGACGCCGTGGTCCTGGGCCCCGCTGGCGAGCTGCCCTTGGTACGACAGATCGAACGAGACCTTGCGGGAGACCTGCACATCGAGTCCCGCCTCGAGCACAGCGCTGTTCTTGGCGATGGGCACACCGGCCACCGTAAAGGCATTGCCCGCGGCAAAGGCTTGGGTGGCGACAGGTTTCAAGTCGCCGAATGCATGGCGCCAGCCCAGCGATCCTTTGGCGGTGGCTTGCGCGCCGCCAAGTTCGAAGCCGGACGTGATCCGCGAACCCAGTGTCGTGTACGTGGTCTCGGTGGTCTGGCTGTTCGCGCGCAGCGCCGCCGCGCCGCCGCTCTCGGTATAGCCGTCGGTCTTGAGATTGACATAGGCCACATTGGCGAAAGGCTCGAACGCGGCAATGCCAGTGTCTATGCGATAGCTGAGGTCCGCGAACACCTGGGCGGTACGCCCGTCGTAGCTGGCCTTGAGCCGGTCTGAATAGCCGGGCATGGAGACCGAGCGTCGCGTGGCGATGTCGTGCCAGCTATAGCTCAGGCCGCCACGCAGGCCCAGCGCGCCCCACTGGCCGCCGCCGTAGGCGCCCAAGTGGTAGTTATCGCTATCGCCGGAGGAAGAGCGGTCCCGCACGTCGAAATCCGTGCGGCTGTAGGCCGCCATCAAGCCCAGGCGCCAAACGTCGGACACCGGGGCATCGACCCCCAGCAGGAAGCCGCCGGTCGAACTCTTGACCTGGGCGGCATTGCCGTCGCCATCGGTCTGGCGCCAGGAACCCAGGCCCTGGATCCAGCTGGCGGGGCCCATTGCAGTCGCTGCGGCCAGCTTGGCCCCGTCCCCGGCGGACGCCAGGACCGGCGCCGACGACGCCCCAACCGCGCCAACGGCCGAGCGCAAACGCTCGCTGGCGGCATCGCGCACATAACGGCTGTCCTCGAGCAGCACGGTCTTGGCCGATGCATGGATCTCGCCGGACAACTGGTCGAAGCTGGTGCGCAACAGACCCTTGTCATCCGGCATCACCGCCATCGCATCGTAGAGCTCGTTGCCTGCCGCCATGCCGATACTGTCGATGGCGGCGGCCGCCGCGCGCTGGTTGCGCGTCGCGGCGGCCGAGGCCATGGTTGTGGCATTGCGCGTCAACTCAAGTGACACGCGGCCCGCGCCATAGTCATAGCCCAGGCGCGGCGTCAGGAACGCGTAGTCCGACGTCACCGTATCGAACTGGCCGGACAAGGTCCCGTCCGCCGCCAGTATCGTGTAGACCGAACGCAAGCCATAGCCGCCGCTGAGGCCCACATGGGCCACGGAACCGCCATTGAGCGTAGCGTTGCCAGTAACGTGGACGAGATCGGCGTCGGCGCCCTGCGGATTGGTTTCCACGGCGTATCGCGCGCCATTCTCGATGACGAGGTCGCCATCGACGGTCAGCGTGCCGATGGAATTGCCCGGCGCCAGCGTGCCGCCGGCCGCCACGGTCACTGCCGAGCCGATTCCCGAGCCCACGGTCCCCACACCGCCGAGCACGCCGCCCGCGCCGATGTTGAGTGCGCCGCCCAGCTTGCCATTCAGGGCCAGCCGGCCGCCCTGGACCGTGGTGCTGCCGGTGAAGCCGGAACTGTCGCCAGTCAGGCCCAGCGTGCCGGCGCCGCTCTTGACCAGGGCGCCGCTGCCGGAAATGGCGCCGCCGAAGGTGGCGTTGGCGTTCTGCTCAAACACCAGCGTGCCATTGTTGTCGACGTCGCCCCGGATCGAGCTGGCATTGCCGATCAGCATGCCTTCCTGGATCCGGGTGTTGCCGTAGGCGTTGTCCGCGTTGTCCAACCGCAGCGTGCCGGCTCCGGTCTTGATCAGATCGGCATTGCCCGAGACTGCGCCGACCAGCCCCAACGTCGCCCCGCCCGCCACGTCGAAGCGTCCAGCCTGCGTGAGCGCCATGGCGCGCGCGGTATCGAAGGAGGCCGAAGCCGCCAGCGTGCCGCCAGTGAATGCCACGCCGCCAGCAGCCGCCCCCAGGTTCGCATCGCTGGCGACCTGCAACGTGCCGCCGGCTATCGTGGTGCCGCCGCTGTAGGTGTTGTTGCCGCTCAGGATCAGCGTGCCCGCGCCTGCCTTGAGCAGCGACCGTCCGTCCCAGCCCGTCGCAACGTTGGGCGCCTGGTCCGCCAGATCAGCGCCGACCACGAACCGGTTGGCGGCATCGCTCAGCGTGAACGTGCCATGCGCCAGATTGTTGTTCGCGGTCCAACTCAGGTCGTAGCTGGCGAGATACTGCAAGCCGTCGGCCGACTTGCGCGTATTGACCGTGAGATAGTCCACCGCGCCGTTGAAGCCGCCCACGCTCACCGCCCCGAAATCGCCGCGGATGCCGTCGCGAGTAGAGATCAGCACCTTGTCGAGCTGGCTGGCGCTGCCTATGCCACTGAGGGCGAAGGCGACGCCCTCGCCCAGCGTCAGTCCGCCCGCCTGCAAGGACGGGCCACCCGCGCCGGCAGCAATGTCCAGAAGGGTGCCATCCGCCAGATTGACATCGCCCGCCACCGCCAGCGTCGCCGGCCCCTGCACCGACAGGGCGCTGCCCGCAGCGCCAACGTTCAAGTTGCCCGTCAGGCTGTTGGCCGCGCCCGCTACGCCATCGCCATACTGCAAGACGCCGCCCGTGACCTCGGCCGATCCCCCCAGGACGCCCTGCACCACCAGCCGGCCGCCAGACACGGTTGTCTTGCCGAAGTAGGAATTGCTGCCGTCCAGGCTCAGCGTGCCCGCGCCGTTCTTGACGAGCGCGCCGTTGCCGGAGATGGCGCCGGCAAAGCGCGCATCGGCGGCCTGCTCGAACAGCAGCCTGCCGCTGTTGTTGATGTCGACATTGCCCGAGATCGAACCGGCATGGCCGATCAGTGTGCCGGCCCGCACCCAGGTATTGCCGTAGGCGTTGGCCCCATTGTCCAGGCGCAGCGTGCCCGCGCCGGACAGGAACAGGTCTCCACTGCCCGTTATGGCGCCGCCCAAGCCCAATGTCGTGCCGGCAGCCACGTCAAAACTGTTTGCCTTCGTCAGTTCGACCGTCCGCGCGGTATCGAAGCTGCCCATGGTCGCCAAGGTGCCGCCGTCGAAACTCAGACCGCCGGACGCGGCTCCCAGATTCGCATCGCTCGATACCTGCAACCGGCCTCCTGAAATCAGCGTGCCGCCGCCATAGCTGTTGCTGCCGCTCAGAACCAGCGTGCCATCGCCGCTCTTGGCCAGCGCGCCCGCTCCCGACACCGTGCCGGTCAGGCCCAGCGCGGCGCCAGCGGCCACGTCGAATCTTCCCGACTGCGCCAGCGACACGGTACGCGCGGTGTCGAACGAGGCCGTAGCGGCGAGCGCGCCGTCGCCGAAGGCCAGGCCGCCGGTAGCCGCGCCCAGATTGGCATCCCGGTCTATCTGCAGGGTGCCGCTGGCGATCGTCGTGCCGCCGCCGTGACTATTACTGCCGCTCAACACCATCGTGCCGGCGCCGTTCTTGACCAAGGCTCCAGTACCCGACACCGCGCCCGTCAGTCCCAGCGTGGTGTTCGCGGCCACGTCAAAACGCCCCGTCTGTTCCAGCGTAACGGCGCGTGCCATATCGAAGCTGGCGGTGGTCACCAGCGTGCCTTCGCCAAAGCGCAGCCCCCCGGCGGCGGCGCCCAGGTTGGCATCGCGATCGACCTGCAACGTGCCGCCCAGGATGGCCGTGCCGCCGCTGTAAGTGTTGGCGCCCTGCAGCACCAGCGTGCCTGCGCCAGCCTTGGTCAGGGTCTTGCCGTCCCAACCGGCGGCGACATTGGCGGCCTGGTCGGAAAGTGGCAACCCCAGCGTGAAGCTGTTCGACGCATCCGTCAGCGTGAAAGTGCCATGGGCCAGATTGTTGCTGGCGGTCCAGCTCAGGCCGTAGGTGGCGAGGTACTGCGTGTTGTCGGCGGACTTGTGCGTGTTGACGGTGAGATAGTCGACCTCTCCGGTGAAGCCGCCCACGCTGACGGCGCTGAAGTCGCCATCGATGCCGCCCGTGGGCGCGTGGATCAACACGGTATCGAGCGCGCTCTTGTCGGCGATGCCGCTCAGCCTGAACACCACGCCATCGCCCAGCGTGACCTTGTTTGCCTGCAATAGTGGACTGCCCGTGCCGGCCATCAAGTCCAGCACGGTACCGTCGGCCATTTCCACATCGCCCGCGACCGCCAGCGAGGCGCCCCGCTGCACCGCCAGCGTGCTGCCGGCGCCGGAGACCTTCAGGTTGTCGCTCAGGGAGTTGGCCGCGCCCGTGACGCCATTGCCGTACTGCAAGACCCCGCCCGTGACGGCGGCCGAACCTCCCAATTGGCCCAGCACCACCAGCTTGCCGCCGGACACCGTGGTCCTGCCGCGGAATGAGCCGTTGGCGCCGGTCAACAACGTGGTACCGGCTATCTGGTTCAGACTATGTGAGCCGGCGCCTGTACTCAACAGCGGCGTCGAAAACGTGTAGGCAGGCTCGGTATGGTTGAAGTTCACGGTCGCAATGCCGGCGCCGAACTGGATCGCGCTGGCATTGAGCGTGCCGGCGCCTACGGCCGGCTGCCCCGCCGCCGCGCCGATATTGATCGTGCCGGAGGTGGGAAAGATAAAAAACCGGTCCTGCGCCAGGGAAATGGCCCCTCCACCGTTCACGCCGACGCTCACTGTGCCGCCTTGCGCGATCGTCAGGCTGCCCGCCCCCGTTCCTATGCCGAACCCCAGGGTCATCGCGCCGCTGTTGTCCCAGGTGGAGCCGATGCCGCGGACAACGACGTTGCCGCTGCCGCCCATGCTGCCCACATAGCTGTCTTTGTTCGAGACAAAGCCCCCCGATTCGATGGTCAACGTGCCCTGTCCGTTGACATCGCCCACCCTGAGCTCGCCGCCATTGGTCCAGGCGGAGCCGCCCCCCGACACCAGAAAGGCGCCGCTGCCGTTCTGGGTGCGCCCGACAACGCCATCGACGCTGGTCGCATATCCTCCCGCCAGGACCGACACGCTGCCCCGCCCGCCTTCGGAACCAACCAGCAGCACCGCGCGATTGCTCCAAAGCGACCCGACACCGGAAACCGTCACTTTCGCCGCGTCGTTCTGCTGAGCATCCACCGTTGCAAACTGGTTCGAGACCGTGCCGCTACTGAAGATGCTCAGCTCTCCGGGCCCGGCGCCGCCGACAAAAAGGTTGTCCGTCAGCGCCCAGGTCGAACCGGGGCTGAACACGCTGACCCGGGCCGTGGCGCCGGGAGCTTGCCCGGCATCGATACGTCCTTCGGTGGTGCCCAGAATGTTGAGAATCTGCAGGCTCCCACCCGTGACGGTGGTCTTGCCGACGAAGCCTGAACTGTCGCCGACCAGCCGCGTGGAGCCCGCATAGTGATTGAGCTGATGCGTGCCTGCATCCCTGCTGACCAGCGCCGCGCCGAAGTCGTGGAAGTTGTTGGTGTTGAAGTTCAGCGTACCCGTGCCCGCGCCGAACTGGAGTAGCGACGTCGCCAGGAAGCCAGCGCCCACGGGTGCAGCGCCGGGAGCCGCGCCGATGTTGATCGTGCCATCAGCCGAGGCCGAGTCGGCCAGAATCACCGTGTAGCCCGGCGCTATCGTCATATGGCCGCCGTCGGCGGCGGTCAATGTTCCTACACCGGATATGCCCACATATAGCGGGGCGAAGGCCACCATATTTGGACCTGAGAAGGGTGCGTAAGTAGCATCGCCGGTAAGGGTGACCATCTGCCCCGCCTGCGCTTGGCCGGCCGCGCCCAGGGCCGCCAGCAGCATCGCCATCAAGGGCAGGCGTCTGCGCACGGATCTGCTTGCATGGCGGCCGCCCTTGCCTTGCCCACGGGCGTGCTCGCTTACAACCTGCCACAAGCCCGCGCTGCGGTTGAAGACAATGCGATACGTACGGTTCATGGCGCTCTTCTGTAATCGTGGCCCGCTGGGGCTGAGGCCAGGCGGACGCGTGTGGAATCGGATGGCACGGGCCGCGTAACCCGCCGATTACAATTAGAAAAGCGATTCGTAACCATGCATATCACTGAAACTGGGTAATTTCAGGGGTCACGAGTGCTCCAGCACAAACGGTCGCTATTGCACCAGTCCTCTGCCTCGACCAAGGATCCGCGCCCTGCACTCCGGTTGTTGATGCGCCGCAAACACGTCTATGCTCCATGTGAAATAAATATGACCGGTCATCAAATCGCCCGGCCCGTTTGATTAAGATCTCGGCTTTTGCCGTTGGACACCCGTCGCCATGTCGGAACAGGAATTGAAACTGCACGTGCCCGCGGCTTCGCGCCAGGCGGTGCAGCGAGAGATCAAGCAACGCGAGGCGACCCGTATCCGCCTGCATGCCATGTACTTCGATACGCCCGAACGCGAGCTTGCGCGGGCGCGCATCGCCATCCGGCTGCGCCAGGAAGGCCGCGACTGGGTGCAGACGCTGAAGATGCCCGGCATCAACGCCATCACCCGCATCGAACTCAATCACCCGCGGCCGGGCCCGGTGCTGGACCTGTCGGTATACGCCGGCACCGAAGTCGAAGCCGCGCTGGCGGCCGTCAAGGGCGAACTGGGCCTGCGCTACGAAACCGACGTGCAGCGCCTGCTGCGCAAGGTCCGCACGCGCTACGGCACAGTGGAACTGGCCTACGACACCGGCATCCTGCGCGCAGGCGCGCTGGAACTGCCCATTTCCGAGCTGGAATTCGAACTAGTGTCGGGACGCCCTGCCGCCATTTTCGCGGCGGCGCGCGGCTGGCAGCAGCGCCACAGCTTGGTGCTGGACCCGCGCAGCAAGTCCGAGCGCGGCGACGCGCTGGCCCAACTGGCGCAGCGCCTGGCAGATGCAGACGCCATCCCGGGCGATGACCTCGAAGCCCGCCGCGCCCAAGCCATCGCCCAGTTCTGGGCGCCGCGCGGCGCCGCATCGGTCAAGCTGCGCGAAGACATGACGGCGCCCCAGGCCATGGCGCGCATCGCGGCGGAATGCCTGGACCAGATCGCGCGCAACGCCTCGGTGCTGGCCGAGGTCGACACCGAAGGCGTGTACCGCGCCGGCAACTCCGAACACGTGCATCAGCTGCGCGTGGGCGTGCGCCGGCTACGCTCGGCCTGGAAACTGTTCGACGGCTGGATCGCGCCGATTCCCGACGCCCTGCTGCAAGGCGTGCGCACGCACTTCGCCGCCTTCGGCGCCAACCGCGATCAGGACGTGCTGAACGAAACCGTGGCGCCCGCGCTGATGCGCGCGGGCATGCCGGTGATCCCCATGGAAGCCGCGCCCCCGGAACAGGATGCGCGCAGCATCGCCGGCGGCAAGGCCTTCCAGGCCTGGCTGCTGGATCTGCTGGAATGGAGCCTGGACGTGCCGCCGGCCCTGCCCGCTGCGGACAACCAGACCATCGCCAACGGCACGCCCAGCGACGCCGCGCCCGAACCCGCCATCCGGCTGGAAGGCGGCGTGGCCGGTCCCAGCGTCAGGCCCACCATCATCCCCATGCTGGCCCCCGAACCCGATCCGCAACGCCTGCACAAACAGCTCGCGCGGCGCCTGCACCGCTGGCACAGCAAGGTGGCCGACCAGGGCACGCAATTCGCCACGCTGGACATCCCCACGCGCCACGAGCTGCGCAAGCGCGGCAAGCGCCTGCGCTACAGCCTGGCGTTCGCCGAATCGCTGCTGCCCTCGGGCAAGCTGCGCGGCTATCGCAAGCTGCTGTCGCGCGTGCAGGACGTGCTAGGCGAAATCAACGACCTGGCGGTGGCCAAGGACTACTACGAGTCGTGTACCGCCACCCACCCGCAAGCCTGGTTCGCCCTGGGCTGGATCAGCGCCCGCCTGGAAGAACTGGCGGACGACGCGCAGAAAGCCTTCGACGACCTGGCCGCCAGCAAACCATTCTGGAAGTGATGCGGGCTTGAATGCAAAAGGGACGGCATGCGCCGTCCCTTTGTTTTTGCCGACGCAAGCGCGCCGGATCCACGGACATCAATCCGCCAGCAAGGCCCCGGCGAACTCGTCCGCCACGAAGGGCTGCAGGTCTTCCAGGCTTTCGCCCACGCCGATCCAATACACCGGGATCGGGCGCACGCCCTGGCTGCCCGCGGCCACGGCGGCCAGCGTACCGCCCTTGGCGGTGCCATCCAGCTTGGTCACGACCAGGCCCGTCAGATTGATGGCGGCGTCGAAAGCGCGGATCTGCGCCAAGGCGTTCTGGCCAGTGTTGCCGTCCACCACCAGCAGCACCTCGTGCGGCGCGGCGGCATCCGCCTTGCCGATCACGCGGCGGATCTTCTTCAACTCTTCCATCAGGTGCAACTGCGTGGGCAGGCGGCCTGCGGTATCGACCATCACCACGCCCATGCCGCGCGCGCGGCCCGCGTTGACGGCGTCGAACGCCACCGCCGCCGGATCGCCGCCGTCCTGCGAGATCACCGTCACGTTGTTGCGGCTGCCCCATTCGATGAGCTGCTCGCGCGCGGCGGCGCGGAACGTGTCGCCGGCAGCCAGCAGCACGCTGGCGCCCTGGCGCTGGAAGGTGTGGGCCAGCTTGCCGATGGAAGTGGTCTTGCCGGCGCCATTGACGCCGGCGATCATGACAACCAGGGGCTGCGTGCGCTTCAGGTCGAAGGCGCGCTCCAGCGGACGCAGGTGGTCGGCCAGCAGCTGTCGCAGGGCCGTCTTCACCTTGGCCGGGTCCTCGATGCGTTCCTTCTTGACCCGGGCGCGCAGCGCGGTCAGGAGCTTTTCGGTGGCCTCCAGACCCGCATCGGCCATAATGAGCGCCGACTCGAGTTCCTCGAAGAGGTTCTCGTCGACCTTCACGCCGACGAAGATGCCGCCGATGCTCTGGCCCGTGCGCGACAGGCCCTGCTTCAAGCGGGACAGCCACGAGGCCTTCTTGGGAGCTTCAGCGACGGGTTCGGGAGCAGGCGCGGGAGCCGGTACGGCCGGTGGAGCCGCAACGGGAGCGGGCACGGAGATCGGCGCCGGCGTTGCTACCGCTGGCGCGGAAACCGCGACAGGTGCGGGAGCCGCCGCCGGGGCAGGCGCTGGCGTCGGCACAGGAGCTGGTGGCGACGCCTGAACGGGTGTCGGCGAAAACGCTACGGGCGCAACCGGCGCGGGCGTTGCAGCCGGCGCTTCCTGCGGCGCAGCAACAGGCGCAACAACCGGCGTTGCAGCCGGGGCAGCAGCAGCCGGGGCGATGACGGCCGGCGCGGCGGCGGCCGGTTCGATGCCCGGTTCGCGGCGCGGCTCGGGGGCCACAGGCGCCGGCGGCGCCGGCGTGACCGGGACGGCGGCGGGCTCGGCAGGCGCGGCTACGGCGTCTGCGACTTCCGGCGGCGGCGCGGGTTGGACCGGCGCGGCGGGCGGAGGGGATTTTTTCTTGAAGAAGCGGCTAAACATGGGTAACAAGTATATTCGTATCGTCGGGGGCCAATACAGACGCACCCCCATTGCCGTACCCGACGTGGAGACGCTGCGCCCCACGCCCGACCGGGTGCGCGAGACGCTGTTCAACTGGCTCAATCATCTATGGGGCGGCGAATTCGCCGACAAGCAGGTGCTGGATCTGTTCGCCGGCAGCGGCGCGCTCGGCTTCGAGGCGGCCTCGCGCGGCGTGGCGCATGTGCAGATGGTCGAGCGGGACAAGACGGCCGCGTCCGCGCTGCGGACACTGCGCGACAAGCTCAAAGCCGACATGATACGCATCCACGTGGGCGATGCCATGCAGGTCGCCGAACGCATGGATGCGTCCCGGTTTGACCTGATCATGCTGGATCCGCCCTTCGGCCAGGGCTGGCTGACGCGTCTGTGGCCGATTCTGCCGGGCATTCTGACCGAGCATGGGCTAGTCTACGTAGAGGCGGAAAGCCCCATCGAAGCCCCCGAAGGATTCACGATCTTGCGGCAAGACAAGGCAGGCGCGGTCCACTACCATCTGCTGGAATTTGCTGCATTGCGCAAATAGGTCAATAATCCGAGCTTCGGAGGATGGTGTACACCACTTATAACGGTACGGAGCTCGTATGATCACCGCTGTATATCCCGGCACTTTCGACCCGCTGACCAGAGGCCACGAGGATCTGGTCCGCCGTGCCGCCACGCTTTTCGACAAAGTCGTGGTCGGGATCGCCATTAGCCGCAACAAGAAGCCTTTCTTCAGCATCGACGAGCGCGTGGAAATCGCGCGCGAAGTGCTGGGCCACTATCCCAACGTGGAAGTGCAAAGCTTCGGCGGCCTGCTCAAGGACTTCGTGCGCGACCAGGGCGGCCGCGTCATCGTGCGGGGCCTGCGCGCCGTGTCCGACTTCGAGTACGAGTTCCAGATGGCTGGCATGAACCGCCATCTGCTGCCCGACGTCGAAACGCTGTTCATGACGCCCTCGGACCAGTACCAGTTCATCTCGGGCACCATCGTGCGCGAAATCGCGCAGTTGGGCGGCGACGTGAGCAAGTTCGTGTTTCCGTCGGTCGAGCGCTGGCTGCAGGAAAAGGCCAAGGAACGCCGCGAACAGTCCTGGCCGGGCTGAGCCCCGGCGGACAGGTATTGCTCCACCCTCGAAGGGCGCGCAGAGCGCCCTTCTTGCGCTGTGCGGCCGAGGCGGGCGGCGGCGCTACAATGCGCTTAGCCCCACCCGCCCAACCCGCAGCCCGCCATGGCCCTGACCATCACCGAAGAATGCATCAATTGCGACGTTTGCGAGCCCCAGTGCCCGAACGACGCAATCTCCATGGGTGAAGACTATTACGTCATCGACCCTGACCGGTGCACCGAATGCGTGGGCCACCACGACGAGCCGCAATGCAAGGTGGTCTGCCCGGTAGAGTGCATCGAGCTGCACCCGCAATGGAAAGAAGGCCAGGAACAGCTCATGGCCAAGTACCGCCGCCTGACCGGTGCCGCATGAGCGACGCCGCGCAGTCCAGCATCGACCTTCCCCCTTCCCGCCACCACGCCCGCCGCGACCTGTCCGCCTCGGCCATCGCCGCTGGCCTGGTCGCCGTCCTGGTCAGCTTCGGCGGCACCGCCGTGCTGATGGTGCAGGCAGGCCATACCGCGGGCCTGGATTCGGCCCACATCGGCTCCTGGATCGGTTCGCTCAGCCTGGCGTTCGGCTTGGGCGGCGCGGTATACAGCCTGCGCACGGGCCTGCCCATCGTCATGGCCTGGTCCACTCCCGGCGCGGCCCTGCTGGTCACCGCGCTGGCGGGCGTTCCGTTCAACGAAGCCATCGGCGCCTTCATCCTGGCGGCAGCCCTGACGCTGGCCTGCGGCCTGTTCGGCTGGATTGATCCCATCCTGCGCCGCATCCCCGGCGAAATCGCCGCGGCCATGCTGGCGGGCGTGCTGCTCAATTTCGGCATGGGCGTCTTCAGCAACATCAAGCAGCAACCCGCACTGGTGCTGGCGATGTGCGCGGCCTATCTGGTGTGCCGGCGCTGGGCGCCGCGCTACGCGGTGCTGGTCGTCATGCTGGTGGCCATCGCCCTCGCCTTCGGACTGAACCTGATCCAGCTGGACCTGCTGGACTGGCGCTTCACTGAATTCGTCTGGACCACGCCCGCGTTCAGCGCGCAGGCCGCGGTCAGCCTGGGCATTCCGCTGTTCGTCGTCGCGATGGCGTCGCAGAACCTGCCCGGTCTGGCCATCCTTCAGGCCGCCGGCTACCAGCCGCCCGCCTCGCGCCTGGTGGCGGCCACCGGCCTGCTGGGCCTGCTGGCCGCCCCCTTCGGCGCGCACAGCGTCACGATGGGCGCCATCAGCGCCGCCATCTGCACCGGTCCCGAAGCGCATGCGGACCCCTCCAAGCGCTACATCGCCGCCGCCACCTACGGCCTGGGCTATGTCGTGCTGAGCGTCGTGGCCGGCGCCGTGGCCGTGTTCTTCCAGGCCTTGCCCGCCGCCCTGCTGGCCGCGCTGGCCGGGCTGGCGCTGCTGGGCACCATCATGGGCGGCATGGCTGCGGCCATGGCCAACCCGCAACGCCGCGAAGCCGCGCTCATCACGCTGCTGGCCACCGCATCGGGTTTCAGTTTCTGGGGTATCGGATCGGCCTTCTGGGGCCTCGCGGCGGGCCTGCTGGCCCACGCGGCATTCGAGTTCAAGCGTTCGGGCGCTCAGGCCTGAAGCAGCCGAAGCGCGCCTGGGCCTATTCAGGCAGGCCAGGCGGCCACCGGCGTGTCGGGATGCACCTTCATGATGCGGCAAGGCACCTGCACGAAGTTGGAGATCCAGGCCGCGGCCAGTTCCCCTTCGTCGATCACGTCGACCACCTGCTCGCCCACCTTCATGCTGTAGCGCACGCTGTCGTCGTCTTCGATGACGTCCAGCGGAATATCCATGCGCAACATGCCCGGCGCCTTGAGCACCAGGTAGCCCAGCCGTAGTTCGACCGAGACCTCGGCCAGCCGCGGACACAGGGCGCGATTCAGCCACTGCCCTGAATCATTGGCGATCAGCCATTGCCGGTGGTAGCCCGCGGCCTCGGCCTGCGTGGTGGCGCCGCACTCGGCCACGGGTTGGAAGTGTCCGGCGTTCATTTGCCCAGCAATCCCTTCAAAGCTTTGTCGACGGCCGCGCCGCCCTTGCCCTTGCCCGTCACCGCTTCGCGCAGCTTGTTTTCCAGGCTGCGCTGCAGAATGCCGCCGATGGCGTCCTTCCACAGAACGGTGTAGGTCGGCTTGTCGAACGGGCCCTTGACGTGCACGGGAATGGTTACGTCCTTCAGGTCTATCAGTTCCTTGCCTTCCGGGTTGGCCGCCGGGTTGACGACGCGCGCACGCGCCACCAGGTCCAGCTCGCTCTTGACGAAGTCTATGGTGGCCGGTTCGCCTTGCGTCACGCGCAGCAGGGGCGACACCACGTTCAGGCGCTTTACCGCAGCCACGCCCTTGGTGAAGGCCAGGTCTGCGTCCATCTCGGAGAATTCCGTCTGCTTGCTGGTGTCGGAGGCGACGGTTTCGTTCTGCGATTCGGGCTTGAAGGCGGCCTTCAGCTCGCGCAGCGTCTGCGTCAGGTTGATGCCCTTGACCGCGCCATCGCGCAGGCGCAATTGCATGGTGCCGCCCAGGCCGCTCTTCATGGCATAGGCGTTGGCGCCCGCCGTCTTCAGGTCCAGCGCGAGGCTGCCCGTGCCGCTCAGCACGTTCTGGCGCGCCAGGTCCATCAGGAACGGTTCGATGGCGATTCCGGCCAGCGACATCTTGGTGGCCAGCTGGTTGCCCTGCGCGGCGTCCACCGACAGGTTGCCCGCCAGCTTGCCGCCGTAGAGGCCGGCCGTCAGGCTGGAAATGTCCAACTTGCCCTTGTCCAGCTTGACCGCGGCGCCGACGTCATCGGCCTTCAGGCCACGCACGACCAACTTGCCGACCTTGATCGTGCCGTTGACGCTGGGGCCGATCAGCGCCGACAGGTCGATCGTATCGTCGACCGGCTTGGCGGCAGCCGGCGCCGGGGCAGGTTGCGCCGGCTTGCCTTCTTCCTTCTTGGCTTCGGCGGGCGGCTTGGCCGCGGGCTGCGCAGGCGTTGCCGCCGCGGGCGGCACCAGCTTATCCAGGTCCAGCGTGTCCACCACCAGCGCGAAATTCACCTTCGGCGAGTCGCTCAGCTTGGTAATGTCCGCGCTCAGGTCGAACTTGCCGCCTTCCAGCACCGCGTTGATCTTGCTGGTGGCCTGATCCTTCAACAGGTCCGCCGTCACGCTGCCGATCACCGGGATCTGCAGGCTGCCCTTGGGCAAGCCGGGATCGGTAATGTTGACGTCGCCGCGCAGGCCGGACAGGCCGCCGCTGCGCTGCAGCAGGTTCAGGGACAACGGCGAGGCGAAGTTCAGCTTGACGATCCGTTCGCCGTTCTTGGACGTGCTGTCCAGCTTGGCTTCCTTGATATCCAGTTCGCCGGCGTTGCCGCTGATGCCGTTCAAGCCGAAGCTCGCGTCCAGGCCGCTGATGCGCACGCGGCCCGTGAGCGCTTCTCCCGTGGCCGAGGCCGGCGAGATGTTGAGCGCGGGCGCGTCCACGGCGAATTCGAAGGGACCGTCAGCCACGCCACCCTTGGCGCGGATGGCCAGCTTTTCGATCTGCAACTGGCTCTTGTGGGGGTCGATCGCCAGTTTGGGAATGGCGACGCTGGCGTCCACATTGGTGGCCCGGGCGGCGGGATCGGTGACGTCGCCCTGGAACACGACCTCCAGGCCGGCGATATCGAGCGCCGATTTCTGCCCATTGAAGGCCAGATTGCCGCGCACCGCCAGGCTCTTGGCTTCGGCGCCCGGCAGCTTGCCGTCCATGCGCAGGTCCAGTTTCTGCGCCGCATAGCGCTTGGCGGACGGATCCAGCGTCAACAGGGCCTGACCAGTCAGATTGGCGTCCACGCGTGGATTGCCGCCCTCGACGCGCGCGGTCATGCGCACGTCAAACGGCTGATTGAAGGTGACGCGGCCGGTGTTGGCGTTGATCTTGGTGACCGCCACCGCCATGCCGGTGATGGCGTCCTGCAGCTGCACCTGGCCGTCCTTCAGGTCCAGCCCGGCGATGTCGATCTGCATGTTGTTGCGCGGCTGCGGCAGGTTGCCGTTGGCCGGGGCCTGCACCGCGCTCTGCGCCGCGCCCGCCAAGGCTTCGGCGGGATTGGCCGGCGCCGCCGTGATCGGCGCGGTGCCGCCCACGAGATTGCTGAAATTGAACTGGCCCTGCTTGTCCCGCATCACACGGGCCTTGAAGCCGGTGATGGCCACGTGGTCCACCACAAAGCTGTTGGACAGCAGCGGCCACACCGCAACCGCCAGGCGGGTGCTGTCGATGGAAGCGAAAGTTTCCGGACTATTGGGCTCGGACAGCGACACGCCCTGCACCGACAGGCCGATGCGCGGGAAGAGCGACAGCTCGATCTCGCCGTCGATCGTCAACGTGCGTTGATAGCGTTGCTGGACAAGCTCTTCCAGCTTGTACTTGTACGCGTTGGGGTCGAATGTCAGCAAGAAGATGGCCAGGCCAACGACGGCCACGACAACCAACACTACCAGGCCTATCAAAATGCGCTTGAACCACGTTTTCATTGCTGCCCCGTCGGTACCTCGACTGGAAATCCTTGAATGCCGTCCGCAGCGCCAGGCGCGCGGAAGGTGCTTTGTCAGCGGAAAAACCGCCTGGCCTATGAAGCCATGGGCCTTTCAGGGCGTGCCCTGTCTCAAGCCGAGCCTGAGGCCGCAGCGCCGAAAAGGGGAATCTGCCAAGGAAAGCCTGATGAAGACGCCGGCTAGGCCAGCGTACAGATAGCGCTATCGTAACAAATCAGGCTGGCTTCGCGCCGGCCGCCGGGCAAGGCTGCGCAAAATCAGCACTATCCCCATCGCCCCCGCGCCTCGAAATCCGGCCCGGACCTGACAACTTTCTGTCTGAGGGATTGTAGGGCTAGAATGATTGACACATCAATCATTGATAGATCCAGCAATGTCCGCCCCCGCTCCCAGCACCCCGCATTCGCCCGGCCAGGTGCTCCCTTTCCGCCAGACCCTGCTCGCCATGCTGGGCATGTGCTTCGTCATGATGATGGTCGCGATCGACCAGACCGTGGTCGGCACCGCGCTTCCGACCATTGTGGCCGAACTCAAGGGCTTCGAACTGTATGCATGGGTAGCGACCTCTTACCTGCTGACTTCCGTCATCACCGTGCCCATCTTCGGCCGCTTGGGCGATTACTACGGGCGCAAGCCGTTCGTGGTGGCGGCCATTGTGCTGTTCACCCTGGCCTCGGTGCTGTGCGGCGCGGCCGACAGCATGTTCACGCTGGTCCTGGCCCGCGCCCTGCAAGGCATAGGCGGCGGCATGCTGGTAGGCACGGCGTTCGCGTCCATCCCCGACCTGTTTCCCGATCCCCACGTGCGGCTGCGCTGGCAGGTCATGCTGAGCTCCGCCTTCGGCATCGCCAACGCCGTGGGGCCGACCCTGGGCGGCGCGCTGACTGAGCACTACGGCTGGCGCTCGGTGTTCTACGTCAACCTGCCCATCGGCATACTCGGCCTGTGGTTCGTCACCCGCTATCTGCCGCACCTGCGCAACCACACGACCGGCCGCGTACGGCTGGACTGGCAGGGCGCGCTGCTCATCGCCCTGGCGCTGGGCAGCCTGCAACTGCTGGTCGAATTGCTGCCCAAGGAAGGGCTGAGCGGGTCCATCATGCTGCTGGGCGTGGGCAGCGCGATCGCCTTCGCCGTGCTGCTCTGGTGGGAACGACGCTGCCCGCATCCGCTACTGCCGCTGGACATGTTCCGCAACCGCGGCCTGGCCATGCTCTTCACGCTGGCCCTGCTGGTGGGCGTGACCATGTACTCGCTGCTGTTCTACGCGCCGCTGCTGCTGCAGGGCGGCTTCGGGCTGTCGCCCCAGGACGCGGGCCTGCTCATCACGCCCATGGTGGTCTTCATCACCGTGGGCAGCATCATCAACGGCCGCATCATCACCCGCATCCGCAATCCCAACTGCATGCTGTACGCGGGCTTCATCCTGATGGCGCTCTCGTGCCTGGGGATCGTCACCACCCATAGCTATACGTCACATGCGCTCATCGCCGCATACATGCTGATGGCCGGCCTGGGCATGGGCTTCATCATGCCCAACCTGACGGTCTTCGCGCAGCAGACCGCCGGCCGCAGCCACCTGGGCATCGCCACCGCGTTGCTGCAATCGCTGCGCATGATAGGCGGCATGCTGGGCACGGCGATCGTCGGCACCATGGTCAGCCACAGCTATTTCAGCGGCGTCGAATCCACGCTGCGCGGCGCTTCCGCCCGCTGGCTGCCCGAGCTGAACGACCCGCAAATGCTGGTCAATCCCCAGGCCCAGACGCAGTTCCTGGCACAATTGGCGCATCAAGGCCAGGACGGGACCTCGCTGATCGAGATCGCGCGCATCGCGCTCGTCGGCGCCATCCACGAAGGGCAACTGATCGCCCTGGCGGTTGCGGTGTTCGCGCTCTGGTGCGTGCGGCGCGTGCCGCCGGTCCAGTTGATCCGCCCCTCCAAATCAGAGCCGGCCGGCGTCGGAGAATAGCTTTTGCCCAAACAACAACAAGGCTTGCAGGTCATCCAGCACATGGGACAGGCCTACCGCGGCATGCAGAGCGCGTTCAGTAGCACGGTCGGCCACGCCCTGCCCCGCTGGCGCATCCTGCTGGCGCTGCATGAATGCGGCCAGTGTTCGCAGAAGCATCTGGCCGAACGCTGCCGGCTCGACCCCGCATCGCTCACGCGCCAGTTGCAGGCCATGGAAAAGCTGGGCTGGATCGCGCGCGCAGTGGACCCGCAAGACAACCGCCTGACCAACGCCAACCTCACGCCCGCCGGCCAGGCCGTGGTGGATGACGCCTTGCCCAAGCGGGCCGCCTTTTTCGAGGAATCGCTCAAGGGCTTGTCGGCTGCGGATATCGATACGTTGAATCGCGTGCTGAGCGTGCTGGAGGCGAATTTCCTGCGGGCTGGGGCGGACAAAGCGCCAAACTAGAACAGGCAGCGCCGCCATAAGAAGAGCGGTATCGGCCCATAGCCAAATGCGATTCGCGAGGAGTCGGGATCATCCAGAATACAGGCCGTTCCCCCACATAAGAACAAAGAGGCGGCAAATGGATTCTGTATATCTGGTGGTTACCCTGGGCGCGGTCATCGCGGGCTTCGTGCAGGGCCTGTCGGGCTTTGCGTTCGGCCTGGTGGCGATGTCGTTCTGGGCCTGGGTGCTGGATCCGCGCCTGGCCGCGACGCTCGCGGTCTTCGGCGCCCTGGTCGGACAGATCCTCGCCGCCATCACCGTGCGGCGCGGCTTCGACCTGTCGCGATTGCTGCCTTTCGTGGTCGGCGGCCTGTTCGGCATTCCGCTGGGCGTGGCGCTGCTGCCGCGCCTGGACATGGACTGGTTCAAGACCATCCTCGGCGCGCTGCTGGTGATCTGGTGTCCCGCCATGCTGTACGCCAAGAACCTGCCGAAGATCTCCGCGGGCGGCCGCGCCGCCGACGCGGCCGTCGGCATGGCCGGCGGCGTGCTGGGCGGCATCGGCGGCTTCACGGGCACGCTGCCCACCTTGTGGTGCACCCTGCGCGGCTTCGACAAGGACGCGCAACGCGCCATCATCCAGAACTTCAACCTGTCCATGCTGCTGGTGACCATGGGCACGTATCTGGCAAGCGGCATCGTCACGCGCGCCATGCTGCCCATGTTCGCCATCGTCGCCGCCGCCATGCTGGTGCCGGTGTTGCTGGGCGCGAAGCTTTACATAGGCATCAGCGAAGCGCGCTTCCGGCAGATCGTGCTGGGCTTGCTGACGGGATCGGGGGTTGCCTTGCTGGCGTCGGCAGTGCCGCGGCTGCTGGCGCGCGTGGCATAGTTCCGTGCATGCAACAGCACGGACAAGGAATACCCATGAATCCCGATCGTCACTACCTCGTCATCCAGGCCCATGCCAGCGAATTTCCCGAGCCCATGTTCGTACGCAAAGGAGATCGCGTGGCAGTTGGTGAGCGGTACGATGGCCCCGAGGGTTGGCCCGACTGGTATCACTGCACGCCCGCGAATCAGGAGGCCGGCTTCGTGCCGGCGCAATTCCTGGACCGCCATGCCGACGGCAGCGCTACGATGCTGGAGGATTTCACCAACAAGGAATTGGATGTCGCGGAAGGCGACATGTTGCGCGGTGAACGCGAATTGAATGGATGGGTATGGGCGGTCAGGCTCATAGACGGCGAGGCGGGCTGGGTGCCGCTTGAAAACTTACGTCTGTGCGGTCAAGCTATCTGCTGATGCGGTTCAACTCGGCCGCTACCGGTCAGCCCGCTATTCACCGCATGATTTGCGGCGAATAACCAGCCCATTCGCCGCAACTACTCATGGTCTCACCCTTCATGCCTTTCCCGCAAAGCCCTTCCGGGACGCGAGCGGCGCGCATTGCTCCTGGCGCTGCACCATGAAAAACACCCCAAAGATCGGACCGGGGTCCAATCTTTGGGGTGCATGGCGAAACGTTCAGCTTCGCTTAGACGTTGAACAAGAAGTTCATCACGTCCCCATCCTGCACGATGTATTCCTTGCCTTCCGCGCGCATCTTGCCCGCTTCCTTGGCGCCCTGCTCGCCCTTGTAGGTGATGAAATCTTCGTAGGCGATGGTCTGGGCGCGAATGAAGCCGCGTTCGAAGTCGGTGTGGATGACGCCGGCGGCCTGGGGCGCGGTGGCGCCGATCGGCACGGTCCAGGCGCGCACTTCCTTCACGCCCGCGGTGAAGTAGGTCTGCAGGCCCAGCAGCTTGAAGGCGGCGCGGATCAGGCGGTTCAGGCCGGGTTCTTCCATGCCCATATCGGACAAGAAGGCTTGGCGGTCGGCGTCGTCGAGGTCGACGATTTCGGATTCGATGGCGGCGCAGATGGCGACCACGGGCGCGTTGCGCGCGGCGGCGAACTCGCTCAGGCGGTCCAGCAGCGGATTGTTGGTGAAGCCGTCGTCGGCCACGTTGCCCACGTACATCGCGCGCTTGGCGGTGATGAAGCAGAGCTGGGCGATATCGGCCTTTTCCTCGGTCGTGAGGTCCAGCGCGCGGATCGGCTTGGCTTCGTTCAGCTGGGCGATGCACTTTTCCAGCACGGCCACGATGCGTTGCGATTCCTTGTCGCCCGAGCGCGCCGTCTTCTGATGGCGCTGCAGGGCCTTTTCAGCGGTCTGCAGGTCGGCCAGGGCCAGTTCGGTCTCGATGACTTCGATGTCGGCGATGGGATCGACCTTGCCGGCCACGTGGATCACGTTGGGATCTTCGAAGCAGCGCACCACGTTGACGATGGCGTCGGTTTCGCGGATGTGCGAGAGGAACTGGTTGCCCAGGCCTTCGCCCTTGCTCGCGCCGGCAACCAGGCCCGCGATGTCGACGAATTCGACGGTGGCGGACAGGATGCGTTCGGGCTTGACGATTTCAGCCAGCTTCTGCAGGCGCGGATCCGGCACTTCGACCACACCGACGTTGGGCTCGATGGTGCAGAACGGATAGTTCTCGGCGGCGATGCCGGCGCGGGTCAGAGCGTTGAAGAGTGTCGATTTGCCTACGTTGGGCAGGCCGACGATGCCGCATTGCAGAGCCATGGGAATCCTGTGTAAGTACGGTATTGATCGTTAACGTTCTAGTTTACCCTGGCCGGGCGCTCGAGCCCCGCCGGGGCGGCGGCCGTTGCGGCCCCGGTTAAGTCGCGGCGGCCGGGATCCAGCGCATGATGATCCAGATCATCAAAATAGGGCCGGCATTGAAAGCGGAGTGCAGCAGGATGGCCGCACCGATTCCGCGCCGCACGCGCATCCAGCCCAGCACCAGGCCCGTCAGCCATTGCGGCAGCACCAGCAGCGGCAACAGCCAATACGGCGTCTTGCTGTAGACGAAGTTGGTCAGGTGCACCGCGGCGAAGCTCAGCGCGACCAAGTGGAACACCAGGCCGAAGTGCTGCAGGTAATAGCGCCGCCAGGTGGTGTCCCAGCCTTGCAGCGGTTCGGCGCGCTGGCGCGCGCCCCAGCATGCCAGGATGACGAATGCGGCCAGCAGCAGGCCGGTCCAGACCTTGGGCCCCCACAGCACCACGGGCACCATCGCCGGGATCAACCACAGCGCCTGCCTGGGGCGGCGCAAGCCATAGCGGAACAGAATTTCTTCGACCAACGGCGCCCAGATCACGGCAGTCAGCCAGGGAATGTTGGTGGGATCAAGCCGATGCGTGACGCCACCCAGGCCGGCCGCGGCCACGGCAACAGGCCCCAGGGCGAACAGGTTCACGGCCCACAGCAGCGCAGCCCAGGCCAGCAGGCGGCCCGGCCCCAGGCCCGGCCACCAGTCGGCCACCAGGCCGCTCGCGGCTGCGCGGCCCGGCAGGCGCGAAGCCGGATGCGGGTGACGGATGAAACGCCAGAAATCCGCGACCTCGCTGCGAAAGCGCAGTTTTCCGCCAGACACCGATACCGATTGCCGCTGGTCTGTCATCAAGCCTCGTTGCCGCTATGCAGCTGACGCGTGGCCAAGGGGAAATCGCCGGCCAGCATCGCCGGCACCACCGCGCGGCAACGGTCGATGACCGCTTCGATTTCTTTCTGCTCTTCGCGACGTGGCGGATGCAGGACGAAGTCCGCCACCTGCTGGGCCAGGCCCAGCGTGCGCGGGTGACCGATGCCGATGCGCAGGCGCCAAAAGTTGGGGCTGCCCAGCGCCGCCTGAATGTCCTTCAGGCCATTGTGGCCCGCATGGCCGCCGCCCTGCTTCAGTTTCACCTGGCCGGGCATCAGGTCCAGCTCGTCGTGCAGCACCAGCACCTGCTCCGGCGTCAGCTTGTAGAAGCGGGCCAGCGCGCCGACCGCCTGGCCGGAACGGTTCATGTAGGTGTTGGGCTTCAACAGCAGCACGTTGTCCGCGCCCAGGCGGGACTTGGCCACCATGCCGAAAAAGGACTTCTCCAGCGCAAAGGAAGCGCGCAAGTCGTCCGCCAGGTGGTCGGCCAGCCAGAAGCCGGCGTTGTGCCGGGTGGTTTCGTAATCAGGGCCGGGATTACCCAGTCCCACGATGAGGCGTATAGGAGTAGACATGATGGGGGTGTTTAAACCAAAAAACCCTGCGCATGCAAATGCACACGCAGGGTTTCGGGTACCAGCCGCGGAAAGCCCGGGGGCTTTCCGGCAGGACTTAGGCGGCCGGAGCTTCGGCAGCGCCTTCGTCAGCGGCAGCGCCGCCCTTGACCACGGCCGTGGCGGCCAGCAGCGGGTTGGCGTCGCCGCCGTGGGGCACGTAGGTCACGCCCTTGGGCAGCTTGATGTCGGCCAGGTGGACCGATGCGCCAGGCAGCAGGTCCTTCAGGTCCACTTCGATGAACTGGGGCAGCGCTGCCGGCAGGCAGGTGACTTCCAGTTCGGTCAGGACGTGGCTGATGATGGCGCCGCCCAGCTTCACAGCCGGCGAGACTTCAGCGTTGATGAAGTGGAACGGGACCTTGGTGTGCAGGGCCTGGTTGGCGTCCACGCGCTGGAAGTCCACGTGCAGGACTTGCGGCTTGTAGGCGTGCCATTGAACCGAACGCAGCAGGACTTGCTCTTCCTTGGCTGCGCCTTCCAGCGCCATTTGCAGGATCGACGCGTGGAATTCTTCCTTGCGCAGGGCGTGGTAGATCTCGTTGTGGTCGAGTTCGATGTTCAGGGGGGCAGCCGTACCGCCATAAACGATGGCGGGAACGCGGCCCGCGCGGCGCAGGCGGCGGCTCGCACTCGAACCCTGGACGCTACGCGCAGTGGCATTGAATTTCATGGAAAACTCCAAAAACAATAAATGGCGAAGAGACTTCGCCGATTAGTGCACGGCACGCGAAATGCGCACCGTGTTTGTTGCGCCTTGCCGCGACCAGCAAGGCGCAAAACTCAGTATCCGGACTGCCCGTCCGAGGGACGCCGCGTCTTAGTCGACGAACAGCGAGCTGACCGATTCCGCGTTCGAGATACGCAGGATGGTCTCGCCCAGCAGCGCGGCGCACGACAGCTGGCGGATCTTGCCGCTGGCCTGGCCTTGCTCGGAGAGCGGAATGGTGTCGGTGACGACCAGCTCGTCCAGTTCCGACGCTTCGATGCGGTCGATGGCGCCGCCCGACAGCACGGGGTGCGTGCAATAGGCGTAAACGGCGCCGGCGCCGCGGTCCTTCAGGGCCTGGGCCGCCTTGCACAGCGTGCCGGCGGTGTCGACCATGTCGTCCATGATGATGCAGGTGCGGCCGTCGACTTCACCGATGATGTTCATCACTTCCGACACGTTGGCGCGCGGGCGGCGTTTGTCGATGATGGCCAGGTCGGCTTCCAGCTGCTTGGCCAGCGCGCGGGCCCGCACCACGCCGCCGATGTCCGGGGACACCACGACCAGGTTCGAGAAATTGCGGCGCCAGATGTCGCCCAGCAGGATCGGACCCGCGTAGATGTTGTCCACGGGGATATCGAAGAAGCCCTGGATCTGGTCGGCGTGCAGGTCCATGGTCAGGACTCGGTCGACGCCAGCCACTTGCAGCATGTTGGCCACGACCTTGGCCGAGATGGCCACGCGCGCCGAGCGCGGGCGGCGGTCCTGGCGGGCATAGCCGAAATAGGGAATCGCGGCGGTGATGCGGCCAGCGGAAGCGCGGCGCAAGGCATCGACCATCACCATGATTTCCATCAGGTTGTCGTTGGTAGGGGCACAGGTGGGCTGCAGGACGAAGACGTCCTTGCCGCGCACGTTCTCGTTGATCTCGACCATCACTTCGCCGTCCGAGAAGCGACCGACGGTCATCTTGCCCAGGGACATATCGAGGTGGTTGACTACGTCCACGGCCAGCCGAGTGTTGGCGGTGCCCGTGAAAATCATGAAGCTATCGTTTGCCATGATGGATGATGCGATGGTCGTTTTAAGACACTAACGAGGTGATGCGAGGTGATGCACCAGCGGACCCGGAAAATAAAAAAGCTGCTGAACCCGGGCCAGTGTCTTACAGGCGTGTTCAACAGCTTTTTTATGTATTCGGTTGGCTGGGGAGGAAGGATTCGAACCTTCGCATGCCGGAATCAAAATCCGGTGCCTTAACCAGCTTGGCGACTCCCCAACTATCTTGCAATCCAATTCCGCAACGGATGTTCAGCTAACCCAGTACATGCCTGCACTAACCGAAACCGTGGATGCGTTTGGCTGAATGTTTTATCAGCGCCGCGCATTATAGCGGATATTTCTGCTTCTGCCAAAACGGCTTCGGAGAGTTCGGAAAATTCGGCGAATAAACACGCACCAGATCCCGACATGCGAACTGGGGTTCCACGAAGGATTCCCTGTTCAGCAAGCCACCGCGATGCCCCAAGTACTTCTGGGTAAAGACGGTAGACCACCGGCTCCAAATCATTCCTGCCGAAGCGGGAAGTAGGCGAAGCAAGAAAGACCGCTATTGTGGTGGAAGAAGAATCCCTTGTCAAATCGGGTGCGGAAAATACTTGTGGGGTGGGTACGCTGGCGTCCGGTTGCGCCACCAGGTAGGCGCGTTCAGGCAGCGTCACCGCAGTCAGGTCTTCGCCCACGCCCTGGGCGAAAGCCGATTGCCCGAAGACGAACACGGGCACATCCGCCCCCAGGGGCAGGGCCAGCGCCATGAGTTCGCGCCGCGACAGCCCCGTGCCCCACAGCCTGTTCAAGGCGATCAGCACCGAGGCGGCATCGCTGGAGCCCCCTCCCAGGCCGCCACCCTGCGGAATACGTTTTTCCAGGCCTATCTGCACGCCCTGCTTCGTGCCTGTGGCCCGCTGCAGCGCGTGCGCGGCGCGCAAGGTCAGATCCTGCTCTTCAGGCACGCCCGGTAGCTCCGTGGCGCGACTGATGATGCCATCGGCGCGCAGGTCGAAGTGCAGGGTGTCGCACAGGTCGATGAAGCGGAAGACGGTCTGCAGCAGGTGGTAGCCATCGGCGCGCCGGCCCACGACGTGCAGGAATAGATTCAGCTTGGCGGGAGCGGGTACGTCGTAGAGAGTCACGGCTGGGCGAAAAAAAAACGGTAGCCCGATTTTACTGGCTACCGCTGGTTTCGAGCCGGCACGGCCCGCTGTTCAAGGCTGGTTGACGACCAGGCGCAGCATGATGCGGCGACCGGGCTCCTTGCGTTCCAGCACCAGCAATTGCGGACCCAGCGTGTCGTAGCGCGACAACCGCGCGCGCCAGCCGCCCTGCTCGAAAGCCGCCGGGCGGCCCAGCTCGTCGCGGGACACCTCGGTGGCCTCGGGCGTGGCGGCCAGCTTGCCGCGCAGCCAATCGCGCAGGCCGGACACGGGCATGCTGCTGCCCAGCGCTTCCTCGGCCAGGGCATCGGGATTGTCGGCGACCAGGCGGGTGCCGTCGGCCTTGGTCAGGCTGGCCGCGCCGGGCCGCCCTTCCACGCGCGCCTCGGTCGAGCCCAGGGGATTGGTCAGGTCCAGCACATAGTGGCGGCCGTCATCCGACCACGAGAAGCCGCCCTGCACGGCATTCTGCTTGCCGCTTTCCTCGTTGACGGTGATGGCGAAGCGGCCGATACGGGAGAACGCGTCGGCGCTGGCGCCTTCGATTGGCTTGGGCGTGGTGCAGGCGGCCAGCGTCGCCGCCAACATCGCCATCAGCAACCAGCGCAGCGGCGCCGCTGCGCCGAACACGCGTTGAACAACTGCCGTCACAGGCCGATCCCCAGGCGCTTGGCCACATCCTGAACCGTCTTGTTCTTGGGATCCTTCGCCACCGCGGCGCGCAGCAGCTCCGTAGCCTGGTCGCGCTTGCCCTGGGTCCAGAGGACTTCAGCCAGGTGAGCGGCGATGTCGGCTTCCGGACGCACGCTATAGGCGCGCCGCAGGTAGTCGGCGGCGGCCGCTGAATCGCCCATGCGGTACTTGACCCAGCCCATGCTGTCGAGGATGAACGGATCGTTGGGGGCCAGCTCCAGCGCTTGCGTGATCAGGTCCAGGGCCTCGGGCAGGCGCTGGTTGTGATCGGCCAGCGTGTAGCCCAGCGCGTTGTAGGCGTGCGCGTGATCCGGGTCCAGCGCAATGACCTGGCGCAACATGCGCTCCAGGTCGGCCAGGCGGTTCTGGCGTTCGTACAGCATGGCCAGTTCGTACTTGATCTCGACCGTGTCGGGCAGCGCTTGATCGGCAGCTTCCAGCACCGACACCGCCTGCTGCACGCGGTCGGCGTCGCGCAGGATCTGGGCCTTGGTCAGCACGCCCAGCGTGCGCTCTTCCTCGTCCTGGGGACCGGCGGCGTCGATCATGGCCAGCGCGTCGTCGATGCGGCCGCTCTTGGCGCGCAAGGCGGCCTGGCGCATGTGCACCGAGTAGCGCAGGGTCGGGTCGTCGATGCGGCCCAGTTCAGCGATGGCGTCGTCGTAGTGCCCCTGATCTTCGGCAATGCGGGCCAGCAGCACATGGGCATCGGCGGCGGCAGCGCCGGCGTCGGTCGCGCCGGGCACGGTGGCCCGCTGGCGCTGCTGCTGCACGTCCAGATACTGCTGCAGCAGACTCTTGGCCTGCGGCAATTGCCCGGCCTTATAGGCCAGTTGCGCCTGCATGAACAAGAGGTCGAAATCTTCCGGCGAACGGCGCGACATGGCCTGCAATTCAGCCAATGCGCCGTTGTAATCGCCGCTGTCGGCCAATTGGCCGGCCAGCATCAGGCGCACTTTGCGGGCGTTGGGATTGCGGGCGATGTAGGCACGCGCTTCGGTCTGCGCGCGCTGCGGGTCCACCCTGTAGCCGTACTCAAGCACACGCAGCGCGGCGGCTTCCGACTTCGGATCCGCAGCCAGGGCCGCACGCGACTCCTGCGCGGCGCGGGTGTAGTCGCCAGAGGCGGAGGCCACGTCCGCCAGCGCCAGATGCGCGGCCGGCAGCTTGCGCACGTTGTCGCTCAGGGATTCGTCCAGGATGCGCAAGGCCAGGCGGCGGTCATTCAACCGGCTCAGCACGGCCAAGGCCTGACCGATAGCGGCCGGCTTGTCGCGCGAGGAATCGATGCGGTTGCGCAAGGCCTGCGACAGCCCCTTGGTCTGGCCGTTGGCGGCGGCCAGCGCCAGTTCAGTGGAGCTGGCCTCCACGTCGTTGGGGGACAGGCGCGCCCAGACCCGGGCGGCGTCCAAGGCGCCAGGGAGGTTGCCGCCGGCCAGTTGGAATTCGAGGGCGCGGCGGGCCAGGCGCGGATCGCCGGTATCTCGCGCCAGGCCCAGCATGGTGGTAGCCGCCGAGCCGTACATGCCGCGCTGCGCGGCGATCTCGGACGCGAGCACGCGGTAAAAGATGTCGGCGGTCAGCGAGACATAGGGCAACTGCCCGGGGCGCAGCCGGATTACTTCGGTTTCAGGGTGGCGGCTCTGAGGCGCCATCCGTGGCCCGGTCGCATCGCGCGTCCGGCTGTCGGCGGCCTGGGCCGGCGGGGTCAGTATTGCTGCCAGCGCAAGCGCTAGCGCGGCGATCCCGATATTTATAGGTTTGAAAGACGACTTCACGCGGCCCGTCCGGTTGATGGCACAATCTTCGTACACGCAATTAATGATCTTACACTGGCTCATGCCGGAACTGCCTGAAGTCGAAACCACGCGCCGAGGAATCGACGCCGTCATCACCGGCCGGACGCTGACGCGGCTGGTCATCCATGAATCCCGCATGCGCTGGCCCATCCCCCCGGATCTGCCGGCCACGATCGCCGGCCGCGCGGTGCTGGAATGCGCGCGCCGCGGCAAGTACCTGCTGCTGCGGTTCGAACACGGCACCCAGATCGTGCATCTGGGCATGTCCGGGTCGCTGCGCAGCGTCGCCCCTGGCGAGTTCCTGCGCAAGCACGACCACGTCGAATGGATCTTCGAGGAAGCCGTGCTGCGCCTGCACGACCCGCGGCGCTTCGGCGCGGTGTTGTGGCACCCCGCCAGCGATGGCCCCGTCGATGTCCACCCCCTGCTGGCCAAGCTGGGCATCGAGCCCTTCGACCCGCGTTTCGACGGCGCCTGGCTGCACCGCCACTTCAAGAATCACAGCGCCGCCATCAAGCAGGTGCTGCTGGCCGGCATGGCAGTGGTGGGCGTGGGCAATATCTATGCGTCGGAAAGCCTGTTCCGCGCCCGCATCAACCCCAAGACGCCGGCCAACAAGCTGTCGCCCGCCCGCTGCGAGCGCCTGGCCGACATGGTGCGCGCCACCCTGGCCGACGCCCTGACTTCGGGCGGCAGCACGCTGCGCGACTATGTCGGGGCCACCGGCGAACCAGGCGCCTACTTCGAGATCCACGCCGCTGTCTATGAGCGCGAGGGCCAGCCCTGCCGGGTCTGCTCCACCCCGATACGGCGCATCGTGCAGGGGCAGCGGGCCACCTATTACTGCCCGAAATGCCAAAGAAACTGACCGGAGCCGACCCCAAAATCCGCGGGAAATCCCTGTAAAAACAAGGCCATTTGTTTATAGCAAACGTATTGCACAAACACTAACGTCGGGCTATATTCCTTCCACACACCCTATTCCTATAAAAGTGGAAGGAGCCTCCATGAGCAAGCAATTCGCCTCGCACGCAGACCTGGACGACAAGGTCGTCTCGTTCGAAAAACTGTCCGACAACGCCTATGCCTACACGGCCGAAGGCGACCCCAACACGGGCGTGATCATCGGCGACGAGGCCGTCATGGTGGTCGACACCCAGGCCACCCCGGTCATGGCGCAAGACGTGATCCGCCGCATCCGCGAAGTCACGGACAAGCCCATCAAGTACATCCTGCTGTCGCACTACCACGCCGTGCGCGTGTTTGGCGCGTCGGCCTACGACGCCCAGGAAATCCTGGCCAGCCGCGACACCTACGACCTGATCGCCGAACGCGGCGAGCAGGACAAGGCCAGCGAAATCGGCCGCTTCCCCCGCCTGTTCCGCAACGCCGAATCGATTCCGCCGGGCCTGGTCTGGCCGACGATGACGTTCAAGGGCGAAATGACCGTCAATCTGGGCAACCTGGAAGTCAAGCTGCTGCAAGTGGGCCGCGGCCACACCAAGGGCGACACCATCGCCTGGCTGCCCGAGCAGAAGATCCTGTTCGCCGGCGACCTGGTCGAATACCAGTCCACGCCGTACTGCGGCGATGCCTATTTCCGCGACTGGCCCAGCACGCTGGACGCCCTGTCGAGCTTTGAAGCCGAGAAGATGGTTCCGGGCCGTGGCCCCGCGCTGAAGAACGCCACCGAAGTCCGCCAGGGCTTGGCCGGCACGCGCGCCTTCCTGACCGATCTGTACGGCGCGGTGAACCGCGGCGTGGCTGAAGGCAAGGACCTGAAGACCATCTACCGCGAGGTCTACGACTTCATGAAGCCGCGATACAGCGACTGGGTGATCTTCGACCACTGCATGCCGTTCGACGTGTCGCGCGCCTATGACGAGGCCACCGGCCACACCCATCCGCGCATCTGGACCGACAAGCGCGACCTGGAGATGTGGGCGCAGCTGGAAGGCTGATCCCGACGGGCCGCCACGGCGGCCCTGCCCCGCTGCAACCGGAATCGCACGCCGCAAGGCAGCGCGCGGCTTCGTGACATAAAAACAATATCACCCACACAGGAGACAACCGTGGGAGACATCGACTTTCAGGCGATGGAATTCGCCTATGAAAAACACGCCGACCAGGCCGCCCGCGAGCTTGCGCGCCATCAGGTCGTGGTGGTGGGAGCCGGCCCGGTCGGCCTGACCACCGCACTGGATCTGGCCCGCCAGGGCGTACGCGTGGTGGTGCTGGACGACGACTTCCGCCTGTCTACCGGTTCCCGCGCCATCTGTTTCTCCAAGCGCACACTGGAAATCTGGGACCGCCTGGGCGTGGGCCAGCGCATGATCGACAAAGGCGTGTCGTGGAACGTGGGCAAGGTCTTCTTCCGCGAACAGGAAGTGTGGCGCTTCGACCTGCTGCCCGAACCCGGCCACCGCCGCCCGGCCTTCATCAACCTGCAGCAGTACTACGCCGAAGGCTATCTGTACGAGCAGGCGCGGCGGGAACCCAATATCGATCTACGCTGGAAGAACAAGGTCGCCGGCGTGGAGCAGCGCGACGACGGCGTGGTCCTGAACGTAGAGACCCCCGACGGCGCATACGCGCTGCATGCCGACTGGCTCATCGCCTGCGACGGCGCGCGTTCGCCGGTGCGCAAGCTGATCGGCCAGGAAAGCCATGGCCGCATCTTCCGCGACCGCTTCCTGATCGCCGACGTCAAGATGCAGGCGGATTTTCCGACCGAGCGCTGGTTCTGGTTCGATCCGCCGTTCCATCCCAACCAGTCCGTGCTGCTGCACCGCCAGCCCGACAACGTCTGGCGCATCGACTTCCAGCTGGGCTGGAACGCCGACCCGGTCGAGGCCGTCAAGCCTGAAAACGTGCTGCCGCGCATCCGCGCCTTGCTGGGCCCCGACGCCCGCTTCGAGCTGGAATGGGTCAGCGTCTACACTTTTGCGTGCGAACGCATGGACAAGTTCCGCCACGGCCGCGTCGTGTTCGCGGGCGACTCCGCCCACCGCGTGTCGCCGTTCGGCGCCCGGGGCGCCAACAGCGGCGTGCAGGACGCGGAGAATCTGGCCTGGAAGCTGAAGCTGGTGCTGGCCGGCCAGGCCCCCGAGACGCTGATCGACAGCTACGCCGCCGAACGCGAATACGCCGCCGACGAGAACATCCTCAATTCATCGCGCGCCACCGATTTCATCACGCCCAAGAGCGACATCAGCCGCAGCTTCCGCAATGCGGTGCTGAATCTGGCCAAGACCCATCCCTTCGCGCGCTCGCTGGTCAACAGCGGCCGCCTGTCGTTGCCCGCGACCTACGCCGGCTCGCCGCTGAACACCCCGGACACGGACGCCTTCAGCGGCCGCATGGTGCCGGGCGCGGTGGCGCTGGATGCTCCCGTGAACGCGCAGGATTGGTGGCTGGCGCAGCTGGACGGCGAATTCGTGCTGGCCCTTTTCTGCGGCGATGCACTGCCCGACCGGGACATGCTGCTCGCCTTGCAGGCCCTGCGCATGGCGCCGGTGCCGGTCAAGGCCGTGCTGGTCGCCAGCCCGCAGTGCGACCTGTCCGCGCTGCCCGGGGATTTGGCCGCCGTGACGGACCGCGAAGGCTGCCTGCGCAAGCGCTACGACGCGCAGGCCGGCACCGCCTACCTGATCCGCCCCGACCAACACGTCTGCGGCCGCTGGCGCGCCTTCAATGCCGCCGCCGTCGCCGCAGCAGTCGGCCGCGCCACGGGCCGCGCCTGAACTTCGAGATCACTCCATCATGCTGATTACCGAAACCAACCTGGTCTCGCCGGACGACTTCTACGAAGCGCTGATCGAGACCCACCGCGACCTCACCAACGAACAAAGCCAGGAACTCAACGCGGCGCTGATCCTGCTGCTGGCCAACCACCTGGGCGACATGGACGTGCTGCGCGAAGCCTTGCGCCAGGCGCGCGCGTCGGTGGCGCCGTAGACCCGTTCACGCTCCCACCGCGAACGTATTGACGATCAGCGCGCGCAACCACTGGTTGCCGCTGTCCCGGTCGACCCGGCGCTGCCAGTACATGTTCGTCTGCAGCGCCGGCACTCTGATCGGCGGCGTCATGAAACGCAGGCCGAACGGCGGCGCGGCGCTGGCAGCGAGTTTTTCGGGTACGGTGGCCAGCAAGTCGGTCGCGCTGACGATGTACGGCACGGCCGAAAAATGCGGCACGCTGAAGTGCTCCGCCAGGTCCACCCCGGCGCGCTCCATGGACTGATTCACCTGCCCGTAGGGCGCCGCGCGCGACACGATAAGGTGGCGCTCTGCCCGAAAAGCCTTGAGACTCATACCTGAGTGCGCCGTCGGATGCGCCTGTCTGAACAAGGTAGCGTAGCCCTGGCGAAACAGCATGCGCTGCAGCGTGCCCGCCCCCATTTCATCGAACGCGCCGATCGCCAGATCCACCCGTCCGGCCTCCATTTCCCGCGGCAGATCCGGTCCCTGCACCCGCACGGAATCGATGCGCACCAGCGGCGCCACCTGCACGCAGACCTCCATCAGGCGCGGCATGAAGTGGATCTCGCCCACGTCCGTCATCGCCACCCGGAAGCGCCGCGTGCTGGTCGCGGCATCGAAGACATCCTGGTCTTTCAGGGCTTGCGACAGCATGGTCAGCGCCTCGCTGACCGGGCCCGCCAGTCGTGTCGCGCGCGGCGTGGGCAACATGCCCTGCGCCGTGCGCACGAACAGGTCATCGCCGAATGCTTCCCGCAGGCGCCGCAGCGCATTGCTGACAGCGGGCTGCGACAGGTCCATGCGCCGCGCGACCGCCGATAGATTGCGGTCCTCCAGCAGGTGCTGGAACAGCAGCAGCAGATTCAGATCGACATCGCGCAACTCGGCCATACGCACCCCTACTATTCACAAAATTTATAGTCTCTATTTTTACATTCCCGTAGCCGAGGTGGGGTTTTTTTCCGACAATGGCATATCGGCCTCCCGGATATCTTCCGCACCGGCCACCCGTACCAGGCCGCGCGGCCAAGCACCGCGCCGCCGCTCAGGAGGATTCCATGGAACTGCAATACCAGACCGGCTTCGGCAACAGTTGCGCCACCGAGGCCCTGCCCGGGGCCCTGCCGCTGGGCCGCAACTCGCCGCAGCAATGCCCCTACGGCCTGTACGCCGAGCAGCTATCCGGCACCGCCTTCACCGCACCTCGCAGCGAAAACCGCCGCTCCTGGCTCTACCGCATCCGTCCCGGCGCGCAGCACAAGCCGTTCGAAGCCTTTGACGGCGCCACCGGCTGGCAAAGCACCTTCGGCCAGGGCCCCGTCACGCCCAACCAGCTGCGCTGGAGCCCGCTGCCCATTCCCGCCGCCCCCACCGACTTCCTGGAAGGCGTGAAGACCTGGGGTGGCAATGGCGCCCCCGACGAGCTGAGCGGCGTGGGCATCCACCTGTACGCCGCCAACCGCTCGATGCAAGGGCGCTACTTCTACAACGCCGACGGCGAACTGCTGCTGGTGCCTCAGGAAGGCCGCCTTCGCCTGGCCACGGAACTGGGCCTGATCGATCTGGAACCGCTGGAAATCGCCGTCATCCCGCGCGGCGTGCGCTTCCGCGTAGAGCTGCTGGACGGCAGCGCGCGCGGCTACATGCTGGAAAACTTCGGCGCCGCCATGCGCCTGCCCGAACTCGGTCCCATCGGCTCGAACTGCCTGGCCAACGCGCGCGACTTCAAGACGCCGGTGGCCTGGTATGAAGACGTCGAAGGCGACTTCGAACTGATCGCCAAGTTCACGGGCGGCTTCTGGCGCGCGTCCATCGACCATTCGCCGCTGAACGTGGTGGCCTGGCACGGCACGCACGCGCCGTACAAGTACGACCTGCGCAACTTCAACACCATCGGCTCCATCAGCTACGACCACCCGGACCCTTCGATCTTCACCGTGCTGACCGCGCCGTCGGACACCCCGGGAACGGCCAACATGGACTTCGCGATCTTCCCGCCGCGCATCCTGGCCATGGAAAACACCTTCCGTCCGCCCTGGTTCCATCGCAACATCGCCAGCGAATTCATGGGCCTGATCCAGGGCGTCTACGACGCCAAGGCCGACGGTTTCGCACCCGGCGGCGCCAGCCTGCACAACTGCATGAGCGGCCACGGCCCCGACGCCGAGACCTTCGAAAAGGCCTCCCACGCCGACACCAGCAAGGCCCACTACATCCGTGACACGATGGCGTTCATGTTCGAGACGCGACGCGTGATTCGCCCGACGGAGCAGGCGCTAGCCTCGGTAGAATTGCAAGGCGACTACTACCGGTGCTGGCAGGGCATCGCCAAGCATTTCGACCCCAACAAGGCGTGACGCGCAGAACCCCTGCTATCCACGCCCGCGGCGATGAGCGCAAGCTCATCGCCGTTTGGCATTTGAATTTTCCGGCGCCTGGCGCCCCGGCCACCGCACAACCACACTGAAAGAGACACGCAGCCATGACCACCACCATCAACGAAACCCACGACCCGTCCCTGAAGAGCTGGATCGCCAGCGCCAACACCGGCGAGTCGGATTTCCCGGTGCAGAACCTGCCCTACGCCTCCTTCCGCCGCAAGGGCACAACCGAATCATTCCGCCCCGGCGTGGCCATCGGCGACCAGATCCTGGACCTGGCCGCGCTGGCCGCCAAGCAGCCCTTCGAAGGCCTGGCGGCCGAAGCCCTGGCCGCTTGCGCCACGGACAGCCTGAACGCCTTGATGGCCCTGGGCCAGGCCCACTGGAGCGCCCTGCGCCTGGCGCTGTCGCGCGCGCTGCGCGAAGGCGCGGCCCTGCGCGGCGCCGTCGAGCCCCTGCTGGTCGCCCAGGCCGACGCCGAATACACCACGCCCGCCCGCATCGGCGACTACACCGACTTCTACATCTCGGTGCACCACGCCACCGCCGTGGGCAAACAATTCCGACCCGACAATCCCCTGCTGCCGAACTACAAGTGGGTGCCCATCGGCTACCACGGCCGCGCCTCCAGCATCGGCGTGGACCAGAAGTTCCCCCGTCCCGTCGGCCAGACCCGCCCCGCCAATGAAGGCGAGGCGCCGCAATTCGGCCCCTGCGCCCGCCTGGACTACGAACTGGAACTGGGCATATTCGTCGGCACCGGCAACGCCCAGGGCGACCGCATCAACCTGGCCGACGCCGAATCGCACGTGTTCGGCCTGTGCATCCTGAACGACTGGTCGGCGCGCGACATCCAGGCCTGGGAATACCAGCCCCTGGGTCCCTTCCTGGCCAAGAACTTCGCCTCCACGATCTCGCCCTGGATCGTCACCATGGAAGCGCTGGAGCCGTTCCGCACGCAATGGAACCGCGGCCCGTCCGAGCCGCAACCCATGCCCTACCTCGCCTCCGACGCGAACCGCGCCAAAGGCGCCTTCGACGTGCAGATGGAAGTCTTGCTGACCACCGAAAAATCGCGCGCCGACAAGCAGCCGCCCGCCTTCCTGTCGCGCAGCAACTTCCGCGATGCCTACTGGAACGTGGCGCAGCTGATCACCCACCACACGGTCAACGGCTGCAACCTGCAACCAGGCGACATGCTGGGCACCGGCACCCTGTCCGGCCCGCAGCCCTCGGAAGCCGGTTCGCTGCTCGAGCTGTGCAATGGCGGCAAAAACCCGATCGACCTGCCCTGGGGCGAAAAGCGCACCTTCCTGCAGGACGGCGACCAGGTCATCATGCGCGCCGAATGCGTGAAGGCCGGCTATCCGCGCATCGGCTTCGGCGCAAGCTCGGGCCTGGTGCTGCCGGCCCGCGTCTAATCGGCCTTGGCGTTCGACCGCGCACGCGCGGTCAGCGCCTCGATCTCATCGTCCTTCGCCTGCCACTGCTGGCCCAGCCAGTGGTGAAAGGCGGTGCGGAACGCCTTGTCTCCGGTGTAGTCGGCGTCGCAGAACTCCGGCGGCACCGGCAACTGCCGCATGCGCACCAGCACCTGGCCCGCGCGGCCGCAAGCCAGATCCCAAAAGCTGGGCGCGCCATCCGGATAGGCAATGGTGGCATCTATCATCGAGCGGAAACGCTTGCCCATCGCATTCAACGCCACCGCCAGCCCGCCCGCCTTGGGCTTGAGCAAATGGCGGTACGGCGCACCCTGCCCATCGCGCTTGGCTTGCGTAAACCGCGTGCCTTCCGCAAACACCATCACGCTGGTCGGCACCAAGGAAAACTTCGCGCAGGCCCGCCTTGCGGTCTCTTGATCCTGCCGGCCCAGATCCGGATTGCGGCGCAACGCCGCCTTGCCATGGCGCTTCATGAAGGGAAAGTCCAGCGCCCACCAGGCCAGACCGATCACCGGCACATAGATCAGCTGTTGCTTCAGAAAGAATTTCAGCAGCGGAATGCGCCGGTTCAGCGAATACTGCAACACAAAGATATCCGCCCAGGACTGATGATTGCAGTTGACCAAATACCAGTCCGCGTAGCGCAGCCCCGTATTGCCCTGGATATCCCAAGGCACCTGCTGGATCCGCGCCAACCACCCGGCATTGCTGGACACCCACGCCGTGGCAATACCGTTGAGCACAGGATCAATGCGCCGCCTGACCGCGGGAAACGGCAGCAACAACTTCAGCAACGAGATCGGAAACAACAGCAGGCACCAGAACAGCGTGCTGGCCGCCAGCCAAACGGTACTGACGACACCCGTAATCCACGCAAACCGCCCGCGCGGCAAGGGCAGTGCGCGGCGCCGCAGCGGCACATGGGAATCAGGCTTGTTTGATTGAGCGCCCGCAGCAGCGCGAGCAGCATCAGAAGACGATTCAGGAAAAGTCATGCGCCAGTTTCCTACCTTCAACAAAAATCCGACTTGCGCAGAATCAAGCCCACCACCAGCACGCAGCGCCATCCCCCAAAACAAGCCACCGCGTAAGCCCCAGACCGGCCGCCCGCGCGGCCGGTCTGGGGCGGGCACCGCAAGATCTTCCACCGTAACACTCCGGCAGCAAGAACCCTAAGAAAAATCCCCTCCCCAGCGGCCTGCGGCATTCAGCCACCAGAGCTTGGGGCGTCGGGGGCCTGGGGCGCCCGGGGCGTCGATAAGCCCAAGGGAATCCGTAGGGAGCCGAAGGCGGACAAGGATGACGCAGGGGCAGTCCGGAGCGAAGGCTCCGGACCGCAATCGTTGCCCCGCGCGCCCCAGGCCCCCGACGCCCCAAGCGCCCTAAGAACCTGCAACGTCCCGCATAAAAAGGCCACCTCAAGGCAACCGATACCGCTCTTCCCGATAAGCCCAACTAGCCCACAACGCATGCGCCAAGGCCTCTTCCGAGAGCTGAGAATCCAAAGGCTCCACCGGCGCATAAACCTCATCGCGCCCCACCGGCGCCGCCTCATACCGAAACTGCCGCGGCGGCTTCGAAGGTTCCAGCACCAGCAGTTGATCCCCCTGCAGATACCCGAAATTATCCGCGTACTGCATCATCGCCCGGTTCGGATCCCGCTGCGTCAGATCCGCGCCCAGCATCGGATTCACATTGTCCAGCCCGATCAAGGACAGCATGGTAGGCGCCATGTCGATCTGGCTCACCAACCGCTCATCCTGCCGCGGCGCAACCCCCGCCCCCAGAATCAGCGCAGGAATCTGGAAATGCCGCACCGGCACCGGAATGGAGCCATAGACCCGCGAATCGTGATCCGCGATCACCAGGAACACCGTGTTGTCCCAATACGGCGCCTTGCGCGCCTTGTCGAAAAACTGCCCCAGCGCCCAGTCCGCATAGCGCACCGTATTGTCCACCGTCGCCGGATCTCCCACCGGCTTGATGCGCCCTTCCGGATACTCCCACGGCGAATGGTTGGATACCGAGAACGCCAACGTAAACACAGGCTTGTCGCCATCCGCGCGCAGCAGCCGGTCCACCTGGTTGAACATATCCTCGTCCGACGCCCCCCAAGACCCCTCGAACACCGGATTGACGAACTTCGGACGATCCACGATCTCATCGAAACCGTTGCCCAGGAAAAACGCCCGCATATTGTCGAAGTGCGACTCGCCCCCGTACACGAAACGCGAGTGGTAGCCGTGCTTGCCCAGCACCTGAGCCAGCGTGAAGAACCCCGTCTGCGAGCGCGGCAGCTTCACCACCGCGTCCGCCACGCTCGGCAGGAATCCCGCCGTGACCGCCTCGATGCCCCGCACCGAGCGCGTGCCCGTCGCATAGGCCCGGTGGAACATCCAGCCTTCCTTGCCCAGCCGGTCGATATTCGGCGTCAGATCGCGCCCGCCCAGACTGCCTACATACTGCGCGCCCAGGCTCTCCTGCAAGATGATCACCAGGTTCAGCGGCTTGTCCCGGCGCACCGTCGCCTTCTGCTCGTGCAGGCTGGGATAGCGCGGATCCAGCGGCGCGCCCGTCAGCCCGGCCTTCTCGCGCACGATGGCATTCATCTCATCCACTGCCATCTTGGGATACATGGCGGCAGAGGAACGCTCATCGCGCATCCGGTAGGCGGCGTCAAACACGCTGTACAAGGAATTCAGCGCCAGCGAATTCACCATGGCATCGGAGCTGTAGGCCACCTTGGCCGGATTGATGGGACGATGCTCCAGCGTGCCGCGCGCACCCAGGAACACCAGCGCCAGGATCACGAACGAAGCCACCGGCCGCTTCCACCAGGACATGAACGGATCGCGCACGCGGGTGGGGAACAGCCGGACCGACAGCCAGGCGGCCAGCAGCAGCACCACCAAGGCCGCCAGCAGCACGCCCTTGTAGCCCTGCCACAGCATCGAACCGACTTCCTTCGGGTTGAGCAGATAGATGAAATAGAGCCGGTTGGGCCGCGTGTCGTACTCCGCGATGAACTGCGGCGTGGAGACTTCCAGCAACACATACAGCATCCACCAGACGCGGAACCACCAGGCGGTGATACGGGCCGCCAGCGGCCGGTGCCCGAACCAGGGCGAAAACACCGCCGGCAGCGCCATCACCATGGACATCAGGCAGACATCGATGCGCAGCCCGCCCAGCAGCAGCGGACCCAGCCCGCCGGCCGCTTCGACCCGGTCCCACATCCAGAAGGCCAGGCCCAGCCGCGACAGCGTCAGCAGCGCCAGGACGGCGATAACGAACCGTAGCGTCAGACGGCGCATGCGAGCGCCCTCCGCTGGCGCCGCAACGCCCGTTCAAATGTGGAAATACCGCCGTGTATGCCGAGCAGAGCCATGCCGCCTCGTGGTCAGAAATTTGAAAACGCGCAAAGATTAACGCGGTTTGGCGCGAGCCACCGGCCGCCCTTACTGGGCGCGCCGCAGCCGCTCGCGACTGTTGCTCAGATGCGTGCGCATGGCCGCACGCGCAGCCTCCGCATCCTGGCGCTGGATCGCACCGTAGATATCCTCATGTTCGAGATTCACGCGCGCCAGATAAGCGGCGCGGTCCTCGTGCGCGAACTTCGCCGAATTGATGCGGGTGCGCGGGATGATGGCCGAACCCAGATGCGACATGAGATCCGCGAAATAGCGGTTGTCCGTGGCTTGCGCGATCAGCAGATGGAACTGGAAATCCGGCGTGACAGTGTCTCCACCGCCGTCCAGCGCGCTCTTGAAGGCATCCAGCGCGCGCCTCATCTCGAGCAGTTGCGCCGGGCTGCGCCGGGCTGCGGCCAGGCCGGCCGCCTCGCTTTCCAGGCAGATGCGCAGCTCCAGCAGCACCAGCACGTCGCGCACCGTGGCGATATCGGCGGGATCCACGCGGAAATCGCCGCCGCCGCTGGGCTCCAGCGCATAAGTGCCCACGCCATGATGCGTCTCGACCAGGCCAGAGGCCTGCAGCCGGGACAACGCCTCGCGCACCACCGTCCGGCTGACGCCGAACTGGCGCATGATCTCGGACTCCGTCGGCAATTTGTCGCCGGGCCGGATGTTCCCGCCACGGATGCGTTCCGTGATGCTCTCGACCAGCCCCTGGGCCAGGTTCCGGGGACGACGCCGCGGCGTGACGGGAGTATCGGCGGGAACGTTCATTGGGAGTTGTCCGAAAGCAGTTGAGCACGGCCCGGGGCCGAGCATCGGCGCCCATTGTACTTTGGGGCGCCCTGCGGCTAGCGGTCCGAGCGGCTGGCGACCGGCCGGGCCACAATGAGGGGATAGAAAAACAGGGTCGCCAGGAACCACATCAGCGCCGCAGACCAGAGTGTCTGGCTGAGGAAATGGGCGCCCTGCAGAATGCGCACCACGGAAAAGCCTACGCCGGCCGCGATGCCTACGGCCAGGCCCCACCAGCGCCAGGTTGGGCGTCCCAGCGCCCAGCCGAAGAAATACAGGGTCAGCATCGAAAAGCCCGCGCCGGCATGGCCGCTGGGCAAGGCGCCGCCCGCCCCGGTTCGCGCCCATGTCCACCAGTGCGACGGATAGGGGGTATAGCCGCCCAGGAAGTCCAGGTCATACGGACGAGGCAGCGTCGTGTAATGCTTCAACTGGTTCACCAGCACTTGCCCGGCCAGGCAGGTTGCCGCCAGCGCCAACGCCGGCCCGCGCCACGCCCGCCAGGCCGGAATCCGATAGCTTGCCGCCGCCACGCCCACGGCGGCCAATCCTATCCCGATGGGCAAGGCCAGCACCATGCGGTGGCCGACCAGTTCCAGCCAACGATTCAGCCGCAGTGGAAAATCGTCCAGCGCCGGGTCGAACAGCGCCCGGGCGATACGCAGATCCAGCCCGGAAGCGTTGGCCCACCACGCCAGACAGGCCAGTGCCAGCGTGACCGCGGCGATATGGCTGAACAGATACGAGGCCGGCGTCGGCTGGCGCAGCGCGGGCGGCGATAAGGGCGGCATGGTGGGCGGCAGGCGGTCCGTCAGGCAAACGAGCAGCTTAGGTCCCGGACAGTCGAACTTTCGTCAAATTTGACCTTGCGCCCCGCTGGCCGCCTCCGTCGCCTGGTCCTCGCCGATCTCGAAACGCAGCGTGAAGCGGGTGCCGCGCTGCTCGCCCTGCCGGGAGGAATCGACGGTCAGCGACCAGCCTTGCATATCGCAGACGCGCTTGGCGATCGCCAAGCCCAGGCCGCGCGCCGTCTCGTCGGGGCTGCCCGCCCCGGAATCCCGCATGCGGCCGCTGTAATAGCGGCGGAACAGGAACGGCAGGTCCTCGGCGGCGATACCCTTGCCGTCGTCGCGCAATTCCAGCGCGCCGTCGGCCGCAATGCTGGCGGTCAGCGTCGCTGGCGCGGCGTGCTCGACCGCGTTGCGGACCAGATTGCGCAATACGGTCAGCAAGGCGTAGCGGTCCAGGGAGCGAACCTGGCCGGCGGAGATGCGGTTCTCGAACCCCAGCTTGGCCAAGCCCGCCTGGGCTTCATAGCCGCGCCAGGCATTGTCCATGCATTCCGCGAGGTCGACCGGCTCCGCCGGGCGCAGTTCATCGCGCGCCATGGCCCGCGCGCTCTCCAGTGAAACGATCACATCGTCCACGTTGTCCACCACGCGGGTCAGGCGCTGGCGCTGGTCCGGAGTCAGCGCTTGCGTCAGCAGCATCAATTCGCTGTCCGAACGGATCGCGGCCAAGGGCGTGCGCACCTCGTGGCTGAGATTGCCCGCGAACTCGCGCTCCCGGGCAATCGACCTGTCCACCTGGTTCTGCACCCGGTTGAAGGCCTCTATCAGCCGGCCCGCCTCGTCGTCACGCGTCACCGCCATGTCGGGCGACCCCGGCGCCCAGGTCGCCAACCGGTCGGTCAGGTCCAGCAGCGGGCCGACCGCGATGGCGGCCACGCGCCGCGACAGCGCATAGGCGCCCACCACGCAAATGGCGCCCACCCCCAGAACAATCAAGCCGAAGTCATGCACCCGCCCCTCGTTCTCGGTGGCGTCGTACAGCAGGTACACCTTGGCACGCGCCGTTTCGGCCACCATCACGTGCCAGGTGTAAGCGCCCGGCTCGACCAGGTGCAGGCCGCTATCCAGGGATTCGATTTCCTGGGGCATGCCGGCGGGGCGCTTGCCCTCCACGCTGACCCAGGCCCGCATGGAACCGCCCAGCTCGCGCACGCCGTCGCGCGGCAGGAAACCGTCGCTGACGCGCGCATGCTGCACCAGCCGGTCCATTTCGGTATTGAGAATGTCGTTGACCAGATCGTCTTCCATCTGATCGAAGGTCAGGTAGGCCAGCAGAGCCAGCGCCGTCACGAACAGCGCCACCGTTCCGGTCAGCGCCCACACCACGCGCTGAGTCAGGGTACCCCCGGCAGAGGCCGAAGAAACGCCGCTCATCTCGCCGCCCCGGCTTCCAGCGTCAGGCGCCAGCCGGTTCCGTGTATGGTCTCGATGCCGTCGAAACCGGCATCGGCCAAGGCGCGGCGCAACAGGTGGACCTGGCTGCGCAAGGCGTCCGACGAAGGCGGCTCGTTGCCCCAGAGCGTGGATTCCAGCTCCTCGCGCGACACCACCCTGCCGGGATCGCGCAACAGCGCTTCGATGATGAGGCTGGCCTTGCGCGTCAGGTGCACGGGGTTGCCGTTGACCGAGACGGCGCGGTTACGGGTGTCGTAGGACAAGGGGCCGAACGCCCGCACCGCGTCCACCGTCGCGCCCTTGGCGCGCTGGATCAGCGCGATCAGGCGCGCTTCCACCTCCAGCAGCGCGAAGGGTTTGGTCAGGTAATCGTCCGCCCCATGCGAGAACCCGGCCAACTTGTCTTCCAGGCTGTCGCGCGCCGTCAGCATCAACACCGGCACGTCCACGCGCATATCGTTGCGCAGCGTGTGCAGCACCGCGTTGCCGTCCATGCCCGGCAGGCCGATGTCCAGAACCAGGGCGTCGAAACGCTGCTCTTTCAGCCGCTCCAGCGCGGCCGGACCTGAATAGGCGGCATCGGGCAGGAAGCCGCGCGCCTCCAGGAAGGTGTATAGATTGCCGGAGATGACGGGGTCATCCTCGACGATCAACACCCTGTAATTCGCGCCCGCCGCGGGACTGGTTGCCATGGTTGCGATCCTCTGTCGTGCGCGGTCAGGCCCGCAGCACCTTGCCCGGATTCATCAGCCCTTGCGGGTCCAGCGCGCGCTTGATCCTGCGCATCAGATCCAGTTCGACGGCGCTCTTGTAGCGCGGCAGCTCGTCGAGCTTGAGCTGACCGACGCCATGTTCCGCGCTGATCGAACCGTTGTGCGCGTGCACGCTGTCGTGCACCACGCCGTAGATATCGCCTTGCAGCGCCAGCAGCTCGGCCTCGGTCTGCCCCGGCGCGTGGGCCACGTTGTAATGCAGGTTGCCGTCGCCCAGGTGGCCGAAGATCACGTGGCGCACGCCCGGAAAGCGCGCCTGCAGCAAGGCGTTGGTCTTGTGCACGAAAGCGGCGATGGCGGAGATCGGAATCGACACATCATGCTTGACCGACTTGCCCAACTCCGCCTCGGCCAGCGGAATGCTCTCGCGCAGATGCCACAGCGCCTTGCTTTGCGCCACGTTCGCGGCGATGGCGGCATCGTTCACCAGCCCGCTCTCGATGGCCTCGCCCAGCACGGTCTCGAAGCGTTCGCGCGCATGCGCCTCGCTTTCGCTATCGGACAACTCCAGCAGGGCGAACCACGGCGAGGCGGCGGAATTTCCCTCGAAGGGCAGGCGCTGCTGCGGGAACAGGCGCACGACCGCCTGCAGGCAAGCGCCGCTCATCAGCTCAAAACCGGTCAGCGCGGCGCCGAAGCCCGCGCGGGCGCGCGACAGCAATTCGACTGCCTGGTCGATGCCGTCCAGCGTCAGGAGTGCCGTGCACGAAGCCACCGGCCTTGGAAACAGTTTCAGCGTTGCGGCGGTGATGATGCCCAGCGTACCTTCGCTGCCTATGTACAGGTCGCGCAGGTCGTAGCCGGTATTGTCCTTGCGCAGGCCGCGCAGGCCGTTCCAGATCTCGCCTTCGGCGGTCACGACCTCCAGGCCCAGCGTCAGTTCGCGCGTGTTGCCATAGCGCAGCACCTGCGTGCCGCCGGCATTGGTCGCGAGGTTGCCCCCGATGGTGCAGCTGCCTTCCGCGGCCAAGCTCAACGGAAACAGCCGGCCGGCGGCCGCCGCCGCCTCCTGCACCGCCTGCAGGACGCAGCCCGCCTCCACGATGATCGTGTCGTTGTCGGTATCCAGGGCGCGCACGGCCGTCAAGCGGGCGGTGGACAGGATCACCGCGCTGCCGGAAAGGTCGGGCGTGGCCCCTCCGCACAAGCCGGTATTGCCGCCTTGCGGCACTATCGGCACGCCATGTGCGGCGCACAGTTTCACCGCTGCCGCCACCTCCGCGGTCGAGCCTGGACGGATCACCGCCAGCGCCGCACCTCGATAGCGGCGCCGCCAATCCAGCACATATGTGTCGGCGTCCGTGCCCGTCAGCACGTGAGAAGCGCCCAGAAGGGACTGTAGATCGCTCAGCAAGGTCATATGCGCCGCACTCGTAAGGCCTGGTCGCCCCAGGCTAGGGATGTGCGGACTATTGTAGGGGCTGAAATGCCCCGGGCGCGGCCCGGCGGACTCGCGCTGTCCGCCGGAAAAACAGTTCAGCCGACCGCCTGGTCCAGCCGCGCCCCAGTCAGGCCTGAGCAATAGGCCCGGGAGGCGATGCGGTTCATGAGAAAAGCCCGATCCACGCCCGCGGGGCCGGGCATTTCCGACAAGGCGCGATAGGCGCGGCGCAGGACCTCGCCCCGGGTCGCGCCGCATACCAGCAGCCGCGTGCACGGCAGGCGGCGGTCCACGCAGCCGTCGATACGCACTTCCAGCGCATGGGCGGCGACGGGCTCGCAGTCATGCACGGCCGCGCCGGAATGAGCCTGCGCCTGCGCGTCGATCACGCGGAACACGCCGCTGCGGTCGTCCAGCGCGAAGGCGACGGTGCCCATGCCCTGCCAGCCACGGTCCCGCGCCACGTCGGCGGCGACGGTGCGCAAGGCGCTTTCCACGGAAACAGGAAGATGCGGCGCCGGGGATTCGGCGATCAGGACGCGGGCGTCGCGCCAGACGCAACGCTCCCAAGCCCGGCCCGTGACCAGGCCGCCCGCTTCGGAAACGAACACGTGGATGTCGAGCCGGCGCTCGCGGCCCGCGGCCGGCCCGGCGTGATCCGTGGGCGGACCCCGCCGGCTTGAGGCGCCCCTGGATGACATGACAGTAGAAACTTTGGCGCCCATGGCCCCTCCCGGTCTTTCTGCTTGCATAGCAAGCGTATCACCTTCGGACGAAGAGCAACTTTTATGCCATGCCCCGCTCCCTGGGCCAGACCCCGGAACGTGGGCTCGATCCGCACCAGAACAAGGCACCCATGCCCGCGCGCGCACCAGATCAGCGCATACGCCCTGCCGTGCCGCCAGGACGGAAAACGCCCTACGCCGTCTGCCGGATGAAGGGGGAGCGCCAATGGGGGATAATTCCGCTTTATTCCCTAGCCGGGCGCGTTTTGATACACGGGTTTGCCAGAATCCGCGCCAGAACCCGAACTGCAACCCCTCATCAAGGAACCGCCGTGGGCAACAACACGCAATTTCCGGGATCGGTCTTCAAGGCCTATGACATCCGCGGCACCGTGCCCGACCTGATCGACGCCCGCTTCGCCCGCGCCCTGGGCGCGGCGCTGGCCGCCCGCGCGCGCGAGCAAGGCGTGCAGACCCTGGTCGTCGGCCGCGATGGCCGCCTGAGCAGCGAAATGCTATCGGTGGCGCTGCAGGAAGGCATGCTGGAAGGCGGCGTGGACACCCTGGACATCGGCATGGTGCCCACCCCCCTGGTCTACTTCGCCGCCAACGTCATGCAAACCGGCTCGGGTGTCGCCATCACCGGCAGCCACAACCCGCCCAAGTACAACGGCTTCAAGATGATGATGGGCGGCCGCGCGCTCTACGGCGAGGACGTGCAGGCCCTGGCCGCCAGCATGAACGGCGCCGCCAGCGCCCCGGCGGCGCGGCCCGGCGTGCGCCGCCAGCTGGACCTGGTGGCCGCTTACATCGCGCGCGTGGCATCGGGCGTCCAGCTGGCGCGACCCATGAAGATCGCCATCGATTGCGGCAACGGCGTGGCCGGCGCAGTCGCCCCGGCGCTGTTCCGCGCCCTGGGCTGCGAAGTCACCGAACTGTTCTGCGAAGTGGACGGCACCTTCCCCAACCATCATCCCGATCCTGCCGAGCCCAAGAATCTGCAGGACCTGATCAAGTGCGTGGCCGAGACCGACTGCGAGCTGGGCCTGGCATTCGACGGCGACGGCGACCGCCTGGGCGTGGTGACCAAATCGGGCCAGATCGTCTGGCCGGACCGTCAACTGGTGCTGTTCGCCCGCGATGTGCTGGACCGCAACCCGGGAGCGACCATCATCTATGACGTGAAGTGCAGCCGGCATGTCGGCCTGTCGGTCGAGGCCGCCGGCGGCGTGCCGCTGATGTGGAAGACCGGCCATTCGCTGGTGAAGGCCAAGCTGGCCGAGACCGGCGCTCCGCTGGCCGGCGAGATGAGCGGCCACATCTTCTTCAAGGAGCGCTGGTACGGCTTCGACGACGGCCTCTACACGGGCGCCCGCCTGCTGGAGATCGTGTCACGCGACGCCGACCCCTGCGCGGTGCTGGAAGCTCTCCCGCAAGACGTTTCCACGCCCGAACTGAAGCTGGAAATGGAAGAAGGCCAGCCTTTCACCCTGGTCCAGGCCCTGCAGGACCAGGGGCAGTTCCCCGGCGCGGACCGCGTGATCACGATCGACGGCGTGCGCGCGGAGTATCCGGACGGCTTCGGCCTGGCGCGCCCCTCGAATACCACTCCGGTAGTCGTGCTGCGCTTCGAAGCCCAGACGCCCGCGGCGCTGCAACGCATACAAGCCGACTTCCGCCGCGAGCTGAGCAAGCTCGCGCCCCAAGCCGATCTGCCTTTCTAGATTGCCTATGTCCTTATCGAACAGCCCTGCCTGGCAACAGTTCATCACGGCCACGCGCGCCGCGCCATGCCGCGGCGAGCAATTGCGCCTTATCAGTGCGCCCGGGCTGCGCCTGGATCTGAGTGCGCAGGCGTATTCTCCAGACCTGCAACAAGCCGAGGCCGCGCTGCTCGCGCAACAAGGCTTCGACGCGGCCCGGGCCTGCCTGTTCGACGGCGGCAACGCCAACTGGACCGAGCAACGCCCCGCCTGGCACACGGCCTTGCGCGCGCCGCAACCGCCCGCCAGGGTGGCCAAGGCCGTGCTGGCCGAGCGCGAGCGCATGCGAGAATTCGTGCGCCAGGCCGACGCGGCCGGACGCTATGGCAGTGTGCTGCACCTGGGCATAGGCGGCAGCGACTGGGGTCCGCGGCTGGTCACGCGCGCCCTGCGCCACGGCGGCGCGCGGCGCGAAGTGCGTTTCGCGTCCAACGTGGATTCGCATTCGGTTGCGGACGCGATGAGCCGGCTGGATCCCCACGACACCCTGGTCATCGTCGCCTCCAAGTCATTCACCACGACCGAGCCGCTGGCCAACGCCGAAGTCGCCATGAACTGGCTGCGCGACGCCGGCGTGGCCGATCCGATCAAGCAGGTCGTGGCGGTCACCGCCAACGTCGAGGCGGCCCTGAATCTGGGCATCCTGCCCGACCACATCTTCCAGATCTGGGACTGGGTGGGCGGACGCTATTCGCTCTGGTCCGCGATCAGCCTGCCGGTCGCGCTGGCGCTGGGCACCGACGCGTTCGACCAGTTGCTGGCGGGCGCCGCCGCCATGGACGAACATTTCCGCACCGCCCCCATCGAGGAAAATGCGCCCGTCCAGCTGGCGCTGGCGGGCGTCGTGAACCGCAGCGTGCTGGGCTACGACTCCCTGGTGATCGCACCCTACGATTCGCGGCTCTATCACATCGTGCCTTGGGCCCAACAGCTGGAAATGGAATCGCTCGGCAAGGTCGCCACCGCTGACGGCAGCCCGGCAGGCGTGCCCACCGGCCCGGCGGTCTGGGGCATGTCCGGCACCGACTGCCAGCACACCTTCTTCCAATGGCTGCACCAGGACACCCGGGGCGCTCCCGTCGACTTCATCCTGTGCGAAAAGCCCGACCACGCCTACGCGCGGCATCATGAACTGCTGATCGCCAACTGCCTGGCGCAGCGTTCCGCGTTGCTGCGCGGCAAGTCCTTCGAGGAAGCGCTGGCCGAAACCTCCGCCATCGAAAGCGATCCGGACCGCGCGCGACTGCTGGCGCAGCATCGCGTCCACCCGGGCGGGCGGCCGTCCTCGCTCATCGTGCTGCCGCACCTGGAGGCCTACATGCTGGGCGCGCTGCTGGCGCTATACGAGCACAAAGTGTTCACCCAGGGCGTGGTGTGGGGCATCAATCCCTTCGACCAATGGGGCGTGGAGTTCGGCAAGGCGTTGGCCAAAGGCATCATGCACGAGCTGAATTCGCAGCAAGCCAGCCAGCAAGATCCCTCTACCCGCTACTGGATCGACGCGATCACGCGCCGTCCTTGAGGACCGGCCAGCGCCGGCACTTCCGCTCAGGCGCCAAGCGCGTCGTAAATTTCCACTTGAAGGCGCGCCACGCGCTCGATATTGAACTCGCGCTCGGCCAGCGTCCTGCCCGCAGCGCCCATGGACTGGCGCAAGGCGGGATCCTCGGCCAGACGGGCAATGGCGTCCGCCAGCGCCTGCGCATCGCGCACCGGCACCAGCAGCCCGGTCTCGCCGGCCTCGATCGCATCGCGGCAGCCGGGAACGTCGGTGGTCACGACCGCCCGCGCGCAAGCGGCGGCCTCGATCAGCGATTTGGGCAGACCTTCCCGATAGGAAGGCAGCACGGCGATATGTGAAGCGGCGTACAGCGCGGCCACGTCGGAACGCTCGCCCAGCGCGCGCACGCAGCCTTCGCGCTGCCAGGCGTCCACGTCGTCCGGCGTCGCCGAAGCAGGATTGCCGGCATCCACGCCACCGACCAACTGCATCGTGACGGGCAAGCCGCGCTCGCGCAGCAGCCTTGCCGCCTGCACGAATTCCTGCACGCCCTTGTCGCGCAGCAGCCGTGCCACCATGGTGACCACGACCGGCGGCGCCGGCGGTTCGGGCTGGGCACTGTATTCGTTCAGATCCACGCCCGCGCCGCGGATCATGACGACCTGGGCGTCGCGCACCGCGCCCAGCGACTGGAGCAGATCGCGGTCGCTGGCGTTCTGGAAGATCACGCGACTGTTGGGGTGGCCCAGCGCCAGCCGGTACAGGTGCGCCACCACCGCGCGCACCAGCTTCATCTTCAGCGAATTGGACAGGAACACGAAGCCCAGGCCGGAGATCGCCGCGACCATGCCCGGCACGCGCGTCAAGCGCGCGGCGATGCCCCCGTAGAGCACGGGCTTGATCGTGACCAGATGCACGATCCGAGGCCGCAGGCGCCGGAACAAGCGGATCAAGGCCAGCAGCGTGCCCAGTTCCTGCAAGGGATGCTTGCCGCTACGCGTCATCGGAATCGCGTGGTGCGTCATGCCCAGCGCCTCGATCTCAGCCACTGCGGGGCCGTCCATCGTGGCGACGTGCACCTCATAGCCCGCCTGTTGCGCGGCCAGCGCCACCGGCACGCGGTGCGACATGAAGAAAGCCGGATTGTTGACGACAAACAGCAGGCGGCGCGCGGCGCTCATGCTTGTGCTCCTGAAATGCGGCGCCACACCGCGATGTAGCTATGCACCATGCGCACAAGGTCGAAATTTTCCAGCACACGGGCGCGGCCCGCCTCGCCTGCGCGTTCGCGGCCACGCGAGGCCACCTCGCGCAGGGCCGTCTCGATGCCGCGGGCCAGCGCCTCGGACTGCTCCGGCGGCACCACCACGCCGGCATCGCCGACAATGTAGGCGGCGTCGCCCACATCCGTCACGACGCAGTAGACGCCGCAAGCCATGGCCTCGGCCACTACGTTGGGGAAGCCCTCGGCGCAGCTGGACAGCACGTGCAGGTCCAGTCCATTCATCGCGGCAGGCACGTCGTCGCTAGGCCCCGCCAGCACCAGCCGGTCGCGCAAGCCCAGCCTGTCTATCAAGGCGGCCAGCTCGGCATTTGCCGGATCCATGCCGCGGCCTATCAGCACGCAACGCAGTCCGGCATCGCGGCCGTCGCGCACTAATGCCGCGACAGCGCGCAGCAGGTTGGCATGGTCCTTGAGCGGATCCCAGCGGGCCACGCAGCCGATGGCCGGCACGTCCTGCGGCAAGTCCCATTGCGCGCGCATGCGCACCCGGGCCTCGCCGTCGGGCGCATAGCGCGACAGATCATAGCCATTGGCGATCACCACCATGCGCTCGCGCGCATAGCCCTTGTCGGCATGGCGCTGCGCCGACTTCTGCGCGGCGCACACAATAGCCTTCGGTATGCGGCCCGACAGCAGCGCGCATGCCCGCAGCACCATGCGCGCCGAACGGCTGCTGCGTTCCAGATGCTCGCCAGAGTTGCGGATACCCCAGGCGATGGCGCGCACGCCCGCCAGGCGCGCCGCCAGGCCGCCGATCAGGTCGGCGTGGTACATCCAGGTCTGCACCGCGTCGGGACGCGTTGCGGCGATGAGCGAGCGCAACGCCATGAAACCGGCCAGGGTGATGCGCCCGCGCTTCATACCCAGCGCATGCACGGCGATGCCTGCAGCGCGCAGGCGTTCGCCATAGATACCCTCATCGGTGAGCGACACCACGACGTGCTCCACGTCCGCCTCGGGATAGGTGGCCAGGCGGAACAGCACGGACTCCGCGCCTCCCTGCCCCAGGCCGGTGATGATGTGCAGGACACGCAGCCGCCGCGCGTTCATCGCTCCTCCCGCACGGCATCGAACAATTCGTCCCACTCCCCCAGCACGCTGGTCAGCGCATAGCGCTGCCGCACCGCGAAAGCGCCACGCATGCCCAGCTGCTGGCGCAAGGAGAGGTCCCCCAGCAGGCGGCGCAGGGCCTCGCGCAGGGCATCGCGATTGCCGGCGGGTACCAGCAAGGCATCCTCGCCGTTGCGCGTCATTTCGCGCGGGCCGCTAGGGCAATCGAATGCCACGCAGGGTAGCCCCAGCGACATGGCTTCCAGCAACACATTGGGGAAGCCCTCCACCAGGGAACTCAGCACGAAAGCCTGCCCGCGCGCGAGCTCATCCCAGGGCGCCTCGGTCCGGCCGGGCAGGCTGACGCGGGACTGCAGACCCAGGCGCGCGACCTGCTGCTCCAGCGCGCCGCGTTCGGGGCCTTCGCCCCAGATGCGCAGGTTCCAGTCAGGAAAATCAGGCGCCAGCTGCCCGAACACGTCGATCAGCAGGTCGAATTGCTTGTCGGTGACCAGGCGTCCCATGGCCAGCAGCTCGCGGGGCGCGTCATCTTCACGCTGCGGCACCATCGGCGCGTCCAGCAGGGGCGCCGGCAAGGGGTTGGGAATGACGGCCAGGCGCTTGATGCCAGGCACCTGGCGGGCGAACGGACCGGCAGTGTCCTCCGCCTGCACCGTGACCATGTCGGCGCGGGGGTACAGAACGCGGCGCAGCTTGCGCCACACCGTTCCCGTCGTGGTCTCGGCCACCGGGTTGGTGCGCTCGCAAACGATGAGCGGCACGCCCAGCCCGCGGGTGGCAAGGATGGCGGCCACATTGACGTTGGTCAGGAAGGACACCACCACGTCCGGCTTGGACTCACGGATGTGCCGGCGCAGCGCCAACAGACGCTTGAACGCGGCCATGGCGCCCGACACGCGCGTACCCGCCAGATCCGCCAGCCAGGCCAGTTCGACCTTGTCCGACAGCGGATAGAAACAGGTTCCCTTGGACGAGTAGGTCGGCGTCAGGATGACGGAATCCCCGCGTTCGGCCCATGCGTTGACCAGCGTGGCGGCGACTCTTTCGGCGCCGCCCGCATGCATGGAACTGACCAGCATCAAGATTTTCATGCGTCAAAGACTCCCAACCGTTCCTCCCTGCTCCTTGGCGCCGCGATAGCGGTCGAGCCAGGCCTGCATCATCAGCACACCCCACAGATGGCTGTCCCAGTTCCGATGGCCAGAGGTGTGCTCGCGCCACTTACGCAGGATGGGCTCGGGTTCGAACCAGCCTTCCTGGCGCAGGCGCGCCGGATCCAGCAAGGCATCGGCCCACTCGCGCAGCGGGCCGCGCAACCAGGCGGCCAGGGGCACGGCGAAGCCGCGCTTGGGACGGTCCACCAGCGCCTGCGGCACATGGCGGTGCAGCACCTGGCGCAGCAGCCACTTGCCGGTATTGCCGCGCACCTTGTATTGGTGCGGCAGGCTCCAGGCGAATTCATACACGCGGTGGTCGATCAGCGGCACGCGGGTTTCCAGGCTGACGGCCATGGCCGCGCGATCCACCTTGACCAGGATGTCGTCCGGCAGATAGGTCACCGTGTCCAGCTTCATCATGGCTTCGAAGGTGGAGCCCTGCATCGCCCGGGCGAACTCGGACACCGGCTCCACGCCGCCCTTCACCACGCTGGACGGATCGGCCCAATACGACACGAAATGGCGGTAGAACTCGCCGCGCGTGTCGGCGCGCAGCAGCTCTCCCAGCTTGCCGACCTTGCCGCGCCAGGCGCCGCGCCCCGGCAGATGCGTGGATGCGCTGAGCAGCGCGCCGGCGGGCTTGCGCAGCAAGGCAGGAACGCGCTCGCATTGCTGCCACCAGTTGTTCACGCGGAAGTAGCGCGAATAGCCACCGAAAAGTTCGTCGCCGCCGTCGCCGGACAAGGCCACCGTGACGTGCTGGCGCGCCATGCGCGTCACCAGCGAGGTCGGGATCTGCGACGAATCCGCGAACGGTTCATCGTACATATCGGCCAGCGACGGCACCACGGCCAGCGCATCTTCCGCCGTCACGTATAGCTCGGTATGGTCGGTTCCCAGATGCGTGGCCACGGCCTTGGCGTGCTGCGCCTCGTCGTAGCCTTTCTCGTGAAAACCGATGGCGAAAGTGCGCACGGGCTGCGAGCTCTGCGACTGCATCAGCGCCACGATGGTGGACGAGTCGATGCCGCCCGACAGGAAGGCGCCCAGGCTCACATCCGACAGCATCTGGCCGCCGACCGCCTTGGACAGCACGCCCTCCAGCGCATCGGTGGCCTGCGCGTCGGATTCGAACGACAGCAGCGATTGCGCCGAGGTGTCGGCGGCCTCGCGGGCCGACCAGTACACGCGCGGCTCGGGCATGCGGCGGCTGCGGGTATCGTCGGCCGTGAATTCGACCCACGTACCCGGCGGCAGCTTGGCGATGCCTTGATAAATCGATTGCGGCGCGGGAATGTAGTTGTGCCGCATGAACGACGCCAGGGCGTTGCGGTTCAACTCGCGGCCGAAACCCGGAATCGGCATCAAGCCCTTGAGTTCTGAAGCGAACACCAGTTCCGCGCCCGAATAGCCGTAGTACAGCGGCTTTTCGCCCATGCGGTCGCGCGCCAGCATCAGCTTGCGCGAGGCGCGGTCCCACAGCGCGATGGCGAACATGCCCACCGCGGCCTGCAGGGTGGCCTCGATGCCCAGGGCGGTGAAACCCGCCAGCAGCGTTTCCGTGTCCGAATGGCCGCGCCAGGACGGCGCCAGCGCCGATTGCTCGAGCTGCTTGCGGATGTCCAGGTGGTTGTAGATCTCGCCGTTGAACACCATGACATAGCGGCCGCAGGCCGACGTCATGGGTTGATGGCCTGCCTCGGTCAGGTCAAGGATCGCCAGGCGCACGTGCGCCAGCGCCAGTTCGGCCTCGGTGTCTTCCCAGAATCCGTTGCTGTCCGGCCCGCGGTGGCGGATGCGACGGCAGCTTTCCGCCAACACCTGCGCCTTGTTCCCGACAGGGCCCCAAATCCCGACTATTCCGCACATGATGAAGTTCTCGTTATCACTGTAGCAACGGCGCGGCGCGCGGCCTCATCGGCCGGCTTCGCGCACGCCGTCAAAAAGTTCTTGCCATTTCTGCAGCACGCGCGCGGCCGAAAAACGGTCGCGCACCTCGGTCGCCGCCTGCGCCATGCGCAGACGGTCCGCGTCATTGCGCATGACGGCGTCCAGCGCCTGGCACAGCGCGCCCACGTCACCATTGGGGCGCACCAGTACGCCATCCACGCCTTCACGAATGATCTCGCGCGGTCCCGTGTCGCAATCGAACGATACGGCGGCCAGCCCGCTCGCCATGGATTCGAGCAAGGTATTGGACAGCCCCTCGAAGCGTGAAGTCAGCACGTACAGGTCGGCGCTGTCATACCAGTCGCCGACGTTGCCCGCACGCCCCGGCATGAAGACGCGCGACTCCAGACCGGCCTCGCTCACCTGCGCCTCGAGGGCGCGTCTTTCGCCGCCCTCGCCCAGGATAACCAGATCCCAGCCGGGATGCGATGCCGCCAGTTGCGCGTAGGCCTGGATCAGCAGGTCGAAACCCTTGTCGGCGTGCAGGCGGCCCACCGCCAGCAGCCGTTTGCGGCCGTCGCCCGACACGGGCCGCAGGACAGGCTCGGCGCGCGGCAATGGGAAGTGCACGGGGTTGGGGATGACGGCCAACTTGCTGCCCGGCACGTGCTGCGCCAACCAGTCGGCAGTGCCGCGGGTCAATGCGACCACGCTGGCCGCGCGCGGATACGTCAACCGGCGCAAGCGCTGCCAGAAGCCCGACAAAGTCTGCGAGGGCGGATGCGTATGCTCGGTCGCGACCACCTGGCAGGACAGGCCCGCGCAGGCCAGGACCGACAGCACCGAGGCGGTCGTCATCATGCCCAGCACGATGTCCGGACGGAACGACTTGACCACACGGCGCAAGGCGCGCACCCGCTGCACATTGCTCCAGATGCCGCGCAGGCCGCCGCCCTCGCCCGCCGTATGCAGCACCTCGCGGCGCACCTTGGGGTGCAGCGCGTAGACGTCACCCTCGGCGCTTGCCTGCGTCACCACCATTACCTCGCGGCCCATGCCCGCCCAATGCGCGCTCAGGTCGGCGGCCACGCGCTCCGCGCCGCCGCCATGCAGGGAATGGATGAATAGCAGGACGCGCGGCGCCGGGCCGGGATCGGTCTCGGGCATTCAATCGGCCTCTTTGGGTTCAGCCTTGCGCATCGCCACCACCAGATAGCACGCAAAGGACAACAGATACATGAGGCTGGTCGCCAGCATGATGCCGGCTGCGCCCATCTTGGGCGCCAGCACGGTATTCAACACCGCCTTCAGGGCGAAATTGGCGACGGCGATGGCAGCCATCACGCGGTAGCGGTTCTGGCTGGCCAGCAATTGCACCAGGATCAGCACGCCGAAGTAGAACGGCAGTTGCAGCAGCCCCCAGCGAAACACGTGGGCCACAGCCTGGGTATTCTCGGCGGTGAAGGCGCCGCGCTGGAACAGCACCGCCACGCCCCAAGGCGCCAGCACCCACCCCACGGCGACGGCGACAGCGCCCGCGGCCACCATCAGCACCGACCATTTCAGGGCCATGCCGCGCGCGCGAGCGGTATCGCCGCGCGCTTGCACATCAGCCAACACGGGCAAGGCCGCGCGCCCGACCGACACGGCGCCGATCCCCAGCACCAGCGACAGCAGCCGGCTGGCGTAGCCCAGCGTGGCGTTGGCGTTCGCGCCCAGGTTGGCGGCAGCGTACTGGTCCAACGGACCGACGAAGCTCATGGCGACTTGACCGATCAGCATCACGCCCGCGGCGCCCAGCAGTTCGGGCCAGTGCGGCGATTGCAGCGAGAACCGGGGCGCGCCCCAGAAACCGCCGTCGGCGCGCGCCGCCAGCCAGGCCAGCCAGACGGTCTGGATGGCGTAACCCACCAGCGTGCCCCACAACAGCGGCCCGACGCCGTCGGCGCTGGCGGCCAGCATCACCCAGGCCAGCGTCGCCACGGCGGGTACGCTGTCCAGCAAGGTATTGACGTGCCTTTCCTGCGCCCGCAGGCGCGCGGCGCTGATGCCGGCGATGAGCAGCAGCGCCGACACCGGGGCGAAGGCGGCAAGCAATTGGCCAGTCATGTCGCCCACGCGGGCCGACAAGCCCTGCCCCAGCACACCCACCACTTGCGGCCAGGCGAACCAGGTCAACAGCGCCAATGCAATGCCCGCGGCGGCGACCCAGCCCTGCAGTTCGCCGATGAACAGGTTTCTTTCAGCGGCGTCGGCGCGGCGCAACCGCACCAGCACCGGAATCAGGACCACCGACAACACGCCCACGATGGTGACCGGCAGCCAGGTGGCCATAGTCATCGTGAACTGGTAGGCGTCCACGGCGTCGCTGACGCCGTAGCGGTACGCCACCGCCATCTCCTTGATGGCGCCGGCGGCCTTGCCCAGCAGCAGGAACACCGCCACCCGGAAGGCACCCTTGAAGATGCGCTGGTGGTCCGGGTGGATGCTGCCGAGTTTTCTGACGAGTGCTTTCAAATCAACGCAGGAATTGCGTGTACCAGGGCATGGCCACTTCCAGGCCTTGCAGCACGGTGTGCGTCGGCTCGTAGCCCAACAGCCGGCCGGCCTTGCTGACGTCGGCCTGCGAGTGGCGCACATCGCCCGCGCGGAAATCGGCGTAGACCGGCTTCTTGCCGTAGGCCACGCCCTGAGTGCCCAGCGTCTGTACCAAAAAACCGAAGAGCTGGTTCAAGGTGCTGCGGCCGCTGACCGCAACGTTGTAGACCTGATTGCGACCCTCCGGCGCGGCCATGGCCGCAAGGATATTGGCCTGCACCGCGTTTTCCACGAAGCAGAAATCGCGGCTGGTCTCACCGTCGCCGTTGATGGTGACGTCCTCGTTCTGGATCATCGCAGCCGTCCACTTGGGGATCACGGCTGCGTAAGCGCCATTGGGGTTCTGACGCTTGCCGAACACGTTGAAATAGCGCAGGCCCACCGTTTCGAAACCATACGAGCGCGCGAACACGTCCGCGTAGAGCTCGTTGACGTACTTGGTGACCGCGTAGGGCGAAAGGGGCTTGCCGATGTTTTCCTCGACCTTGGGCAGCGCCGGATGGTCGCCGTAGGTCGAGCTGGAGGCTGCGTAGACAAAGGATTTGACTTCCTCGTCGCGCGCCGCCACCAGCATGTTCAGGAAACCGCCGATGTTCACCTCGTTGGTCGTGATCGGATCCTTCAGCGAACGCGGCACCGAGCCCAGCGCGGCCTGGTGCAGCACGAACTCCACCCCCTGCACCGCGCGACGGCAGGCTTCCAGGTCGCGGATATCGCCCTCGATGAAAGTGAACCGCGCCCACTGCTCGGGCGTGACAGAATCACGCACTTCGTCCAGGTTGTGCTGGAAACCCGTGGCGAAGTTGTCCAGGCCGGTCACGGTCTGGCCCAGCCTTAGCAGGGTTTCCAGCAAGTTCGAACCGATAAAGCCGGCGCAGCCGGTCACCAGCCACTTGCGCGGCGCAGACGAGAGTTCCTTCTTGGCAGTCTCAAAGCGGGAAGTCATGCTCGCTCCTTACAGACGCAGATCCGATTCATCGGGCGACAGCACGTACTTCAGGTCATAGAGGATATGCTCCGGCTTGCCCAGCTTGCGGATGCCGGTCGCGCCCATTTCGGTGAATTGATGATGCGCCACGCCGAGGATGACAGCGTCGTACTTGCCCTCTTCGAGGTTGGCCACCGGCGTGATGCCATATTCGTGTACGGCCTCTTCCGGATCGACCCATGGATCGTATACGTCAACCGCCACGTTGTAATCGCCCAGTTCCTTCACGATGTCGACAATGCGCGTATTGCGCAGGTCCGGGCAGTTTTCCTTGAATGCCAGGCCCATGACCAGCACGCGGGCGCCCTGCACGTGGATGCGGCGCTTGGTCATGGCCTTGACCAGCTGCGACACCACATATCCGCCCATGGAGTCGTTCAGGCGGCGGCCAGCCAGGATGATCTCCGGGTGATAGCCGATGGATTGCGCCTTGTGAGTCAGGTAGTACGGATCCACGCCAATGCAGTGGCCGCCCACCAAGCCCGGACGGAACGGCAGGAAGTTCCACTTGGTGCCCGCCGCCTGCAGCACAGCCTCGGTATCGATGCCCATCTTGTTGAAGATCAGGGCGAGCTCATTGATCAGCGCGATGTTCACGTCGCGCTGCGTGTTCTCGATCACCTTGGCAGCCTCGGCCACGCGGATGCTGGACGCCTTGTGCGTGCCGGCGACAATGATCTGCTGATACAGCTGGTCAACCAGTTCGGCGACTTCGGGCGTGGAGCCAGAGGTGACTTTTTTAATGGTGCTGACGCGATGCGCCTTGTCGCCCGGATTGATGCGCTCTGGGCTGTAGCCGGCATAGAAGTCCACGTTGAACTTCAGGCCCGACACGCGCTCCAGCACCGGCACGCAGTCTTCTTCCGTGGCGCCCGGGTAGACCGTGGACTCATAGATGACGATGTCGCCGCGCTTGAGGACCGCGCCGATGGTTTCGCTGGCCTTTACCAGCGGGGTCAAGTCCGGTTGCTTGTATTCGTCGATAGGCGTCGGAACAGTCACGATGTAAACGTTGGCCTGCCCCAGCACGGCGCGGTCGGCCGTGTAGCTCAGCTGGGTAGCTTCCTTCAGTTCTTCGTCGCTGACTTCCAGTGTGTGATCATGACCCGCCTTGAGCGCGTCGATGCGGCGCGTATTGATATCGAATCCGATGACCGAACGCTTCTTGCCGAACTCCACCGCCAGGGGCAGGCCGACATAGCCCAGGCCGACAACAGCGAGTTTCACATCTTGAATTCGCAACATAACTCTCCCTTCGCCGCAGAACGACTACGGCATTTTCAAAAATAGTCGGGTAACAGGATAGATAACCGGGCCCCGGGCGGCATGCTTGCCCGGGCGCCCAAAACTAATCGGAAGTCCGCAAAACGGAGGGCAGCAGCAGCCAGCCCGGCCGCCGCCAGGACACCAGCCGCGAATACAGCCAGATATAGACGGCGGCGAACACCACCAGGCTGGCGCACAGCGCCCAGGCGTTGTCCCACCAGATGGTGGCGGGCACCAGGCCGATCAGGGCCAGCACCCACATGTAAGGCGAGGCCAGCGCATTGCACAAGGCCGGCACCGCATGCCGCCGGCCCCGGCTGAACGTGACCCGGACCAGGCGGCGGAACACCAGCTGATGCAAGTGCAGCGCATCCGGCTGATCCACCGGCACGCCACGCTTGAAACGGCGGCGCCAGATCGAGAAGCCGGTTTCAAAGACGGGGTAGAACAGCACCGCCAGGGCATAGAACGGCGATACCGAGGGATTGCGCACTACCAGCAATACTGCCAGTTCGGCCAGCATGAAGCCCAGGAAGTACGCGCCGCCGTCGCCCAGGAACACGCGCCCGAACGGGAAATTCCACACCAGGAAGCCCAACGTGGCCGAGGCCAGGGCCGCCGCCACCAGGAAAATCGGCACGTCGCCTACCTGCAGCGCCACCAGGCTGATCGATACGGCCATCAGCGTGGCCACCATGCCTGCCAGGCCGTTCATGCCATCAACGATATTCAGCGCATGCGTACAGCCGCCCACCGCGAACATGGTGAACAGCAGCGACACCGGCCAGAAGGACAGCACGTAATCCACCGGCGCCATGCCGACGCGGCTGACGCCGCCCAGCAGCCACCAGGCGATCGCGGCCGACAGGAAGGCCGCGAGCAGGCGCTTGCTGGCGCCGATGTCCTTGGTGATGTCTTCGAGCAGGCCGGCGACGAACACAGGCAGCGCCGCGACGAACAGCGCGGGCCACAGCCAAGTCAGCGTCATGTTGCTGGGTCCGAGGACCAGCAGGCCCGCCAGCGTGCCCGCAAGCACGGCCAGACCGCCAACGCGGGGCGTGGCGCGGGAATGGTTGGCTTGGGGTTTATTGAGGTCGCTGTCGCCGGTAAAGGCGCCATGCCAGCGCTCCGACGCCACGATGAGTCCCCCCACCATGAATGCGACCACGCAAATGTACAGCCAGGTCACCGAATCACCTCTGGTTGGTCTATCGAGACAGGCCCGCCATTATCGGGGGCAGGTGTAACGCCCATATATGGGAGGAATAAGGAAGTGCAATTCACCGGCACAGAACGTAACGCCTGGCGCCTTGCCGTCGTGGCCGCGCCCGGCTCGCCATCTGACTGGACCGGCAAGGCGAAACCGCATAGGCGCGGAAATAGGGGGTTCATGAAATGATTGTAGAACTTTCCGTCTGTACGCACGCGAAAAATCCGAGGGAAAACGCGAAGATCCCCCTATGACGGAACCGCCGCGCAAGCGTATGGCCCATGCTTCGCCCCACTTAAATGGGGACGCATTTGAAATGTCGAAAAAAAAGCCCGAGATCGTAAGATCTCGGGCTAAATCCACCAAAGGAGGAGGGTGGAGGAGACAACCGTGGCATGTTGGGAGCTGGCCTGCCGCTCGCTACGCTTCCGGGGTTTTGCACCGCGCCGACTGCGTTTCAACATCCGATGAGTGAATAGTACCGAGGTTTTTTGTGCGATGCAAGAATTTTTTTAGCCTGCCGCACGAGAGATTTCTTGCGTTGCATTTTTGCCGCAAAACCTGATGCACCTGCCTGGAAACCCGCGTCAATCAATGTCCGTTCCAAAAACAGGGTTTCTGCCGAATGGGTAAACCCGCCCGGGGCTTACCCTAGCCAGCACCGGGTAATCCCGCTCTGGCTTTCGCACCGAAATGGTGCGCCCGGCACCAACTTGCAGCTATTTTTGCGCATTGCAACATTTTACCTGCCGAGCCGTTCAAACCCAGTAGGCCGTGGTCGTCATGACCTTGGACATGGCGCGCATTGCAGCTTTCACCGGGGCTGGCAGCGGTACGCCTCCGGCCGCTTCCGCGCTGGCGCGATGCTGCGCCTCGTCCTCTTTCATCTTCTGGACGATCTGGCGCGAGCGCTCGTCCTGCACCGGCAAGGTGCGCAGGTGTTCTTCCAGATGCGCTTCGACCTGCTTTTCGGTTTCCGCCATGAAACCCAGGTTGCGCGGCACGCCGGCATAGCTGGCCAGCACGCCCAGCGCGAACGAACCGGCGTACCAGACCGGGTTCAGCAGACTGGGACGGCTGCCCAGTTCGGTCAGCCGCTGATTGCACCAGGCCAGGTGATCAACTTCCTCGGACGCGGCATTCAGCAGCAGCGCCCGCGGCGCCGGTTCGCGGCAGACCGAGGCCTGTCCCCGGTACAGCGCCTGGGCGCAGACCTCGCCCACATGGTTCACGCGCATCAGCCCGGCCGCGTGGCGTTTTTCCTGGGCCGACAGGGCCTGCGGCGCCTCGTCGGCGGTGGCCGGATAGGGGCGGCCAGCCGTGGCGCTGCCGGACAGCACGCGCAACGCGCGGTCAGCCTCGGCCAGCAAGGCATCCACGGGGCTGATGCGGCGCAGGAAGGAAACGGGGCTGGGGCGGGACAGAGCGGTGGACATGGGCAACTCCTCGGCAAGGCAGGCGCGCACGCCCCTGATGCGGGGCGGGGCTCTCATGCCCGGAATTGTACGCAACAGGTATCATCAGCCATTGACAGCGCTCAAGCTCAAGGACACGACAAATGGAATGCACGATCGACTGGGGCGGCCCGAACGGCATGCTCTTCACCGCCAGCACCGGCAGCGGCCACGTGGCCGTCATGGACGGCGCCGTGGACGGCGGGGGGCACAACCTCGCCCCCCGCCCCATGGAAATGCTGCTGGCCGGCACCGGCGGCTGCACTGCGTACGACGTGGTGCTGATCCTCAAGCGCGGACGCCACGCCGTCAGCGGCTGCAGCGTCAAGCTCCAGGCCGATCGCGCCGATGCCGACCCCAAAGTCTTCACCCGCATCCATTTCGCCTTCACCGTCACCGGCCGCAATCTGCCGCGCGCCGCGGTGGAGCGCGCGGTGCAGCTGTCGCATGAGAAATACTGCTCGGCCTCGGCCATGCTGGAAAAAACCGCGGCGCTGACCTTCTCGGTCGAGATCGTCGACACGCAGGAAGCGCCCGCCGCCGCCTGAACCGCGCCCGCGTGGTGTAATTCGTCTATCCCTAACTTATAAGAGCCGCCGCGACCCACTCGCGGCGGCTGTTTGCGTCACCCGCCGGGCGAGCGTGCGCAAGGACCGCCATGAAACAATACCTGGACCTCGTTCAATCCATCCTGGACACCGGCGCGTGGCAGGAAAACCGCACGGGCATACGCACCCTGAGCATGCCGGGCGCATCGCTGCGCTTCGACCTGCAAAAGGGCTTTCCCGCGGTGACCACCAAGAAGCTGGCGTTCAAGTCCGCCATCGGCGAAATGGTCGGCTTCCTGCGCGCCTCGCGCAGCGCGGCGGAATTCCGCGAGCTCGGCTGCAAGGTCTGGGACCAGAACGCCAACGAAAACAGCCAGTGGCTGGCCAATCCGTACCGCGAAGGACCCGACGACCTGGGGCCGGTCTACGGGGTGCAATGGCGCCAGTGGCCGGCCTACAAGATGCTGGACGCCAGCCGCCCGGCGCAAATCGCCGACGCCCTGTCGCGCGGCTACGCCCAGGTGGCCGAGCTGGAGGAAGGCGGCGTGCCTAAGGTGCTGCTCTACAAGGCGGTGGACCAACTGCGCCAATGCCTGGACACCATCCATGAGCGTCCCGGCGACCGCCGCATCCTGTTCCATGGCTGGAACTGGGCGCAGATCGAGGAAATGGCGCTGCCGCCCTGCCACCTGCTCTACCAATTCCTGCCGAACGCGACGACCCGCGAAATATCGTTGTGCCTGTACATCCGCTCCAACGATGTCGGTCTGGGCACGCCGTTCAACCTCACCGAGGGCGCGGCCCTGCTGCATCTGGTCGGCCGGCTGACCGGCTACACACCGCGCTGGTTCACCTACTTCATCGGCGACGCGCACATCTACGAGAACCATCTGCCGATGCTGCGCGAACAGCTCACGCGCGAGCCCTACGAGGCGCCGACCCTGGTCCTGTCGGACCGCATCCCCGATTTCGCGGTCACCGGGCGCTACGAACCCGAATGGCTCGAGAAGGTGGAACCGGGCGACTTCTCGCTGTCCGGCTATACCCATCACGCCCCCCTCACCGCCGCCATGGCCGTATAAAACGCCCCGCCTGCGCAACCCAGGGCGGCAGGTGAAGATTGGTGAGCTTCTAGAAGCGCGTTTTCGGTATAACCCATCCCTTAGCCATGGACGTGTGTCCAGAAATTCCCGCGCGCCATTGCTTCCGACCGGCACCAGCCAGGCCGTGCCGGTCGCTCGCCGCGAAACCGGGCAATCCGCCCGGCAGCGCCGTCCGCCGGCGTTGCTCAGCCGCCCCCTTCTCAAGAAAGAGAGCACGTGCATCACCAGCGTCGTCCGCCGGATTTTGTCTTGCGACCGACTTGCAACCATAGACTACCAATTGATTTGATATGAAGCCCGCGCGGCGGCAGTATGCGCCAAGGACAGGACCCCACAAATGCTCGTCGGAACGTATAACCCTTCGCTCGTCCTCGTATCTCTAGGAGTCGCCATCCTGGCGTCGTACACGGCGTTGGGCATGGCCAATCGCGTCAGGGCCTCGAACGGGTTGCCCAGCGCGCGCTACTGGCTGGCGGGCGGCGCTTTCGCGATGGGCGTGGGCATCTGGTCCATGCATTTCGTCGGCATGCTGGCCTTCAGCCTGCCCATTGCCATGGGCTATGACTTACCCCTGACTGTCCTGTCGCTGGTCATCGCCATCGGCTGCTCTGCCTTCGCCTTGTGGACCGTGAGCAAGGACGAGTTGCCGCGGCGGCGGCTGATGATCGGCGCCCTGCTCATGGGCGCCGGCATCGCAGCCATGCACTACCTGGGCATGGCCGCCATGCTCATGGAACCGGGCATCGTCTACGACGCCAAGTGGTTCGCGCTATCCATCGTGATTGCCGTTGCCGCCTCCGGCGCGGCGCTGTGGATCACCTATCGCCTGCGCCACGGCGGTCCCCGCGTGGCCTGGTCGCGGCCGCTGGCGGCGGTGATCATGGGCATCGCCATCGTCGGCATGCACTACACCGGCATGGCCGCCGCCGGCTTCCCCGCCGGCAGCATCTGCATGGCGGCCAATAGCGGCATCTCGGCCGGCTGGCTGGCCATCGCCGTCACAGCGGTGACCTTGAGCGTGCTGGCCATCGCCCTGCTGGTCGCGGTGCTGGACAACCGGCTGGAAGCGCGCACATCGGCCCTGGCGTCCTCGCTGGCCGAAGCCAATGAAGAGCTGGTGCAACTGGCGCTGCACGACACGCTGACCAAACTGCCCAACCGCATCCTGCTGGAAGACCGGCTGGAGCAGGCGATAGAAAGCGCGACCCGGCGCAAGGGTTACTTCGCGGTGCTGTTCTTCGATCTGGATGGCTTCAAGGCGGTCAACGACGCCTACGGGCACCACACCGGCGACGCGCTGCTGATCGACCTGGCGCAGCGCATCCGCCTGACGCTGCGCACCCAGGACACGGTGGCGCGCCTGGGCGGGGACGAGTTCATTGTGCTGAGCGAAGTGGTCGAGCCCACGGACGCGGCCAACGTGGCCGACCGCCTGATCGACGCCATCGCCCGGCCGGTCACGGTCTACGGACATGAGGTGATGGTGACCTCCAGCGTGGGCATCGCCATCTATCCCAACAACGGCCAGGATACGCATGCCCTGCTGACCAACGCCGATGCGGCGATGTACCACGCCAAGCGCCTGGGCGGCACCGGCTACAGCTTCTTCGAGCCGTCCATGAACGCCGACGCGCATGAACAGATCGAACTGCTGCACGACCTGCGCCTGGCGCAGGAACGCAACCAGCTCGTCCTGCATTACCAACCCAAGTACGAAGCGCCTGCCGGCCCCATCATCGGCGCCGAGGCCCTGCTGCGCTGGAACCATCCGACGCGCGGCCTGGTGGGCCCGGACCAGTTCATCCCCACGGCGGAAAAGACCGGCCTGATCCTGTCCATCGGCGAATGGGTGATCAACGAGGCCTGCCGCCAGATGCGGGAATGGATCAACGCCGGCCAGGGCCACTGGACCGTCGCCGTCAATATTTCGGCCCTGCAGTTCGCCCACGCCAGCCTGGTGGAAACTGTGCGTTCGGCCCTGGAACGCCACGGCGTCCCGCCTGCCTGCCTGACCCTGGAAGTGACCGAATCCACCGCCATGCGCGACGCCGAGGCCAGCCTGGCGGTACTCAAGCGCCTGTCGAACCTGGGCGTGACGATTTCCATCGACGACTTCGGCACCGGCTATTCCAGCCTGCTCTACCTGAAGCGCTTGCCGGCTACCGAACTGAAGATCGACCGCGGTTTCGTCAACCAACTGGAAAACGACAACGAGGACGCCGCCATCGTGTCGGCCATCGTCGCGCTGGCGCAGCAACTGAACCTGCGCATCGTGGCCGAAGGCGTGGAAACGCCGGCGCAGCAGAAATTCCTGACCGGCCTGGGCTGCGATTCACTGCAGGGCTTCCTGCTGGGCAAACCCATGCCCGCCACCGAATTCCTGGAACACGCGGTCGACTGAGGCAGCCAGCGCGGCGCAGGCCGCCGCGCAAATTTGCTACGCTTGCCGTAGCCAACCGGCCGAACCTCTACCGTCCCGACCCGCATGCCCGCCAGCCTTACCCTCATCGTCGCCTATTCCGCCAATCGCGTCATCGGACGCGACAACGCCCTGCCCTGGAAACTGCCGGGCGATCTGGCGCACTTCAAGCGCAGCACCCTCGGCCATCCCATCATCATGGGCCGCAAGACCTGGGACTCGCTGGGCCGGCCGCTGCCCGGCCGCAGCAATATCGTGATCAGCCGCAATCCGGATTTCAGCGCCGCGGGCGCCATCGTGGTCCCATCGCTGGAGGCTGCCATCCAGGCCTGCGGCGACATCGACGCGGCCTTTGTCATAGGCGGCGCGCAGATCTACGCGCAGGCCCTGCCCCTGGCCCGGCGCGTCCTGGCCACCGAAGTCCGCGCCGAGGTCGAAGGCGATGCCTTCTTCCCGCTGCTGCCCGCCTTCCAATGGCAGGAAACGGCGCGCGAAGCACAGCCGGCCGAAAACGGCTACGAATACGATTTCGTGACCTACGAGCGGCAGTGACTCAGGCCGCCGCCCCGGCATTGCGCATGAAGCGCCAGAGTGCCGGCGCCTCCGAATAGGCCACGTTGAAGCGCACCCAGGGGGTATCGGCCTCGTCGGCCTCGAAATAGGAGCCAGGCGCCAGCCAGATGCCATCCTTGAGCGCCAGTTCCGCCAAACCATTGGCGCCACGCTCGCGCCATGGTCCGCCCACCTTGGCCCACAGGAACAGGCCGCCTTGCGGCCTCCCGTAGATCTCGAAGCCGTGCTGCGCCATCAGTTCGGCCACGCCCGCATGCGCCTCTGCCAGGCGCTCGCGGGTGCGAGCGATGTGGGCGCGGTAACGGCCCTCGCGGATGACCTGGTGCACGATGCGCTCCATGATCTCTGGCGAGGTCAGGCCCACCGCCATCTTGGTGCGCGCGATATCGCGCGCCAGATCGCGGTGCGCCACCACATAGCCCACCCGCACCGACGGACTGATGACCTTGGAGTAACCGCCCAGGTAGACCACGCGCCGCGCCCCGTCCAGGGCGGCCAGCATGGGCGTCACGCCGGGCGCGAGTTCGCGCGAGATATCGTCTTCCACCACCCACAGGCCGTGCCGCTCGGCCGCCTGCAGGATGCGGAAGGCATTGGCCATGCTGATGCTGGCGCCCGACGGATTCTGCAAGGCGGTATTGACGACCAGGGCCCGCGGCCGGTGGCGCGCCACCACCGCTTCCAGCGCCTCGCAGTCCAGCCCATCCAAGGTACGCGGCACGGGCACCGCGCGCATACCGGCCAGGCGCAACATCTGCAGCAGGTTGGCATAGGCGGGCTGCTCCACCACCACCGTGTCGCCCGGCCGCAGCAAAGTGCGTATCACCATGTCCAGCCCGTGCGTCACGCCCTGGGTCAGCACGACCTGCGAGGCCTCGACCTCCATGCCCTGCGCGCTAAGGCTGGCCGCGATGGTCTCGCGCAGCGGCGCATAGCCGTAGGGATGGCCGTAGTTCGCAATGCGCATGGCGGGTACCCGCCCCATGTGGCGCAGCGCCATGTGCAGCCCCTCTTCGTTCAGCCATTCGCCGGGCAGCCAGCCGCAGCCCGATTTGATGGGGATGGAATGGTCCGCGAAGATATCCGACAGCAGCCAGCCGGCGTTCAGGCGCGGCGGCTCCCAGGACGGCGGCTGGCTCGGGCGGGCCGGCGCGTCCGGCGTCGCGACCCGATAGCCCGCGCCCGGCCGTGCCGCCAGCCAGCCCAGCGATACCAGGCGGCTATAGGCGCTGGCCACCGTGAAGGTGCTGACCTCGTACAGGCGCGCGAACTCGCGTACCGAAGGTAGGGACATACCCGGACGCAGGGTCTGTTCTTCGATGGCCCGCAGGATGGCTGCAACCAGCTGCTCGACCAGAGTCGGCGCCTGTCCGCGGCCACGGGCGCGGTTTGGCTGAAAATCGATCACGGCATTAACTGTACAGTTGTGTCGCTGATAACTATACAGTTAGCCGCATTTGCGCGGATCGTATATTTTCATTCCCCTCCAGACGCACCAGAATCGTTTCAATCCCGCTGGCTGCACACCCGTCGCCCAAGTCCAGCGCTTGTCCGTCCCCTGGAGCCGCCATGAACGCCCCCGCCGAATTGCCTGACCTGTCCCACCTCTGGATGCCCTTCACTGCCAACAAGCAGTTCAAGGCCCATCCGCGCATGCTGGCGACCGCCAAGGGCATGTACTACACCTCGACCGACGGCCGCCAGATCCTGGACGGCACCGCCGGCCTGTGGTGCGTCAACGCCGGCCACGGCCGCGAGGAAATCGTCGCCGCGATCTCCCGCCAGGCGGGCGTGATGGACTACGCGCCAGGCTTCCAGCTGGGCCACCCGCTGGCCTTCGAAGCCGCCACCGCCGTCGCCGGCATGATGCCCCAGGGCCTGGACCGGGTCTTCTTCACGAACTCGGGTTCCGAATCCGTCGACACCTGCCTCAAGATCGCCCTGGCCTATCACCGCGCCCGCGGCGAAGGCCAGCGCACCCGCCTGATCGGCCGCGAACGCGGCTACCACGGGGTGGGCTTCGGCGGCATTTCGGTCGGCGGCATCTCGACCAACCGCAAGACGTTCTCCGGCGCGCTGCTGCCCGCCGTGGATCATTTGCCGCACACCCACAACATCGAGCAGAACGCCTATTCCAAGGGCCAGCCGGCCTGGGGCGCGCACCTGGCCGATGAACTCGAGCGCATCGTCGCCCTGCACGACCCCTCCACCATCGCCGCGGTCATCGTCGAACCCATGGCAGGCTCGACCGGCGTGCTGATTCCGCCCAAGGGCTATCTGGAAAAGCTGCGCGAGATCACCTCCAAGCACGGCATCCTGCTGATCTTCGACGAAGTCATCACCGCCTACGGCCGCCTGGGCGCCGCCACGGCATCCGAATTCTTCGGCGTCACGCCGGACATCATCGCCATGGCCAAGGGCGTGAGCAACGCCGCGGTGCCGGCCGGCGCCGTCGCGGTCAAGCGCGAAGTGCATGACGCCATCGTCAACGGCCCCGCCGGCGGCATCGAGTTCTTCCACGGCTACACCTATTCGGCGCACCCGCTCGCGGCCGCGGCCATCCTGGCCACGCTGGACATCTACCGCCGCGAAGACCTGTTCGGCCGCGCCCGCAAGCTGTCCGGCGCCTTCCAGGAAGCCGCCCACGGCCTGAAGGGCGCGCCGCACGTCATCGACGTGCGCAACCTGGGCCTGGTTTGCGGCATCGAGCTGGCGCCGCGCGCGGGCGCTCCCGGCGCACGTGCCGCCGAAGTGTTCCAGAAGTGCTTCGACAGCGGCTTGATGGTGCGCTACACCGGTGACATCATCGCGATCTCGCCCCCGCTGATCATCGAAGAAGCCCAGATCGGCCAGATCTTCGAACAGATCGGCAAGGTACTGAAAGAACTCGCCTGATACTGCGCCGCCCCGCGAGGGGCGGCATCTCGCCAGGGCGGCCCCAGGCCGCCCTCCGGCATTTTTCCAAGCCCCGGATTCGAGCGTTCGACCCATGAAGAAAATCCCCCATTTCATCAACGGCCAGCACTACGACGGCCGCAGCAACCGCTACGCCGACGGCTTCAACCCCGCCACCGGCGAAGTCACCTCCTCCATTCCGCTGGCGTCCAACGAAGAAGTGGCGCTGGCCGTGGCCGCCGCCCGCGCCGCCTTTCCGGCCTGGTCCGAAACGCCCGCGCTCAAGCGCGCGCGCATCCTGTTCAATTTCAAGGCGCTGCTGGACAAGCACCAGGACGAACTGGCCGAGCTGATCACGCGCGAACACGGCAAGGTCTTTTCCGACGCCAAGGGCGAAGTCACGCGCGGCATCGAAATCGTCGAATTCGCCTGCGGCATTCCGCAGTTGATGAAGGGCCAGTACTCCGACCAGATCGGCGGCGGCATCGACAACTGGAGCATGCGCCAGGCGCTGGGCGTGGTGGCCGGCATCACGCCGTTCAACTTCCCCATGATGGTGCCGTGCTGGATGTTCCCGGTCGCCATCGCCTGCGGCAACACCTTTGTGCTCAAGCCTTCCGAGCGCGATCCCTCGGCCTCGCTGCGCCTGGCTGAACTGCTGGCAGAGGCCGGCCTGCCCGCAGGCGTGTTCAACGTCGTGCATGGCGACAAGCAGGCCGTGGACGCGCTGATCGCGCACCCGGACGTGGAAGCCCTGTCCTTTGTCGGTTCGACCCCCATCGCCGAATACATCTACGCCGAAGGCACCCGCCGCGGCAAGCGCGTGCAGGCGCTGGGCGGCGCCAAGAACCACATGGTGATCATGCCCGACGCCGACCTCGACCAGGTCACCGACGCCCTGATGGGCGCGGCCTACGGCTCGGCCGGCGAGCGCTGCATGGCCATCTCGGTGGCGGTGGCAGTGGGCGACGTGGCCGACAAGGTGGTCGAGCGCCTGACTCCGCGCGTCAAGGCGCTGGTGGTCAAGGACGGCATGCAGGGCGACGCCGAAATGGGTCCGCTTGTCACCTCGCAGCATCGCAACAAGGTCCTGGGCTACATCGAGGACGGCATCGCCGCGGGCGCCACGCTGGTGGCCGACGGCCGCGGCCTGCAAGTGCCGGGCAACGAAAAGGGCTTCTTCCTCGGCGGCACGCTGTTCGACAACGTCAAGCCCGCCATGAACATCTACCGCGAAGAAATCTTCGGACCGGTGCTGTGCGTGGTGCGCGTGCCGGACTTCGCCTCGGCAGTGGCACTGATCAACGCCCATGAGTTCGGCAACGGCGTGGCCTGCTTCACGTCCGACGGCGGCGTGGCGCGCGCCTTCGCCCGCCAGATCAAGGTCGGCATGGTCGGCATCAACGTGCCCATTCCCGTGCCGATGGCCTGGCACTCCTTTGGCGGCTGGAAGCGTTCGCTGTTCGGCGACCATCACGCCTACGGCGAAGAAGGCATCCGCTTCTATTCGCGCTACAAGAGCGTGATGCAGCGCTGGCCGGACAGCATCGCCAAGGGCGCGGAATTCACGATGCCAGTGGCTGAGTGAGGGTCCCCCCCCGAAGCGCTGCGCGCTTCCCCCCCAGGGGGGCGTCGCTGCGGACCGGCGGAGCCGGATCCGCGCGACCCGGCTTGGGGGACGTTTTGCCTGATTGCGGCGTTGTGCCTGTTTTCGTTGCTCCTGTTTTCGTTGTGCCTGTTTTATGCGTGGCTGGTGGTGCGGTGGCGCCACTGTAGAACTGACTTGGGCGCGGCTTGGCCCGCGCCTTTCCTCACATCAAAACAACAAGGGGATCCTGATGCGCATCGGGATAGGCGGCTTTCAGCATGAAACCAATACGTTCGCGCCTTCGCGCGCGGCGTGGGAAGACTTTGCCGAGAAGGGCGGTGGCTGGCCCAAGCTGGTCAGCGGGCCCGCGATGTTCCAGGCGGTGGCGGGCGCCAACATTCCGGTGGCGGGATTTATTGAAGCCATGGGACGGCACACGCTGCTGCCCACCACCTGGGCGGCGGCCAGCCCCTCGGGGCCGGTCACCAAGGATGCATTCGAACGCATCAGCGCGATGATCCTGCAGGGTCTGTCGCTGGCGTTGCCGCTGGACGGCGTCTATCTCGACCTGCATGGCGCCATGGTCACCGAGCATCTGGACGATGGTGAAGGCGAGCTGCTCAGGCGCGTGCGCGAGCTGGTGGGCCCCGACGTACCCGTCGTCGCCAGCCTGGACCTGCACGCCAACGTGACCCGCGCCATGGTGCGCCACGCGGACGCGCTGATCTGCTACCGCACCTATCCGCACATCGACATGGCCGAAACCGGGCAACGCGCCGCCGAACTGCTGGCCGCGCGTCTGGCCGGCGCGCCGCGGCCCTGCGTGGCCCTGCGCGCGCTGCCCTACCTGATTTCGCTGTGCTGGCAGTCCACCGATATCGAACCCTCGCGCAGCCTGTACCGGATGGTGGGCGACATCGAGGCGCGCGGCGCTCTCAGCCTGTCGTTCGCCACGGGTTTTCCCGCGGCCGACTTCCCCGAATGCGCGCCCACGGTGTGGGCCTACGGCGCCACGCAAGTCGAAGCCGACGCCGCGGCCGACGAGATGACACGCGCCGTGCTCAACGCGGAACGCGACTTCGGCGGCAAGCTCTACACGCCCGACGAAGCCGTGCAGGAAGCCATGCGCCTGGCGCGCGACGCGCATAAACCCGTGGTCATCGCCGACGCGCAGGACAATCCGGGCGCTGGCGGCAGCTCGGACACCACCGGCGTGCTGCGTGCGCTGATCCGGCACGATGCGCGCGACACCGCCATTGGCCTGATCGTGGACCCTGCGGCGGCGCTGGCGGCCCATCGCGCGGGCACCGGAAACAAGGTACGCATTGCATTGGGTGGACACTCGGGTATTCCCGACGATGAGCCGCTGGACAGCGAGTTCATCGTCGAGAAAACGTCGGATGGACGCTTCGATACGCATGGCGCTTTCTATCGCGGCTTCCATATGGACCTGGGTCCCAGCGCCTGCCTGCGCGTAGGCGGGGTGCGCATCATCGTCGCGTCGAACAAGGTGCAGATGGCGGACCAGGAAATGTTCCGTTTCGCCGGCGTGGAGCCGCAACGCGCCGCGATCCTGGTGGTCAAGAGTTCCGCGCACTTCCGCGCCGATTTTACCGGCATCGCCCAGACGATCCTGGTGTGCGCGGCCCCCGGTTCCATGCTGATGGATGCGGCAAAACAACCATGGACACGGTTGCGTCCCGGCATCAGAATGGCGCCTTGCGGACCCGTCTTTTCGGACAGGCCCGCTACCGCCTGAAGCTCGCACGCCGCCCCAGCGCGGCGGATCAACGACGCAGCGGCGCGATGGCGCCGCTCACTACGCATCAAGGGGAACATTCATGCTGAAGTACGTCCGAGCGGCCGCGCTGGCCGGCGCCACCCTGATGATGGCTCACGGCGCCTACGCCGAGACCGTCATCAAGACGGTAATGCATTCGCCTCTGCGACTGACCGATCCGCATGCCACCACCGCGTACATCACGACGTGGCACGGCTACATGATTTACGACACCCTGCTGGCCACCGACGCGGACAACAAGATCCAGCCGCAGATGCTGGAAAAGTGGGAAGTCTCGCCCGACGGCAAAACCTACACCATGACCTTGCGCGACGGCCAGAAGTGGCATGACGGCAAGCCGGTGACCTCCGAGGACTGCGTCGCTTCGATCAAGCGCTGGGCCGCCGGCGACGGCATGGGCCGCACCCTGCTGAAGTTCACCGACAAGATCGAGGTCATCGACGACAAGAACTTCCGCATCGTCATGAAGGAACCCACGGACCTGGCTCTGCGCGCCCTGTCCAAGCCCACCGGCACCGCGCCCTTCATGATGCCCAAGCGCATCGCCGAACAGGCCATCGGCCAGCCCATCACCGACATGACCGGTTCGGGTCCGTTCAAGGTCATCGAATTCAAGCCCGGCGTGAAGACGGTCTACGCCAAGAACGCCGACTACGTGCCGCGCAAGGAACCCGCCAGCGGCCTGGCCGGCGGCAAGGTCGTCAACGTCGACAAGGTCGAGTGGGACGTCATGCCCGACGCGCTGACCACCGCCAACGCATTGTTGGGCGGCGAGATCGACTTCGTCGAACAGTTCCCCTACGATCTGCTGCCGATGATCGAAGGCAACAAGGATCTGAAGGAAGAGTCGCTCAGCCCGGTCGGCTACTTCACGATGTACCGCTTCAACTTCAAGTACCCGCCGTTCAACAACAAGAAGGTCCGCCAGGCCGCGATGTACGCCATCGGCCAGGAAGACGTGATGAAGGCGCTGGTCGGTAATCCCAAGTACTGGAAGACCTGCGCCTCGCTGTGGGGCTGCGGCACGCCGCTGGAAAGCGACATCGGCAAGGACATGGTGGTGCCGTCCAACATCGAAAAGGCCAAGGCGCTGCTGAAGGAAGCCGGCTACGACAACACGCCCATCCTGGTCATGCACGCGACCGACGTCGGCACCCTGTCGGCCCAACCGGTGGTGATGGCCCAGGCGCTGCGCAAGGCCGGTTTCAACGTCAACCTCGCCGCGATGGATTGGCAGAGCGTGGCCACCCGCCGCGCCTCGAAGGCCGCGCCCGCCGAAGGCGGCTGGAACATCCACAACACCAACTGGTACGCCACCGACGTGATGGACCCGGTCCGTTCCGCGCCGGCCGCGGCCAACGGCGACAACGCCTGGTTCGGCTGGCCCGACTTCCCGCAGATCGAGGAACTGCGCACCAAGATGGCGCTGACCTCCGACCCCGCGGAACAGAAGAAAATCGCCGAGGAAGTGCAGCGCATCGGCATCGATGAAGGCCTGTACGTGCCGCTGGGCCAGATGTCCGTGCCCACCGTCTACTCGACCAAGCTGTCGGGCCTGGTGCACGCGCCGGTGTTCGCGTTCTGGAACGTCAAGAAAGCCCCTTGACGGGCAAGTAGTTCAGGGGGAAATACATGCTGGCATTTGTCTCACGCCGGCTCCTCGCGACCATCCCCGTTCTGGTGATGGTCGCGGTGGTGGTCTTCGCGATATTGCGTTTCAGCCCGGGAGATCCGGCCATCATCATGGCGGGCGATGGCGCCACGCCCGAGCGTATCGTACAGATACGCCAGACGATGGGCCTGGACCAGCCGGTCATCAAGCAATTCTTCATCTGGGGCGGCAAGCTCCTGCAAGGCGACCTGGGCACGTCCCTCATGTCGGGCGTGCCGGTCACCAAGCTGATCGGCCAACGCCTTGAACCCTCGCTCAGCCTGGCGGTGCTGACCCTGGTGTTCACGCTGATCGTTGCCATCCCGCTGGGCGTGCTGGCCGCGTGGCGGCAAGGCAAGCTGCTGGACCGCGCCGTCATGGGCTTCTCGGTGCTGGGATTCTCGGTGCCGGTGTTCGTCACGGGCTATGTGCTGATCTGGCTCTTCGCCATCAAGCTGGGCTGGTTCAACGTGCAAGGCTACACGCCGCTGGAAAAAGGCTTCTGGCCCTACCTGCACCGCCTCATCCTGCCATCGCTGGCCCTGTCCACGGTCTACGTGGCACTGATCGCGCGCATCACGCGCACCAGCGTCATCGAGGTCATGGGCGAGGACTTCATCCGCACGGCGCGCTCCAAAGGCCTGGGCGAAACCGGCGTGCTGCTGGGCCATGCCCTGCGCAACGCCGCGGTGCCCATCGCCACGGTGGTGGGCCTGGGCATCGCGCTGCTGATCAGCGGCGTGGTCGTGACCGAATCGGTGTTCAACATCCCCGGCCTGGGCCGGCTGGTGGTGGAAGCCGTGCTGGCGCGCGACTACCCGGTCATCCAGGGCCTGACGCTCTTCTTCGCGTTCGTCTACGTGTTCATCAATCTGGTTGTCGATTGCGCCTACACGGTGTTCGACCCGCGGATCAGGTACTAACGATGCAAACGCCAACCGATGCCGCCGCGCAAGCGGCCGCCGATCTCCCCGGAGGCGGCACGCCCCAGGCCACCGCCTGGCGCCAGATCCGGCAGGGGCTCAAAAGCTGGCCCGTGATGCTGGCGCTGATCGTGCTGGTGGCCGTCGTCGCCATCGCGCTGTTCGCGCCGCTGCTGGGCACCGTCGACCCCACTTTCATCAACCCCGGCGCGCGCCTCAAGCCGCCCTTCTCCGATTACCTGCTGGGCACTGACGCGTTCGGCCGAGACGTCTGGTCGCGCGTGGCCTACGGCGCCCGCATCTCGCTGATTGCAGGCCTGGGCGCGGCGCTGGTCAGCGTCGCCCTCGGCCTGGTCATCGGCGTGATCGCGGGCTGGTTCCGCTCACTGGACGGGCTGATCATGCGCACCATGGACGCCATCATGGCCATCCCCGGCATCCTGCTGGCGATCGCCCTGGTGTCGGTCACGGGCGCCAGCATCACCACGGTGCTGGTGGCCATCACCATCCCGGAAATTCCGCGGGTGGTGCGGCTGGTGCGCGGCCAGATCCTGACCGTGCGCGGCGAACCCTACGTCGAAGCGGCGCTGGCCCTGGGCACGCCGCTGCCGCTGCTGCTGTGGCGCCACATGGTGCCCAGCACGATCGCGCCGCTGACGGTGCAGGGCACGTACGTCTTCGCCTCCGCCATGCTCACCGAAGCCATCCTGAGCTTCCTGGGCGCGGGCATCCCGCCCGAGATCGCCTCCTGGGGCAACATCATGTCCGAAGGGCGCATGTACTTCCGCATGCTGCCTGGCCTGATCCTGTTCCCCGGCCTGTTCCTGTCGCTGACCGTGCTCAGCGTGAACATCCTGGGCGACGCCTTGCGCGACGCGCTGGACCCGAAAATGGTGCGCAGGATCTGATGCCGATGACCTACTCTCCCATTCCTCCCGCGGGCGACACCTCGTCCGCCATCCTGGCCATCCGCAACCTCTCGGTCGAAGTCGCCGGCGCCGGCAACCGCGTCGTGCGCAACCTGAGCCTGGACGTGCACGCCGGCGAAACCGTGTGCGTGGTCGGCGAGTCCGGCTCGGGCAAGTCCGTCACTTCGCTGGCCGTCATGGGCCTGCTGCCGCCCGGCGTGCTGGGCGTCAGCGCGGGTTCCATCCGCGTCGAAGGCGAAGACGTGGTCAGCGCCACGCAGCGCCGCCTGCGCGAAATGCGCGCCACGCGCATGGCCATGGTGTTCCAGGAGCCCATGACCGCGCTGAACCCCGTGCACACCGTGGGCAAGCAGGTCGACGAAGTGCTGCGCCTGCACCGCAAGCAGATGTCGGCCGCGGAACGCCGCGCCAAGGTGCTGGACATGTTCCGCTCCGTGCACCTGCCCGACGTCGAACGCATCTTCGAGGCCTATCCGCATCAGCTGTCGGGCGGCCAGCGCCAGCGCATCGTCATCGCCATGGCGCTGATCCTGGAACCCAAGCTGCTGATCGCCGACGAGCCGACCACGGCGCTGGACGTCACCACGCAGAAGCAGATCCTGGCGCTCATCAAGGAACTGCAGGTCAAGCACCAGACCGCCGTGTTGTTCATCACGCACGACTTCGGCGTGGTGGCCGAGATCTCCGACCGCATCGTGGTGATGAACCGCGGCGACCTGATCGAAAGCGGCACGCGCAACGAAATCCTGGCCGAACCCAAGCAGTCCTACACCCGCCGCCTGGTGTCCTCCGTGCCCAGCCTGGTGCCCTCGCGCCGCGAGGCGCCGGCCGGCATGCCGGTGCTGCACGTCAAGGGGCTGGGCCGCACCTACGGCACCAAGAGTTCGCTGTTCTCGCGCCAGACCGCGCGCAGCGTGATCGCGGCCACCGACGTCAACCTGACGCTGCGCAAGGGCGAGATCCTGGGCATCGTGGGCGAATCCGGCTCGGGCAAGTCCACCGTGGCGCGCTGCATCGTGCGCCTGATCGAACCCACCGCCGGCCACATGATGATGGGCGGCGAAGACCTCAGCACCCTGTCCGGCGCGGCGCTGCGCCCCGTGCGCCGCCGCATCCAGATCGTGTTCCAGGATCCGTACCGCTCGCTGAATCCGCGCCGCACCGTCGGCGAATCCATCATCGAGGGCCTGCTGAACTTCGGCGTGGCCCGCGAGCAGGCCTTGAAGCGCGCCGGCGAAACGCTGAGCGTCGTGGGCCTGAGCCCGGACGCGATGAACCGTTATCCGCACCAGTTCTCCGGCGGCCAGCGCCAACGCATCTGCATCGCGCGCGCCCTGGTCATGGACCCGGAGGTCCTGGTGGCCGACGAGGCCGTCTCCGCCCTGGACGTGTCGGTACAGGCGCAGGTGCTGGAACTGCTGGAACAGGTGCGCCAGCGCACCGGCGTGGGCGTGCTGTTCATCACCCACGACCTGCGCGTGGCCGCGCAGATCTGCGACACCATCATGGTGATGCAGCGCGGCAAGGTCGTCGAGACCGGCTCCGCCGAAACCGTGCTGACCGAACCGCGCCACGAGTACACGCGGGCCCTGATCGACGCCGCCCCCGGACGCGACTGGGATTTCCGCAACTTCCGGCCGGTCGCCGCCGGCCTGGGCCACACCGCCGCGCCCTGAGACGCGCGCAGCCTGTACACACACTGGAACCGAAATGCCGCAACCGCATGAACTGTCCGCCGTGGAACTGCTCCAGGCCTACCGCAACAAGACGCTCTCGCCCGTCGAGGTCACCCGCTCGGTGCTGGACCATATTGCGCGCTGGGAGCCGCGGCTCAAGGCCACCTACGCTCTGGACGCGGATGGCGCGATGGCCCAGGCCCGCGCCTCTGAAGCCCGCTGGATGAAGGGCGAACCGCTGGCTACCGGAGGCCACACGCTGGATGGCGTGCCGGCCACCATCAAGGAAAACATTGCCACGCGCGGCGTGCCGGTGCCGCTGGGCACGGCCGCCACGGAACTGAAGCCCGCCGCCGCCGATGCGCCGCCGGCCGCCCGCATGCGCGAGGCCGGCGCGGTGCTGCTGGGCAAGACCACCATGCCCGACTTCGGCATGCTGTCCTCGGGCCTGTCCAGCTTCCATGAACTGACCCGCAATCCCTGGGATCTGTCCAAGAACCCGGGCGGCTCCAGCGCCGGCGCGGGCGCCGCGGCGGCGGCAGGCTACGGCCCGCTGCACATCGGCACCGACATCGGCGGCTCCGTGCGCCTGCCGGCGGCCTGGTGCGGCATCGCCACCCTCAAGCCCAGCCTGGGCCGCATCCCCATCGATCCGCCCTTCATGGGCCGCTGCGCCGGCCCCATGACCCGCACGGTCGCCGACTCGGCGCTCATGATGGGCGTGCTGTCGCAGCCCGATGCGCGCGACCACATGAGCCTGCCCTATCAGGACTTCGACTGGCTCGACCTCGAGCGCGACCTGCGCGGCCTGCGCATCGGCCTGCTGATGGACGCCGGCTGCGGCCTGCCCCTGGACCCCGAAATCCGCGCTGCGGTCGAGGCCGCGGCGCGCGCCTTCGAGGCCGCCGGCGCCATCGTGACGCCGATGCAGCCCTGGATGACGCCCGCCATGCTGGAAGGCGTGGACCGCTTCTGGCGCACCCGCTCGGCCATAGACCTGGCAGCCCTGCCCCAGGAACACCGCGACAAGATCCTGCCCTTCATCCGCACCTGGGCGGAAAGCGGCGGCGGCCAGTCCGGCGAGGACGTGTTCCGCAGCTATTACGAAACCATGAACGTGCGCGCCAAGACGGTCGCGGCCTGCGCGCCCTACGACTACGTGCTTTCGCCCGTGGCTCCGGTCGTCGCCTACAACGCCGAGTGGCCGTCGCCCACCAATGAAGTCGCGACCACCATGCACCACATCGGCTACACGCTCCCCTACAACATGAGCGAGCAGCCCGCGGCGTCCGTCAATTGCGGCTATACCAAGGCGGGCCTGCCCATCGGCCTGCAGATCGCCGGCGCGCGCTTTGACGACCTGGGCGTGCTGCGCATCGCGCGCGCCTGGGAAAGCATGCGGCCCGAACAACACCCCTGGCCCCAGCCTCCCCGGGCGGCCTGACCGATCCACCACAGCAAACCCACAGGAATTCCCATGCGTTGGCTTTTGGCAATGATCAAGCACGAGACGAATACGTTTTCGCCCGTGCCTACCCCGCTTGAACGCTTTTTCCGCGGCAATCCCGAAGTCCTGGCCGGCGAACGCGCCATCAAGGCCTACGAAAATACCGACAGCGGCCTGGGCGGCTATATCGAAGTGGCGCGCCGCGAGGGCGCCGAGATGGTCGTGCCGGTGGCGGCCGAGTCCTGGCCCAGCGGCCCCGCCAGCGCCGACACCCACGAGCGGCTGTGCAAGCTGGTCCTGGACGAGGTCCAGCGCGGCGGCTATGACGCCATCCTGCTGGACCTGCACGGCGCCATGGTCGCCGAAGGCGTGGAGGACGCCGAGGGCGACCTGCTGCGCCGCCTGCGCGAGATCGATCCGCACACGCCGGTGGCGGTGACGCTGGACATGCACGCCAACATCTACGATGACATCGTCAAGCACGCCACCGTCATCAGCGGCTTCCATACCTACCCGCACGTGGACATCCGCGCGGCGGGCCTGCGCGCCGCGAACGTGATCGCGCGCACGCTGAAGGGCGAGATCAAGCCCGTCATGTCCTGGGCCAACAAGCCCATGCTGCCGCACATCATGTGCCAGGGCACCCACGCCGCGCCCAACAAGCCGCTGCAGGAACGCTGCAAGGAGCTGGAAGCCGGCGGCGTGCTGGCCGCCTCGGTCTTCGTCGGTTTCCCGCACGCCGACATCCGTGAAGCCGGCCTGAGCGCCGTGGTCTGTACCGACGGCAACCTGGCCGACGCGCAGCGCTACCGCGACGAACTGCTGGACCAGGCCTGGAACGGCCGCGCCGACTGGGTGTTCCACCCCGAACCGCTGGCGCCCACCATCGCGCGGGCCAAGACCATCGAACAAGGCCCCGTCGTATTGCTGGACCACTACGACAACACTGGCTCCGGCGGCACCATGGACACCACCGCCGTGCTGGCCGAAGTGCTGCGCCAGGAACTGGAGAACGTGGTCTTCTACGCCATCTGCGACCCGCAGGCGGCGCAGCAGGCGGCAACGGCCGGCGTAGGCCAGACCATCACGATCAAGCTCGGCGGCAAGATGGCCATGCCCGCCATCAAGGAACCCAGCGAACCGCTGGAAATCACCGGCCGCGTCAAGCTGGTGTTCGACGGCGTCTACCTGAACCGCGGCCCCATGTACCGCGGCGTACGCAACGACACCGGCCTGACCGTCGTGATCGATACCGGCCGCGTGGAGATCGTGGTCGTGTCGCGCCACCAGGAGCCCTTCGACATCAATTGCCTGCTGTCGGCCGGCATCGATCCGCTACAAAAGCGCTACGTCGTGCTCAAGAGCCGGGTGCACTGGCGCGCGGGCTTCTCCGACATGGCCACGCAAGTGATTGAATGCACTGGCGTGGGCGTTACCACCTCGGATTACGGCCAGCTCGATTTCCAGCACGTGCGCCGCCCGATCTATCCCCTGGATCAGATGTAGTCCGCGACCCAGGCCTTTGCCCTGGAAAAGCCGGCGCACACGCGCCGGCTTTCATTTTGAAATCTTCTGTAACTGCGAGCGCGGTCACATGACCACCGGCCTCGGTATACTCGCCGCGGGCCTTACAGGCCGATGAATGCGCGTATTCCGATGGCGGACGCCAGCAACAGGGTCCAGCGGCCACAAGCAGCCGCCTGTCACCGGATATGACTCGACAATCAACGATACAAGCAGAACGATGAAAAAGAGCGTAGCGATCACCCTCGGCGTGGTCATAGTGGGAGCGGGAAGCTGGGTCGGGGCCACGTGGTACACCGGCAAGCGCATCGAGGAAAGCTCGCAGCGCCATCTGGCCGAAGCCAACGAGAAACTGGCCAAGATCACCCCTCTGTTCGGTCTGCGCATCGATCAGCTGAAGTACGAACGCGGCCTGTTCTCGACGCAGGCGCGCTATGGCGTGTCGCTGGTCAACGGCGACAAGCTCGGCGAGGACCTGCCCAAGGGCATGATCGAATTCGACGCGTCCATCGAACACGGCCCCTTCCCCAAGAGCGCCCTGGCGCGCGGCGCCATCGCCCCCAAGCTGGCGTTCACGCACGCCGAGCTCGCCAAGACCGACAACATCAAGGAACTGTTCGAGCTGACCAAGGGCGTAGCGCCCCTGAGCGCGGACACGGTCATCAATTTCGGCGGCTTCGCCACCTCCACCGCCAATATCGCCCCCGTGCAGATCACGCACGACGGCAATGCCGTCAACTTCAGCGGCATGGTGATCAACGGCACCTTCGACCGCGCGCTGCAGGCCGTCACGGCGCACGCCCTGGTCGAAACGCTGTCGGTGGACGGCGAAAAGTCGGATGACCCCGTCAAGATGCTGCTGTCCGGCCTGACCATGGACGTCAACAGCCGCATGGGCAAGTTCGGCCTGTCCGTCGGCGATTCGAGCGTCAAGCTCAAGCGCATCGACGTCACCCGCCCCGGTGATGACGTCAAGGTCTCGGTGGACAATCTGGGCTATGGCGTCAAGCTGACCGAAGACGACAAGAACGTCAATGTCGAAGCCACCTACCAGACCGGCACCATCACGCTGAACGACGTGGCGCTGGGCAACGGCCAGGCCGTGATCAAGCTCGCCAAGCTTGACGGCGCCGCCATCAAGCAGCTCTCGGACACCTACAACCAGATCGTGCGCCAATACATGCTGGGCGCCAGCGACGAAGGCCTGAAGGACGAACAGTTCGACGCCGTGCTGGAAAACGCCGGCAAGCTGCTCAACGGCAACCCCTCGTTCAGCATCGATCCGATCAGCTGGAAGACCGACAAGGGCGAAAGCAAGCTGAACTTCACGCTGGACCTGACCAATCCGCCCAACGTCAAGGATCTGACTCCCCAGGAGATCATGGTCAAGGCCATCAAGCAGATCGATGCCACCCTGGTCATCTCCAAGCCCATGGTGCGCGACCTGATCGTGCAGTACGCCGTCAAGAAGCAAGGCTTGACCGCGGAAAAGGCCGCCGAGGAAGCCGACGACCAGATGCGTTCGATGTCCGGCATGGCTGAAATGCTCAACGTCGGCAAGAACGACGGCGACAACATCATCGGCAAGTTCCACTTCGCCGATGGCATGGGCGACCTGAACGGCCAGAAGATCCCCGCCGATGAACTGTTCGCGGGCCTGCTGGGCGCGACCGGCATGGACGACGACATGGACGGCATGGAAGAGGAAGGCGAACCGGCCGAAGGCGCCGAGCTGGCCGCCCCCTCCGACACCGCCTCCGCGGCCGGCTACATGCAGGATTTCGACGTGGACACCGTAACGACCATGCTGGACGACATGGTCTACAACCCGCGCAAGCAGGATGGCGACGAAGGTCCTGTCCTGATCCTGGATCCCCGCGACACCGGCGCCAGCGAGCTGCGCGTCGACTTCCTGTGCAACGACTTCACCGAGAAGTGCCATGACCTCGTCGTGACCGCGACCTACAGCAGCAAGAAGCCGGTCTCGCTCAAGGCCATCAACGCCTGGAACCAGGAATACCGCTGGACGCGCGCCTACCTGGACGACAAGAACCGCGCCGTGCTGCAGATGGACATGAACTCGGAAGGCGGGATCGGCAAGGAAAACCTGCAGATCATGCTCAACACGTTCTTCAGCATCGCGGAAGACTTCGCCGTCACCAGCAAGGCCGCGCCGGCGAAGTAAATTTCAACCGACGCAGGACGAAAAAATCCCCCATCTTTCGGATGGGGGATTTTTTTTGCCCAGGCCCGGCTGGCGCCGGGCCTTGCGGTCCGCGCTTACGCGTAGGCTTCGATCGGCAGGCAGGCGCACACCAGGTTGCGGTCGCCGTAGGCATTGTCCACGCGGGCAACCGGCGGCCAGTACTTGGCGTCGCGCAGCGAGGCCACCGGATAGGCGGCTTGCTGGCGCGGATAGTCGTGCAGCCATTCCTCGGCCAGCAGCATCTGCGCGGTGTGCGGCGCGTTCTTCAGGACGTTGTCTTCCGCATCGCGCTCGCCGCGCTCGACCTGGGCGATTTCCTCGCGGATCGAGATCATCGCCTCAATGAAGCGGTCCAGTTCGGCCACGCCTTCCGATTCGGTCGGCTCGACCATCAGCGTGCCGGCCACCGGGAAGCTCATGGTGGGCGCATGGAAACCGTAGTCCATCAGGCGCTTGGCGATGTCTTCGGCGCTGATGCCGCTGGTTTCCTTGAGCGGACGCACGTCCAGGATGCACTCGTGCGCCACGCGGCCATTGCGGCCCGCGTACAGGACCGGATAGTGGTCGCGCAGGCGGGTGGCAATGTAGTTGGCGTTCAGGATCGCGACTTCGGTGGCGCGGCGCAGGCCGTCGGCGCCCATCAGCGAGATGTACACGAACGGAATGGGCAGGATGCCGGCAGAACCGAACGGAGCGGCCGACACGGGGCCGACCTTGGCGTCGCCGGGCAGCTTGCCCTGCTCGTTCACCACGCCCGGCAGGTAGGGCGCCAGGTGCGCGCGCACCGCCACCGGACCGACGCCGGGGCCGCCGCCGCCATGCGGAATGCAGAAGGTCTTGTGCAGGTTCAGGTGGGACACGTCCGAACCGAACTTGCCCGGCTGGGCCACGCCCACCATCGCGTTCATGTTGGCGCCATCCAGGTAGACCTGGCCGCCGGCCTGGTGCACCAGATCGCAGATCTCGGTGACGGCTTCCTCGAACACGCCGTGGGTCGACGGATACGTAATCATCAGGGCAGCCAGCTTGTCGCCGACCTGTTCGATCTTGGCGCGCAGGTCGGCCAGATCGACGTTGCCGTTGGCGTCGGAGGCCACCACCACCACGTCCATGCCGGCCAGTTGCGCCGAAGCCGGGTTGGTGCCGTGCGCCGACGACGGGATCAGGCAGATGTTGCGCTGATGCTGGCCGTTGGCCTGGTGGTAGCCGCGGATGGCCAAGAGGCCCGCGTACTCGCCCTGCGCGCCCGAGTTGGGCTGCAGGCTGATGTTGTCATAGCCGGTAATCTCGCACAGCGCGGCCGACAGACGGTCGATCAGCTCGTTGTAGCCCTGGCTTTGCGAAGCGGGCGCAAACGGGTGGATCAGCGCGAATTCGGGCCAGGTGATGGGGATCATCTCGGCGGTGGCGTTGAGCTTCATGGTGCAGGAGCCCAGCGGGATCATGGTGCGGTCCAGCGCCAGGTCCTTGTCGGCCAGCTTGCGCAGGTAGCGCAGCATGTCGGTTTCGGACTGCACGCTGGAGAACACCGGATGCGTCAGGATCGCGCTTGCGCGCGCCACGCCGGCAGGAATGCCGCTAGCGGCGGCCGCGTCCAGCGCGTCGATGTCGAGCTCGACGTCGTCGCGCTCCAGGCCGGCAGCGAAGACATTGACCAGCGCCTGCAGGTCAGCCACGGTGACGGTCTCGTCCAGGGAAACCGCCAGGCGTGCGCCGTCGACGCGGCGCAGGTTGATGCGCTCGCAATCGGCCGCGGTCAGGATGGCCGGGGTAGCCGCGCCGGTCTCCAGCAGCAGCGTGTCGAAGAAGGTGTCGTTGGCCACCTTCACGCCCAGCTTGACCAGCTCGGCGCGCAGGATGGCGGTGCTGCGCTGCACGCGCTCGGCGATGCGGCGGATGCCGGCCGGGCCGTGCCATACCGCGTACATGCCAGCCATGACGGCCAGCAGCACTTGCGCGGTGCAGATGTTGGAGGTGGCTTTCTCGCGGCGGATGTGCTGCTCGCGCGTTTGCAGCGCCAGGCGCATCGCGGGGTTGCCCTGCGCGTCCTTGGACACGCCGACCAAGCGGCCGGCCATGTTGCGCTTGAAGGCGTCCTTGCAGGCCATGAAGCCGGCATGCGGGCCGCCAAAACCGAACGGCACGCCGAAACGCTGGGCCGAACCGATGGCGATGTCCGCGCCCCATTCGCCCGGCGCGGCCAGCAGGGCCAGCGCCAGCAGGTCGGTCGCAACGGCCACGATGGCGCCTTGCGCGTGCGCGGCCTCGGCCAGCTTGCGGTAGTCGGCCACCGAGCCAGTGCTGTGCGGGTACTGCAGCAGCACGCCGAAGCACTCGGGCAGGCCCTCGGCCTCGTCGCCGATGGCGATCTCGATGTCCAGGCCTTCGGCGCGCGTGCGCACGACTTCGATGGTCTGGGGATGCACGTGGCGCGAAATGAAGAACACCGGGCTCTTCGACTTGGCGCTGCGGCGCGCCAGCGTCATGGCTTCGGCGGCGGCGGTGCTTTCGTCCAGCAACGAAGCGTTGGAAATGTCCAGCCCGGTCAGGTCGGCGACCATGGTCTGGTAGTTCAGCAGGGCTTCGAGGCGACCCTGGGAGATCTCAGGCTGGTAAGGCGTGTAGGCCGTGTACCAGGCGGGATTCTCAAGAATGTTGCGCAACACCACGTTGGGCGTTTGCGTGCCGTAGTACCCCTGGCCGATGTAGTTGCGGTAGACCTTGTTGCGGCCGGCGATCTGCTTCAGCTCGGCCAGCACGTCGGTTTCGCTGCGCGAGGCAGGCAGCGCCAGCGGGGCCTGGCTGCGGATCTTGGGCGGCACGACTTCTTCGATCAGAGCGTCCAGGCTGGCGCTGCCGATGACGGCGAGCATGGCGGCCTGGTCGGCGTCGGAGGGGCCGATGTGGCGGGGAATGAAGTCGGTATGGGTGTCTAGGGCGCGCGACATGGAGAGATCTCGGGATAGCGGGTGTCGTCGGAGAACGGACGGTATTGCATCTTGCGGATCGGGCGCGGGCTGGCGCTTGCGCGCCCGATCCGGACCAGCGGCTTAGCCGTTGGCGACGGCTTCGTAGCCGGCGGCGTCGAGCAACTTGTCGGCGTCGGCGGCGTTGACCGGCTTGATCTTGAAGATCCAGGCGGTGAAAGCCGAATCGTTGATCAGGTTGGGGTTGTTTTCCAGTTCTTCGTTGAAGGCGACGATCTCTCCGGCCACGGGAGCGTAGATGTCCGAAGCGGCCTTGACCGACTCGACCACGCCGGCGGTTTCACCGGCGTTCAGCTTGGCGCCGACCTTCACGTCGCCGACGAAGACCAGATCGCCCAATTGATCCTGGGCGGTATCGGTGATGCCGACGACGAACACGTCGCCTTCGGCTTTGACCCATTCATGGGACTCGGTGTACTTGCGATCGGTGGGCAGACTCATGGGAACTCCTGAGGGAATGCGGGTAGATGAATGGTGTTGCGCGCCTCGCGCGGGCGGCCGTCGCCCCAGGGGCCGGCGGCTCGCGCGAAGCTTCGAGTTTACGAGTGTTCGACCGCTTTGCCGTTACGCACGAACGGCAACTTGCAGGCCAGGGCAGGCACCCATTTGCCGCGGATGTCGACCTCGACCGTATCGCCCGGCTTCACGCCTTGCGGCAGCCGCGCGAAGCCGATCGACACGCCCAGCGTGGGCGACATGGTGCCGCTGGTGAGCTCGCCCGTGCCTTCCTTGGTGCGCACGGCCATGTGCGCGCGCATGACGCCGCGCTCTTGCAGCTTCAGGCCGATGAAGGTGGCGGGGGTGGCGAATTGTTCCAGCGCGTCGCGGCCGATGAAGCGGCGCTCGGCGTTTTTCAGGGACACGGTCCAGGTCAGGCCGGCCTGGTCGGGCTGGGTCAGCTCGTCCATGTCCTGGCCATAGAGATTCATGCCGGCTTCCAGGCGCAGCGTGTCGCGCGCGCCCAGACCGCAAGGGCGCACGCCCTGGGCGACCAGGTCGCGCCACAGCTGCACGACCTCGGCGGCGGGCAGCACGATTTCAAAACCGTCTTCGCCCGTGTAGCCAGTGCGGGCCACCAGAGTGTCGTCGCCCACGCGGGCGGCCACGAAGGCGGTCAGCGGCTCGCTGGCGGCTTGCCACGCCGGGCGCGCGGCCCAGACCTTGGCGCGGGCGTTGGGGCCCTGCACGGCCACCATGGCCAAATCGCGGCGCGGCGTGATGGCGACGTCGAACTGGCCGGCCTGCTTGACGCGCTGCATCCAGGCCACGTCCTTGTCGGCGGTGCCGGCGTTGACCACCACGCGCCATTCATCGGCGGCGAAGAAATAAATGATCAGGTCGTCGATCACGCCGCCCTGGGGGTTCAGCATGCAGCTATACAGCGCCTTGCCGGGCACGGTGAGCTTGGCCACGTCGTTGGCGACCAGGCGCTGAAGAAAGGCATAGGCGTCGGGGCCGATGACGTCGACGTTCAGCATGTGCGACACGTCGAACATGCCGGCGTCCTGGCGCACGGCGTGGTGTTCTTCCAGCTGCGAACCGTAGGCCAGCGGCATGTCCCAGCCGCCGAAGTCGACCATGCGGGCGCCAGAGGCGACGTGTTCTTCGGCCAGCGGGGTGCGTTTGAGGGTTGCGGACATGCGCGGAAACTCCGGGACGGCAGTGTTGCCAGGGTTACGGAATGCCGGTGGTGCACGGCGGCCTGCGCCTGCACTACGGCTGAATCTTCCGCCCCTCTGTCCTTTTGCCTGAGAGTTGCCCCGCATGGCGGGTTTGCACCTTCGGCGCCTGGGCTGCTCGCTATGTCCCTAGTTCAGGGGCGGCGCCAGGTCTCTCCAGAGTACTGTTTTGCCGGGTCCACACGGTGAGAAAACCGGGACGGGGCAAGCATGGGCGGTATGGGTTACCTGAGCGATTCCGGGCGAATTGCGCCTTCGGCGGCGGCCGGACGTACAGGCCGCTCTCTCCCGCAACATGCGTGACAGCGGCGCAAGCATACAACGAAAGCCGCGGCCAGGGAATGCCCGCGCGGGCCTCAACCCAGCGCCGTGTCCAGCAGCATCATCAGCACGAAGCCCAGCATCAGGCCGCAGGTCGCGTAGACCTCATGCCCCTTGCGGTGCGATTCCGGGATGATCTCGTGGCTGATCACGAACAGCATGGCGCCGGCGGCAAAGCCCAGGCCCCAGGGCAAGAGCGGCTCGGACCAGCCGACCACGGCGGCGCCCAATACTGCCCCCAGCGGTTCGACCAGCCCGGACAGCATGCCCAGCGCCACGGCGAACGCGCGCTGGTAGCCCGCAGCCAGCAGCGCCACGGCCACCACCAGGCCTTCGGGAATGTCCTGGATCGCGATGCCGGTGGCCAGCGCGGTGCCGCGCATGGCGTCGTTGCCCGCATAGCCCACGCCTATCGCCAGGCCCTCGGGTAGGTTGTGCAAGGTAATGGCGAAAACGAACAGCCAGGTGCGGCGCAGACGATGCGCCTCGATGCCTTCCCTGCCCTTGATGAAATGCTCATGCGGCAGCGTGCGGTCCATGAGCAGCAGCACCGCCGCCCCCAGCAGCAGGGCGGCGCCCACCGTCAGCCCGGCGCCCCAAGGGCCATAGCCCAGGTCGCGACCCGCCGCGATACCGGGCGCCACCAGCGAAAAGGCGCTGGCCGCCAGCATCACGCCGGCGCCGAAACCGAACATGCTGTCCTGCACTTTTTGCGGAATGCTGCGGGCGAACAGGATGGGCAGGGTGCCCAGCGCCGTGGCGGCGGCGGCCACCAGACCGCCCAGCAGGGCGTCGGCGACGTGCGGCGCGCGCACGTCCAGATAGGCCCACAGCTGGTGCAGGCCCAGGCAGGCCACCAATACGGCCAGGGTCCACACGCTGATGCTGGTGGCCGCCGGCCGCACGCGATGACGGCTGAATGTATTCATGTGCCGCTGCCCTCCTTGCCAGGAATGCGCTTAGCGCTGGGCCGCCGCGTAGCGGCGCGCCACTTCAGGCCAGTTCACGACATTGTAAAAGGCGCCGATGTACTCGGGCCGGCGGTTCTGGTACTTCAGGTAGTAGGCGTGTTCCCACACGTCCAGCCCCAGGATGGGCGTGTTGCCCTGCATCAGGGGGCTGTCCTGGTTGGCGCTGCTTTCCACCGTGAGCTTGCCGGCCGGCGTGACCGAGAGCCAGGCCCAACCGCTGCCGAAACGGGTCAGCGCGGCCTTGGTGAAAGCGTCGCGGAAAGCGGCCAGGCCGCCAAGCTCGGCTTCGATGACCGCCGCCAGGGCGCCATCCGGCTCGCCTCCGCCCTCGGGCGACATGACCGCCCAGAACAGGCTGTGGTTCGCATGGCCGCCGCCATGGTTGCGCACCGCGCCGCGGACGGCTTCGGGCAATTGCTCCAGCCGCGCCACCAGGGATTCAACCGGCTCGTCAGTGGCGATGCCCGCGCCCTCCAGCGCGGCGTTCAGACTGTTGACGTAGGTCTGATGGTGCTTGCTGTAGTGGATCTCCATCGTCATCGCGTCGATGTGAGGCTCCAGGGCGTCGTAGGTGTAAGGCAGGGGCGGAAGGGTGTAGGCCATGCATGTCTCCGTGGGATCCGCCCCCTGTTCAGGGTTTGGATCATTATCAGAAACATAAATGATAAGTATTTTTATTTAATATCACAACGGCAGGCTTCCAATTCCTGCCATAGCGCCGGCCTATCGGCGCCCTGCCCCGTCGGAAAAACTAGAGCGCCTTGCCGCAGGCGACACCGGAGGCCCAGGCCCACTGGAAGTTGTAGCCGCCCAGCCAGCCCGTCACGTCCACGGCCTCGCCGATGAAATAGAGGCCGGCGGCGGTCTTGGCCTGCATGGACTTCTGGTCCAGGCCGCGCGTGTCCACGCCGCCGCGCATCACTTCGGCCTTTTTGTAGCCGGCCGTGCCGCTGGGCACCAGGGTCCATTGATGGATGTCCTGCGCCAAGGCGCGCAGGGTTTTGTCCGGCGCGTCCGCCAGGCGCAATGCCGCCAGGCCGGGCTTGCCGCCCTGCTCCGCCAGATGCAGCCAGCGGTCGGCCAGGCGCTTGGGCCAGAGGCCCGCCAGCACGGTATGCAGCTGTTGCCGGTTGCCCGACTTCGATGCCAGCAGTTCCTCGGCCAAGTCGCGGCCGGGCGCCAGATCGATCACGATGGGCTCGCCGGGTTTCCAGTAGCTGGAGATCTGCAGGATGGCGGGACCGGACAGGCCGCGATGGGTGAACAGCAGATCCTCGAGGAACTCGCCACGCGCCTTGCCCTGCCCTGTTTGCAGATTGACCTCCAGCGCCACGCCGGACAATTCGGACAAAGATCGCCAGTGTTCGGCATCGAAGGTCAGCGGCACCAGGGCGGGCCGCGGCTCCACCACTTTCAGGCCGAACTGCCGCGCGATCTTCAGGCCGAAATCGGTGGCGCCCAACTGGGGAATGGCCATGCCGCCGGTGGCCACCACCAATTTCGCGGCCCGGATCGGGCCCTGGCTGGTACGCAGCTCGTAACCCTGTTCGCCATGGGCGATCTCGGCCACCGAACATCCCATGCGCCACTGCACCCTGCCCGCATCGCATTCGGCGCGCAGCATCTCGATGACGGATTCGCTGGAATCGTCGCAGAACAGCTGGCCGCGATGCTTCTCGTGCCAGGCGATGTGATGGCGCTTCATCAGCGCCAGGAAGTCCTGCGGCGTGTAGCCCGACAGGGCCGACCGGCAGAAATGCGGGTTTTCGGAAAGGAAGTTGGCGGGACCGGCGCCGATATTGGTGAAATTGCAGCGGCCGCCGCCGGAAATGCGGATTTTCTCCGCCAGGCGCTCGGCGTGGTCGACCAGCACCACGCGCAAGCCGCGCTGGCCGGCGACCGCGGCACACATCATGCCCGCGGCGCCGGCGCCCAGTACTGCTACATCGAACATCAGTCTTCGATCAGGCAGTCGACGTAGTAACGCTTTTCGCCGTCCGGACCCACTTCGTCGGCCAGGCCGTGGATGTAGGTTTCGAAGCCCGGGAAGCGCTGGTTGAACTCGCGCGCGAACTGCAGGTACTGGACGATGGTGCGGTTGAAGCGTTCGCCCGGGATCAGGAGCGGGATGCCCGGAGGATACGGCGTCAACAGCACGCCGGTGACGCGGCCTTCCAGCTTGTCGATGTCGACGCGCTCGACCTCGCGGTGCGCCATGCGGGCAAAGGCGTCCGACGGCTTCAGCGCCGGCACCATGTCGCTCAGGTACATCTCGGTGGTCAGGCGGGCCACGTCGCGCGCGCGGTAGGCCTCGTGGATCTCCTGGCACAGATCGCGCAGGCCCATGCGCTCGTAGCGGCGATGGTCGCGGCAGAATTCCGGCAGGATGCGCCACAGCGGCTGGTTGCGGTCGTAGTCGTCCTTGAACTGCTGCAAGGCGGTCAGCAGCGTGTTCCAGCGGCCCTTGGTGATGCCGATGGTGAACAGGATGAAGAACGAATACAGGCCGGTCTTCTCGACCACCACGCCGTGCTCGGTCAGGTACTTGGACACCAGCGCGGCCGGGATGCCGGTTTCGCCGAAGCTGCCCGACATGTCCAGGCCCGGGGTGATGATGGTGGCCTTGATCGGGTCCAGCATGTTGAAGCCTTCGGCCATTTCGCCGAAACCATGCCAGTGGTCGTTGGATTCCAGGATCCATTCGTCGCGGTTGCCGATGCCTTCGGACACCAGGCGGTTGGGGCCCCAGACCTTGAACCACCAGTCGTTCTTGCCGAACTCGGATTCCACCTTGCGCATGGCGCGGCGGAAGTCCAGGGCTTCGCGGATGCTCTCCTCGACCAGCGCGGTGCCTCCGGGCGGTTCCATCATGGCGGCGGCCACGTCGCAGGACGCGATGATCGCGTACTGGGGCGAGGTGGACGTGTGCATCAGGTAGGCTTCGTTGAAGACGTTGCGGTCCAGCTTGCGGGTCTCGGACTCCTGCACGATGATCTGCGAGGCCTGCGAGATGCCGGCCAGCAGCTTGTGCGTGGAGTGGGTGGCGAACACCATCGCGTCCTGGCTGCGCGGACGGTCCACGCCGATGGCGTGCATGTCCTGGTAGTACTCGTGGAACGACGCGTGCGGCAGCCAGGCTTCGTCGAAGTGCAGCGTGTCGACATAGCTGCCGAGCTGCTTCTTGATCATTTCCACGTTGTAGATGACGCCGTCATACGTGCTTTGCGTCAGCGTCAGGATGCGCGGATTCTTGTTCACCGCTTCGCGCGCGAAGGGGTTGGCTTCGATCTTCTTGCGGATGTTGTCCGGATGGAATTCTTCCAGCGGGATCGGGCCGATGATGCCCAGGTGGTTGCGCGTGGGGCGCAGGAACACCGGGATCGCGCCCGTCATCGTGATGGCGTGCAGGATCGACTTGTGGCAGTTGCGGTCCACCACCACCACGTCGCCCGCGGCGACGTTGGCATGCCACACCACCTTGTTGGAGGTGGAGGTGCCGTTGGTCACGAAGAAGCAGTGGTCGGCGTGGAAGATGCGCGCGGCATTCAATTCGGATTCGGCCACCGGGCCGGTGTGGTCCAGCAGCTGGCCCAGTTCGTCCACGGCGTTGCAGACGTCGGCGCGCAGCATGTTCTCGCCGAAGAACTGGTGGAACATCTGGCCCACCGGGCTCTTCAGGAACGCCACGCCGCCGGAGTGGCCCGGACAGTGCCAGGAGTAGGAACCGTCCTGCGCGTACTTGACCAGTTCGCGGAAGAACGGCGGCGGCAGGCTGTCGACGTAGCTGCGGGCTTCGCGGATGATGTGGCGCGCCACGAATTCGGGGGTGTCCTCGAACATGTGGATGAAGCCGTGCAGCTCGCGCAGGATGTCGTTCGGGATGTGCTCGGAAGTGCGCGTCTCGCCGTACAGGTAGATGGGGATGTCGGCGTTGCGAAAGCGCAGCTCGCCGATGAAGGCGCGCAGGTTCTTGATGGCGCTGGCCACGTCCTCGGGCGAATCCACGTCGAACTCTTCGTCGTCGATCGACAGGATGAAGGCGCTGGCCCGGCTCTGCTGCTGGGCGAACGAACTCAGGTCGCCGTAACTGGTCACCCCGATCACCTCGACGCCCTCGGCCTCGATCGCCGCGGACAGGGCGCGGATACCCAGACCGGACGCGTTCTCGGAACGGTAGTCTTCGTCGATGATGAAAATGGGGAAGCGGAATTTCATGCAGGCGCTCCTGGGGGCAAGGCGGGTTCGGACGCTTATCGCGGCGCGAGTGTACTTCTAGTAAAAATCCGCCTGATGACAGACGGCGCGAGCACCCGCCAGGGCGGCGGGAATGGCCGAATTGTAGGGCTGTTTTTCTTACAGTCCTAAGGGAAATCCCGGAAAGGCCCGGACGGCCGTTGTCATCGCGCCAAAAGCGGACGCTTTCAGCACAGAAACCCGGGCCGCGTCGGGGAGCAAACCGGCGCCCGCAGCGTTGCGCGACGCTAGCGGATGGTGCTCGCCTCGCCCGCCTGCAAGGCCGTCAGGAACTGTTCGAAATAGGGTGGGATGGCCTCGGCGGACCCGTAGCGGATGCGCCGCTCGACCTTGGCGATGGCGCCGAAGCAGACCTCGGTTCCGGGTTCGCCGCAGACCAGCACCACCGGATCCTCGTCGTCGCACACTTCGTACAGGCCGCCATGCGCGCGGCGTCCCACCTCGTAGAGGTAGGCGGCAGCGCCGACAGTCTGCATGGGGGTGAGAGGCAGGGTCCCGACGTGGGCGGCCTCCAGCGCTTCGTCCAGCGCATGGACGCTGGACGGTGTGTAGTCCAGCACGGCACCGGTAGAACCGGCTGCCTGGACAAATTCCTGCGCGGCATCCGCCACACGCGCCACGAACTCTTCCTGGACTTCGTCGCGCTTGGCGTCCTGGTTTATCTTGAGGAAACCGAACATCATTGGCTCCTTTGTGAAAACCGCAAGCGGCGTTAGGACCATTATAGGCAGCGTGCCCCCCTATACTGCCCAAACCACAGCCAAACGTTCCCTATTCCCAACACTTGCCGCCCATGCCTCCTGCCATTGTCCGACGCCTTGTTCCCGCCGATGCCGCGCCGTTGCGCCAATTGCGCCTGGACGCCCTGGTGGAAACCCCTGAATCGTTCGGATCGAGTTACGAAGAGGAACACACGCTGACATTGGAGGATATCCGCGGCTGGATTCAGCCTTCGGACGACAGCGCGATGTTCGGCGCGTTTTGCGGCGAGGCCCTGGCGGGCATCATCGGCGTGGGCCGGCAGCGCAAACTGAAGATGCGCCATAAGGCGCATATCTGGAGCATGTACGTGGCGCCGGCGCAGCGCGGCCAGGGCCTGGCCCGGCAGCTGATGCAAGCGGCAATTGCCCACGCCGAGGGCATGCGCGGCATCCGCCAGGTGCAGCTGAGCGTGACCGCCAACAATCTGGCCGCGACCGCGTTGTACCTCAGCCTGGGCTTCACCGAGTATGGGCGCGAGCGCGAAGCGTTGTGCGTGAACGGCGAACTCTACGATGAAGCGCTGATGGCGCTACCGCTGGCCGGCAAGTAGCGGGGCCGCGTCAGGCCGAGCCGCGTCAGGCCGAGCCGCGTCAGGCCGGGCCGCGTCAGGCCGCGCCCGCCCGCCGCCGCGTGCTGTAGGCTCGCACCTGATTGCGGCCCTCGTCCTTGGCCTTGTAGAGCGCCTGGTCCGCCGCCTTGATGACCGACTCGGGCGCGCGCAGGGCCTCGCTGCGCTCGGCCACGCCTATGCTGACCGTGACCCGCAACGGCCGGGCACTGCGCGCATCGCGCCCGCTGCGGCGGCGTAGGCCGATCTGGTCGGCCTTGGGGCGCGCTGGCTTGTCGCGCAGCCGCATCTGGTAGGCCTCGATGGAGCGCCTGACGCTTTCCAGATGCGGCATGCTTTCCGCCGCGGTCTTGCCGGGAAACACCAGGGTGAATTCCTCGCCGCCGTAGCGGTAGGCTTGGCCGCCGCCGGGCACGCGCCGCAACTGGGCCGCCACCATGCGCAGCACCTGATCGCCCACGTCGTGGCCGTGGGTGTCGTTGAAGGCCTTGAAATTGTCCACATCGGCCATCGCCAGCGTGTAGACGCGGCCCATGCGCTGCAGCCTCTCGTTCAGCGCGCGCCGGCCCGGCAGGCCGGTCAGCTCGTCGCGAAAGGCCATGTGGAAGCCTTCATGCGCCAGCGAAATGCACAGCGCCGTCAGCGCCGCGGTGGACATCAGCGCCAGTTCGATAGGGTGCTCCGCCCCGCGCGGCAAGGCCCAGGCCATGCACACAAAGCCCAGCCACTGCCCCGCCTGCTGCGGACGGCCATAGCGCAAGAGCAGCAGCGTCAGCGTCAGACCGGTGGCCAGCAAGGCAATCATTCCTTCGATCGGCACGCTCAAGTGCGCCAGCCTGCCCTGCACGGACAACATGCCGAGCAGATCGCTCACGCCTTCCTTGCCGGTCAGCGCAATCGCGGCCGCGCCGGCGGCGATCAGGCCGATGCGGGCGGCCAGGTCCAACAGCATGCTGGAACGTTCGGACCACAGGGCGTTGATGGTGTAGGCCAGCGACCACCACGCCAGCGCCGGCCCGACGGCCCAAGGCGCCTCGCTGGCCAGCGCGGGCCAGCCTGCGGTGGCGGCCAGCACGCTGAGCATCAGCACCATGGGTTGCGCGCGCTGGTACATCAGGCACACGGCGACGCCGATCAGCGCCATCACCCAGGGCACGAACGGCACGATCTGCGTCAGGGCCGGCGGCCATTCGCGCCACAGCAGCAACCCCACCGCGGCGGCCACCGGCAGCGCAGGATAGAACAACAGAGGCAGCCAGGGGATATGGGGGTAACGCACGGATCGGGGCTTTTCTAACGCTTGCGGAAATGACGTCGCCAAATCGGCAAACACATGTACTGTCTTTTACGGACGCGGCGGCGATGTTCTTTAGCGCATTGGCAAGTAACACCGGGCGCGGCGGCCATGATATGTTTTTCGCCCTTATCCAGCAGACGAAATCCCCATGCGCATCCTGGTCAACATCGACGTGCCCGATCTCGAACACGCCATCGACTTCTATCACCGCGCTTTCGGCCTGACGCTGCAACGCCGGCTGGGACCGAAAGCGGCCGAGATGGCAGGGGCGGACGCGCCCATCTATCTGCTGGAAAAGGCCGCCGGCACGCCCGCGGCCGGCGCCACGCGCCAGCCGCGCGACTACGCGCGCCACTGGACGCCGGTACACCTGGACGTGGTGGTGGAGGACGCGGACCGCGCGGTCGAGCAGGCGGTGGCCGCCGGCGCGCGCCTGGAAGACCCGGCCGTCTCGCATAACTGGGGCCGCATCGCCCACCTGAGCGATCCCTACGGGCACGGCATCTGCATCCTGCAGTTCCTGGGCCGGGGCTATGACGAAGTCGCCACGCCGCAGTTGCAGTACTCGCCGGTCTCGGAAGCCGATTTCGAGGACCTGCTGGCGCTGCGCATCGAAGCCATGCGTGAAAGCCTTGAGCGTCTGGGGCGCTTTGATCCCCAGCGCGCGCGTTCGCGCCTGCGCAGCACGTTCCAGCCGGAACATACCTGGTCCATCGAACTGGACGGCCAACGGCTAGGGTTTTACGCGTTGCGCCCGGAGGGCAACGGCTTGCGCCTGGATCACCTGTACATCCGTCCCGCTCTTCAGGGCGGGGGGCTGGGCGGCCAGGTCATGCGGATGATTCTGCAGGAGGCGGACCGCCAGGGTCTGCCAGTGCGCCTGGGCGCGCTGCGCGACAGCGATTCGAACCGCTTCTACCGCCGGCACGGGTTCGTGCAGACCGGCGAAAGCGAATGGGATATCGACTACCTGCGCGCGGCGCCCCGGCGCGCGGACTGAAGCTTCAGGTGCGCGGCAGGGTCACGCCACGCTGGCCCTGGTACTTGCCGCCGCGGTCACGGTAGGAGGTCTCGCAAACCTCGTCGCTTTCCAGGAACAGCATCTGCGCGCAGCCTTCGCCCGCGTAGATCTTGGCCGGCAGCGGCGTGGTGTTCGAAAATTCCAGCGTGACGTGGCCTTCCCATTCGGGTTCCAGCGGCGTGACGTTGACGATGATGCCGCAGCGCGCGTACGTGCTCTTGCCCAGGCAAACCGTCAGGACGCTGCGCGGGATGCGGAAATACTCGACCGTGCGGGCCAGCGCGAAGGAATTGGGCGGGATGATGCAGACGTCACCCTTGAAATCCACGAACGAGCCTTCGTCGAAGTTCTTGGGATCGACGATGGTGGAATTGATGTTCGTGAAGATCTTGAATTCGTCGGCGCAGCGCACGTCGTAGCCGTAGCTGCTGGTGCCGTAGCTGACGATGCGCCCGCCATTGGCCGTGCGGACCTGCCCTGCTTCGAAGGGTTCGATCATGCCGGCTTCGGCCTGGCGGCGGATCCAGCGGTCGCTTTTGATGCTCATGGTGGGAATGGTGCTAGGGAATGGAATGGACGCCATTTTATCCCGAGTGCGGATAGCCCCGCCGGCAGGGGCCGGGCGGCGCGATCCCGCCCGGCTTTGCCTCAGTTCCCCCAGAAGGTCCGGTAGACCAGCGCGATGCCGTTGACCGCCCCGCCCTTCAGGTCCACCGACAGGCCGCGCGCCAGCCGGTAGCTGGCCCGGCCGACGGTATCGCTGCCCGCCAGCGCCTGCTCCACGCTCAGCGTGATGCCATTGGCGAAAGTCTTGCTGGCCACCAGGAATTGCGTGGCAAGCTGGCTGTCGCTGTCCCGGTTGACGTCGCCGGCCACCGTGCGGTCCGGCAGGATGCTGCCCGAGCTACCGATGTTGCCCGTCTTGATGCTGACGTCGTCCAGGCCGAACTGCTTGTAGAACGGCTGTCCGCCGCCCAGCAGCGCCGTACCCACCGACATCAGCAGCGCGGCGTCGCCGCCGCTTTCGTCGGGGCCTCGGCCCAGCAGCAGCCAGGACAGTTTTTCCACGTCGCTGACGTCCGGATAGGACACCAGGTCGATGCGCGGCCGCTGGGCGGTGCCGACTACCTTGACGCCCGCCTCGACCTGTTCGCCCGTGCGCAGCGCCTCGATGTCCAGCAAGGGGTTGTCCAGGCGCCCCTGGAAGGTCAGCGTGCCGCGGCTCAGGCGCAGCTTCTGGCCGTAGGCCTCGATGCCGCCGCCACGGGTGCGCAGCGCGCCCACGCCGGTCAGGCGCCCGTCCTGCAGCAGGATCTGGATGGAGCCCAGCAGGCCGGCGTCCAATCCCATGCCGGTGATGTAGAAGCGCGGCCCCATGTCGAACTTCAGGTTCATGCTGGTCTGCAGCGGCGTGGAGACCGTTCCGGGGTCGTCGCCCGGCCGGCGCACCTTGACGTCGTCGTCCAGCGAAGGCACGCCCTGCAGGATTTCCAGGCTGAACCAGCCCGCGTCCGCCTTCAGGTCGCCCACGATGTCGATGCGCGGCATGGCCGCCTTCAGGTCGATGACGCCGGACACCATGGCGTAGCGGTCCGAGCGCTGCAGCGCCGGGAAGCGGTACAGGGTCAGCCGGATGTCGCCGCCGCCGTCGATGAAATTCCACTGTCCCTTGGCCTCGGCGTAGCCGCCCTTGGCCTCGGGGTTGGTGGTGATCCATTCCTTGGTGCGCCATTCGGCCGGCATCACCCGCAACGAGGCCGGGAAGCGCAGGCTATCCAGTACCACCCGGTCGCCGTCCAGGCGCGCGGACAAGGTGCCGTCGATCAGCCGCACACCGTCGTCGATGCGGACCACGCGCAGCTTGTCGCCGCGGATGTTGCCGTTGGCCGACCATTTTCCAGCCAGGGTGCCCTGGGCTTCCAGATTGGCCTTGACCGAGCCGCCGACCTCCATCGAGTCGCCCACGAACAGGCTGACCCAGGCCAGGTCGGCGATGTCGGCGTCCAGCTTGGCACGCAGCGGCTGGCGCGGGTCCAGCGCCATGCCGCCCTTGGCGTCCACCACCAGCACGGCGGTGCCGGTGCCGTTGACGACGCCCATCTTGTCGGTCGCCAGATTGATCTTGGCGTCCAGGCGGCTGGCATTGGCGGACGTCGGCGTAGCGGTCAGGTCCAGCACCAGCGCCTTCAAGCCCAGCGGGATCGGAGGATCGCCCGGTATCAGCAGATCGCCCTCGCGGCGCGCGATGCGCGCCTTGCCACCCAGCCGGCCGTCGAACTTCAGGTCCCACAGCACGTCCAGCGCGATGCGGCGCTGGCCCTCCGGCACCATCGCGTTGACGCGGCCGGGTCGCTTGCCCAGCTTGGCCGCGGCTTCGGGATCGACCGCGCCGATCACCTGGCGCGCCATGGCGGCCGTGATCACCAGGTTGTCGGCCTGGCCCGCGGTTTCCCAGCGCTTGCCGCCGCCCCGCGACCCCCGGTGCGCCAGCACCACGCGCTCCTTGCCGGGCAGGGTCAGGCTCAACGCCGTCTGCCCCACCTGCCATTGCCATTGCGGCTCCACGGCAGACGGCAGGAAGGCCAGCGTAACCGGCCGGTCCGCGGACACGGCAAAACCGGCGGTCTCGGCCGTAAGCCGCGAGAACGTGCCACGCCAACCCGCCAGCGCCGCGTCTGGCGTGCCCGCCGGCCCCTTGCCCCAGGAACCGGCAAAGGCGATGTTGGCCTTGGCGGGAGCCTCGCCCAGAACGCCCGGGCGCGGCTTGGGCGGCGTGTAGCCGGCGGCAAGCTCGCCGCGGTGCGAGGCCAGCGTACCCGCCAGCTTGCCCTTCACTTCCGCGCCGCCGGGGATGCCGGGCCAGAACGCGTCGAGCTGGGGCGCCTGGGCGTCCAGGGTCAACGCGCCGTCCTTGGCGTCCAGCTCGCCCTTGGCCTGGATCCGGTTGCGGCCCAGCTTCAGGTCCACGTCCAGGCCATGGATGCGCAGCCCGGCGAGCGGATCGGCGTCGGCAGCGACAGGCGCTGCGCCGGCCGCGGCGGTATCGGTCGACGGGGCTGCCGCGGCACCGGCCGCCGCGGCATCGGCCGCCGCGATATCTACCTGGGCCTTGAGCGCGCCGGTCAACGGTTGCTTGTTCCAGCGCGTACCCTCTTCGAAGCGCAGGTCCACCGCGGCATGGCGCAGCTGGCTCAGGTTCTCGATGTCGGCCCGCACCTCGCCGCGCAAGGTCAGCAACGCAGGCGGAATGTCCTTGCCCAGCCAGGGCGACAGATCCAGGCGCTGGGCGCTGATCGTGCCCGCGATGCGCTCGCGGCCCGCGCCCTGCGCGGTATCGGATTGCAGATCGAGCTGCGCGGCCAGGGTCGATTTGTCGGGCAGTTGCGCCTGCGCCCTGGCGCTGCGCAGCACCAGCGCCGTGCGCGGCGCCAGGTCGGCGGTCAGGTCCAGCAGCAGGCCGGACCCTTCGCCGTCCAGCTTGGCCTGGATACCATCCAGCGAACCGGCGGCATCGGCGCGCAGCACGACCTGGCAGGCGGGCCGGGGCGGCTCGGACGGCGCGGCGGGCGCGACCTTGGTTTCGTGCTTGGGATCGGCCTTGCCCTCGGCTTTAGGATCGACCTTGGCGCCGGCCTTGGGATCAGGTTTTTTGGCGACGCCCGCCTGACGTTCATACACGCTGCTCAGCTTATCGGCCTCGCACAGCGGCGAATCGGGGCCGGTTCCGCGCGCGGTCACGTCCAGCCGTGCGGCGAACGGCCAGGGATCGGCCATGCCTTGCAGTTCGGCCTGGCCGGAGATGTCCGCCTGCGCGGCCTCATGGCCCACGTGCAGGCTGGCGATGCGCAGTTGCGCGCCCTGCTTGCCTGCGGCGAAGGTGGCGTCCAGATTGCCCAGCGTCACGGGCAGCGGCTGGCCGTCCTGCTCCAACTGGAAGTCGCCCAGCGCCACCCGGTCCACGGCAATATCCACCGGCAGTTCCGGCAGCGAGAACGGCTCGCCATCATCCTCGGCAGGCGCCGTCTCGGGCGATGAGGCCAGGCCGATGTACACCGAGCCCGCCGAGACCTCGCGCACATGCAGCAGGCGATCGCCCAGGGCGCGCCAGTTCACGTCCAGATGCAGGTCGGTGATGTCGACGCGGGTACCGCCCGCGTCGAGGTCCAGCTTGCCCACCGACACGCCGCGCAGCAGCGAGCCGTTCACGTCCAGCGCCTGGCCGTTCAATTGCTGGGCGGCCGTGGTCAGGAGCAGCCGCGTGCCGTTCTGCGACCCGACCAGCCAGAACAGAAAGCCGCCCGCCAGCACCGCCAGCATGGCCAGGCCAGGCAACCACCACACCAGCACATGGCGCAGAAATTTGCGCAGGCCCTTCAAAACGCGATCCCCAAGGAAAAATGCAGGCGCAGGTCGCGGTCGCGCTGGCCGTAGGCCAAGTCGAGGAATAGCGGGCCGGCTGGGGTGCGCACCCGCGCGCCGACGCCGTAGCCCACCGCCATCGACATATCGCCAAACGATTCCGCGGCGTCGCCGGCGTCCACGAACACGCCCATGCCCCAGCGCTCATTGAAATAGTGGTCGTACTCGATGCTGCCGACCAGCAGCGTGGGCGCGCCCACCACGGCATCATCTTGCTTCACGCCGATGCTCTGATACTTGTAGCCGCGGATCGAACGCGCGCCGCCCGTGCGGAAGCCGAAATCGTCCGGCACCCGCACCTTGCTGTTGGACCACACCCGGCCGACTTCGCCGCGTACGGTCAGCACGTCCAGCTTGCCGATGGGCCACCATTTCTGCGCCCGCAGCCGGGCGCGGGTATAGGGTTCGCCGGTGTCCAGCGTCACGCCGACGCCGCCGCCGACCGCGATCAGGTTGCCCTCGCGCGGATCGTACTTGTTGTCCACGTCGCGGCGCAGCCATTCCGCAGTCGCGGTCAAGGTCGGCAGCGTGTATTGGTCGCCGCCGTCGATCTTCACGTGATCCTGCGCCAGCAGCAGGCCCCAGCGGGTCTCGTATTCCACCCGGCTGTTGCCCGCGCCCTTGCGCTCTTGCAGGCGCGTCGCGCCCAGGGCGTAGCGGGTCACGTCCAGCCCCTGGATGTCGGAGTGGTCGTAAAGCACGCCGAAGGAATCCTTGTAGCCGCGCTCGTTCGGCGGCAACAGGAAGTCCGCGTAGGCGCGCTGCTGCAAACGGTCCACGCTGAAGCCCGTCTCCATGGTGAGCGGCTGGCCGAAGACCACGTTCTGCCGGTACAGCGACTCCACCCGCACGCCGGCCTCGTCGTCCAGGCCGATCGACCCGGTGAAGCGCTTGGGCGGCGCTTCCACCACCCGCACCTGCACCGGCAAAGTCACCTCGCCGTTCGAGTCATAGGCGGGCGGCGGCGGCGGCATGGCGCCGGACACGGCGGGATCGCCCGCAGGCGTCGAGGCAGCCAGGTCGGTCGAACCAGGCGCGCGCGCGCGGTCCGCGTTCGGCGCGGGCGTCGGTTGCGCCGTGCCGGGCTGCTCGAGCGACACGAACGCGCCGCGGAAGAACGCGGTGGATTGCAGATCCTGCTGCCAGGTGTCCAGCTTGTTCTGGTCATAGGCGGCGCCCGGCGAATAGCGTACATAGCGCTCGACCAGCTTCTCGGGCACCCGTTTCAGGCCCTCGGTGGTGAGTTCGCCCATGCGCACCTGAGGGCCGCTGTCTATCGTGACGCGCAAGGCGGCCGAGGCCGTATCGGCCTCGATTTCCGCCTGCGACGCGGTCATGCGCGCCAGCATGAAGTCGCGCGAAGATATTTCGTCCAGCAGGCTCGACTTCGCCTTGTTCCAGTCGCTATTGATGAAAGGCTGGCCCGTCTTGAGCTGCCAATCGTCGCGCAGCTTCTGTACCCGCGAGGCGAACTCGGGCCGGGTAATGCGGCCGGTGAAATCAAGATCCACGGACGTGACCGTGGTGCGCTTGCCCGAGACGATGCTGATGTCCCAGGTTTCTCCGCCGATGTCGGTGCCGGCCTCGAGCTTCACCGTGGGCGAGAAATAACCCTGGGTGGCCAGGGCCGCCAGCGTCGCGTCGCGCGCGCGCCGGCGCAAGCGGTTGATTTCACCGCCGTCCTGATCTTCCGCCAGCCGCGCGATCGCATCGACCGCCTCGGTGATCGCCTGCAGGGCGGCCGGCGGCACGCCGCCCGGGTCCACGATGATTTCCGGGCGCTTGGCCCATGCCTCGCCCGTCATCACCACCAGTCCCGCCAAGAAGGCGCGTGCTGCCCACCGCATGCGTCAGGTCGGTTGCTGCACGACGATGGACGGGAATTTCCCGGCCATGTCGCGTGGCAGCGCGGCCACGCCAGCCGCCAGCTTGCGGGCAATGCCGCGGTACAGGGCCGCGGCTTCGCTGCCCGGATCCGACACCACGGTCGGCGAGCCGGCGTCGGTCTGCACGCGGATCGCCAGGGTCAGCGGCAGGCTGCCCAGCCAGGGGGTCTGGTACTGCTCGGCCATGCGCTGGCCGCCGCCCTCGCCGAAAATATGTTCGGCGTGCCCGCATTGCGAGCAGATATGGATGGCCATGTTCTCGACCACGCCCAGGATCGGCACGTCGACCTTCTGGAACATGCGCAAGCCCTTGCGCGCGTCCAGCAGCGCCACGTCCTGCGGCGTGGTGACGATGACGGCGCCCACCACCGGCACCTTCTGTGCCAGCGTCAAGGCCACGTCGCCCGTGCCCGGGGGCATGTCGACGATCAGGTAGTCGAGGTCGCGCCAGTTGGTCTGGCGCAGCAGCTGTTCCAGCGCCTGCGTCACCATGGGGCCGCGCCAGATGGCGGGCGAGTCGGCGTCGATCAGGAAGCCGATGGAGTTGGCCTGCAGGCCGTGACCCGTGAGCGGCTCCATGCTCTTGTTGTCCAGGCTTTCGGGGCGGCCCGAGATGCCCAGCATGGTCGGCACGCTGGGCCCGTAGATGTCCGCGTCCAGCACGCCCACCTTGGCGCCTTCGGCCGCCAGGGCCAGGGCCAGGTTGACGGCCGTGGTGCTCTTGCCCACGCCGCCCTTGCCGGAGGCCACCGCAATAATGTTGCGCACATTGGACAGCGGCTTCAGGCCCTTCTGCACCGCGTGGGCGGCGACCTTCCAGGTCACCTCGACCTGGGCATCGGCCACGCCGGCGGCGGCCAGCGCCGCCACGGCGATGTCCCGGACCTGTGCGCGCGCGGCGTCGGCGGGATAGCCCAGCTCCAGCGCCAGCGAAACGCGTCCGCCTTCCAGCTTGATGTCACGATCTTTTACAGAAACACCCAAATCCATACCAGTATTCGGGTCCTGCGCGGCGCGCAGCGCGGCGCGAATTTGTTCTATCGTTATACTCATGTCACTATGGTTCCGTAGGCAGCGCGGCTTCTGCGGCCCGCCATCCCCTAAAGGATAGCGGATACCCGGGAACCTTTCGCTGCGTTTTGCATCCGATCTTCATGACCAACACACTTATCCGCTTCTTTCGTGCCGTCCTATTCGCCGCCCTGGCCTTGATCGGCATGGCGATGGCGCTGGTGTTCATGCTTTCCACGGCAATCGCCGTGGCGATCCTGTACGTGGTCGCCAAGGTGCGCGGCAAACCTTTCGGCGTACGCGCCTATTGGAGCCAGCGCCAGGGCGCCCGCCCGGGACCGTTCCAGTCCGCCACCGCCCCCTTCGCCACGCAGCCGCGCGGCGACGTGATCGACGTCGAAGCCCGCGAAATCCGCTGACGGCGGCTTTTCAGCATGCTTGCGCCGCCCGCGGCGCAAGCGGGCCGTGGGCCTATGCGCCCACACAGCTGACTTGCCGGACGGCCCGCGGATGGCCGCCCCCCGCATCCGCGCCGGTTCCCGCATTCTTACGCAACCCGCCTGATTCGCTTGCCGCGAAGGGCGGGTTGAGCCATTGATGGGGCGTTGCCGGGCAAGTCCCCGCGCTTGCCCTAAAATGGCCGGCCTACCCCCTTTTTCCCTCAACCTCCAAAGACAACCATGTCTCGCACCCTTTTTGTCACCACTGCGCTGCCCTACGCCAACGGATCTTTCCACATCGGCCACATCATGGAGTACATCCAGGCCGATATCTGGGTTCGTTCGATGCGAATGGCGGGCCACACGGTGCACTTCGTGGGTGCGGATGATGCGCACGGCGCGCCCATCATGCTGAAGGCGGAAAAGGAAGGCATCACGCCGCAGGCCCTGGTGGCGCGCTACGCCGCCGAGCGCCCGCAGTACCTGAACGGCTTTCACATCCGCTTCGACCACTGGCATTCCACCGATTCGGCCGAAAACGTCGCCCTGTCGCAAGACATCTATCGCGCGTTGAAGGCCCAGGACCTGATCGAAACCCGCTCCATCGAGCAGTTCTACGATCCGGTCAAGGGCATGTTCCTGGCCGACCGTTACATCAAGGGCGAATGCCCCAAGTGCCACGCGAAGGACCAGTATGGCGATTCCTGCGAGGTCTGCGGCGCGGTCTACGCGCCCACCGAACTGATCAACCCGTACTCGGCGCTGACCGGCGCCACGCCGGTGCTGAAGTCCTCGGACCACTTCTTCTTCAAACTGTCCGATCCGCGCTGCGTGGAATTCCTGCAGCAGTGGACCACCGGCTCCAACGCCGCCGGCGGCAAGCACCTGCAGCCTGAAATGCTGGCCAAGACGCGCGAGTGGCTGGGCTCGGACGATGGCGAGGCCAAACTGGGCGACTGGGACATTTCCCGCGACGCACCCTATTTCGGCATCGAGATCCCGGACGCGCCGGGCAAGTACTTCTACGTCTGGCTGGACGCGCCCGTGGGCTACCTGGCCTCGCTGAAGTCATATTGCGCGGTCAAGGGCCTGGACTTCGACAAGCTGCTCGATCCGGCCGGCCCCACCGAGCAGGTCCATTTCATCGGCAAGGACATCGTGTATTTCCACGCGCTGTTCTGGCCCGCGATGCTGAAGTTCGCCGGCCGCAAGACGCCGGATGCCGTGAACGTACACGGCTTCATCACCGTCAGCGGCGAAAAAATGTCCAAGAGCCGCGGCACCGGCATTTCGCCGCTGCGCTACCTGGAACTCGGCATGAACGCCGAATGGATGCGCTACTACATCGCCGCCAAGCTGAACGCACGGGTCGAAGACATGGACTTCAACCCCGAGGACTTCATCGCCCGCGTCAACAGCGACCTGATCGGCAAGTACGTCAACATCGCCAGCCGCGCCGCCAGCTTCATCACCAAGCATTTCGATGGAGTCCTCGGCTATTCGGGCGACACCTCGGCGCTGGCCGCGGAGTACGCCGAACAGGCGGAGTCCATCCGCGCCGCGTTCGAAGCCCGCGAATACAACCGCGCCATCCGCGAAATCATGGCCTACGCCGATCGCCTCAACCAGGCGTTCGATACGGCTCAGCCCTGGGTCCTGGCCAAGGGCATCGCCACGGCCGATGACGCGCAGAAGGCCGCCCTGCAGGACATCTGCTCGCGCTCGCTGGCGGGCTTCAAGGCGCTGTCCGTGATGCTGGCGCCGGTGCTGCCCGAGCTGGCTGAACGCGTGGCCCTGGAACTGTTCGGCGCGCAGGCGCCGTTCACCTGGGCCGACGCCGCCGTGCTGCCGCAGCGCGTGGCGCCGTTCAAGCACCTGATGCAGCGCGTCGAACCGCAGATGCTGGAAGACCTGTTCGAGCCGCCGGCCGCCCCCGTGGTGGTGCCCGGCGGCGAGCCCATCGCCGAGACCATCTCGATCGACGACTTCGCCCGCGTCGACCTGCGCATCGCGCAGATCGTCAACTGCGAACACGTGGAAGGCTCGACCAAGCTGCTGCGCCTGACCCTGGATGCCGGCGAAGGCCGCCACCGCAACGTGTTCTCGGGCATCAAGTCGGCCTACAAGCCCGAAGACCTGATCGGCAAGCTGACCGTGCTGGTGGCCAACCTGGCCCCGCGCAAGATGAAGTTCGGCGTGTCCGAAGGCATGGTGCTGGCCGCCAGCCATGCGGATGAATCGGTGGACGCCGGCATCTACGTGCTGGAGCCGTTCCCCGGCGCCAAGCCCGGCATGCGCGTGCGCTAAACCCGCAACGCCGCGCTGAATGCAAAGAGCCCGCTGATGCGGGCTCTTTGTCATTGGAGTTCTGCGTTTACGCCTTGCTGGGCGCCAGCGCCGGATCCAGCGAAATGCGCTCGTCGAAGACGAAGCACTTGCCGTCATAGCCCGGGCCGCCGGTTTCCTCGAAGTACTTGAGGATGCCGCCGTCTAGCTGGTAGACGTTCTGAATGCCGACTTCGTTCATGTAGATGGCGGCCTTCTCGCAGCGGATTCCGCCGGTGCAGAAACTGACCACCGTCTTGCCCTCGAATTCCGCCCGGTGCGCCTGCACCGCCGCGGGAAACTGCGTAAAGCGCTCGATGCGCCAGTCGATGGCATTCTTGAAGGTGCCTTCGTCGACCTCGAAGGCGTTGCGCGTGTCCAGCATGACCACGGGCCGTCCGGCGTCGTCCACGCCGGCTTCCAGCCAGCGCGCCAGCGTGCGCGCGTCCACGCCGGGCGCGCGGCCTGCCTCGGGGCGGATCGCCGGGTGGTCCATGCGGATGATCTCGCGTTTGATCTTCACCAGCAGCTTGCGGAACGGCACGGTGTCGCTGTGGCTGAACTTCACTTCCAGATCGGCAAAGCGCGGATCGGCGCGCAGCGTGCGCAGGAAGGCGTCGATGCCGTCCGCCGCCCCCGCCAGGAACAGATTGATGCCCTCTTCGGCCAACAGGATGGTGCCCTTGAGCCCGGCCACGCCGGCCTCATCCAGAAGGCGGGCGCGCAACGCCGGCAGGGCATCCAGCGAAACGAATTTGTAAGCGGCGATATTTACGACGGCAGTCATGGAAAAGCGGAAAAAAGCGGGCGGCGAAAGGCGTAATAGTAAACGCTGGACGGTTTTCCCCGTCCGCCGCCCCGCTTGATCCCGCTCAACGATTGACGATTTCCTGCTCGACCACGGCGTCCAGCACCCAGTTCAGCGTCGACGCGTCGGCCGGCGGATTCGGGTTGCGGACCTCGACCACGCGCAAGCGGTAGCGCACGCCAGGCTGGAAGTTGAAACCCGTAATTTCACCGTACCAGAGCTGCCAGGGCTGGCCCGCGCCGTCGCGCACCTGGTAGCACATGGCGCGGCCCGCGCCAGCGGTGCAGGGCACGCGCTCCGAGTTCACGTAGACCAGTTTGGTCGGCCCCTGCTGACCGCCCGCGATGGGATCGGTGCGACGCCCGAAGTCCAGCCTGTCGCCCGAGCTGAGCACCCAGGTCATGCGCTGCGGATTATTGGCGTTGTCCACCGACGTGGCGGTGATGCTGGTCAGCGCGGCCAGGAAGTCCTGCTCCAGTTTCATGTTCTGCGGCGCGCAGGCCATCATGGTCGACACCGGACGTCCCTGCACGATCAGAAGACCGTTGGCGACGGTATAGGAACCGTTGTACTGATTGCAGCCGGAAAAGCCGGAAATACGCGGCGAGCCCTGGTCATGGATGAAGCTGGCCGTGAGCGGACGCGAATTGGAAGACGGATGCGGAATCTGCCGCAAGCCGCCGCCCGGCAAGGTCCAGCGCGCCAGGTCCCAACTGGTCTGGGCCAGCATGTCGGAGACGGAGGCCGGCTGGAAGCGGGGATCCTGTCCATCCGCGGCGCGCTGGGGCGGTGAAGAGCAGGCGGCCAGTCCAATGGACAACAGGCAAGGCGCAAGCCAGCGCAGGAACGCGGCAAAGGGCATGAGAGTCTCCCGGAAAAACGAGGAATGCCAGGCCCGCGCGTGGCGGCGGGCCGGACCACGCCATTGTAGGCTGGCTCCGGCACCGCTTTTCACGGCTTAACACTCTTTGATACGCGCTGCGCCGGCCACGTCAGGGCGTGGGCGGATCTTGCCGGCGCACGAATTCCAGCACGTCGCCGCCGCGCAGGTTGAAGGTCAGATGCCGCGGCGCCCCGCCGTTGTCCAACGTGAACGTGTCAATGGCGCTCAGGCCGCGCAGATAGTCCGCCTCCAGGCGGGCGCGTTCAGGCGCGGGGCAGGCCATGCGCGTGGCGGCCGGGGCATCGATGTAGAGCTTGCCGCCTTCGAGCTTGTACGTGCCCATGTAGCGGTTGCAGCCGGCAAAACCGTTGACGCGGTATTGCTTGCCCTGCGCCAGGAAGGTCAGGCGCACGGGTTCGCCGTTGTCGCCGTGCGGAATGTCGCGCAGCGCGCCACCCGCCTGCGTCCAGCGCACCAGTTCCCAACTGGTCTGGGCCAGCGAATCCGCGCTGCTGGCGGCATTGGCCGCGGCGGCGCCTTGCGGGCGCGCGCCTCCGGTCGTTCCTGCGCAGCCGGCCAGGGCCGCGGCCAGCAGGGCCGGGCCAAGCAAGCGGCAGCGCGTGGACAAGAGCTTAGGCATGTACGGAACTCCATCAATTTCACATACCCCGACTGTAACCGGCCTTGTGGCCTAGCACGCGCGTCCTCAGCCCATAAGCGGTATCCAAAAGCAGCACGGCGAGCTGGCGCCACGCTCCAATTGCATGGCCTTGCTGCATCGAACGCCCCATGGCGGCGGCGCATGTCGACGCGCAGAATCAGTACAGATCGCCATCCGGGCCAGGCCGGCACGCAAGGGTACGGACGCCGATCGCAACGACCGCAGGCGCAGGTGTCCGGCTCCTCAAGGGAGCCAAAAATAAGATCAATCCGGGGAGACACGGCGATGGGCTTTTTGAGAACCTTGTTGGCATTGTCAGTGGTGCTGGACCATTTGGGCGCAGGCGCCACCGATCACCTGGTAGGCGGCCGCCTCGCGGTACAGCTGTTCTACGTCATTTCGGGCTTTCTGATTTCCTATGTGCTCACCGCCACCGATCACTATCAAGGCGCGGTGGGCAAGTTCTATGCAAACCGCTTCCTGCGCCTGTTCCCGATCTATCTTGCGGTCGCCGCGCTGACGCTTGCGGCGCACGTGATGAGCGGCGGCGCATTCTTCCGCATCTACGATGCCCTGCCTTTCAGCGCCGAGCTATTCCTGGTGCTCTCCAACATTTTCATCATGGGCCAGGACTGGCTCATGTTCTTCGGCATCGAGCATTCCGCGCTGGCGTTCACCGGCAGCTTCGCGCATAGCGAAGTGCCGCTCTATGAAGGCTTGCTGGTGCCGCAGGCCTGGACGCTGGGCGTGGAGATGAGCTTCTATCTGGTCGCTCCCTTCATCCTGCATTCGCCGCGGCGGCTGCTGGCCTTGCTGGCTGCATCATTGGCGCTGCGCGGCGTGCTTATCGCCACCGGCATAGGCTTGAGCGACCCCTGGACCTACCGCTTCTTTCCGACGGAACTGGCGCTGTTCCTGCTCGGTTCGCTGTCGCACCAGGTGCTGTTGCCGCGCTACAAGGCTTGGACGCAGCGCGTCAAGCGCCTGCCCGAGATCGGCACGGCCGTGCTGGCGGCCTACTGTGTGCTGCACTTCTCGATCGCCATGAACCACAACGTGCGCGATGGCCTGGCCGTGCTGCTGTTCGTGGCGCTGTTGCCGCTGGCCTTCCTGTTCCAGTCGCGCCACAGGCTGGACAAGGCGATAGGCGAGCTGAGCTACCCGATCTACATCTGCCATTCGCTGGTGATCATGTTCTTCAAGTGGATGCTTGAAGAAGCGCACCTGGATCAGCCGCTGCTGTTCTCGGCCCTGGTGATCACGAGCACCATTGCATTCTCGGCCCTGCTCAACAGCGTGATTGCGGATCCCGTGGAACGCCTGCGCAGCCGCCTGCGCACCGACGACGATGCGTTGGCGCCCGCGGCCGGCTCCCGGCGGCGTCCTGCCAGCGCGCCCGCGCAGCCCCTCGGGTCTATTCGCCGCGTGCCTTGATGTAGGCGGCCAGCACCTGTTCGATCTGCCGCTTTTCCTGCGAACTCAGGCGCGCATAGGTGGCATAGGAGATGGTTTCGAACGGCCAGGCGGCGGGCAGCGCCACGCGCTCCGCGTCTGCCTGGCTGGCGCCGGCATCGGGATTCGACATCGGCCCTTCGCCGGTGCTGAGCCACATGGGATGGACGCACAGCGCGCGGGTCAGCTTGATCAGGGCATCGCTCGACGGCCGCCGGCGCTGCCCGCTTTCGTAGTTGCCGATAGCGCTTTGCGACAGGTTGCTCGCGGCCGCCAAGTCCTTTTGAGTCCATCCCTGAAGCATTCTTGCGTTGCGCAGACGATGGCTAAACGTGTCCACTCGATCAACCCGAGACATTAATAAGAATTTATTTATTTGATTAAAACATCCCGGCACTGGCGCCAAACAAACGGATTAAACCCCAATTGCGGGGCTAATCCGTAAATCGCGCCAACCAGCTGCCGGCGCACGCGCCAGACGCTTTGCAAAGGGCCCATGCGCCCTAAAAAAATCATATCTATCATCGGCTTGCCCGGCCGCACCGGTATCTCCGCGCAGCGGCTGCGATCTGCACGGCGGCGCCTCGCCAAGAAAAACTTGCGCGAGTTTATGGCGGTTAGAGTATTCAAAATGGAAAATAATGTATCGGCGATACATAATGAGTTAACACCGAATTCCCGAACCCGACCACAATTTCCAGCGTTTCCATAGCGCTGCGCCCGCGCTTTCTGTTACTGTCAGAAACTACAGATACGTATCTTCACAAAAAAACACGCCCGTGTTTAAATGAAACACGGGCGTGACTTCCAAGCAGCATCGAAGCATGGGCGGCCATCGGCGAAAGCACGAAACCAGGGGCAATCCCCCCGGCCTCGCGCCCATCCGAACAACACCGCCCGGCGCTCTCGCGCCCCGGCGCGCAGCACAGGGAGACGGGCATGACTCGCAGCGCCAGGCCTAGGCATCAGGCACAGCCGTCATGCCCCGTTTCCTCATTGGAAGCATCAATGAACAACACGCTGGATGTCATCTTTCTGGGCCACGACGATGCCAGGCATGCCGGACTCATCGAAGCCCTTGCCCACCTGGGTTTCAACGTCCGTCGCTGCCACGACCTGGCCGACGTCTACGACAGATACTCCCGCCGCCCCTGCCCGCTGGTGGTGCTGAAAGCGCCGCTGCCCGACATCCACAATGCCGCGGTTCGGCTGCGCGCGATCGACCGCGGCCTGGGCATCGTCGCCATCGCCACTTTCGCCGACGCCGAAAGCCGCATCCGCACGCTGCTCTGCGGCGCGGACGCCTGCCTGCCGCCGGACGTGTCGGGCCTGGAACTGGCGGCGGCGCTGCAGGCGCTGGTGCGCCGCGCGGTCGGCCTGGACGGCGCGGATACGGCGTCCGATGGACACGGGCCGGACGAGCCCATGCACGAGACCTGGCGCCTGGCGAACAAGGGCTGGACCCTGATCAGCCCCACGGGCCGGACCCTGGGGCTGACCACCGGCGAGCGCGACTTCCTGTCACGGCTGGTGAACGCCCCTGACCGCAAGGTCAGCCGCGACGCTTTCTACGCGGACGGCGTGGACGAGGCGGACAACGGCATCACGCGGCGCCGCTTCGTCGACGTCATGATCAGCCGCTTGCGGCGCAAGGCGACGGCCAACCAGATGACGCTGCCGATCCGCGCCGTGCATGGCTGGGGCTACATGTTCGCAGCGGATATCACGCTGGACCTGGATTTTCGGGTTATGGGGGAAGAGAGCCGGCTGGAGGCCCAGGATGGCTGGCGCCGCGAAACGGCTGACGCGAACGCGTCGACTTGAAGCCTGGCCCGCAAGGGGCCTGGGCGAAAAAAACGCGGCGCTGCCTCGAAAGGTTAAGACGCCGCGCTAAAACAACACGTGAACCTGGAGTCATCAGCCGGCACTGATGCCTACTACCTGGATCACGCGATTCCAACATTCGTGCCTCATACTGCTCACGTACGGTCAGACCGTGAACCTGGACCGGGTCTCTAGTCCCGGCACAAGCTGCAACGTGATCAACGCCAGGCGATTCCTCCGCTGCGTAAAACAGCGGGCGTCCCGCCCTTATCAGCGGCGTTCCTCGCGGATAGCCGTTTGATGCACGAAGTTTAGGACCTCGGACAGGTTTCCAGTAATTCTTTGTTGATAGCCTTCCATACATATCTGATATAGGGCGGCATGCCCCCTACAATGCCGGCAAAGGACCTGGACCCGTTCCCGCCAAACCCCATGCCCACACTGCCCGTTCCCCTGAAGCACCGCCTGCGCAAACTGTTGGCGCTGTTTCCGCCCAATTGGTGCCTGGCCATCCTGGTGGCGCTGGACGGCTATGCCTTCATGCATCCCGTGCTGCGCGAGGTGCGTGCACGCGAATACGGTTTCTGGCTCGCCATCGACAACTGGCATGAGGTCATGCGCGTGGTCGGCCTGCTGGAGATACCGCGTTTGGTGCTGGGGGTGGGGCTGCAGATCATTGCGTTGGGGCTGATCCTCAAGGCCCGCATCGCCTGGGCGTTTTCGCTGGTACTGCTGATTGGCGTCGGCACCTTCGCCATCATGGGCGACGGCGGCCGCGCCGGCCTGGGGATCTATACGCTGGTGCTCGTCATCGCACTGGTCGCCTACTGGCGCCGCTTCGACCGGGCCAGCGTCACGGCGGGTTCGCTGTTCGCCCTGGTCAGCATGCTGTCGCTGCTGATCTACGCGGTCTTCGGCACGCTCTACCTGGGCAACGAATTCAACCCGCCCATCACGGACGCCACCACCGCGCTCTATTTTTCCATCGTGTCCATGTCCACCGTGGGCTACGGCGACATCACCCCGCACAGCGGCACCGCGCGGCTGTTCACCGCGTCGATTATCATCCTGGGCATCACCATCTTCGCCACCTCCATCAGCGCTATCGCCGGGCCGGTGATCGGCGGCAATCTGAAACGGCTGGTCAAAGGCAGGTTCTCCACCGCCATGCGCAAAAATCACATCATCATCGCCGGCGCGACGCCCATCGCCATGAGCGTCTACGACGGCCTGCGGCGCCGCGGCGACGAAGTCACCGTCATCGTGCCTCCCGGCGTGCCGCAGGAATACCCGGCGGCCACGGACCTGATCGAAGGCGATCCTTCCAGCGTGGACGTGCTGCACAATGCGGGCGTGACGCGCGCGCGCTACGTGCTGGCGCTGCGCGACGACGATGCCGAGAACGCGTTCATCGTGCTGGCCGCGAAGGAAGCATGCGGCGAGAGCGGCGCCAAGACGGTGGCGCTCGTCAACACCAGCAAGCACCTGGAGAAGATCCGGCGGGTCAATCCCGACTTGGTGTTCTCCGTGCAACTGCTGGGCGCCGAGCTGCTGACCCGCGCCATCAACGGCGAGCCCATGGACAGCCAGAGCATCACCGACCTGTTCTTCGCCAAGGCCGCCCCGAACGGCAAGACCGCCTGAGGACTAAACCGCGCCGGGCTGTTCATGCCCGGCGTACCAGCGCACCAACTCGGCCGACGGCATGGGCCGCGCAAACAGATAGCCCTGGATGAACGCCACGCCGCGCGCCTTCAGGTAGTCGAACTGATACGGCGTTTCCACGCCCTCCGCCACCACCGACAGCCCCAGGCGATGCGCCAGCGTGATGATGGCGTCCAGCACCGGCGCCTCTTCGCCCGCGGGTCCGATGGCCTGCACGAAGCCCTGGTCGACTTTCAGGTAATCGACCGGAAACTTCTGCAGATAAGACAGCGAACAGTGGCCGGTGCCGAAGTCGTCGATCGCCACACGCACGCCCTGCGCGCGCAGGGCGTCGATATTGCGCCGGGCCTGGCCGTTGTCCGCGATCAGGCTGCGTTCGGTGATCTCCAGCACCACCAGCGGCTGCCGCGCCGCGACCTGATCCACGAAAGCCTGGACGTCAGGCAACAGTTCCGCGCTCGACAGGTGCTCGGCCGCGATGTTCACGCCGATGTGGAAGTCCGGCGGCGTGGGCCACGAGCCCATGTCGCGTTCGATCAACTTGAGCAGGTGCTGGGTCAGGGGGATGATCATGCCCCCGGCCTCGGCCTCGGCGATGAAGACGTCCGGACGCACCGGCCCGATGCCCGGCCGTTCCCAGCGCATCAGCGCCTCCACGCCCTCGCAGCGGCCCGTGGCCTGGCTATAGACCGGCTGGTAATGCACCTGGAACTCGTTGGCCCGCATGGCGCGGCGCAACTGCTCCTTGAACGACCGCCTGCTGGCTTGCAGGCGGTGCGTGCCCACCGCCAGTCCCAGCCCGAGCAGCAGCGCCACCGGCAGGTACGTCGCCATCGAGCGCGACCATGCGCGCACCAGGGTTTCGGGCGGAGCCAGCACGCTGACCCTCAGGCCGGCCGCGCTGTCCTCGCGCGCGTCCTCCTCGCGCAACGGCACCGCGCGCGCCGCCGCGCCGCCCCAGGAGTCGCTGCGGATCGGCGCGCCATGTTTGCCGACGACCAGTTCCAATTGCAGGTCGTCCATGGTGGCGACCGCGTTCACCAGGTCCTGCGCGTAGCGGCCGTCCACCACCACGATGCCGCTGCTGGCGCCGTCCGCGCTGGACTTGCCCAACAGAATGGCCGGACGGTCGGGCGCCAGCGGCGTGCCGGCCACGGACGTCTGCCATTGCGGCGACGACACGTCGACCTTCCATTTGCCGAAATCGTCGAGCGATGCGTCCACCGCTCCCACGGCCGATGAGCAATACACGCGCTTGTCGCGGACCAGGACCAGGGAACGGAAGTACGGGTTCAAGGTGCCCCAGCGCTGCAGCACAGGCAACACCTCGGCGCAGGGCTTGCCCGCAAGCTCCGTCACCCGCCCCAACATGTCCTGGGACTGCGCGAGGATGCTCTCGGCCTGGGCGCGCACGATGCGCGCCGCGGTCTCGCCTTCGAGCCGCTGCGCGCTGTGGGCCAGCAGCCAGGTCCAGCCGATGCAGGCCAGGATGGGCAGAATCAATGCCAGGGCCACCGGCAGATAACGCCAGGATGGGGTGTCGCCTGTCACTCCCGATGTCGCCATGTCACCTCGCCGCGTAGGTCGTGCATGGCCGCCGCGCGACCAGTCTGGATAGGACACCAAGCAGGGCGTAGCGTCAAGAAACTCTGCGCCCGTCCATCATGCCGATCCCTGCCGCAGAAGTTCGCAGATCAGCGCCACATGCGCCTGGCGCCGCTCGGGCAGGTCGATGCGCTCGCCTGGCCCCATCAGCACGGACATGACCAGGGTGTGCACGATGGGCGACAACAGCAGCCAGGGATGCTCGAGCGCCACGCAATCCGCGCACAGGCCGCGGGCCCGCGCGCGCTCCAGCAGCCGCGCGATGTCGGTCTGGTGAGCCTCCGCGGTCTCCTGCCGCCAGCGCGCGGCCAGGTGCGGCACGCGGCCGCTTTCGGCCAGCAGCAGCCGCATGGTGCTGATCATGGCCGGATTGCCCAGGCTGACATAGAGATGATTGACGATGCGTTCGGCCAGATGGCGCGGCGACTCGGCGCCGTCCACCACCGCGGCCACGTCGAGGCGCGAGGGGCTGAGGTGACGCGCCAGCAAGGCCTCGAAGACAGCTTCCTTGCTGTCGAAATGCGCATAAAGCCCGCCCTTGGACAGGCCCGCCCGCAGCGCGATGTCATCCATCCTGGCGCCGGCATAGCCCGCCTGCGAAAACTCCTGGAGCGCGGCGTCGAGGATCTGCCCGACCCGCACCGCTGGAGGAAGACGACGGCGCTGCATGACCATCTCTCTGCTCCCTGTGCATGTGCGGTTCATTAAAAACCGACCAGTCAGTCGTTACTTTGATCCTGATCAAGGAATGCCCAGCCGCCGCACTGCACAATAGCTGCAAGCATGAACCCGGTGCCGGGTCCGCCCCGAAGGCGGCGCCACAAGCCTGCCTGCCCAGGGACGCGCCCGGCCCACGCGCTGGAGAGACCCCGCATGACACGCCGCCCGTTTCCGGCCACGATCGCCGCGCGCTTCGTTCCCGCAGCCTTGCTGACGCTGCTGGCCAGCGGCTGCGTTTCCATGGCGCCCGATTACAACCGCCCCGCCCTGCCCGTGCCCGCCGCCTATATGGCCCCGGGTTCCGAAGCGACCGCAGCCAGCGCCGCCGCGGCGGCCGAGATCGGCTGGCGCACTTACTTCCCGGACCCGGCGCTGCAAACGCTGATATCCAGCGCCCTGGCCAACAACCGCGATCTGCGCCGCGCCCTGCTGCGCGTGGAAGAAGCGCGCGCGCTGTATGGCATACAGCGCGCCGACCAGTTCCCCACCATAGGCGTGCAGGCGGACGGGTCCCGCGCCCGCGTGCCGGGCGACCTGAACCTGACGGGGCAGCCGCTGGTTTCCAGCCAATATCAGGTGGGCCTGGGCATGGCCAGCTGGGAACTGGACTTCTGGGGCCGCGTGCGCAGCCTGAAGGACGCCGCATTACAGAACTACCTGGCCTCCGACGCCGCCGCGCGGGCCGCCACGCTGAGCCTGATCGCGGAAGTGGCGGACAGCTACCTGTCCCTGCGCGAACTGGATGAACGCCTGGCGCTGACGCGCGAGACCATCGCTTCGCGCGAAGAGTCGCTGCGCATCTTCCGCCGCCGTTTCGAAGAAGGTGCGATCTCCAAGCTGGACCTGACCCAGGTCGAGACGCTATGGCAGCAGGCCAAGGCGCTGGGCGCGGACCTGGAACAGACCCGCGCTGCTCAAGCCAATGCGCTGGAATTGCTGGTGGGCGCGCCCCTGAACCTGCCCAGGTTGCCTACACACCTGGACGATGATTCCGTCATGCGCGAACTACCGGCCGGCCTGCCCTCGGACCTGCTGGTCAACCGCCCCGACATCGTCGCCGCCGAGCACCAGCTCAAGGCCGCCAACGCCAACATCGGCGCGGCCCGCGCTGCCTTCCTGCCCACCATCACCTTGACCGGCGCCTTCGGCACCGCCAGCAGCGAGCTGGACGGCCTGTTCTCGGGCGGCAGCCGCGCCTGGAATTTCGCGCCCAGCATCAGCCTGCCGATCTTCGACGCCGGCCGCCGTTCTTCCAACCTGGACCTGACCGAAGCGCGCCGCGACCAGGCCGTGGCCGCCTACGAACAAACCATACAGACCGCCTTCAAGGACGTGTCCGACGCACTGTCCGCCCGTTACTGGCTGGCTGAGCAGGTCGACGTGCTGCGCGCCACCGTGGCGGCGCAGAGCGAGCGCGCCCGCCTGGCGCAGCTGCGCTACGACCATGGCGCCTCGCCCTATTTGGAGGTGCTGGACGCGCAGCGCGACCTGTTGGCGGCCCAGCAGAAGCTCGCGCAGACACGCCGTGCGCTGCTGTCCAGCCGGGTCCGGCTGTATGCGGCGCTGGGCGGCGGCACGCAAGCGCCCGCCGGGCCCCAGACCGCAGCCGCCGCCGCGCAAGACGCCAGCCCCCGATAAACCAAGAACCAAGGATCCCAAATGCGTCTGCCTACAAAAAAACTGGTCCCTGTCCTGATCGCGCTGGCGGTCGCCGCTGGCGGCTACTACGGCTGGCGGCTGTTGTCCGACAGCGGTCCGGGCGAAGGCTTCATCAGCGGCAATGGCCGCATCGAAGCCACCGAAATCGACGTGGCCGCCAAGCTGGCCGGCCGCGTGCAGGAGGTGCTGGCGGTCGAGGGCGACTTCGTCACCGCTGGACAGCCGCTGGCGCGCATGCAGATCGACACCTTGCAGGCGCAGCGCGAGGAAGCCCGCGCCCAACACCAGCAGGCCGTCAACGGCGCGGCCAGCGCCAGCGCGCAAGTGGCGCAGCGCGAAAGCGACAAGCTGGCCGCCGAGGCCGTGGTGGTGCAGCGCGAAAGCGAGCTGGACGCCGCGCGCCGCCGCCTGGCGCGCTCCGAGACGCTGTCCAAGGAAGGCGCCTCGTCCATCCAGGAGCTGGACGACGACCGCGCCCGCGTGCGCAGCGCGCAAGCCTCGGTGCATGCCGCCCGCGCGCAGGTCAAGGCCGCGCAAGCCGCCATCGACGCCGCGCGCGCCGCCGAGATCGGCGCGCAATCGGCCGTCACCGCCGCGCTGGCCACCATCGCCCGCATCGAAGCCGACATCGCCGACAGCGAGCTGCGCGCGCCGCGCGACGGCCGCGTGCAATACCGCGTGGCACAGCCCGGCGAAGTGCTGGGCGCAGGGGGCAAGGTGCTGAACATGGTGGACCTGTCCGACGTCTACATGACGTTCTTCCTGCCCGAGCAGGCGGCTGGCCGCGTGGCGTTGGGCCAGGACGTGCGCATCGTCCTCGACGCCGCGCCGCAATACGTCATTCCCGCCCAGGTGTCCTTCGTGGCCAGCACCGCGCAGTTCACGCCCAAGACGGTGGAGACCGCCAGCGAACGGCAAAAGCTGATGTTCCGCGTCAAGGCCCAGATCAGCCCCGAGCTGCTGCAGCGCCACCTGAAGCAGGTCAAGACCGGCCTGCCGGGCGTGGCCTGGCTGAAGCTCGACGCCGATGCGCAATGGCCCGCCAACCTTGAAGTCAAGGTGCCCTGATGGACTCCCCGGACACCGCCCCCGTGGTGACGCTGTCCGGCGTCAGCCTGCGCTACGGCAAGACGGTGGCGCTGGACGGCATCACGCTGGACATTCCTGCGGGACGCATGGTCGGGCTGATCGGCCCGGACGGCGTGGGCAAGTCCAGCCTGCTGGCCTTGATCGCCGGTTCGCGCGCCGTGCAGGAAGGCCGCGTGGACGTGCTGAACGGCGACATGGCCAGCCGCCGCCACCGCGACGCCGTCTGCCCGCGCATCGCCTACATGCCGCAGGGCCTGGGCAAGAACCTCTACCCCGCGCTGTCGGTCGAAGAAAACCTGCAATTCTTCGGCCGCCTGTTCGGCCATGACGAGGCCGAGCGCCGCCGGCGCATCGACAGCCTGACCCGCAGCACTGGCATGTCGGCCTTCCTGTCGCGTCCCGCCGGCAAACTGTCGGGCGGAATGAAGCAGAAGCTGGGCCTGTGCTGCGCCCTGATCCATGATCCCGACCTGCTGATCCTGGACGAGCCCACCACCGGCGTGGACCCGCTGGCGCGCGCGCAGTTCTGGGACCTGATCAACCAGATCCGCCGCGAACGCAGCGGCATGAGCGTGATCGTGGCCACGGCCTACATGGACGAGGCGCAACGCTTCGACTGGCTGATCGCCATGGACGAAGGCCGGGTGCTGGCCACGGGCACGCCCGCCGAACTGCAACAACGCACCGGTGCGGATTCGCTGGAAGCCGCTTTCATCGCGCTGCTGCCGGAAGAAAAGCGCCGCGGCCACAAGCCGGTGGAGATCATGCCGCTGGCCATCGACGACGACGCCGAGATCGCCATCGAGGCGCGCGACCTGACCATGCGCTTTGGCGACTTCGTCGCGGTGGATCACGTCAACTTCCGCATCCGCAAGGGCGAAATCTTCGGCTTCCTGGGCTCCAACGGCTGCGGCAAGTCCACCACCATGAAAATGCTGACGGGCCTGCTGCCCGCCAGCGAGGGCCAGGCCTGGCTGTTCGGCGCCGAGGTCGATCCCCGCAACATCGATACGCGCCGCCGCGTGGGCTATATGTCGCAGGCGTTCTCGCTGTATGGGGAACTGACCGTAAAGCAGAACCTGGTGCTGCATGCGCGCCTGTTCCACGTGCCGGAGTCCGAAATCCCGGCGCGCGTGGACGAGATGGCGCAGCGTTTCGACCTGGGCGAGGCGCTGGACACCTTGCCCGAGAACCTGCCCATGGGCGTGCGCCAGCGGCTATCGCTGGCCGTGGCCATGGTGCACAAGCCCGAACTGCTGATCCTGGACGAGCCGACCTCGGGCGTGGACCCGGTCGCGCGCGACAATTTCTGGCGGCTGCTGATCGCGCTGGCGCGCCACGACCAGGTCACCATCTTCATTTCCACCCACTTCATGAACGAGGCGCAGCGCTGCGACCGCATGTCGCTGATGCATGCGGGCAAGGTGCTGGTGAGCGCATCGCCGGATGAGATCACGCGGATGCGCGGCGCCAAGACGCTGGAAGAAGCGTTCATCGCCTACTTGATCGATGCGGGCGCCGGCACCCAGCCGGAAGACTCGCCCGACGCAGCCGCGCCAGCCATGGAACCCGCGCCCGCCGAGGCGCCGGAACACCGCGGCTTCAGCCTGCAGCGCATGCTGAGCTACATGTGGCGCGAATCGCTGGAGCTGCGCCGCGACCCGGTGCGCGCCACGCTGGCCCTGGCCGGGTCGCTGCTGCTGATGTTCGTGATGGGATTCGGCATCAGCATGGACGTGGAGGACCTGCGCTACGCGGTCATGGACCGCGACCAGACCGGCCTGAGCCACAACTACAGCCTGAATCTTGCGGGCTCGCGCTACTTCATCGAGCACCCGCCCATCACCAGCTACGAGGAGATGGACGCACGCATGCGCAGCGGCGAATTGTCGCTGGCCATCGAGATACCGCAAGGCTTCGCCCGCGACGCGGAACGCGGCAACGGCGCGCAGATCGGCGTCTGGATCGACGGCGCCATGCCGCAGCGCGCCGAAACCATACGCGGTTACGTGCTGGGCATGCACCAGGGCTGGCTGATGCAGCAGGCGCGCGAACGTCTGGGCGCGGACGCAACCCTGCCGGTCAGCGTGGAAACGCGCTTCCGCTACAACCCGGACGTGCGCAGCCTGCCCGCCATGGTGCCCGCGGTGATCCCGCTGCTGCTCCTGATGATGCCGGCGATGCTGACCGCGCTGGCAGTGGTGCGTGAAAAGGAACTGGGCTCCATCATCAATCTGTACGTCACGCCCGTCACGCGGCTGGAATTCCTGCTGGGCAAACAGGCGCCCTACGTGGCGCTGGCCATGCTGAATTTCCTCTTGATGACGTTGCTGGCGGTGACGCTGTTCGGGGTGCCGATCACCGGCAGCTTCCTGACGCTGCTGGTGGCCGCCCTGATCTACAACGTGGTGGCCACTGCCATCGGCCTCTTGGCCTCCACCTTCACGCGCAGCCAGATCGCGGCGCTGTTCTTCACCATGATAGGCACGCTGGTGCCCGCGGTGCAGTTCGCCGGCCTGCTCAACCCGGTGTCGTCGCTGGAAGGCGCGGGCCGCCTGATCGGGCAGATCTACCCCGCCACCCACATGCTGACCATCAGCCGCGGCGTCTTCAGCAAGGCCCTGGATTTTTCCAACCTGCAAGGCTCGTTCTGGCCGCTGCTGATCGCCATTCCCGTCATCCTGGGCGCCTCGGCGCTGCTGCTGAAGAAACAGGAGACCTGAGATGCGGCACCTGGCCAATATCTACCGCCTGGGCGTGAAGGAACTGTGGAGCCTGGCGCGCGACCCGATGATGCTGATCCTGATCCTCGTGTCGTTCACGCTGATGATCTACACGGCGGCCACGGCCGTGCCGGAAACCCTGCACAACGCCCCCATCGCCGTGGTGGACGAGGACGTCTCGCCCCTGTCCGCGCGCATCACCTCGGCCTTCTATCCGCCCCACTTCACGCCGCCGGAAGTGACAACCTCGGCCGAGGCCGATGCCGGCATGGACGCGGGACGCTACACCTTCTCGGTCAACATCCCGCCGAACTTCCAGCGCGACGTGCTGGCCGGCAGGCCCGCGGAAATCCAGTTGAACGTGGACGCGACCCGCATGAGCCAGGCGTTCACGGGCAGCAGCTACATCCAGCAGATCATCAACGACGAGATCAATGAATTCGTCAAACGCTACCGCGCGCCCACCGAACTGCCGGTGGAGCTGGCCGTGCGCATGCGCTTCAACCCCAATTTGACCCAGGCCTGGTTCGGCGCGCTGATGGAGATCATCAACAACGTCACCATGCTGTCCATCATCCTGACCGGCGCAGCGCTGATCCGCGAGCGCGAGCACGGCACCATCGAGCATCTGCTGGTCATGCCGGTGACGCCGACCGAAATCATGGTCGCCAAGGTCTGGTCGATGGGGCTGGTGGTTTTGGCGTCCGCTGGGCTATCGTTGACGTTCGTGGTACGCGGCTTGCTGCAAGTGCCGATCGAAGGATCGGTGGCGCTGTTCCTGGTCGGGGCGGCGCTGCACTTGTTCGCGACGACCTCTATGGGCATATTCATGGCCACGCTTGCGCGCAGCATGCCGCAGTTCGGCATGCTTCTGGTACTAGTGCTGCTGCCCCTGCAAATGCTGTCGGGTGGCACCACGCCGCGCGAAAGCATGCCGCAGTTCGTGCAAGACATCATGCTGGCCGCCCCCACCACCCACTTCGTGGAACTCGGCCAGGCCATTCTCTACCGCGGCGCGGGCTTGAGCGTCGTGTGGCAACCCTTCCTGGCGTTGGCGCTGATCGGCTCGGTGCTGTTCGCGTTCTCGCTGACACGCTTTCGCAAGACCCTCAGCCAGATGGCGTGAGGCCTGTGTATTCGTTACCCCTTACCACTCTCTTAAAAGGACGGATGATGAAGAAGACAACTGCCTCCATGCCTCAGGGCCTCGCCAGCGCCAATGCCGCCTACTGCCAGCGCATGGCCCAACTTGCGCAGGAAAGCCAGCAGCGCTGGCTCGAACTGGGCCGCCGCCTGGCCGGCGGCAATGCCGAACAATATCTCGCCACGCTGGCGCCGCTGCAGCAGTCCGGCAACTGGCAGGAGATCGCTCCCGCGCTGGGCGAGATCACCCGCAAGCAATGGCAAAGCCAGCTTGAAGCCAGTCAGGCCATCACCCACGCGCTGCTGGAAGAACAGGCCACCCTGGCCTCTGGCATCAGCGAAGCCATGACGGGTTGGCTGAAGCAGGCCAGCGGCGGCGCCATGGGCCTGGATGCTACGCCCATGGCTCAGATCTGGACGACCCTGTCCAACCAGATGGCGTCCGCATGCTCGGCCATGCGCGACGCGAGCAAGCCGGGAGCCCACCATGACGGCTGAACGCACAGCGCTCGTCACCGGCGGGGCCGGCTGCCTGGGGCAGGCCATCGCGCAGGCCCTGCATGCAGCCGGCCACAAGGTCATCATCACCTATCACTCCAGCGAAAGCGCGGCGCGGGCCTGGGTCGACGCGGAAGCGGCTCAGGGTCGCCGCTACGCCATGTACAAGGTGGACGTGGCCGACCATGACTCATGCCAGGCGCTGGCGCGGCGCCTGGAGGAAGACGGCCACCAGATCGACATCCTGATCAACAACGCCGGTCTCACCCGCGATGCCAGCCTGCGCAAGATGAGCTACGACAACTGGACGGAGGTCCTGCGCGGCAACCTGGATTCGATGTTCAACATGACGCAGCCGCTGTGCGGCGCCATGGCCGACCGCGGTTGGGGCCGCATCGTCAACATCTCGTCCGTCAACGGCAGCAAGGGTTCGTTCGGCCAGACCAACTACGCGGCCTCCAAGGCCGGCATTCACGGCTTCACCAAATCCCTGGCGCTGGAACTGGCCAGGAAGGGCGTGACCGTGAACACCGTTTCGCCCGGCTACCTGGCGACGCGCATGGTCGAGGCGGTGCCCGAAGAGGTATTGAAGGAGAAGATCCTGCCGCAGATCCCGCTGGGCCGGCTGGGCCGTCCGGAAGAGATCGGTGCGCTGGTCGCTTTCATCTGCAGCGACGCCGCTGGATTCATGACAGGCAGCAATGTCGCCATGAACGGCGGCCAGCACATGTATTGATGCGGCGCCGGGCCGCCGCGGCTCATTCCCGCGGCGCGCCCAGTTCTTCCAGCAGGAAATCGACGAAGGCGCGCACCTTGGCCACCATGTGACGGCGCGATGGATACACCGCATAAACGTAGGTCTCGTCCGGCTGCCAGTCCTGCAGCACCGCCTGCAGCGCGCCGCTGTCCAGGTCCTGCTGCACGTATATGCGCGGTACCAGGCTGACCCCGAAGCCCGCGCGCAACGCGTCGCGCACCGCCAGGCTGGAACTCACCCGATAGCGCCCCCGCACCGGCACGCGTTCGGTCTCGCCCGCGCGCTTGAAGGTCCATTCGTCCGCGTGGCCCGACAAGGTGAACTGCACCCGCTCCATGCCGCGCAGCGCCAGGGGCGAGGCCGGGAGGCCGTGGCGCTCGAAGTAAGCCGGCGCGCCGCAAAGCACGTGGTCCAGCGTCATCAGCTTGCGCGCCACCAGGCTGGAATCCTCCAGCCTGTCGGTGCCGCGGATCGCCACGTCGTAGCCTTCCTTGACGATGTCGATGCGGCGGTCCTCCAGATTGAGGTCCAGCGATACCTGCGGATAGCGTTCCAGGAAGCGCGGCATGGCGGCGGACAACCGGACCAGGCTCAGCGACATGGGCGCGCTGACCCGCAAGGTGCCCGAAGGCGCCTGCTGCAGCGGCCCCAGCGATTGCTCGGCTTCGCCCAGGTCGTCCAGGATGCGGGCCACCTGCTCGTAGTAGCGCGCGCCGGCTTCGGTCAGGCTCATGCGGCGGGTGGTGCGGTTGAGCAGCCGCGCCGCCAGGTGGGATTCCAGTTCGGCGATGTTCTTGCTGACCGCGGCCGGCGACAAGCCCATCTGCCGCGACGCAGCCGCGAAACCGCCCCGCTCCACCACTTGCCTGAAGACTTTCAACGCCGTCAGATGATCCATTGATTATTCACCATCAGTGAATGATATTGCCATCGATTTGGATATTATCGCCAATCTACGATTCAATTAGTCTGTGGTCATGGAATCGGCGTGCATGTGATGCGCCGGCAATCTCAGCAAATCCCAAGGATGGCAGCCATGAACCACGCCCTGACCGACGCAATCGCACAACGCAATTCCGCCAACTTCTTCGATCCCGCCCGCGGCGTGGACGACGACAACATCCACACCCTGATCTCCTGGGCCACCCGCGCCCCCACCGCCTTCAATCTGCAGAACTGGCGCTTCATCGCCGTGCGCAGCCAGGACGGCAAGCGCCGCTTGCGCGAGCTGGCCTGGAACCAGCCCAAGGTGAGCGAAGCGGCGGTGACCTTCATCGTGCTGGGCGTGCTGCCCCAGGCCGCCTGGATGGCCGAGCGCCTGCAAGGCTCGGTGGACGCGGGCTTCATGCCGGCAGCCATGGTGCCGTCGTGGGAAGCCGCCGCCAGCCGCCTCTATACCGACTCGCCGCAGACCCGCCGCGACGAGGCGGTGCGCAGCGCCACCTTCGGCGCTTCCACCCTGATGCTGGCGGGACAGGCCCAGGGCCTGGCGGCCAGCCCGATGACGGGCTTCGACGCCGCCGGCGTGACCGAAGCCTTCGGCTTGCGCCAGGAAGAAGTGCCGGTCATGCTGGTCGCCATGGGCTACGCGCAGGAAGGCAATTGGCCGCAGAAGCCGCGCCGCCCCGTCAACGACGTACTCGAACTCGCCTGAGCCCTTCGGAGCATGACCATGAACCGCGGTTCCGATCTGCTGTTGACTGCCCTGGCGCCCGCCATCTGGGGCAGCACCTATGTTGTCACCACCCTGATGCTGCCGCAGGACTACCCGCTGACGGTCGCCATGCTGCGCGCCCTGCCGGCCGGCCTCCTGCTGCTGCTGGCCGTGCGCCAACTGCCCCACGGCATTTGGTGGCTACGCACGTTCATCCTGGGCGCGCTGAACTTCTCCGTCTTCTGGGCCCTGCTGTTCGTGGCGGCCTACCGCCTGCCAGGCGGCGTGGCCGCGACGCTGGGCGCGATCCAGCCGCTGGTGGTGATCCTGCTGGCGCGCAGCCTGCTGGGCACGCCCGTGCGCGGCCTGTCGGTGCTGGCGGCGCTGGGCGGCCTGGGCGGCGTGGCGCTGCTGGTGCTGACGCCCAAGGCCGCGTTGGACCCCGTGGGCATCGCGGCCGGGCTGATCAGCGCGGCCTCGATGGCCCTGGGCACGGTGCTCAGCCGCCGCTGGCAGCCGCCAGTGTCGGCGCTCACTTTCACGTCCTGGCAGCTGACGGCGGGCGGCATCCTGCTGGTGCCGCTGGCTTTCGCCGTGGAACCCGCCCTGCCGCCGCTCACTGCCCTGAACGTGGCCGGCATCGCCTACCTGGGCCTGATCGGCGCGGCGCTGACCTATGTGCTCTGGTTCCGCGGCGTGGCGCGACTGGAACCCGCGGTGGTGTCCTCGCTGGGCTTTCTCAGCCCGATCACGGCGGTGCTGCTGGGCTGGGGCCTCCTGGGCCAGCAACTGAGCGCCGCGCAGATCGCCGGCATGGCGATCGTGGTCGCCAGCGTGTGGCTGAGCCAGCGCGCACAGCGCCCGGCCGTCGCCGCGCCCGCACCTCGTCCGCTGTAATACGCCGGCACGCCGAAGGCGCCACTGGCCAGCGCCTTCGGCGTAACGGTATCCGCGGCACGCGCCTGCACCTCTTAGAGGCCATGCGCCGACGGGCGGGCTGCGCCTCCAAACCAGCGTATCAGGGGACGCACCCGCCTTTTCTGTGCTGCTTTTTTTGTAACTTCGCAAACTGGAAAACAACCGCAGCACAGATATTTTCCCTATGAACAATGGATGCAGATCCTAGAATCCATCCCAACTGATCCGCTTTTTTCTTCTTTCTCTGAATCTGTACTGATAAGGGCCGCGGCTCTAACTTCAGGGTGTAGTTCAAACACCCGTCAGTGCACGCCGTCTTGTGGCGGTTGAGGCGCGCTGGCGTAGAAGTCAGGAATACCGCCATGGATAGCGACGCGCTATTGCTTGCCCGAATACAGTTCGGCTTCACCATCTCGTTTCACATCATCTTCCCCGCCATCACCATCGGCCTGGCCAGCTACCTCGCCGTGCTGGAAGGACTGTGGCTGCGCACGCGCAACACCGTCTACCGCGACCTCTACCATTTCTGGACCAAGATCTTCGCCGTCAACTTCGGCATGGGCGTGGTGTCCGGCCTGGTGATGGCGTATCAGTTCGGCACCAACTGGAGTTTCTTCTCCGATTTCGCCGGCAGCGTGACCGGGCCCCTGTTGGCCTATGAAGTGCTGACCGCCTTCTTCCTGGAAGCCGGCTTCCTCGGCGTGATGCTGTTCGGCTGGTCGCGCGTGGGGCCGGGCCTGCATTTCTTTTCGACCGTGATGGTGGCCCTGGGCACGCTGGTGTCGGCCACCTGGATCCTGGCGTCCAACAGCTGGATGCAGACGCCCGCCGGCTACGAAATCCTGGACGGCCGCGTGGTGCCCACGGACTGGCTGGCGGTCATCTTCAACCCGTCCTTCCCCTACCGCCTGGCGCACATGGGCATCGCCGCGTTCCTGGCGACCGCGCTGATGGTGGGCGCTTCCGGCGCCTGGCACCTGCTGCGCGGAGACCGCAGCCCCGCCGTGAAGAAGATGTTCGCGATGGCGATGGGCATGCTGCTGCTGGTGGCGCCGCTGCAAGCCGTGGTCGGCGACTTCCATGGCCTGAACACGCTGAAGCACCAGCCCGCCAAGATCGCCGCCATCGAAGGCCATTGGGAAAACGAGCCCGGCGCCGGCGTGCCGTTGACGCTGTTCGGCATCCCCGACATGGAGCGCGAGGAAACGCGCTACGCGGTGAACATCCCGCGCCTGGGCAGCCTGATCCTCACGCACAGCTGGGACGGCCAGTTCCCCGGCCTGAAGTCGTATCCGCCGGAAGACCGCCCCAACGCCACGGCCGTGTTCTGGTCGTTCCGCGTGATGGCGGGCCTGGGCATGCTGATGATCGCCCTGGCAGCCTGGGCGTTGTGGTCGCGCTGGCGCGGCAAGCTGTACGAATCGCGCTGGCTGCACCGCTTTGCGCTGTGGATGGGGCCGTCCGGGCTGATCGCCATCCTGGCGGGCTGGTATGTCACGGAGATCGGCCGCCAACCCTGGGTGGTGTATGGCGTCATGCGCACCGCCGACGCGGCCACGCCGCACGGGCTGGGCGAACTGACGCTGACGCTGGCGCTGTTCGTGGTGGTGTACCTGCTGGTGTTCGGCGCCGGCGTGTCGTACATGCTGCGCCTGATCCGCATGGGTCCCAGCCCCGCCCCCGGCCACGCGCCGCTGTCGGGCGGCCCGGGCGAACCGCGCCAGCCGTCGCGGCCGCTGTCGGCCGCCTCCACCCTGGCGGGCATCGAGCCCGCGCAACGCAAGCATTCGGGAGTCTGAGGCCATGGGCATCGACCTTGCACTGGTATGGGCCGTCATCATCCTGTTCGGCGTGATGATGTACGTGATCATGGATGGCTTCGATCTGGGCATCGGCATCCTCTTTCCGCTGATCAATGACCGCGAGGAACGCGACGTCATGGTCAACACCGTGGCGCCTGTGTGGGACGGCAACGAAACCTGGCTGGTGCTGGGCGGCGCCGGCCTGATGGCGGCGTTCCCGCTGGCCTACTCGGTGATCCTGAGCGCGCTGCACCTGCCGCTGGTGTTCATGCTGCTGGGCCTGATCTTCCGCGGCGTGGCGTTCGAATTCCGCTTCAAGGCGGACGAACACCACCGTCCGCTGTGGGACCGCGCCTTCGTGCTCGGCTCCGTGTGCGCCACCTTCTTCCAGGGCGTAACGCTGGGCGCCTACATCGAAGGCATCCCGGTGGTGGACCGCGCCTACCAGGGCGGCGCCTGGGACTGGATCAGCCCGTTCTCGCTGTTCACCGGCGCGGGACTGGTGGTGGCCTACGCGCTGCTCGGCTGCACCTGGCTCATCATGAAGACCGAAGGCCGCCTGCACCGCCACATGTGCGACATCGCCCGCCCGCTGACGCTGGCGCTGCTGGCCGTGATCGCGGCGCTCAGCGTCTGGACGCCGCTGGCGCAGCCGCAGATCGCGCAGCGCTGGTTCAGCCTGCCGAACATGTTCTGGTTCCTGCCGGTGCCACTGCTGGTCGCGGCGGCCGGCTTTGACCTCATCCGCCGCGTCAAGGGCATGCCCAACGCCGGTCCGTTCATGCTGTCGCTGGCGCTGCTGTTCCTGGGCTACAGCGGCCTGGGCATCAGCATCTGGCCCGCCATCATCCCGCCCGACGTGTCCATCTGGACCGCGTCCGCCCCGCCGCAAAGCCAGGGCTTCGCGCTGGTGGGAGCGCTGGCGATCATTCCGATTATCCTCATGTACACCGCCTGGTCGTACTACGTGTTCCGGGGCAAGGTGCGTCTCGGCGAGGAGTTCCACTGATGAACCACTCCCAACCCTCCCTGCCCTCGTGGCGCAGCCGCCTGCTCTGGCTGGCGATGATCTGGGCATGCAGCGTCGCGGCGCTGGGCGTGGCCGCCTATGCGCTGCGCCTGGTGATGCGAGCCATCGGCATGTCGACCTGATTCCGACCCACGCAAACGGACCCGCCCATGAAGCGCTATGAACGGCTGACAGAAGAAATCACCGCCTCGATCCGATCGGGCCTACTGCGGGCGGGCGACCGCCTGCCCTCGGTGCGGCAGACCAGCGCCAGCCGCGGGGTCAGCCCCTCGACGGTGTTCAAAGCCTACTACCTGCTGGAGGCGCGCGGCCTGATCCGCGCCCGCGACCGCTCCGGCTATTACGTGCTACGCGCGCCGCACGCCACGCTGCCGGAACTCGACGGCCTGTCCAGCGCCAACGCCGGGCGCCATCCGGTGGACGTCAGCGACAACGTGCTGCAGGTGCTCAACGCCACCCTGCGCCGCGACATGCTGCCCTTCGGCTCGGCCTTTCCCAACCCGTCGCTGCTGCCCTACGGACGCCTGGCGAAGTTCATGGCGTCCACGGTCCAGCGCCTGGATCCCTGGGGCTCGATCGACGACCTCAGCCCGGGCGACGCCGCGCTGCGCCGCGCCATCGCGCTGCGCTACCTGGCCGATGGCATGTCGGTGCCGGTGGACGACATCATCATCACCAACGGCGCGCTGGACGCGCTGAACCTGAGCCTGGCGGCGGTCACCAGCCCCGGCGACGCGGTCATCGTCGAGTCCCCCACCTTCTACGCCGCGCTGCAATCGCTGGAACGCAACCACCTGCACGCCATCGAAGTGGCCACGCATCCGCGCGAAGGCATAGACCTGCAAGCGCTGGAGCAAGCCATCCTGCGCCATCGCCCCAAGGCCTGCTGGCTCATGACCAACTTCCAGAATCCATTGGGCAGTCTGATGCCCGACGACAAGAAGGAAGCGCTGGTGCGGCTCTTGGCCAGCCACGACGTGGCGCTGATCGAGGACGACGTCTACGGCGAGCTGTACTTCGGCGAAAGCCGCCCGCGCCCGGCCAAGGCCTTCGATCGCGACGGCATCGTGATGCACTGCTCTTCGTTCTCCAAGACCCTGGCGCCGGGCTACCGCGTGGGCTGGGTGGCCGCCGGCCGTTACACGCGGCGCATCATGCGCAACAAGCTCACCACCAGCCTGGCGACGGCGGCGCCCACCCAGGCCGCCATCGCCGCCTATCTGGAAAAGGGCGGCTTCGACCGCCACCTGCGCCAATTCCGCCAGGCGCTGGCCCAGCAGCAAGGGGAACTGCTGCAAGCCATCGCCCGCTACTTTCCCAAGGGCACGCGCGCCACGCGGCCGCTGGGGGGCTACTTTGTATGGGTGGAGCTGCCGGCCCACATCGACACGCTCAAGGTGCACCGTGCGGCGCTCGGGCACGGCATCAGCATCGCCCCGGGTCCGCTGTTTTCGGCGTCCGGCGGCTTCGGCAACTTCCTGCGGTTGAACGGCGGGCATCCCTGGAATCCGGAGATGGAACAGGGCATGGCGACGCTGGGCAAGCTGCTGGCCGGCTAGCAGCACGTTGTCCTGACGGGCGATTCAAGTTATAAATGAGTGTTATTCTTATTGACACTGATTTGTGGCCCGGCCCTTCATGGATTCCCCCGCGTACAAGAACGTCCACCGGCTTTACGCGGAACACCATGACTGGCTGCTCGGCTGGCTGAACCGGCGCGTCAACAACCGCGCCGACGCCGCCGACCTCACGCAGGACACGTTTGTCCGCGTCCTCACCTCCGCCAATGCGACCACCCTGTCCGAACCTCGGGCTTATCTCCTGACACTGGCCCGCCGGCTCACCATCGACCTGTGGCGCGCGCGCGATGTCGAGGCGCGCTATCTGCAGGCGCTTGCGCTGGAGCAGGAGCCGATAGCGGCATCGCCCGAGACGCTCATCATGCTGAAGCAGGCGGTCATGGAAATAGACCACCTGCTGGATGGACTGCCGGTGCCGGTCAAGCACGCCTTCCTGCTGAACCGGCTGGATGGCATGACCCATCCCGCCATTGCGAAAACCCTGGGCCTGTCGCTGGCGACGGTGGAGCGCCACGTGAAGCGCGCCTTCCTGCACTGCCTCGCCGCGCGTCGCGCCGCGCAAGCGGCATGAGCGGCGCCTCTTTGCCGCGCCCCGCCTGCGACGCGCAGCTGGAACAGGCGGTCGACTGGATCGTGCTGCTGACGTCAGGCCAGGCCACCGACGGCGACCGCCAGCGCTTCGACCATTGGCTGGCCAGCCATCCGGACCATGCGCGCGCCTGGGCCGAGGTGGACGGCATCATGCAGCAGCCGCTGGCCAGGCTGCGAGGCGCGGCGGACACCGCCCCCGGCCCCGTCCGCGCCGCGCGGGCCGCCCTGTTGCAAAACAGCGGACTGGACCGGCGCCGCCTGCTGAAACTGACGATGCTGCTGTCCGGCGTATCCGCCGGCGCCCTGATCGCAGACCGCTACATTCCGCTTGCCGGACTGTCCGCGACCTATTCCACGCATACCGGGGAACGCCAGACCTACACGCTGGAGGACGGCTCCATGCTGACGCTCAACGCGCGTTCGGCCGCCGATGTGCGCTATGACGATACGCGGCGCCTTGTCCTGCTGCGCCAGGGCGGGCTCTATGCCGAGGCCCGCGCCGACAGCCGGCCCTTCGTGGTGCAGACCCGGTACGGCGCCGTGCATGGCGGCGCATCGCATCTGGCGGTCAGCCAGTTCGATACCTATGCCGTGGCCAGCGCTCTCGAAAGCACGCTGACCTTGCGGCCGGAACGCGGCAGTCCTCTGATACTGGCTCAAGCCGGCACGGCCGCCTTCGACCGTGACCGCGCCTGGCAACGGGAAGACGTCGCGCAAGCCAGCTGGCGCAGCGGCATCCTCAGCGTGCGCGATGCCCGCCTGGCCGAAGTCATCGAGCAGTTGCGTGCCTATCAAGCCGGCGTGATCCGCCTGTCGCCAGAGGCTGGTGCGCTACGCGTTTTCGGCGTGTTCCCGCTGGACGACCCGCGCCAGACCCTGCTGGCCCTGGGCGAAACCCTGCCGATACAAGTCCGTCGCTACGGTCCGTGGCTGACGCTGGTGGACTCGGCATAAGAAAAAAAACACGCCTTCGCGCGGCGATGAGGGGATTGAGGTTGGGTATCCGTCATTACCTGTGACGCAACCGAAATCCCTTTTCTTCGCCGGACATCTTGAATCATGAATTTCTCCTTGAGCCGTAGTGCGGCGCTCGTCGCCAGCGCTCTCAGCGCCTGCGCGTTGACGCCGTCCGCGACCGCACAGGACGCCGCCCCCACGCACCAGGCCGCGCAGTCCTACGACCTGCCCGCTGCCCCCTTGGCGGACACGCTGAGCCGGATCTCGCTGCATAGCGGCCGCACCATCTCGGCCAATGCCGAACTCGTCGCGGGCAGGCAAGCCGCGCCCGTGCGCGGCGCGCTGAGCGCCGAAGCCGCGGCGCGGCAGGCCCTGGCAGGCACGGGCCTGGAACTCGTCGTCACTCCCGCTGGGGTGCTGAGCGTGCGCCTCCAGCCCCATGCCGGCGCGGTGACATCGCTGGAGCCAGTCATGGTCACGGCCAGCAGCATCATCCCGCCCAGCGAGGGTACGGGTTCGTATACGGTGCCCGAATCCAGCTCGGCGACGCGTATGCGCCTGTCATTGCGCGAAACGCCGCAGTCCGTCACGGTCATCACGCGCCAGCAGATGGAAGACCAGGGCATCGTCACCATCGCCGACGCGCTGGAGCAAGCGCCCGGCGTGGTCGTCAGCCGCAGCAACTCCGAAGGCTACAGCTTCTATTCCCGCGGTTTCCAGCTGCAGAATTTCCAGTTCGACGGACTGCCCAGCCTGTCCAGCGACGGCGGCAACGTGCGCGACAACTACAGCATCAGCAGCTCGGTCATCTATGACCGCGTCGAGATCCTCAAGGGCGCCACCGGCCTGGTCAATGGCGCCGGCTATCCTTCGGGCGTCATCAACCTGATCCGCAAGCGGCCCAGCCGCGAGTTCCAGGGCAGCGTCACCGCCGGCGCCGGGTCCTGGGATCAGTACCGGGGCGAACTGGACCTGGGCGGCTCGCTGGCCGAGAACGGCAGGATACGCGGCCGGATGGTCGCCGCGGTGAACGACAGCGCCAGCTTCATCGACTACACGAAAACCCGCGAAGACGTGCTCTACGGCATCGTCGAGGCAGACATCACCCCGCGCACGACCGCAACGCTGGGTATCGAATACCAGAAGAACAAAAACGACGCCTCGTCCAACATCCATCTGCCCGCGTTCTACTCGGACGGCCGGCAGGCGAGCTTCTCGCGCTCGACCAATCCCGCCGACAAGTGGACTTGGCGCAATCACGAGACCACGCGCTACTTCGCCGACGTCACGCACACCTTCGACAACGACTGGCAGCTCAAGCTGGCCGCCGGGCATCGGAACTATTCCTCCCGCGAGATGATCGCGGGGATGGGCGGCTCATTCATCGACGCAAAGACGCACGCCATCAGCCACAGCCTCGGCCAAGCCAGCCTGTTCGATACGGATTCGCGCGAGAACAGCGTGGACCTGCAGGGCTCCGGCATGTACTCGCTGCTGGGCCGCCGCCACGACCTGGTGTTCGGCTACAACGCCGCGCGCACGCATTCGACGTCGCGACGCGATGATGGCCTGAGCGACACGATCATCAACGACGCCTTCAACTGGAACAACAACAGCTTCAAGCCCACGGTCTACAAACGCCTGCTGGACCATGATATCGAGGTGTCGCAGAAGATCCTCTATGGCGCCACCGTCCTGCATCCTACTGACAGGCTCGCATTCATCCTGGGCGGACGGCTCACCGACTACCGCTGGGAGCAGAATTCCGTCTTCAGCAGCGGCTTCCGCGGCAACTACGGCACCGAGGTGAAGAACAAATTCATCCCGTATGCCGGTATCACGTTCGATGTAGACGCCTATCACACCGTCTATGCCAGCTACACCGACGTGTTCAAGCCGCAGGCCTTCAACTTCGACGCCTCCAATCGCCAGCTGGATCCCATGACGGGCAAGAGCGTGGAAGTGGGCGCCAAGGGCGAATACCTGGACGGCCGGCTGAACGCCAGCGTCGCGTTGTTCCAGCTCAAGCAGGACAACGTCGCCGAACTGGATCCCAGCGGCGCCATGACGCCCACTGGCGGCACCGCCTACATCGCCGTACCCGGCGTAACGACCCGGGGAATCGAGCTGGAGGTATCCGGAGAATTGCTGCCCGGCTGGCAGGTGCATGCCGGTTATACCTACAGCCGCTCGCGCGACCGCGCCGGCGAGCGCGTCAGCACGACCCAGCCGAAGCAGCTGTTCAAGCTGGCCACCACCTATCGCCTGCCCGGAGACTGGCACCGCCTGACGGTGGGCGGCAACGTGCATTGGCAAGGAGGCACCTACTTCGCGCAGACCGTCAACGGCGCAAGCCGCCGCTTCACGCAAGACAGCTATGGCGTGCTCGGCCTGATGGCCGCCTATGACTTCAACAAGGACCTGCGCTTGACCGTGAACCTGAACAACATGCTGGACAAGACCTACTACTCCGGCATCGGCAACTACAACTCCGTCTACTACGGCGCGCCGCGCAACGTGCTGGCGCAGTTGCGCTACAAGTTCTAGTTCGCGGTCGCGCCCGAGTCCTTGACCGCCTTGGCCCAGGCCGCGATCTCGCTCTGGATGAAGGCGCCAAACGCCGCGGTGTTCAGGCTGGAAGCCTGCGCGCCCTCTTCCATCAGGCGCTGCTTGACGGCCGGCGCCGCCAGCGCGCCGCTCAGAGCCTGATTCAGCGTCGCAACTACCGCGTCCGGCGTGCCGGCCGGCGCGACGATGCCGTGCCACGACACGGCCTGGAACCCGGGCAGGCCCGATTCCGCCATGGTCGGAATGTCCGGCATGGCGGGCGAGCGCTGCGGCGAGGTGACCGCCAGCGCGCGCAGCGTGCCAGCCTTCACGTGCGGCAGAACGCCAGGGATGGTGGTGAACATGAAGTCGATCTGGCCGCCGATCAGGTCGGTGATGGCGGGGCTGCCGCCCTTGTAGGGAATGTGCGTGAACTGGAGCTTCGCGGCGCTCTTGAACATCTCGCCAGCCAGGTGGCCAGGCGTGCCCGCGCCGGCCGAGCCCATGTTGATCTTGTCGCCCTGCGACCGGATATAGGCGACCAGCTCCTGCACGTTCGCGGCCTGCACCTGCTTGCCCACCACCAGCACGTTGGGCACCGTGGCCAGCAGCGTCACCGGCGTAAAGTCTTTCACCGCGTCATAGGAGATGCGCGAGTACAACGACGGGTTGATGCCATGCGTGCTGGCGGTGGCCAGCAGCAGCGTGTAGCCGTCGGGCGCGGATGTCGCCACCTGTTTGGCGGCGATGGTGCCATTGGCGCCGCCCTTGTTGTCGATGACGATGGTCTGCCCCAGGGTCTTGGCGGCCTCGGCTGCAACCGTACGCGCAAGAATATCCGAGGTGCCGCCGGCCGAGTGCGGCACCACCAACGTGATCGGCTTCGAGGGGAAGGACTGGGCTTGCGCCGCCGGCAAGGCCGGCAGCAGACAGGCGGCCAGCGCGGCGCGCGCCAGCAAGGAAGTACGGAACATTGAAGTCTCCTGGTTTGTTATCGGTCGCGGCGCCGTCGGCGGGCGCCGTCAAATCCCCGCGACTACGCGGCCCTTCAGTCCGAGCCCAGCTGCAGCTTGTTGGGCTGGCGTTTCTCGATGGCCCACTTCAGCAGCGCGGCCGAACGGTAGATGCCATGGGCGAACTTGCCGTAGGGCAAGGTCAGGAACAGCGCCATCACCACGCCCAGATGAATCGCCAGCAGCAGCGCCATCGCGCCGCCGTCGCGGCCGGCCAACAAGGCCAGGCCGGTGGCGCTGGTCAGGAACAGCAGCGCAATGAAGCCGCGGTCCATGGGTTTTTGCGCCGCGTCGCCCTGCTGCGGATGACGCTTGAAGTTCAACCACAGCAGCCCCGCCGGCCCGATCAGCAGGCCGATGCCACCCGCCGTGCCCAGCAGCACCGGCGCGCTCCAGAACGGATACGGCGCCTGCAGGTCCAGCAGGTAGTGGTACAGCGTCGCGACGCAGGTGGCGGCGAAGCACAGCATGAACCCATAGAACGTGAAGTGATGGAACCGGCGGCGCCACAAGGTGAAGGCGTCGTCCGCGTTGTTGCAGCCCTTGCCATGCCCCCCATCCAGATAACGCAGCCGCAGCGCGTCGTGCGCCGCCTCCGCCACCGCAGCACCCGTGGCCGCCCCCGGGCTGACATTGCGCCAGAAGCGCGTCACGCCCACGCCCAAGGCCAGCATCGAGAATCCGAACACCACGCCGAACATCAGCGCCAGCGTGTTGTGCGGGAACACGGCATAGAAGTTGCCGGCCATCGGCTCGTGGAACAGGCCGCCCGCCATCAGCACGGCCAGCGTCAGGAACAGCGCCAGACCGGCGGCGGTCGCCAGCGACAACACCAGGCCATTGCGCTTGTACAGCGCGCCCAGCGCCGCGGGCCAGGCGTAATCGGTGTAGGTCTGCATCCGGACCCGGGCCATGGCCTGCGGCACGTTCACCGCGAACTCGTGCGGCGGCGCGTACTGGCAAGCGTGCAAACAGGCGCCGCAGTTGTGGCACAGATTGGCCAGGTAGTTCAGATCGGCTTTGCCGAATTCCAGGCGCCGGGTCATGGCGGGAAACACCGCGCAGAATCCTTCGCAATAGCGGCAGGCGTTGCAGATCTGCATGACGCGGGCGACTTCGGTTTCATCGCCGGTCAGAAGCTCCGCCTGGGGCTTGGCCTGTTTGCCTAGCCAGCGCACCGGCTGCTCGGCCATGACGGGCGCCGCCTCGGCATGCGGCGTGGAAAAGGACTGCGCCTCGCGCGCCAGGGCTTCAAGCTGCTTCATATCGTGCTTCCGCGTGGTGCCGGCCGCGCGCGGCGGCGGCGGCCCGGGTGCCGGCGATGCGGCCGAAGGCCGTGCCGATGGACATGCCCACCCCGGCCGTATAGCCCTTGCCCAGCACATTGCCGGCCATCATTTCGCCCGCGACGAACAGGTTGTCGCTGGGCATGTCGTTGAACCGGACCGCGGCGGTGTCATCCACCTTCAGGCCCAGGTAGGTAAAGGTGATGCCGGGCCGCAAGGCATAGCCATAGAATGGCGCGGTGTCGATGGGCCGCGCCCAGTGCGTCTTGGCCGGCGCCAGGCCCTCGGTATGGCAGTCGTCCAGCGCGGTGTGGTCGAACTTGCCGACGCGGCAGGCCGCGTTGTAGTCGCGCAGCGTCTGCTCGAACACCGCCGGATCCAGCCCCAGCTTCACGGCCAGTTCCGGCAAGGTGTCGGCCTGCACGCCGGGGAACACCGGCGGCATGAAGCGGCCGACGGCCTTGGCGTCGATGATGGAATAGGCGATCTGCCCCGGCTGCATGGCCGTCAGGCGGCCCCAGATGGCGTAGCGCTTGGGCCAGAAGTCCTCGCCTTCGTCATAGAAGCGGCGAGCCTCGCGGTTGACTACCACGCCCAACGATACGCAGTCGATGCGCGTGCAGATGCCGCCGTCGTACAGCGGCGCGCGCGCGTCGATGGCCACGCAATGCGACTGCGACGGATCGCCGATGCTGTCCGCGCCCGCATCCAGCATGAACTTCAGCAGCACGCCCATGTTGTAGCGGGTGCCGCGGATCAGGAAATTGTCGGCCGGCCATTCGCCGCGTTCGTTCTGGCCCCAGGCCTCGCGCAGCCACTCGCGGTTGGACTCGAAGCCGCCGGCCGCCAGCACACAGGCGCGCGCCTCGATGCGCTCAGCGCCGATGCGCGCGGCCACGAAGCGCCCGCCGTCCAGCTCCAGCGAGTCGACCGGGGCGTCGTAGCGGATCTGCACGCCCAGCGCCTCGGCACTGCGGTAGTAGGCGTTGACCAGAGCCTTGCCGCCGCCCATGAAGAAAGCGTTGGTGCGCGCTACGTGCAGCGCGCCCGACAGCGGCGGCTGGAAATTCACGCCGTGGCGGCGCATCCAGTCCCTACAGGTGGAGGATTCGCGGATGACCAGGCGCGCCAGATGCTCGTTGGTCAGCCCGCCCGTCACCTTGAGCAGGTCCTGCCAGTATTCTTCCTCGGGGTAGGCCTCGATCAGCACGTCCTGCGGCGCATCGTGCATGCAGCGCAGATTGCGCGTGTGCTGCGAGTTGCCGCCGCGCCACTCGCGCGGCGCCGCTTCCAGCAGCAGCACGCTGGCGCCGGCCTCTCGCGCCATCAGGGCCGCGCACAGCGCCGCGTTGCCCCCTCCCACCACCAAGACATCGACCATGCCATTGTTCCTCTTCCAAGGAACGGACTGTAGCGAGCAAGCGCACCCGCCGATATCAGCCAGGCGTCAACAGGTCTTCATGAATCGTGAAGGGTCACCACCGGCCATTTGCCCGCGCGCGCCAGCGTGCGCGAGACATCCGCCAGCACCAGGCGGGCAGCCAGGGCCGCGGGCGACAGCTCGTCCTCGGACAGGCTGGCCAGCAGATTGGGACGGTACAGGTGGGCGTCGTCGATGCGCGCCATGTGCAACTGACCCGGCGCGATCCGCGCCATGGCGGAACTGGGCTGGATGGTGGCCACATGACCCAGCTGCACCACGTCCATCAGCACCGGCAGGCCATCCACCTCCACCGCCACCAGCGGCGCGCGACCCGACTGCTGGTACGCGTGGTTGACCAGCGCGCGCAGCCCGTGGCGTCCGCTGGGCAGGACCAGCGGCAGATGCGCAATAGCTTCGATGCGGGTGGTGTCGCCTGCCGGCAAACCCGGCATGCCGGGATGGGCCAGCAGGAACAGCGGCTCGTCCAGCAAAGGCGTAATGCTCCAGCGCCGCGCGGATTCGGCCTGGAACACGATGGCCAGGTCCAGCAGGCGGCCGTTGAGCATGTCGCTCAAATGGCCCGACAGCGCCTCCACCAGATGCAGGCGGATGTCGGGATAACGCTCATTCATGGCTTGCACGAAGGGCGCGCCGAGGATGGCGGCGGTGGTGGAAGGCAGGCCCACGCTGACGTGGCCCGCCAGCCTGGCCTGCTGCGCCGCGTGCACCGCATCGTCGGCGTGGCGCAGCGCCAGCTGCGCCTGGCGGAAAAACGCCAGCCCCGCGTCGGTGGGCTCCACGCCGCTGGCGCTGCGCCGCAGCAGCCGGGTGGACAATTCGCCCTCCAGCCGGCTGATCTGCTGGCTGAGCGCCGAGGTCACCATGCCGATGGACTGCGCGGCGCGGCCGATGCTGCCCGCCTCCACGACGCGGACGAAGTAACGCAGTTGGCGCAGTTCCATGGGCGGCCCCGGCTTTCCATAAGGGATGACAGGGCCGATTGTAGAGGCTGGGCGGCGGCGCCTCAGTAGCGCGCGTCCTTCGGTTTCTTGCCTTGCGGCCAGTCCTTGTCCTTGCCCGCGAAATCCGGGCGCGGCATGTGGGTGAAGTATTCAGCCACGTCCACCGCGTCCTGGTCCGACAGCACGCCGCCCTCGCCCCAGCTGCCATGCGTGTTCACGCCCATCGGCATGCTGTTGCGGATGAAGGCCGCGGCCTTGTAGGTGCGCGCCAGGCCCGCGCCGATATTGAAGGACTCGTCGCCCCACAAGGGCGGAAAGGCGATATCGCCCGAATGGTCCTTCTTGCCCTCGCCATTGGCGCCGTGGCAGGACGCGCATTGGGCCGCATACAGGCTCTTGCCGCGCACCGCGTCGGGCACGAGCTTGGTGTCTATCGGCCAGGCGTTCTCGATCTGCACCTTGGCGCCGTGCGGCACGTCCTGGGCCAGCCACTTCATGTAGGCGATCATGGCCTGCATTTCCGCCGAGTCCTTCTCCAGCGGCTTGCCGTTCATCGAACGCATGAAGCAGCCGTTGATACGATCCTCCAGCGTCACCACCCGGTTGGCGCGCGGATTGAACTGCGGGAACGAATTGACCGTGTTGATGTAGGGCGCACCCAGCGGCTTCTTGCCACCCTGCACGTGGCAGCTATTGCAGTTCAGGCTGGCGCCCGTGTTCTGCGGCAGCAGGCGACGCGTCTCGGTCAGGAGACGCTTGCCGTAGTTGATCTGGTCCGCGTTGGGCTGCGCGGCGATCTGGGTGTCCGCTGGAATGGTGTAGTCCGGCAGGCGCTTGCCGTCCTTGTCCAGCACCGGGAAAGTGCTGCGCGCGCCTGGCGCCGCGGCCTCGGGTTCGGCCGTGGCAGCCGTCCAGCCGCCCACGGCGATGGCAGCTGCCAGCAGCGCGGCGATCCTGATGTGCTTACTCATGCTTGCCTCCGCCGATGTTCGGCTTCTTGCTGGCCAGGAACTCGCGGATATGCGCGACGTCCTTCTCGCCGATCGCGGGCGCCTGGTTGGTCCATCCTGTGCGGATGAAATTGATCACGTCTGTGATATCGCGGTCGCTCAGGTGCTTGAAGCCCGGCATCGCGAACGTCATGGCATCCGTGTCGTTGGATGGCATCCTGCCGCCTTCCAGCGTGATCTGGATGATGGATTGCGGGTTCTGCGCAAACACCGCCGAATTGCCCGCCAGCGCCGGGAAAATACGCGGCATGCCCTGCCCGTCGGCACGGTGGCACACCACGCACTGCTCCGCGTAGATGACCGCGCCGCGCGAGTCGTAGCGGCCATCGCGCAGGGACGCGGTGGTGCTGTCGGCCTTGGGCGGGAAGGCGGCGAGCTTGCCGCCCGCCGCAGGCAATTGCTTCAGGTAGGCCGCGATGCTGGCAAGGTCGCCATCGGTGAAATAGCGCGTGCTGTGCTCGACCACGTCGGCCATCGCGCCGAATGCCGCCACCTTGTCGGTGCGGCCCGTCTTCAGGAACAGCTCGATGTCCTGCGCGCTCCAGGATTGCAGGCCCTGAGCCTCGCCGCGCAGGCTCTTGGCGCGCCAGCCGTCGATCACCGCGCCGGACAGGAAGGCGTCGCCGTCCGCCAGGGACAGCGCCTGTTCCTGGTAGGCCAGGCCGCGCGGCGTGTGGCAGGCGCCGCAGTGGCCCGGGCCTTCGACCAGATAGGCGCCGCGCACCAGCTTTTCATCGGCGCCGGCCGGGGCCGCGAACTCGCGCTTGCCCGCGAACAGCAACTGCCACCAGGCCATGGGCCAGCGCATGTTCAGCGGCCACGGAATGGTGGAATCCGCGCTGGGCTGGCTGACGGGCTCCACCTGCGACATGAAGTAGGCGTACAGCGCCTGGACGTCCGCATCCGGCATGATGGCGTACGAGGGATACGGCATGGCCGGATACAGCGGCGTGCCGTCCTTGCGGATGCCGTACTGCACCGCGTTCTTGAAATCCGCGTAGCTGTAGCCGCCGATGCCCGTCTGCTTGTCGGGCGTGATGTTCGACGAATAAATGGTGCCGACCGGCGTCTGCATCGCCAGGCCGCCCGCGAAGGGCTTGCCATTGGGCACGCTGTGACAGGCCACGCAGTCGCCCGTGCGCGCGATGTAGGCGCCGGCCTCGGCCAACCGCCTGTCGTTGACGTCGACGGACGCCGCCGCGTCGGCCTTGCGATTCGCGGTCAGCAACTGCGCGCCGCCGATGGCCAGGCCCGCAGCCGCCAGCAGGCCCACCGCGACCTTGATCCCGATCCTCTTCATTACTGCCCTCCGTTGCACGCTGGGCAGCGTGCACGTCGGGGTGTTCGTACGGCCTGTCCAGCTTATGGAGGAAGCTTACGCCTTTCAGTAATAAGTTAATGACCGAAAAACATATAACTTGCGGGCTTGTTTGATTTGCCGCAAGCCCGCAGCGGACGACGGGAAACCGGAAGCACGCGGCCGCTCAGGCAGCGGCCGCGCAGCCGCCCACGACTCAGGCGGGTATCGTCAGGCCCCGGGTCACCGCCGGGCGGGCCACGAAAGCCTCCAGCACCCGGGCAACATTCTTGAAGCGCGAGAACTCCACCAGCTCGCCCGCGCCATAGAAGCCCACCAGATTGCGCACCCAGGGCAGGATGGCGATATCGGCAATGGTGTATTCATCGCCCATTACCCAGTCGCGCCCCGCCAGCCGTTGGTCCAGCACGTTCAACAGGCGCTTGGACTCCTCCGCATACCGGTCGCGCGGACGCTTGTCCTCGTAGTCCTTGCCGGCGAATTTGTGGAAGAAACCCAGCTGGCCGAACATCGGGCCGATGCCGCCCATCTGGAACATGATCCACTGCAGCGTCTCGTAGCGCCCCGCCGTGTCCGCCGGCAGGAACTTGCCCGCCTTGCTGGCCAGGTAGATCAGGATCGCGCCAGACTCGAACAGTGCCAACGGCTTGCCGTCGGGGCCATTGGGATCGAGGATGGCCGGAATCTTGTTGTTCGGGCTGAGCGACAGGAACTCGGGGGAAAACTGGTCCCGGGCGTCAAAGCTGACCCGGTGGACCTCGTAGGGCAGCCCGGTCTCCTCCAGCAGGATCGACACCTTCACGCCGTTGGGCGTGGGCAGCGAATACAGCTGGATGCGGTCGGGGTGCCGGGCGGGCCACTTCTTGGTGATGGGGAAGGCGCTGAGGTCGGTCATGCGGGGGGCTCCAGGGGGAGGGGCGGAATGGTCGGGGTAATCCTAGCGCAAATCCGCCTGGCGCAAATACAGGCGCCCGCGCCGCCGCAGGGGCCGCGCCTAGCGCAGATCCTCGGGATTCATCGACGCATCGCGCACGTATTTGTCGCCCGGCTCAGGCTGCAGCGTAGCCTCGATCTCCGGCGGAAACGCCGGGATTTTGCTGGTCTGCATGACCGCCCAGCGCATGATGGCGTGCAAGTAGTTGAACGGCATCATCATCAGATACATGAAGCCCGGACTTTGCGCGTCATTGGCGAAAACGCGCTCTTTGGAAAAGGCGAAGCTCTCGCGCTTGCCATCCACCGGCATGCAGTACAGGACCGCGTCCAGCACCGCCTGCGGGCCTTCCTCCATGTAGCGGCGCAGGAACTCCCAGTGCGAATAGGCGTTCTCCACGCGGCTGGTGGCGATGCAAAAGGCGAAGGTCTCCCGCACCGTGACGCCGTCCTCGGCCAGGATCAGGCCGCGTATGTCCCAGTTGAGCCAGCCGAACGTGCCCTTGCCCCGGCCCAGCGTGAAGTAGATCTTGTCCCAGGGCGCCGTCAAAACGGTGCCATCCAACCGGAACACATGCACCAGACGGTGCTTGCGATCCAGCGCAATGGGATAGTAGGTCCAGCGGAACATCTCCTTGCACGCGCCCCAGGCGCCAGCCAACCCCAGCGCGGCGAACATCGCCATGCCGAAGAAGATCGCCTCCCAGAGGCCATTCTCATTGGGCACGTTATCCACCACCAGAATCCAGGCCAGCATCAGGATGCCGCCCACGCCAAAGGCCACGCCTATGGCCCCGATCAAGGCGATGAAGCCCCGCCAGCCGTACCAGCGGTCCACCGACAGCAAGCTGTTGGAATTCATCTTCACGACGCAGAGCTGCGCCAGCAGCGGGACGTCGAGACGCTTCTTTTGCAGCAAGCGATGCTCGCGGTCGAACTCCGAAAGCGGACGATCGTTAGGGAACCTGGACATCAGTCCCGTAAAGTCCATCACGACCCTCCCAAGGCCACGCGCAGGCTGTTCATTTCTTGCTGCACCCCATAGTAGTAATCGGCCCCGGCCTGTCCCTGCAGTTTCCCCCACAGACAGCGCTTCAGCCATTCATCGATCTTGTTGCCCTTGAATTTCTCTATCAATATCGCCACGATGATCAGGAGCACCGCGGCGATCAGGCCCACGACCGTGGCTGACAGGGCGAACGCGCCGATGACAACCAGGCTGAGGATACCCGAGGCAAGGTAAAGCCCGCCCATCAGGCCGTTCTTTTCAATCGCGAATTGGTCTTTGGCGGATTTGAAATCGAACACAGCCATGATGACGCCGGTGACCACGCCTATGCGGCCGCCCCATCGCACCAGCAGAGAACCGGTGGTTTCAAGCCCCACCCCTATTCCCAGCCGCATGCCAGCGGCCTGTCGGCTCTTGAGCGCCACGCCCAATACGTCGGCCACCGAGCCGCCCGCCGATGCGATTCCGACCACGAATTTCCAGCTCGCGTCGCTGCGTTCGTGAGGCATGGCCGATTCCAGGTCGCTCCAGAGCTTGTACACCGCCACGGTCTGGAACAGGCAGCCGACGACGCCGACACGGACGTCCGTGTTGATCGCCGTGCGCCAGCGCGACAGTTCCCGGGCTTCGTATTCCTCGACCGTCATGGTGGTCTGGGCCAGCGCCCTGGCCCTATCGGCGGCCCGCAGGTCTGTTGACACATTGGCGGCGGCATCCCTGTCCACCAACATGAACCAGCGCTTCTTGTCGGTGCCTTCCAGCTGTTCGCCGCGCACTTCCAACCGCCGCAGTTCGTCCGCCACTGCCTGCTCCATCTGGCGCATGCTCACCTGACTGCCATGCTGGCGCAGGACCTCGCGGATCAGCGCGGCGCGGAAAGCCTTCTTGCCGCCCTCGACTTCCACGATTGCCACGTTCTGCCGCGCCAGCAGCCCGACGTACATCGCCAGCTTGCGCGCGATACCGCTATCCACGCCCAGCCTGAGTACATGTACTACCGGCCCCATGACCTGTTCCAGCAGGCGCGCGGTCTTGTCCATCTGCCCTTCGCTCAGCACCTTGAGCCCGGTCTTGTAGGCCTCGTGCAGATTGCCCCAAGGGATGGCCTTCCAGTCGAGCGCCGCTTCGTGCGCCTCGACCACCTTCTTGACCACGAAATCCTGGTTGTGAAACATGGCGCGCAGCAACAGGTTGCGCGTGTCGTCCGGTTCCCCCTGTAGCCAGTCCGCATACTGCTTGAAGCAAATGCGCTTGTCCTGGGTTCCGTCGATGCACAGCGCAAAAACCGTCTGGTAGACCGCTCCGCTATCCGCGTTGTTGGAGTCGTAGTTGCACTCAAACGAATCGAGCGTTTTCTGGCAGGTAATCCACGCCACGTGCGCCTTCGCCAGAGGCACGATGGTCGCGGCGTCGAATTGCGCCAGACGCTCGTCGAATCCTTTCTGCCACGCCCGGCGCGCGTTCTCGTCGTAATTGTCGAAGTACTTCGACCAGGCTTCCCAGCGAACCTTGCCGCGCTCGGCCTCGGTCGGATGGCGGTAGTCTTCCGCCTCGGCCATGCGCTGCTTCTTATTCTCCGGCATCAGCCAGTCCGCCAGCATCTGGCCCACCGCCAGCCCTCCGGCCCCCGACCCTCCCGGGCCGGCTCCCATGCTCGGGGTCGTGGTCCCATAGACGGTATGGTTGGTGGCATCCCGGCCTCTTTGCTCCAGAAACTCGCTCTCGGCCGACTGCATGATGATTTCGCTGAGCGACTCGATGGACTTCGACACGGTCAGGGGACGCAGGTCCTCCTTGTTCGACACGAAGTCGTCGAAGCGTATGCGCATCAGCCGCGCGATATCCTGCAGGATCCCGGTGCTGTCCGGCAGCGCCAGCATCAGGCCCTTGCCGGGCAGGAACGCCTCTGCGGCGTTCTCGATCATTTCCCCCATCCAGCCTTTCACGTCGTAATAGCCGACGGTGCTCCAACCCAGAAACTGCTGCTTCTGATGTTGATCCAGATCGCGCTTGCGATGCACCTGGTAGTCGGCGGCCGTGTCCTTCAGAGTCTTGATGCTCTTGGCATTCGCATGCTTGCCGCTGCTTAGCCAAGCCTGCACATCGAACTTGAACATGTGCCGCTCGCGCATGTCGGCGCCCTTCTTGCCCTTGTGCGCCTTGCACACATCCTTGGTCCACTGCACGTCCGAATATGCCAGCCAGACATAGGTCGCCTTTTTGGCGTTCGGAATGGTCAGCAGCGAAGCCTTGGCTTCGTGGTCCATCGTGCAAGTAAAGGTCCGGTCGCAGTCCTGCACCGGCTTGTCGAGGTCGAAGTTGTACAGGGTGGCGTTTTCGTTGACGTAGTAACCCTTCAGCTCAGAGCGCGCTTCGTCATAGACGTACAGATAGCCCGGGCGCAGCAGGCGCACGCCATAGCGCGCGCTGTCGCCCAGGGGCCTCTCGGCCAGCTGCGGCATGTTCAGGTCGCCGTCCAGCGCCGGAAAGGCGCCGTCGTTCTTCAGCACCGCGTAGCGCAGCGGCATGATGGGCAGGCCGATCCGGTGAAACGGGCAATCCTCCCCGCAATCCAGCGACGAGCGCTTCTTCCCGCAGTTCTTTGCATCATCGGCCATCGGGCTCTCCAGTTCGTTCCATATCCGCGCGCACGCTGGACCAATCTTCATCAGACAGATCCTGGACCGCAGCAAGGTAGGGGTAATCATCTTCGGGCCGCATTGCCGCCAGGCAGGCGCGTACCCGCTCGTGGCGGTGGAAGGCGGGGTGCACGTCCAGGCCATGCCGTGCAAACGCCTTGCGTTCCTGCGCCGTCGCCAGGCCCAACTCCCGGGCCGTGCGGAAATGCGCCATCACTGCCCGGCCCAGGGCGATGCGCCCGTCGGGCTCCAGCGTGTCCAGATCTGACAGCACTTCATTCAGGGCCTGCATCTGGGTCAAGGCGAAGGATTGCTCCACGCTCAACTTCGGGCGCGCCGCCGCCTCGGCGTCGGGGCGTGCCACGGCGCACCATTCGCCGTCCAGATGGAACACGAAGCGCTGCACCGGCCCGCAAAGCCAGGCCAGCTGCGCCGGGTCCAGCATCCATGGCAGCTGGACCAACACGCGCGGGTCGAAAAAACGGAAGAAGCACGGCCCTTGGCCCGCGATGTCGACGATCATCCGCGACCGCAGATGCGCGGCTACGGCATCGGCGGGCTGATCGGAGTGAAGCAACAGCCCCAGCCAGAGATCCCCGCCATCGAGCAAAGCCTGATTCAGGCTGGCCAGCGCCTGCGCCTTGTCCGCCGCTGGCATGGCGGACAGATCCACCAAGCGGGGCATGAGGCCCGGCATTTTCCGCAGCGCCGGCGGCACCAGGGCTTCGGCCTGGACGCAGGCCGGCACGCCGGGCGTCCGTTCATCCTGGATGAGGCCAAAGCCATAGGCGTTAAAAGCCTGGTAATCGAGCATGCCGCCGTCCTCCCGCCTCAGCCCAGCGGCACCACGGCGCCGCCCCGCTGGGCCGCGCCGCGCACCCGGGCTTCGCACAAGGGACTGGCTTCGTTGAAGGCCAGATTCGCCTGGCTGCTTTCCGGGCCGACCCAGTTATGCACGCCTGCCTTCAATTCGACCTTGCCCGGCGCATGCAGCTGAATGCCGCCGCCTTCCACCCGCATGTAGGCGCCACCCGCCGTTGCCAGCACGCGCTTGGCCGCCTGCACCGTCACGCCGGCCTGCGCCGAGGCGAAGGTCACCGCCTTTTCAGCGGACAGCGTCATCTTGGCGTCCTGGCTGTGCAGGCGCAGCTTGCCGCCGGCCGCATGCAGCAGCAGTCCCTGGCCCTGCACCGGGCTGCCGCCGGGCGCCTTGCGTCCCAGTGTGAACAGCACCGCGCCGCCGGCCACGCCCATCGCAACGTTGGCGCTGCTAACCCAGTTCACGTCCGGCGCCACCTGCGCCAGGGTCGCGCCGGCCACGAGAAATGCGTCGACCGGCGTGTACTGCCCGATACCGCTGGGCGCGCTCACCTGGAGCTGCGGTTCGCTATAGGCCGCGACGGGCTCGCCTTCGGGCGCGTCCTGTTTCGCATCGATCACCTCCAGCACGTGCTTCAGCGCGTCCTGCGCCGGCAGCGTTTCCGGATCGCCTTCCAGCACGGCCTTCTGCCGCGTTGCCGCCTGCGCCAGTTCCTCGGCCGCGCGCATCGCGTTCTCGATCTGCAGGCCCGCCTCCTCGCTATCCAGCAGCGCGCCCTTGGCGTTCTTGCGCGCGTCCGCGCTGATCAGCAGCCCCGCGCCGCCGCGCAGCGCCACCGCCTCGCGGGTCGACAGTTCCGCGCCGTGACCCAGGTCCTGCAGCCTTTCGTTGTCGCGCTGCTGCTTGATGTGTCCCAGGTTCAGGCGGCTCTCGGCCTGCGTGGTCGAAGCCGTCAGGCGCGACTGTCCCGGCGTGTCGTCGTGCACCAGCTGGTTGTAGCCGCCAGTACCCTGCCCGCTGCTGGCGAGCGCCTGCGTCTTGAAGCCGGACATCACCACGTTGTGCGCATGGCCGTCGGCGCCGCCGGCGAACCAGGCGGGCGCGTTACCGGTGGCGTTGGCGGCGCCGCCCTGCACCTGGTTGTGCGACGCGTCCTCGGCACCCGCGCCGTTGTAGAGCGCGCCAACCACCACGGGACGGTCGATGTCGCCGTGCAGGAACTCGACCAGCACTTCCTGACCGACGCGCGGCACAAAGTTGCCGCCCCAGTCGCCGCCTGCCACGGGCTCCGCGACGCGCACCCAGGTGCCCAGCTCATCCTTGGCGGGCGCGTTCTCGTCGCCCGAGGGATGTTCCAGGCGGCTGCTGGACGCCTTGCCGCGCTGCCAATGGAACTGCACCTTGACGCGATGATCGCGGTCGGTATGCACCGGCGCTTCCGCGCCCACCACCAGCGCGGTCTGCGCGCCGTACACGGTGGGCCGGGGATGCAGGCGCTCGCCATGTCCGTCGCGCGTGGCCTTGCGGAATTCAGTATCGATGCCGATGCAGGTAAACGTGTTGCGGTAGAAGTCGGCCTCGGCCGCCTCCGGACCGCTCTCGCCCAGCGCCTCGCGCACGGCGCGGCCCAGGTCCTCGTCGAAATTGTTGCGGGCCTCGTGCCGCACGGCGATCGCCACGTAGTCGGACCCGCCCTGCTGGTAGTGCCCGGTCAGTTCGAAGCGCTGGCCTGGCGCCAGCGTGCGCACGGTGCCCGCGCCCTCGCAGCTGTCCTGGCCCACGCGCAGCGCGGCCAGCGCAATATGCGCCAGGCGTTCGCCCTGCGCGCTGTCCTCGTAGGCGTACTGGCCGGGATAGTCGTTGACGACCAGATCCATCGCGCCCTTCGCGGCGCCGCCATCGACCTGCGCCGCTACTGGTCTGGCCTGGGCGCTGCGGTAGTCCCAGCTGGCCATGCGCACCGCGTTGGTCTGCCAGCGCGCGCGCCGGCTCCACTGCTGGATGCTGTCCTCGGTCTCCGTGACATCGGCGCGCGCGAAGCGCACGCTGGCCTGCGGGCCGGGCAGGAAGGCGCCGTTATGGTCGGCGATGATCAGCGTGTGGCTGCCCTCGCCTTCGCCGCCTTCGTGCTCCACCCAGTAGAACAGGCCCTCTTCGGCCAGCAGACGCTCGACGAAGGCATGGTCGGTCTCGCGGTACTGCACGGTCAGGCTGCGCTTGGCGTACGCGGCGCGGTCCTTCACCACCCAGCGCCACTGCGGCGCGAGGCCTCCTTGGTCCTTATAGTCGCCAAAGATGCTGTCGACGATTTCAAAGACCGTCTTGTCCTGATAGGCAAAGCTGTCGCGGCGCGCGCGCAGAAAAGCGAGCCAGGGCTCCAGCGTCAGCCCGTAGCGCGCCATACCACCGTTGGCGCCCTGGAACTGCGCCGCCGTGATGTAGCCGTTCCAGACGCGCGGCTGGTCGCGGCCCAATGCGGTCTGCAGGCGCAGGGTCGCCGGCTTTCCCAGCAGTTCGGACAAGGGAATGCCGGCATCGTCGGACAGGGCGGTCAGTTCGAGCCGGAACGCGCCGTCCGACAGGGTTTCCGTGGCGGATAGCGTTTCCGCCACGAGCCGGTTCGCGCCCAGCGGCGTGCGCAGGTCCAACAGGCGATTGGCCTGATCGACCGACGCGATCGACATTCGGGAAAGGCCGGTGTTGTCCAAAGGCATGTCAGGCTCCGGCGTCAGGCAAGGCGATAGCGGAAGTCGCCGTTCTTGCCGGCAGTCACGCGGATGCGGGCAATGGCCTCCCCTTGTGCCATGCGGCCCAGCACCTGCTCGGCGATCTGCGGCAACAGCGTGCCGTTGAGGATGTGGTCCACATTGCGCGCGCCGGTATCCACCTCGGTGCAACGCGCCAGCACGGCCTCCACCAGCGCCTCATCCCATTCGAACAGGGCGCGGTGGTTGGCCTGGACCCGCTGCGCGATACGCCCGAGCTTCAGCCCGATGATGCGGGCCAGCGCGTCGTCATCCACCGGGTAGTAGGCAATGGTCTTCATGCGGCCCAGGAAGGCGGGCTTGAAGGCCTTGTACAGCTGCGGCGTCAACAGTTCCTGCAAGGCCTCGGGGTCGGGCCGCTCTTCGACGCTCTTGTTCAGGCAAGCCTGCATGATGGCCGACGAGCCGACGTTGGACGTCAGGATGATGAGCGTGTTGCGGAAATCGATCTCGCGCCCTTCGGCGTCATCCATCACGCCCTTGTCGAACACCTGGAAGAACAACTCCAGCACGTCCGGATGGGCCTTCTCGATCTCGTCCAGCAGCACCACGCTGTAGGGCTGGCGGCGCACCGCCTCGGTCAGCACGCCGCCCTCGCCGTAGCCCACGTAGCCCGGCGGCGAGCCCTTCAGGCCCGATACGCTATGGGCCTCCTGGTACTCGCTCATGTTGATGGTGACCAGCTTGCGTTCACCGCCGTACAGCACATCCGCCACGGCCAGCGCGGTTTCGGTCTTGCCCACGCCCGAGGGGCCGATGAAGAGGAACACGCCCTTGGGCTTGTTGGGATCTTCCAGGCCGGCGCGCGCGGTGCGCACGCGCTGGGCGATGGCGTGCAGTGCATGGTCCTGGCCGATGACGCGCTCGGCCAGCAGGGGCTGCAGTTCCAGCACCGTGCGGATTTCGTCGTTGACCATGCGGCCCAGCGGAATGCCGGTCCAGGCCGACACGATCTCGGCGATGACCTGTGCGTCCACGAAGGCGGGCACCAGCGGCGCCTCGCCCTGCAAGGCGCGCAGCTGCTGCTGCAATTCGGCCAGTTGCGCCTGGCCGGGCGTGGCGGCGGGTTCGGCCGCCTTGCCCGAGCGGCGCTTGCCGGCGGGCTCTGGCGCGGCGTCCGCGCCCGCCGCCTCCAGCTCCTCGCGCAGCGCGTGGATCTGCCTGACCAGCTCGCTTTCCTGCGCCAGCCGCGCTTCCGCGTCCGTCAGCGCGGCGCGCGTGGCGTCCATTTCCAGGTCCAGTTCGCGCAGGCGCGCGGACTGTGCCGCGCCCGCCGCGGCTTCCCGGCGCAGGGCAGCACGCTCGGTCTCCAGGCGCGCCAGGCGGTGGCGCGCGTCGTCGATCAGCGCCGGCGTGGCGCTGCGGCCCAGGGCCACGCGCGCGCAGGCCGTGTCCAGCACGCTGACGGCCTTGTCCGGCAGTTGGCGGCCGCTGATGTAGCGGTGCGACAGGCGGGCCGCGGCGACGATGGCCTCGTCCAGCACGCGCACGCCAAAATGCTGCTCCATCAGCGGCGCCATGCCGCGCAGCATGCTGGCGGCCAGTTCCTCGCTGGGCTCTTCCACCTTGACGACCTGGAAGCGGCGCGCCAGCGCGGCGTCCTTCTCGAAGTACTTCTTGTATTCGCTCCAGGTGGTGGCGGCGATGGTGCGCAGCTCGCCACGCGCCAGCGCCGGCTTGAGCAGGTTGGCCGCATCGTTCTGCCCGGCCTGCCCGCCCGCGCCTATCATGGTGTGGGCTTCGTCGATGAACAGGATGATGGGCGTGGAGCTCTGTTTGACCTCGTCGATCACATTCTTCAGACGGTTTTCGAATTCGCCCTTGACGCTGGCGCCAGCCTGCAGCAAGCCCATGTCCAGCGTGCGCAGCGCGACGCCGGCCAGTGCCGGCGGCACGTCGCCCGCCACGATGCGCAGCGCCAGCCCTTCCACCACCGCAGTCTTGCCCACGCCGGCTTCGCCGGTCAGGATGGGATTGTTCTGGCGGCGGCGGGTCAGGATATCGATCATCTGGCGGATCTCGGCATCGCGGCCGATCACCGGGTCGATCTTGCCCTCGCGCGCCCTTTCCGTCAGGTTGGCGGTGTACTGGTCCAGCGCCGGCGTCTTGGACAGGCCGGCCGCGGCGGCCGCGCCATCCTGCCCGGCGTCGCCCGCCGGGCTGTCGCCCAGCGCCACCGACTGACCCGCCTCTTCGGAGCCCGCCGTCAGCGCGGCGTAGTCATGCTTCAGCTCGTCCAGGCGGAACGATTCGAACAGGCGCGAACCGCGCCGCGCCAACTGGGCCAGATCCGGTTCGGTCAGCAAGGCCAACAGCAGATGGCCGGAACGGATGCGAGTGGTCTGCGTGTCCAGCGAGGCGATCAGCCAGGCATGCTCGAACAGCCGCGGCAGATGCGGCGAGAACACCGGCGTGCGCGTGTTGCCATTCTTGAAGCCGCGGATTTCCGCGTTCAGGTCCGCTTCCAGCACCGCCGACTCGATGCCGCTGCGCCGCGCCACGATGCTGAAATCGCTGGCCGGCTTTTCCAGCAACGCCAGGAACAGGTGCTCCAGGTCCACCTCGTAGTGCCCCTGGGCCATGCACAGGCTGGCGGCGCGCTCGGCCGCCTGGCGGCAGGTCTGGTTGAGCTTTCCAATCAGGGTCTTCAAGGGTGTGGCCATGTTCTAGGTCGTCTAGTCTTAATGAATGGTGTGCAGTTCGTAGCTGGCGTCGTCGCGGTCGGACGCCACGGCCTCGGTGCAAAGAAAGGAATTCCAACCCAGGCGCGCGCCGCCGCCTTCGCCCAGCACGCTGCCGCCCACGTCTTCCTTGGCCATCACCAGCCGCACCTCGTACTCGAAGCTCATGCCGCCGAACATGGTCAGGAGCTTCTCCAGCGCCTGGGCGCGCGCGCCGCCGGGCAGGAAGTCCGTGAACGCCTCTTTGGACAGAGGGCCGATCCACAGCCGGATGCGCATGTCGCGTTGCCAGATGCGGTCGCCGGCCATGGCGGAGACGCCCAGCACCGCGCCAGGCATGCCCAGCTGCGTGCGGTTCTGCGGCGGTACGTGATACCAGCGCCCGACGAATTGCTCCACCCGCAGCGCCACCTGGAAATAGTCCGCCAGCACGCGTTGCAGATAAGCCGCCGAAACCGGCCGCTGGCGCGCCGCCGCGGCGTAGTGCGCCAGCGATTCGTCGAACACCCGGCCCTGTCCCGATTGCAGGCGGTCGCGCAGCGCCGGATGGCCTATGCCTCCCAACGCCAGCAGCAGCGGCAGGTAGTGATGGTCCTGTTCGGTCTCGTGCCGCACGGGCATGCGGTACTTTTTCCAGGCAGCGTAAAACAGCGCCGCCGCCCGGTTGGAGAAGATATCGAAGAAGGCGCGCGCGCCACGGTCGCGCCGCGAGCTTTCGCGGGTGCTCAGGATCTCGGTGTAATGCAGCGGCATGGCGCCCTGCGCGCCCAACAGGCCGAAGAACGCCGGCTCGATTTCCACCCGGCCCAGGTTGCCTGCCGCCAGCGCCGCCAATCTTGACTCGGTGTCCTCCAGCGCCTGGCCCTGCTTGTCATAGGCCGTCAGCGCCGCGATCTCGCTGGCGGGAAAAGCCAGCGACGACGAATTCAGGAAACGCAGGTGCGCGGGCACGGCATTGCGCGCGCGGCTGCCTTCCTGCCGGGCGAACCACGACTCCAGCACCCGCACGGCCTGGAAGAACTTGAAGCGCTGCGGCTCGGCCAGCAGTGATTCGATTACGCTAGGATCGCGTCGCCGTTGCATGGAGCGCACCGTAGGATTTCGTCCGCGCCGCGGCGCGACAGCACGACCAGCTGCACGAAGCTGTTGGCGTGCACGTAAAGGCCGAAGAAGCGGTTGATCACCGCCACGAAGGCATGCAGGCTGGTGCCGACGAAGTTGTCTTCGTTGATCGTCAGCCGGATTTCAATGCCGCGCACGAAGGTCGCGAAGGGCTCGCCAGGCATCCAGTGCGTGGCGGGCTTGTAGTCCAGTCCGACCAGCCCTTCTATCTGGCGCGCCGCCACCGCGGAATGCGACAGGTCATACAGCCGCAGCGTTTCCTTCAGCGCGGGCAGACCGCTATGCACCAGCGACAGATGGTTCAGCGCCAAGTGGGAAATGAGCCGCCAGTGCGCCGCCCGTCCCTGCTGAAAGCGGTGCGTGTGCGTGGGCCGGCGCAGCATGCGGATTTCGCGCGCGATCGAACCGCCTTCCAGGAACAGGTCGCCGCCCGGCTGCCCCACCGCCAGATGCGCGGGCAGGTCGCGGTTGGTGCATGTCAGCTCCAGGCTCAGGGTCTCGGTCTGCGGCAGCGAGGGATCGAAATCGATGTCCACGATGGACAGTTCCATTTCGTAGCCGGGGCTGCGCTCGGCCACCATGGAATTGCGCCGCGCGGTCCAGTAATGGCTGGCGCCATCGGGCGTCTCGCCATGATGCAGCGAATAGAAGGGCCGGAACTCCACCACCGAATCGCCCTGCGCGTTCTGCCGTACCTGGCGCACGCGGTCGATCGAATAAATCTCGTAGCCATAGGCGCGGCGCGCGTCTGCCACCACCGGATAGGAGGCCTGCGCATGGGTGACGCGGATGGGGTCGGCGCGCTGCGCGAACAGATTGACGACGGGCGTGCAGCCCAGCCGGAAGTTGTCGGACGAGGCCGATTCCAGCAGACGCGCCGTATTCGAGTCGGCGCGCACGCCCTTCAACGCCAGGTGCAGCGTGAATTCGCGCACCGGACCCGCCGCGCGCCGCAGCGCCGCCAGATCGATGTCGACGAAATTGAATTTCTCGGAGAACGCGAAGTACTCGGCCAGCAGCCGGTAGGCGGGATGCGAGCTGGCCGGGAAGTCGATCAGGGCTTCGTCCTCGGACAGCCCCACCTCTGCCAGCGGCACGTCCTGCATGCGGTTCCAGCGGCCCGGCTGCGTTTCCAGATAGGCCGCAGCCGTGCGCAGGAACAGACAGTCCCGCAGCGCGGCCACGAACGAGGGCTCGCCATGCAGGTAGACGCGCAGGCGGTCCACCGCCAGGTTTGAAAAGTTCTGCGTCTCGGCCAGGCAGGCCAGTGTCAGCGACAGCCGGCCCGTCACCCCTGCCGGCAGGCTGGCCGCCGACGGCGCGTTGGCCGTGGCGGCGAACACCGCCTGGCGGATGCTCACCGGCGCCAGAGTCACGTCGTATGCCGTGCGGAAACGGCACGCGACGCCGCGCACGGGGTGCGATTTCAGTTCCGTGCCGCGCGCCATGCGCACGGGCGCGGTCAGCTGCGAGGCCATGCCGCCCATATCGAACTGCGCCACCGAGCACGAGGGGAACGGGCGCAGGTAGTGCGGATACATCACCTCGAACAGCGCTTCCGTGAACTCCGGATAGTCGTCGTCCAGCTTCTTGTTGATGCGCGCGCCCAGCAGGGCGAACGATTCGATCATCCGCTCGACGTGCGGATCCTCGCAGGTTTCGCCGGACAGCCCGAGCCGCGCGGCGATCTTGGGATAGCGCTGCGCAAAATCGCGCGACGAACCGCGCAGAAAACCCAGTTCGCGTTCGTAGTAAGGCAGCAGTTCTTCCATCTTTCCCTTCTTCGCTGGCGGCATGCCGTCAGCGCCCGCGTGCATGGTTTGTTATCAGGCGGCGGCGGCCGCGGCCTTGGCCCGGCCCTTGCTCACCGAGTACTGCAAGGTCGACGGCTGCAGCGTCGCGTCGAACGTCACTGGCTCGTGGGCAGGCCCCACGTCCAGCATGGCGGTAATCGCGAAATACAGCACCGAGGTCGCGCGGCTGTCCACCTGCAGCAACACCCGCACATGCGTCAGGCGCGGCTCATGGCGGGCGATCGCCTGCTCCAGCGACCGGCAAATGAACTCGCGGTCGTAGTGGCTGGCCAGGCTCAGGCCGGAAAAATCCGACAGACCATAGGTCAGGATGGACCGCTGGCAATTCGGATAGCGCTTGAGCGAGTCTTCGGTGAAGACCATGCGCGTATTGAGCAGGGCCTCGATGTCGCGCGCGACCGTTTCCTTGATTTCTTCCACCGACAGGCGTCGCAGCGCATGCGGTGTCTGCCCGTCCCCGTCGAACAGCTTGTCGAACAGGCTGGGTTCGAATCCCTTCATCGCGGCCTCATTGGGCAAAGGCGCCGGACCGGCCGGGGCCTTTGCCATTCATGCGGTCAGGTTCAGACCGAGTACGTCTTGTCGTTCTTGGTGAGGCTCCATGCGCCCTGGGCATTACCGCCCTGGTTGCCGCCCACCTTCTGCTGCGTGTACTTCCACTGCACCGCGGCGTACTTCAGCGAGAACGATTCGTGCGGCAGGCCTTCGCTGACGACTTCCGGCGCCACGCGCGAGATGATCACGTACTTGAGCTTGATTTCCAGGTACTTGACGCGATTGCCTTCGCCGTCGGCGCGCAGGAAATCGATGGTCACTTCGTCGAAGGTGGTGCCGCCGGACGCGTGCTGATACAGCAGCGGGCTGACCACGTCCAGGTCCTTGGTGAAGACCATCTCGCCGTGCTCGGTGCGCTCGGCGGTATGGCCACCGGAGGTGGAGGCGGTAGCCGAACGCGGCTGGATGATCTCATGGCGCCACGATCCGACTTCGATCCAGTCCGGATGGTCTTTGTCCTGCGACTCGCCCTTGAGTGCGGGATTGCCGAATTTGACGTAGATGTCCTTCATTAATAGCCTCTCCAGTTAAAAACGTCGAATCTGACGGTGATCACGATTTCTGGGCCTGGGCGGGAAGTTCCGCAACCAGGCGCAGCGAAATCGAAAGCTCGTCGAGCTGAAAGTGAGGCCGCAAAAACGCCACGGCCCGGAACACGCCGGGACGTCCCGGCACTTCGGCAACCTGCACCGATGCCTCCCGCAAGGGGAACTGCGCCTTCTGTTCCTGGCTCGCGTTGTCGTCCAGCAGCACATACTGCGAGACCCAGCGGTTCAGGAAGCTCTCGACAGATTGCGCGGAGGCAAAGCTGCCGATCTTGTCTCGCATCATCGCTTTCAGGTAGTGCGCCACGCGCGATACCGAAAAGATGTATTGCAACTGCGCCGACAGCACCGCGTTGGCGTTGGCGCTGTCGGTGTTGTACTTCTTGGCCTTCTGCACCGACTGCGCACCGAAGAACGCGGCGTAGTCCGAGTTCTTGCAGTGCACCAGCGGGATCAGGCCGAGGTCGCTCAGTTCCTTTTCGCGCCGGTCGGTAATGGCGATTTCCGTCGGGCACTTCAGGGCGATCTCGCCGTCGTCGGTCTTGAAGGTGTGGGTCGGCAGGTTCTCGACCAGGCCGCCGCCCTCCACGCCGCGGATCGCCGCGCACCAGCCGAAGTCGGCGAAGGCGGCGGTCAGGCGCGCGCCGAAGGCCCAGGCGGCGTTGCACCACAAGTACTTGGCGTGATCGGTGCCGTCCACTTCCTCGACGAAGTTGAAGCCTTCCACCGAGGTGCCTTCCTTCGGGTCATACGGCAGGCGGCCCAGGAAGCGCGGCATGGTCAGGCCCACGTAACGCGAGTCTTCCGAGTCGCGGAAGCTGCGCCACTTGGTGTATTCCACGGTGTCGAACACCTTGGCCAGATCGCGCGGGCGGCCCAGGTCGGCAAAGCTGTCCAGGCCCAGCAGCTCGGGCGAGGCCGAGGCGATGAAGGGCGCGTGCGAGGCCGCCGCCACGTGCGACATCTGCTCGATGAAGTACATGTCCTCGGGCTGGCGCGTGACTTCGAAGTTGCCCAGCAGCGCGCCGAACGGCGAGCCGCCGAAGGTGCCGAACTCTTCTTCGTAGACCTTCTTGAACATCAGGCTCTGGTCGAAGTCGATGGCGGTCTGGAAGTCGCGCACCAAGTCGCGCTTGGTGACGTTGAGCACCTTGATCTTCAGCATCGGCCCGGTGTTGCTCTCCTGGCACAGGTAATGCAGGCCGCGCCAGGTGCTTTCCAGCTTCTGGAACTCGGCGCCATGCATCACTTCGCTCAGCTGGGCCGAGATCAGGCGGTCCAGTTCGGCCACGCGGGCGTCCAGCATCGCGGACAGGTTGTCCGATACGACGACGGTGCCCTTCATGACTTCGCGGGCCAGTTCGCCGATGAGATCCTTGGCGCGGTCGTGCTCGGCCGTGGACTTGGCCACGCGGCTCTGTTCGACGATCTGGTCCAGCAGGCCCGAGTCAGCCTCGGCGGCGGGCGCGGATACGTTCTGCGCGGCGGCGGAATTACTCATTGCTGCCTCCCTTGCCGTTCTTGCCGGCTTCGCTGGTCAGTTGCTGCAGTTTTTCCGTGCTGCTGAGCACTTCACCCAGCAGGTCTTCCAGCTTGTCGTTGCCGGCCAGCTTGTTGCGCAGGTCGGCCAGCTTGGTGCGGATGTCCAGGAGCTCCTTGAGCGGCTCGATCTGCTGCACCACCGCTTCCGGGCGGAAGTCCTCGACCGAACGGAACTTCAGGTCCACGCCGAAGGTGCCGCCTTCGTCGGTCAGGCGGTTCTTCACGCGGTAGGCGGCGCGCGGTTCCAGGCCGCGCATCACGTCGTCGAAGTTGTCGACGTCGATGTTGACGAACTTGCGGTCCTTCAGGCGCGGCAGTTCGGCTTCGGACTGCGCGCTGAAATCGCCGACCACGCCCACGACGAAAGGCAGTTCCTTCTGCTCGATCGCGTCGCCCTTTTCGACGTCATAGGTCAGCTGCACGCGCGGCGGACGTACTTTCTGGAGTCTTTTCTGAACGCTTTCTTTCTTAGCCATGGGGGCTCCAAGCGAAGTGCATAGTGAAGAGGCCGTGGGCCCGATCAGGGTTTGAGGAGATTGCCGAAAGGATCCGGCGCGCGGCCGGCCGGGGCCGCGCCAGTAGCCGCCGGAGCCGTGGACGGCGTTGCGGAGGGGTTCGCCGCGGGCTTCGCGACGGGGTTTGCAGCGGGGCCTGCAGCAGATGTTGCGGGCGTTGCGGCCGGCGTCGTCGCCGCCGCATTGGCGGCGGGCTTGGCCTGCTGCCCGGCGGCTGCGCCCTGTGCATCGTTGCGCCGCGGCTGGCGCGGACGCGGCGGCTTGTAGCCCTCGGGGAACAGCACGTCCTGGCCCAGGGTTTCACGCATGGCGGCAGCCAGCGCCACCGCATCGGTGCGGGCATTGCCGGCGAGCAGCGCATTGGCGCGCAGATCGGCCAGCGACTGCATTGCCACGCGCAAGCCGCCCACCGCGCGCACGGTCTTGGCTGTGAAGTCTTCGGGGTCGCGATTCAGCGCTTCATCGGCCGCGACGATGGCCTCGCCGTACTTCTGTTCGTCGAAGCGGATCTTCGCGATGTACGACCACGGCTCTCCGCGTGCGGGATTGAGCAGGGCGATTTCCTGGAACTCGGCGACCGCCTGATCGTTGCCCTTGCCCGCCAGGGTCTGCGTGGCGTGCGTCATCGACTGCTTGTACTCGGCGTCGGTCTGCGGCTTGGGGGACGTGGCGCAGCCCGCGAGGAAGGCCAGCATTCCGCTGATGAGGAGAACCCGGGATATGTGCATTTTTTTGGTATGTAGGAGGGTGTAACCAAGGCCGCGTATTTCAACAACCTTTTGTTAGCGCCACACTACAGTGCATTACGTCATGTAACTTGCCACGAAACTTCGCTCATCGTGCCGCGATCTGTATGTTGTCGCAGCCTTCCGGTATAAAGAGCCATGTCAAAACATCTCTATTTTTCTCGGTGCGTGGCGATGGCCGCCGTCATCGCGGCAAGCCCCGTAATCAGCGGTTGCGCGGCGGTTTCAGCGATCGGAGCGGTGGCGGGAATGACCGGCGGCATGATGGATATGGCGGGCCTGAAAAAGGACCCGAATGCGCCCGTCGATGTGAAATTGGCGATACACGCCGGAGAAAATTTGAATGCGAGTAGCGGCCAGCCCATGGCTGTGGTTACGAAAATATACTATTTGAAGAATGCCGAGGCATTTCAACGCGCACCGCTCACGCAATTGGTTGATACTGACGCCGAAAAGGCGGCATTGGGCGACAGCATCATCGCCTCGCGCGAAGTCACCCTGACGCCGGGACAGCGTTACGAGCACCTGGAAAAAGTGCCGAAAAACGCTGCCTACATCGCTGTCGCGGGCTTGTTCTACGCGCCCGCGCCGCAGCGCTGGAAATATGTATTCGAAGTAAAGACCGCCGAGGACAGCGGCATCGTCATGGGCGCCCATGCCTGCGCGATGTCCGTGGTCACTGGACAGATCGTGTTGCCGCCGGGCATGCCCGGCTTCGACCCGGCCCGCCTCGGCTCGGTGCAATGCCCGAGCTGAACGCGAGCCGCCCGCGCCCATGGCCGCGTCTCGCCGCCGTCATCAACGCCCTCTCTATATAAGAAGCAAGAGCCAAAAAACGTGAGCCATTCAGCGAAGATATTGTGGGGAGAGGGGCTGTTCCTGCGGCCCCAACACTTTCAACGCCAAGACGCGTACCACGAGGCCCGCCTCGCGGAAATGAGCCGCGCGCTGCATCCCTATGCGTGGGGCTTGCGCGCAGCGCGCTTCGACGCGGCGGCGCTTGCCAACGGCATGCTGCGCGCCACCGAGCTCTCCGCGATCTTTCCCGACGGCGAGATCTACAGCGCGCCCCACAACGACGACCTGCCGCCCGCGGTAGCGCTGGACGGCCTGGACGGCGCCAGCACGGCGGTGTTCTACCTGGCGCTGCATCCGATGAAGGACGTGGGCGGCAATTACCGCGACACGCGCCAGGAACAAGGCTTCGACGCGCGCTATGCGCATCAGGACAGCCCGGCGCCGGATCTCTACACCAACGCCAGCACGGCCGAACTTGCCTTCCTGCGCAAGAACGTGCGCCTGCTGTCGGAACACGAGCCGCGCGACGCGCTGCTGACCATCCCCGTGGCGCGCGTGCGCCGCACCGCCAGCGCCGGCTATGAACTGGACACCAGTTTCGTCGCCCCCAGCGTCACGGTGCAGGCTTGCAGCGCGCTGTTCGAGCAGCTGCGCCGTCTGCTTGACGCGCTGCAAGCCAAGGTCAACGCGCTGTATGGCTTTCACCGCGAGCCGAACAAGAACATCATCGAATTCCGCTCGGGCGACGTGGCCTCGTTCTGGCTGCTGCACACCTGCAACGAGGCTTATTCGGCGCTGTCGCACCTGTTCCACAATCCGCAGCTGCATCCCGAGCGCCTTTTCCAGGAGATGCTGCGCTTGGCGGGCGCGCTCATGACCTTCTCCAAGGTGCACACGCTGGCGGACCTGCCGGCCTACCAGCACGACGCGCCGGGCGCGGCCTTCGCGCAACTGGACGAGATCCTGCGCGACCTGCTCGACACCGTCATCTCCACCCGCTACTTCTCCATCGTGCTGGAAGAGCTGCGCCCCTCGTTCCATGTGGGCCGGCTGGACTCCGGCAAGCTCGACGAGACCACCGCGCTCTACCTGTCGGTGTCCGCCGCCACGCCGGCCAGCGAACTGGCCGAGACCGTGCCGCTGCGCTTCAAGGTGGGCGCGCCCGACGACGTGGAAAAGCTGGTGCTTTCCGCCATGCCCGGCGTGCAGCTCGTCTACACGCCGCAGGTGCCGCCCGCCGTGCCCGTCAAGCCGGGCGCGTGCTACTTCACCCTGCAGACGCGTGGCTCGCTATACGACCGCATGCTGCAGGCGCGCAGCATCGCCATCTATGCCCCCTCGGGCATACCCGATCTGAAACTGGACCTCATCGCCGTCACCCGCTAGAGCCTGCCCATGACCGCCGACGCGCCTTCCCTGATGCCCGGAGCCTCGCTCCCTCCCCGAGCCGCCGATTTTTACGGTTCGCGCCCCGCGAAGTCCTTGCTGGACCTGCTGTACGACGGCTTCCTGATGCTGTTCCTGCTGAAAAGCGGCCAGGAACCCGTCGACGCCGCTTCGTTCTCGGCGCGCGTGCAGCAGTTCCTGGCGGACTTCGAGCGCAGCGCCAAGAAGATGGATATCCCCGCCGAGGACGTCTACGCCACCAAGTACGCGTTCTGCGCCGCCGTGGACGAGACCGTGCTGAACTCCGGCTTTTCCATCCGCGACGCCTGGATGCTGCAACCGCTGCAGCTGACCCTGTTCGGCGAGCAGCTCGCCGGCGAGAACTTCTTTGCCCGCCTGGAAGACCTGCGCGCGCAGGGCGCGCCGCGCCTGCAATCGCTGGAAGTGTTCTATATGTGCCTGCTGCTGGGCTTCCAGGGCAAGTACATGATCGAAGGCCAGGAGAAGCTGGGCTATCTCACGGCGCGGCTGGGCGACGAGATCACGCTGCTGCGCGGCAAGCGCTCGGGCTTCGCGCCGCACTGGCCCCTGCCCGACAAGATCGCCCACACGCTCAAGCGCGACGTGCCGCTGTGGAGCATCGGCGCGCTGTTCGCGCTGCTGGGCCTGCTGGCCTATCTGGGCATGAGCCACTTCCTGAACCGCGACATGCAGACCGCCATGGCTCCGTACCATGACATCGTCAAGATCGGGCCGCGCGCCGCGCACCTGACCATCTCGCTCCCCTGATTCGCTACCCTGACAGCCGCAGGCCGACCGCTCCACACCATGACCGACCGTTCCCAAGCGCCCGCCGGATTCAGCAGCCTGGATGTTGCCGCCCTTTCCCAGAACGCCCGCATGCTGCAAGTGCGCACGCCGCTGGACGCGGCGCTCGCCGTAGAGCGCATGAGCCTGCGCGAAGGCGTCTCCGAACTGTTTGCCCTGACGCTGGACTGCCTGGCGTCCTCGGCCGAACTGGACGTACAGGCCCTGCTGGGCCGCGAGATCAGCGTCAGCGTGCTTCTGGCAGATGGCGGCAGGCGCCAATGGCATGCGGTGGTCGAAGGCGTGGACGCGCTGGGCGCCGACGGCGGCCTGGCGCGCTACCGGCTGCACGCCGCGCCCTGGCTGGCGGCCCTGGGCCTGCGCCGCGACAGCTTTCTGTTCCAGGACAAGTCGGTCACCGACATCCTCACCGAGATCTTCGCCGACTATCCGCAGGCGGCCTACTCCTTCGACATCGCCGAGCCGCCCGCGCCGCGCCCGCTGCGCACGCAGTACCGCGAAACCGATCTGGCTTTCGTACTGCGCCTGCTGGCCGAAACCGGCTTGAGCTTCCGCTTCGACCATCAGCAGGGCGAGCAGCAGGACGACGCCTCGGGCGGCGCGCGGCACCGGCTGGTCGTGTTCGACACTCGCGCGGCGCGGCCCGCCTGCCCCGACGCCACGCTGCGCTTTCACCGCAGCGACGCCACTGAAACCGAAGACAGCATCACGCGTTTCGGCGGGGCCCGCGCGGTGCAGTCCAACGCCGTCACCCGCCTGGCCTGGGACGACCGTAAGCTGCTTGCGCACGCGGCGCATGCGCAGTCCGACGTCCCGGCCGGCGCGGTGCCTCGGCTTGAAGACTACGACTACGATGGTCACGGCCGCTACGCCGACAGCGACGGCGCGGAACTTGCAGCCGCGCGCAGCCTGCAGGCGCATGAAGCTCGCATGGTGCGCTTTGACGGCGGCGGCACGGCCCGCCAGATGATGCCCGGCCATGACTTCACGCTGACCCAGCACAGCCGCTATGCCGCGGGTTCGGGCCAGGCCGTCGATGAGATGGGCGGCAACCGCTACACGTTGCTGCACGTTGAACACGAAGCCGCCAACAATCTGGGCAGCCAGGCCGCACGGGCGCTGGGCGAATCCGACCTGGAGCACGGCTCGTACCGCAACAGCTTCAGCGCCCTGCCTGCGGCCGCGCCGCTTGCGCCCGGCTGGCGCGCCAAGCCCACGGCCCCCGAGGGCCTGACAGCCGTGGTGATGGCCGCGCAGGACGCGCCCATTTCCTCGGGCCGCGACCTGCGCATCAAGGTGCAATTCCCCTGGCAGCGCGGCGCGCGTCCGCTGCCGGGCGGCCTGGCGCATCGCAGCCATGGCGACGACACTGGCAACGCGCCGGGCGACGACAGTTCCGGCACCTGGCTGCGCGTCGCCGGCGCGCAGGCCGGCCCCAATTGGGGCGCGCACCATCTGCCGCGCAAAGGCACCGAGGTCCTGGTCGAATTCCTGGACGGCGACATCGACCAGCCCGTGGCTTCGGCGCAGCTGTACAACGATGCCGACCTGCCGCCCTGGTCCGCCGGCGAGGACGCCGCGGCCAACCACCCTGGCACGCTCAGCGGCTGGCACAGCAAGGGCCTGGACGACGCGGGCCACAGCCAGTGGCTGTTCGACGACACGACCCGGCAGATGCGCACCCGCCTGTCCAGCTCCATCGGCGCCACGCAGCTGGGCCTGGGCTATCTGGTCGACCAGGCCGCGGACGAATCGAACCGCGGCGCATGGCGCGGCACCGGCTTCGAGCTGCGCTCGGATGCCTGGACCGTGGTGCGCTCCGGGCAAGGCATGCTCGTGTCCGCCAGCGCGCGCGAAGACGCACGGTCCACCCAGGCCGACGCACAGGAAGCGCTGACGCGCCTGCGCGGCGCGCAACATGCGGCGCAACGCCTGGATGCCGCGGGAACGAAGCGCCAGGCGCGCGCGCTCGCGGCCACCAGCCAATATGACGCGCTGACCCGCGCCATCGACCCCAAGGGCGATGGCCGCTATCCGGGCAGCGTTGGGGGCCAGCAGGCGGTCAAGGCCGGCGGCGGCGAACGCAGCGGCACCGAGGCGGTCGAGCGCATCGACGGCGCCCGCATGCTGATCGACGCGCCGTCCTCCCTCAACTTTGCCACGCCCGCCTCGGCCATCCTGCACGCCGGCGAGAACCTGCACGTCACTGCGCTGGCGGACGGCCACGTGGCCGCGCGCCAGACCTTCGCCACGGCTTCCGGCCGCTCCACCAGCCTGTTCGTCCAGGACGGAGGCATCCGCGCCGTCGCCGCCGAATCGCCGGTGTCGATCCACGCGCATACCGACATGCTGGAGATGCTGGCCGGCCAGGACATCACCGTCACATCCACCTCCGACAGCATCGAGATCCTCGCCAACAAGAGCATCACTTTGCAGGCCGCGGGCGCCAGCATCGTCATGAATGGCGGCGACATCCTGTTCAAGGGACCGGGCATGTTCTCGGTCAAGGGCGCGTCGCACAATCTGATCGGACCGGCCAGCGATGCGGCCGCGCTGCCCGCGCTGCCGTCCACGCAGGTGGGCGACCCGATGCTGGTCACGGCCGAGCTGGTGCACCGGCCCAAGGCCAAGCTGCAGGCGCAGGCCAGCTCCGGCCAGGCGCTGAATGCCGCCGGCGCGACTGGCTCGGTAGCCGCCACCGCACCTGCCGCCGCAGCCCCCACGGCGGCTGCGGCGGCAGGTGCGCAAGGCTCCGTGCTTGGCAGCGCGGGCGCCGCGCTTGCGAGCGGCGCGACTGCCGTATCCAAGGGCCTGACCGCCGCAGCCGAGGGCGCGTCGGGCATGCTGAACCAGGCCAAGACCCTGGCCGGCGAAGCGCTCAAGCCCGTGCAGGAATTGAGCGCGATGGCCGGCAAGACCCTCAAGGCCGCGAGCGATGCCGGCTCGGACCTGATGTCCGGCGCCATGACCAAGGCCGGCGGCATGGCCAAGACCGCCATGCAGAATGTAGCGCCCTCGTTCGCGAACGGCGCCGCGGCCTCGGCGGCAGGCAGCGCCACGCAATCCCTGGCCAGCATGGCGACGCCATCGCTGATGGATGGCGGCCTATCCACCATGACGCAGGGCGCAGGCGACGCGCTGGCCGGCGCCGTATCCATGCCCCAGGCGCTGACCGACGCGGCAGGCGCCGTGTCCAAGGCCGGAGGCATGGCGTCGCAGGCGTCGGACCTGGCCTCGCAGGCGTCCAGCCTCGCCACGCCGGCCGCGGGCGCCGGTCCATCCGCCTCGGGCGTGCTGTCGGGCGCTTCCGGCGCCGCCACGGCAATGGGCAACGCCACCGCCGCCTCCGCGCTGGGCGCCGCCTCCAGCCTGACAGCGGCCGGCAGCGGCGGCGTGGGATCCGCCATCGGCCCGGTCATGACCCAGGCCATGGGCGCCATGGGCGGCCGTCCCGCCGCGCTGAGCACGGCAGTGAACTCGCTGCTGACCATGCCCGACGTCAACCAGGGCAATCTGCCGGCGGTGGCGGGCGCGATCCTCAGCACGCCGGGCCTGACCGACTCCGCGATTCCGTCCGTGGTCGGCGCCATCCTGCAATCGCCCACGATATCCAGCGCCACGCTGCCCAAGGTGGCGGAGGCGATCATGAACATCCCCGCGGTGGCCAACTCGCCCTATCCGGCGATGGCCAAGCGGGTCATGGAAATGGCCGGCGTCAGCTTGCCCGGCCCCGTCGCCAAGCCTGCGGGCGCGGCCGGCGGCCAGGATGCAGGCGGCGCCGCCCCGGCCGGGACGCCGGATGCCGGCGCGCCCACGCCGTCCGCCTACCGGGCCAGGAGCGGCGCCAAGCTCCAGTACGTCAACCTGCGGGAAGAGGACGAGGTCTGGAACGACGGCCAGGCGCTCGACAGCCTGGACCGCCAGACCAACAAGCCCAGGATCCGCGTGCGCTTCAACAAGGGCGGCCAGCATCGCTTCAGCGTCAAGGTCAGCCCGCGTCCGGGCAACGCGGTGTACTCCGCGCGCGAGCAAAGCCGCCAGCCGCTGTATCGCGAACCCAATCAGCGCTCCTACAGCTACGTGACCGACGCCGACGGCACCAAGGTGGTCGACAACATCACCCTGCCCGCCGCCGGCCTGAACACCTATACGTTCGAGGTGGTGAACGACAAGAACCAGATCATCTCCACGGAACAGGTCGAAACCGCCCGCCGCCTGTATATCCAGGAGATCATGCTGCCCGGCCCCGAGACGCTGGCGCGCCGCCACGGCTTCCAGCCGACCGCGACGGAATACGCGCGGCACGGCGTGGACGTCGTGCAATTGCCGCCCGTCAGCGCGCGCGGCGACGCCAACATGGACGTGTTCACGGACGACGGTTATGAACGCCTGCGCCGGTTGGCCGCCTCCGTCTACCCGGGGTCGCAGGGCCCGGACCACGAGCCCTATACGCTGGTCGTCTGCCACATCGACCGGCTGGCCTCGATGCTGCCCGTCCAGCCCATTTACGTGCAAGCCTCGGCCGGTCCCGGCGCAGGCGACAAGCAGGTGCAGTTCGTCGGCGCCGATGGCAACCTCAGCTTCCTGTGGTATCACATCGAGCCTGGCGTGGACTGGTACGTCGAATGCCTGTTCGAGTACACCGACCCCGCGGCCGGCATCAGGCAGGTCGCCATACCCAAGGACCGACTGACCCCGGTGCCTTACGACCCGGCGAATCCCAAGGCCTGCCACGCCCTCAACATCCGCATGGCGGGCCTGGTTCCCGTGCCGACCTCGGGCAAGATCATCCTGAAGGTCCGCTTGATGGAAAGCTCCGCGGGCGGCGTGGCATTCCCCGGCACCAACCTCCTTGGCGTGGCGGCGATGAGCCCCTGGGAACCCAACACGCTGGATTATCTGCAGCAGACGCTGGTACACGAGATCGGCCACCTGATCGGCATGACGCCCAGCGGGCCCGAGTGGGCTCGGGCCCACCCGGACGAAGCCGAAATGGACTCGTCCAAACTCGACAAGGGGCCGTATTTCTATTCCCAGTTCGGCAACCACTGCCACTTCGGCCTGCCCGCCAGCCAGGCCGATCCCAGCCACACCGGCTCCTGCGTCATGTTCGGCGGCGACTGCGTCAGCATCCGCTTCTGCGCCAGCTGCGCCCAGGCCGTACGCAAGACGGACATGTCCAATGGCTGGCCCTCGTTCTGACGCGCAGCGCCGCCTGGCGCCGGCACTGGCCCTGCTGCTCGCGGCCGCGATGGCCATGGCCGCGCCTGTCGCCGCCACGGCCGCGCGCCCCACCCCTCATACCCAGAAGACCACGATGAATACCGACTGGATCGATCCGCCCTCGTTCGCCACCGCCCCCATCGGCACGGCGAACGACCACGCCTGCATCCCGCCCAACCATGGCAGCGACGACCAGCTCAACATCGCCGCGCCCGCACGCGTGCGTCCGCAAGCTTCCGGCGCGCTGGTCATCCCGGTCTGCGCGCAAGGCATCATCCCCGTATCGCAAAACCAGAAGCTGCCGCGTTTCGTCGCCGTCAATACGCAGACCAAGGCGGTCTATGAAGGCGTGGCCTACGAATACAAGCCGCGCAAGCGTCCCGGCATGGAGGTGGACGAAATCCCCAGCTCGCGTCCGCCCAAGGGCATCCCCATCAGCCCGGGCATCAGCGTCAGCACGCAGTTCAGCACCGACCTGGCGGCGCAGGTGCAGCTGCCGAAGGATCCGGCGGTCTACGAGGTGTATATCGAATCGAACGGCGTGCGCTCGAACACGGTGAAGATCGAAGTGCAGGCGGCGAAGTAAGCGGCCCGTTTGCGGCGGCTGCCTCAGCCGCCAGACTGGCGGCGCGGGCGGTTCCAGATCGCACCGCCCCATATCCAGCCCGCAAGGGCCAGCGCCAGCATCGCGATCATGAATTCCACCCGGTGCTGCTGCGGCACGGGATTGAGGTGGGACAAGGTCAGGAAAGGCTCCACCGACAGGAGCTCGGTAGCCGCAAGCGAACTGAAAAACATCGCCAGCACCAGTCCCGTAAAGCGCGGACGCGCGCCGCGCGTCTCCTTCTCGCCCGTGACGAACCAGAGCAGGCGGATAAGTTGTATCGCCGTCGCGGCGAACGGCACGCAGATGGCCAATGCCAGGGCCCCAAACGCAAGAAGATCGTAGATCGAGATCATGCGTCGAACCTGGCGGCGGCTAAGAAGCGCGGACCCCGATCATGCGCAGCACGCGGTCCCGGATCGACCGCCCATAAGCCCAGCACCAGACGGCCAGCGCCAGCATCGCAACGGTGAAGTAAGCCCTGGCCTCGATCGGCACCGGATTCATCTCCGAGATCGTCAGAAAGGGTTCATAGCCCACGAAATCGCTAGCGGCCAGGGTGCTGAAGATCAGCGCCAGCACCGGCCCCGTGAAATGCGGCCGATCGCCGCGCGTGGTCTTGTCGGCCCAGAAGAACCAATGGATGAAACGGCTCAGCTGGATGGTCACGGCGAACAGCGGAATGACGACGGCCAGCAGCAGGACGAAAAGGGCAACGAGGACTTGGGGCGGAAGCATGGCGGGATTTTAGCCGCTGTGGCGAAGGGCGCGGCGCCCGATACGCGCGCGCAACGCCAGCCCGAACACCGCCATTCCCATCGACAGGGACAGCAAGCGCAGAGCTTCCAGCGCCTTGTCGAAGTAGGCCGGTTTGCCAAACTGGGTGGCGACGCTGTAGCCGAAGACGGCGTACGCCATGCAAGCCAGCAGAAACACCGCCATCAGCGCAATCGTGGCATCGCGCACGGCGCGCCACGCTCTGGGCGACAGCCCCGGAAGGTTGGACTCCACACACAGCAGGATTCCAGCGCCCCACCAGAGCGGAACGATCTGGAAAATCCCCCAGGCCAGCAACTCGCCGGACTGCAGGACATTGGCGGGATATACCTCATTCATGGCCGCGCTCCCGCTTCGCCATTCTCCGATGGACCAGCAGGACGATCAAGGCGGTAAGTAGAGACGGGCTCATGTACGGCATCAGCCCAAGCAGCGGAAACTCGTAGCCGCTGTCATGGTTGGTCGCCAGCCAATAGAACATGCCCAGCAGGACCAGCGCGAATACCCAGACGGCCAGCATTCCAGCTGATATCCCGCGTCTGAAGGACCGCGTCCCCAGCCTGCCAAAATGCTGGGGCCACCGGCAGATGATCAGCGCCAGGATGCCCGCCGCCGGCACCAGGTAGGCCGTCGACTGGGCCATCAACATGCCAGACTCGGCAATCGCAGCAAGGACCGCACGCAAATTCTTCTCCCTGGGCTAGAACCGATGCTCTCAGCGCAATCTGTGGCGCAGCATCGGGCCGATCAGCGACAGGATCAGCGATGGTCCCAGATGATAGGGCAATCCGAGCGGCAGCGGGGACTGGAGCACGGCGTCATGAGTTCTGCCTGGATCGACGATGAATCCACAGCACAACTCCTGCCAATGCCAGGACGATCGACACCCACATCGTGGACAAGGTGCGTAGAGTAAGGTTCGTAAACCCGTGATCGTCGAAATAAACAGCCACCGCCGAACCGTATATTGCGTAGACAACTACGTACACCAGAAACAGCGCCATCAGCGCCACGATCACATTCCGCAAAAGACGCCAGATCGTCGAGCGCAACAATGGCAAGTCGGACTCGATACACAATAGCAAGCCGATGACCCATACCACGGGCAGCAACGATATCGTTTCCGTGGCGAAGGTCTCTCCCGCCTTTAGCAACGTAAGCGGAACATCAATCATCCTCTTCGCCTCTCGCGCGAGTCTTGTATCGGACGATCAATCCGATCAGAGACAAGACCAGCGACGGCGCCATATAGGCAAGAAAAGCGATCAGGACGAAACCATGCTCCCGGGAGTAGCTCCGCGAAACATAGAAGAGCAGAAAAGTTCCCACGATCGCCAACAGCCATACGGCCGCCATGACTATCGCGAGGCCCGTACGCGAGGCCGACGATCCCAACACGCCGAAGCGACGCGGCCAGACATGAACCGCAATCCCCACGACGCAGACTAGCGGGAGCACGTACACCAGGGCGTACGCGGTCTGAAACGCCATATCGGCAGCCCAGATCAAGAATTCACGCACGACTTGTCTCCTAGGGCGTCAACTGGCGGCACCCATTGCCGCACTGCGAACAAGAACCTCATCATGCGGCCTGTTCTTCTCTCTTGTTTTCAAGAATATCTTCCTTAGGCTTATTCGTCTGCTCCGCAATGACGCTATCCAGGACGCGTCCCGGCGGCTTCGGCGTATCGCCTTCGCCAGCTCCCCACGCCAAGGGCATTTCAACGAAAAACCCTTTAACTTTGGAACGCAAATAGGCAATTGCCTGTTCGATCTTATGCTCTGAATTCGCCATGTACGTCGGCTGCAAATCAGGCAACTTGGTGAAATCGTATTTCCCAGAGGGCGGACCGTCGACCAGAATATAGCCATCACGCAGCTTGCCGTCCGGCCCGACATTGCCGATTGGAACGCCGTTCACCTCGTACTTCTTGACCTGTGTATAGATCGGAGGGAAGGCTTTCCGTCCATCCAGGAGCTTGCGGAAACTGTTGCGAGGCGTATGCCGGAAAACAGCGCTGTATGCCTCGCGGTTATCGTGCGCGAGCTTCTGCAAAGCCTGGATGCTGGAGGGATCCAAAGGTCTCTCCAGGCTGATTCCTTGCGGTACCCCGGCGGCTTTCTGGACGCCCGTCGAGCCGCTCTCGACCATCATGCCAAAGTGCTTGCGCCAGAGCTTCATGCGCAGGTCTCGGGCGAATTTCCGCGTCACGACTCTCACGCCAGCGCCAACGTCGGTCATCGCAGCCCCGTCGTCGTCCACTACCACGGCGGCCAGTTCGGTATCGCCGTTCCCGTTCAGGCTGCGATCGTTGATATTCGCGCTGCCGATGATGGCGACCGCATCGTCGACGATGGTCAGCTTGCTGTGTACGTAGACCATTTCCGTAACGACACCCAGACGTGTCGAACCGTAATTCCGCAGATTCAACACCGTCAGGTACTTGCGCCATTCGTCCGCCATGCCCCAATTGGCAAGCGCAACAGCTATGTCCGCGTTCGTCTGGGCTGGCTGAGCCACCTTCCTGGTCTTGCTGTGCTTGGCGTACAGCGTGGCGTTGATTCGATGCACCAGGCTGTTGCGCGCGCGCTTGACGCCCTGTAGCGCCCACCACGTCTGGGAGAGGGTCGCCGGCTCTTCCAACAGGCCTTCCGGATGCTCGGGCAGTACCAGCCACACATGGAAGGGTCGGTCCGCATAGATGGCTGCCCCTATCGCATTGGCTAGTTCCGGAATGATGGGATTCGTCCCCGGCGAAGTTTTCTTGCCTAGCTGATCCACCCCGCAATCGGAAATGAAGAACTGATTCTCGATGTAGATGTAGGCCTGCGCCGACCGGATGCTGTTGACCATCGCATCCCGGATGCTGGTCTGATGGTTGGCCGCCCACTTCGCCCGGGCGGCCTGAACTATCTTGCGGCGCTTCGGGTTGGGAGTCTTCCAGTCGTCGTTGACGTACTTGTAATTGTCGCCCCAGAGTTTCAGTTCATCCTGCAACTGTTGCGACGAGGCCGAACGGCATATCTGCACCGTGGCATTGCCGCTGCCGCGCGTCTGCGGATCAAGCAAATGCTGAGACCCTTTCGCCCGGTCGAACCAACTCGCATCCATGCTGGGATCGAACACATTGGTACCCGCGCGCGCGAAGCTGTTCCAACGCAACACGAAGTTCAGAAAAACGTCGAAGGCCGCTGGTCCCTCGACTTTCATGGCCACGTCTTCCCATGGCTCCCGCGGCTGCCGCAAGGGATCGAGCAGAGTTCCGCCCAACGGAGGCTCAAATCCCGGCAGTCCCCCTGAGGCCCGGGTGAGGTCCAGTTCTGACTGGGTCGGCTTCCTGGCTGCCACAAGCTGCGCGTTGTACGCGTCGTTCAGCACGTGGATCTTCGGGTCGATGACGACATCGAAGGACGGCGTTTCCCAGCGGCCGTAGGCCAGATCGATTCCGCCCAGAAATGCTTTTTTTCCGTCCACCAGGACGAACTTCTGGTGATGGGAAAAAAAAGTGTTTGTTGCAGGAACCCGCCCCGTATTGGCATATTGCAGCATGACACGGATAGAACCCTTGCCCTTGGGCAAGCCATGCAACATGTCCTGTGTCGTGTCATCGTGCGTATCTAGAGCCATACTGATCGAATCGTAAAGCAGGATACGAACGTGCACGCCGCGCTCGATCGCGGCCGCCAGCAACGAAGACAAACGCCCCGGGTGGCCCTCCTCGCCGCGCCGCTCCAGTTCCACGTCGTAGTCCATCTGCCAGTCAGCGATCATGATGAAGCTTTGCGCCCCGCGGATCGCGGCCGCCACGGCCGCCATGTAGTCCCGGCCGGTGATGTAGGACTCGCAGCGGTTGCCGTAGCGCGGCATGGCGAAGGGCTGGTTCAGGTCGAAGTACTGGCCCGATACCGTCGTCATCGTGTCCGGGACGATCTGCGCGGTGTACTGGTCTATGTCGAGTTTATCCATGGCCTTTTTCTTGAACGCAAGCCGGCGGGCGGCTGCCTTATGCCTTCGTCTTGGGTTTGAGCGTCTCCATGCCCTGCGCCGACCCGTCGGCCAAGGCATGCTCGGACAGCCAGTCGGCGTGCGCCGTGTCCAGTTCCGAACCCTTGCGCGCAAAATTCAGGGCATCGAGGATCCGCTCCGACGTCGCCTGCTCCGAGCTTGTCGTCCAGCGCGCCGGCGTCATGGCTTGCGCGGTCAGGCCGCTGATCAGCCACACACGGCCAGGATTCGCCATCACTTCGCTGTGGACCGCGTACTGCTGCGCTTCCGACAGGTCGAGTTCGCCGCTGGCGGGCGTCTTCCCTTCGCCCAAGACCTCGGACCACTCCGAGGAATCGAACACCTGGGGATTGATGCGCCCACCCTGCTGAACCACGTTCAGTTCCGCAGGCACCTTCACGATGCGCCAAGTCTCGCCTTCCGGCGCGATGCCGTGCGCCCCCGGCATGTCCTGCAGGCGCAGCGCCAGCTTCATCGGTGCGGGCGCGCTCTGCACGAACACGGGCAGGGCATAGGACATCTGGTCCGGGCCCGCAAACTGCTTGTTCCCCGTCTTCACATCGATCCGCCCCGGCGCGGTCACCGTGATGTTGCCGCCTTCCAGCACGATGCTGGCGCCGGCCGCGGTGGCGATGCGGATGCGCTTGGGCGCGGCGTATTCGACAGAGGTCTGCGCGCTGCCGATGGTGATGTCCTTCTGCGCCTGCACGCGCAGGATGTCGTGCTGGGCCTGGACATGCACGTCGCCGGTGGCGGAGATCAGGTCCAGGCCGGAATCCGCGCCGCCCTGCTGCAGGCCGGCGACGATGCCCAGGCCCTGCCCGGTATGCACGCGCAGCGCGCCCATCACGGCCAGGTTCTGGTCCTTGCCGGCAGACCAGTGCACGGTCTCGCCGGCGGCGTATTGCATGTGTTCGCCGGCGACCTGCGCCAGGCCGGCGCGCGCGGCCATCAGCACGACCGGATCGGTGAGGTGCGGCACCTTGCCGTCGGCCGCCTGCGTGTGCTTGGCCGAGGCGTCGCCGCGCGCGCCATCCAGGCTGTCGCCCGCAACGGTGCCGGACACGGCACGATGCATGGCCGCGAGCGGCGCCTTGCCATCATCCAGCACACTGGCTTCGGGCCCCCTGGAGCCGAGCGCACTCGCCAGCCGCAGGCCCTGGTGCGCGCCGACCACGCCGTCCAGCGAACGCGCCATCTGGTCGGCCTGGCTGGCCAGCGCCTGCAAGCCCGCGGCTTCGCCTGCGGGGCCGGCGGTGGCGCCGGTCCCGGCGTAGGTGCTGAGCAGCACGCCCGCGCCGCCGCGCACGGCGCCGTAAGCGTCCGTGCGCAACTCGGCGCCCAGGCCGCGCAGGCCGCCACGGTAGTTGCCAGCCTGATGGATCAGGTGGCCCAGGTTCAGTTCACTGGCTTCCTGGCTGCTCTTGATCTGCAAACGCAGTTGTCCGTCGCTGTCGTCGAACACGATCTGGTTGTAGCCCGAGCCGCCGAACTCCTTGCTCTTGAAGCCGCTGAGCGCGGCGGCGTTGCGGTGGTTTTCGTCGCCGCCGGCCGCGCCATGCCAGGCGGGCGCGTTGCCTCCCGCCAGGTTCGCCTGGGCGCTGGGCGCGGTATCGCGCGCGGCGGCGTAGACCTGGGTGTCGGCCTGGCCGCCGTCGCGGCCGCCCGGCGTGGCGGGCGTGCCGCCCTCGCCGCGGCCGTTGTACAGCGCGCCCACGACGACGGGCTGATCCACGTCGTCGTCCAGGAAGCGCACCAGCACCTCCTGGCCGATGCGGGGCACGAAGCTCATGCCCATGCCTGCGCCCGATTGGCGCTGCGCCACGCGGGCCCAGCGGCTCTTGGCCAGCTCCTCCGCGCCGTCGGCCTGCCAATGGAAACGGATGCGCACGTCGCCGCGCTTGTTGCGCAGGATCTCGTCCTGCTCCCGCGGCTGCGCCGCGCCGTCCGCGTCCGTGACGATGGCTGTGTGCACACCATGGACCGAAGGCGCGCCGCTCAGGCGTGCGCCGCGCGCCTGCGGCAGGGCCGGCCGCCAGGGACGGTCGCAACGCACCGCCTGGAAGCGGTTGGCGTAGCCGACCTCGCGTGCTTTCGCCAGCACTTCAGCGTCGGGCCGCGCCGGATCGGCGCCCGCGCGCGCTGCGCCTGGCGCGTCGGGCGCCTCGGCATCCAGCGCCAGATGCGCGTCCAACCCGCCCAGACGCTGTGCCAGCGAGGCGCGGGTCTCGGGCGGCAGGTTGTTGATGCCGACGTGCTCGACCCGGTCCAGCACGAAGGCGGGTTCGAAGCCCTCTTCAGCGGCGGGACCCAGCGGAGACATGTTCTGCAAGGTGAAGCGCGTGCCAGAACGGAAGGTGCGCACGCCGCCCAGGCCGACAAAGGTCTCTGCAGCGGCCTGCACGGCTTCCATCGCCAAAGTCGCCTGGCGCCGCGCTTCGGCCTCATCGGCAAAGCTGCCGTGGCCGGCTACCTCGTACCATTCCAGGCCGGCGTCCTCGCCGCCATCGGTGGGACGCGCCAAGGCCTCGGCCGCCACCGCGCGCTTGCCGCCGCCGTGCCAGCCCAGGACAGTGACGCGATCCGGGCCGCGCCGCCACTGGCGCGCCAGGGCCTGCACGGTGTCGCGCGATTCGGTCGCGGCGGCGCGATGAAAGCGCACGCCGCCGCCCGCGGACTCGGCGTCCTCGGCCAAGCCACGGCTGTCGGCGAAGATCAGCGCCACATGCCGCGCGGGGACTTCGGGATCCTCGACCACCGTCCAGCCCAGTCCCGCTTCGGCCAGCAGGCGGCTGATGAAGGCGTAATCAGTTTCGCGGTACTGCGTGGTGTAGGGGCGCGGCGCCAGCCCTGCGAGCGCTTCGGACGCATCCGGCGCCACGCGATGCACATAGCCTTCGTACGCGCCCAGCACGTGGCCGATGATGTCCAGTATCGGGCGCGCTTCGAACACGCGGCTGTTGCGCTGCTGCGTGGCCAGCCACAGCCAGGGCGCGACCGTCAGGCGGTAACGCGCCAGGCCCGCGTCGCCCGACAGCAGTTCGGCTTCGCGGATCAGGCCGCTACGGCCCGTCCGGCTGCCGTCGGCGCGCGTGGTCCACAAGGTCACGGGGCGTCCGATCATGTCGCCCAAGTCCAGGCCGGCGTTGTCGGCCAGCGCGACCACGCGGGTCTGGGCGATGCCCGACAGGGCCTCGCGCGCGATCCAGCCCTCGACCTGCAGCGAGGCAAGCGCGCCCTCGCCTTCCAGGCTGTAGAGGCGGGCGTCGGAACTGAACAGGCCGGGCGTTGCAGTCGGATCCATTGCAGGAAAAAACCTTCTCTGAAGACTCAGGGTTCGACCTGGGCTTGCGGATTGGGGCATTCGGGCGCGGTGCCCCAATAGCCCGAACACACGCGCAAGCGGCATTGCTCGCTTTCCAGGAAGCCCAGCTTGCGGCATTGCTCCAGGCGCGCCGCCAGGGGCGAGCCCGGCAGTTCGCGGACAAAGACGCCGTCGTTCTTGTAGACCTTGGTGCCGGGCGGCGATGCGGGCGGCAAGCCGTAGGACATCAGTGCCGCCAGCAGCGCGGCGTCGGAATCGTTGCGCGGCGTCTTGGCGCGCTGCGGCGCGGCCTGGGACGGCGCCTTGGGCGAAGTTTGCGGCGTGTTCGTGCGCGCGCCGCCATTGGCGGCATGCTCCGCGCGTTGCACCGTTGGCCCAGCCGCCTTGGGTGCGGCGGCCTGCGCCTGCACCGCGGCGCGAGGCGGCGGCGCGGCGGTGACGGCCAGCGCCGACAAGGGATTCTCGGGCATGCGCTCCTCATCGGCAGTGGGACGTCCCAACTGCGCCAGGGGATGGTCTTCGATGACGGCCGCGGATGAAGGCTGCATGCCGGGATCGGCGGCGGCCACTCGGGCAGTCGGCGTGGGCGCAACGGCGGCGGGCGGCACCGATTGCGCGGCCGGCGGGGTGGATTCAGCGACCACAGGCAGCGGCGGCGTATCGAACACGCTGTACAGCACCGCGCCCGCGGCGCCTGTCAGCAACAACAGCAGCAAGGCCAGCGGCAAGCGGGAACGGCGCTTGGGCGCCAGGTGCTTGACCTCCGCATCCGGCGCGCGGCCCTCGAGCGCGGCGAGGATGCGCGAGGCCGCGCGTTCATCCGGTGACGGTGAGCGTCCTGCGAGCAAGCTGGGAACAGAGGTCGGTGATCGCGATCTTTTTTCGTCTTCTGCCATGCGAAGTCCCGTGTCTGCAGGGATGGTCTGCACCCCTGTAACCAAGGGGTTCGAGAATACCTGATGACTTCTTCCGCATCACCGTTTCTTGTTACGAGTTCTAAGTCACGGACGCGTTTTGCAACGTCCAAGCGCTTGCCTGAATCTCAAATAGAACAAAAGATTACGCCTTCGTAACTGAGGGACCTCCTTGCTGCTCCTGCTGCCTCTCTACTTTCTACTCGCCATCGGCGTCTCCGCGTTGTTCGTCTTCCCCTCTCTGCGGGAGGCCGCAGCACGGGGAGCGCGCGCGCTCGCGCAGGGGATACGCCAGGGTGTGACGCGCGGCGCTGGTCACGCCGGCGGGGCCGTGGGCGGCTCGGCGCAGGCGCTGCGCACGGGCGTCGGAAAGGCTGGCGGCGCGTTTTCGGCCTACCGCTGGCACATCGCCGCGGGCCTGCTGGTCGTGCTGCTTCCGTCACTTTTCGCTTTCGTCATGCGACACAATCACACATTTGTTTACGACGATCGGACCGCTGGTCCGGACCCTCGCATACAGGCGTTGTTGACCGGCGAAAGACTGGTCCCGCCGCCCCCTCTGCCGCCTGAAGTCTTCACTACGCGCGAAGTGGAACTGGTGCGTCCCAACCTGGGCGGCGCCAGCCGCGACTGGAACCTGCTGGACGCCGATTACCGCCAGCGCCTGCTGGCCGCGTACCGCGTGATGCGCGAAGAGCACGGCTACGAGATGGTGCTGATCGAAGGCTATCGCAGCCCGGACCGCCAGGCTGAACTCGCGAAGATGGGCTCGCACGTGACCAATGCCGGCGCTTATCAGAGCTATCACCAGTTCGGCTTGGCCGCGGACAGCGCCTTCCTGCGCGACGGCAAGGTGGTCGTGTCCGAAAAGGACCCCTGGGCCATGCGCGGCTACGAACTGTTTGGCGAAACCGCCGAGCGCGTCGGCCTGACCTGGGGCGGCCGCTGGAAGATGATGGACTTCGGCCATACCGAGCTGCGCCGACCCGGCGTCATGCGGCGCAACGGCGGAGCCGCGCAATGATCAACTCCGCAAACGTCAGAACGCATCGATGACCCGCATACTCAAAACCGGGCTGCTGCTGGCCCTAGTCTTCGGCGTGGTCTGGCTCGCCGTCATCATCTGGTGGCAGGAATCGCGCACGCTGCCCACGGGCGTGGACATCGGCCTCTATCTGTTCGCGCTGCCGCTGGCGCTGATTGGCGCGGCCTGGGGCGGAGCACGCATCATGCGTGCGCGCCGCGAGGCGCGAGCCGCGCCGGCGCAACCCGCGCAGGACGGCGCCGCGCAGGCTGCCGAGCCCGTACCCGAGGCCGCGCGCCTGCGCGTGCTGGCCAGCGCGGCCAGTGCTGCGACGGGCAGCGAGCCCGCCGCGATCCACGCGGCGCTGGCTGCGCAGCAGCGTCCGGACCTGGATCCCTCTTTCAAGAACACGCAGGGCTTTCCGGTCTTCAGCGCGCGCGCGCCGCAACTCGATACCGATGCGCTGCGCGCGGCAGCGCGCGAAGCCGGCGCCCCGGCCGTCGCGCTCGAAGAAGAGCGCCTGCGCGCAACCGCCCTGCTGGCGGAGGTAGTGGAGACGCTGTCGCAGGAGGCGCGCGGCATCGTGCTGAATCAGGGCGAGCCGCAACGCGACGAAGCCTGGCCGCTGCTGCAGCTGGAATTGCTGCTGCCGGCCGAATGGCCCGACGCCGTGCGCGACCATGCCGCGGACCAGGCGCGCGCGGCCGCGGCCTGGCCGGCCAGCCGCATCGTCCAGCGCCTGCACGCCGCGCCAGACGCACTCGCCTGCGACGGCCTGCTGCGCCAGCTAGCGCAGGAACCGCTGACCACGCGCAGCGCCGCGCTGCGCCTGGTCGCTGTCGCCGACTCCTACATCGATGCCACGCGCGTTGAGCGCTGGGACGCCGCCGGCCGGCTCATGTCCAACACCAATCCGCAGGGCCAAGTCCCCGGCGAAGCCGCGGCCGGCCTGTTGCTGGACTTGGCCGCCCAGGCGCCCGGCGGCGAGCCCGCGCCTAGCGACTTCGCGCTATCCCTGATCCTGTCGGCGCAGGCACAGCGCGCGGTCGCCGCCGACGCGCGCGGCGCGCTGCATGAACCCCGCCTGACCGAATTGGCCACGCAGTTCCTCGCGGAGCATGGTCAGCCCGCCGACGGCGTGGCATCGCTGATCAGCGATGCCGACCACCGCGGCAGCCGCCCGCTGGAGACCGCTGGCCTGGCCTCCGCGCTGTTTCCGGCGCTGGATCCGAACCAGGACTGCCTGGCAGTCGGCTCCGGCTGCGGCCACACCGGCGCGGCCGCGCATCTGCTGACCGTAGCCATCGCGGGCGCCGCCTGCGCCCAGGCCGGCGCGCCCGTGCTCGCCCTCATGACCCAGGACCCGGCGCTGCGGACGCTGGTGCTGGTGTCGCCCTCCGAACCCCTCCCCGCCTGACCCACAAGAACATAGCTCAAACCATGCGCAGCCCCTCCGATCTTCTATCCGGCACCTCCCGCGCCATCAGCGAAGGCCGCCATTGGTCTTCGCGCGCGCTGGCCAATCCGCGCACCTTCATGGCGCTGGGACTGCTGGCCCTGGTGGTATTCCTGTTCCTGTTCGCCGACACGGTAGAGATCGGCCTGGCCTGGGCCGGCATCGCCCTGGGCGTATGCGTGCTGCTGTGGCTGTGCGCCTATCTGTGGCGCCGGCGGCGCACCCGCAAGGCCAACAAGAACCTGGGCGACATGCTGGAACAGCAGGTGCAGACCGGCGCGGCCGCCAACCGCAACGACGTGGAAGCGCTGCGCACGCGGCTGACGCAGGCGGTGCGCACCATCAAGACCTCGAAGATCGGCCAGACCTCTGGCAACGAAGCCCTGTACGAACTGCCCTGGTACATCGTCATCGGCAACCCAGCCGCGGGCAAGAGCAGCGCCGTGATCAATTCCGGCCTACAGTTTCCCTTCGCGGACAAGAACGGCGCGGCGGTGCGCGGCGTGGGCGGCACGCGCAACTGCGACTGGTTCTTCACCACCGAAGGCATTCTGCTGGACACCGCCGGCCGCTACTCGGTGCACGAAGAAGACCGCAACGAATGGATGGGCTTCCTCGACCTGCTCAAGCGGCACCGTCCCAAGGCCCCCATCAACGGCATCATCGTGGCCGCCAGCATCGACGAGCTGACGGGCGCGGGACCCGAGTTCGCGATCAACCTGGCCAAGAACCTGCGCCAGCGCGTGCAGGAACTGACCGACCGCCTGGAAGTGTTCGCGCCGGTCTACATCATCTTCACCAAGGCCGACCTGATCTCGGGCTTCAGCGAGTTCTTCTCCGACAGCGACCAAAGCGAGCGCGACCGCGTGTGGGGCGCGACCCTGCCCTATGGCGCCGAGGAAAACCGCGACGTGCTGGCGCTGTTCGACAGCCGTTTCGACGAGCTGTACGAGGGCCTGAAGGAAATGGGCACGGCGCAGATCTCGCTGCGCAACAGCCGCGACCTGCCGCCGGGCCTGCTGACGTTTCCGCTGGAATTCGCCGGCATCAAGCCGGCGCTGCGGACCTTCCTGTCGACGCTGTTCGAGACCAATCCATTCCAATACAAGCCGGTGTTCCGCGGCTTCTACTTCACCAGCGCGCTGCAGGAAGGTGTCACGCAAAGCACTTCCACCGAGCGGCTGGCCGAACGCTTCGAGCTGCGTCCCGCGCAGCGCGCACAGACGCGCAGCGTGACCTCCAACAACGGCTTCTTCCTGCGCGACCTGTTCTCCAGCGTGATCTTCGCCGACAAGAAGCTGGTGCGCCAGCACGCCAGTCCCGCCAAGACGCGCATGCGCTACCTGGCCTTCTTCGGCCTGGTGCTGGCGCTGGGGCTGGTGCTGGGCGGTTGGAGCTGGTCCTACCTGGGCAACCGGCAACTGGCGCAGAACGTGCAGGCCGATCTCGACAAGGTGGTGCGCCTGCAAAGCGAGCGCACCGACCTGCAAAGCCGGCTGGAAGCGATGGAGATCCTGCAGGATCGCATCGAGCAGCTGGACCGCTATTCCTCCAGCCGGCCTTGGTCGCTGGGGCTGGGCCTGTATCAGGGCGACGTGCTGAAGGAGCGCCTGCTGGCCGAGTACTACAACGGCGCGCGCCAGTTCATGCTGGCGCCGGTGAAGACCAGCCTGGAGGACTTCCTGGCCAAGGTCGACACGTCCGCTACCGCAGCCAGTGGCGGCGCGCCCCAGCCTGCGCCGCAGCAGGCCCGCGCCGCCCACGCGGCGGGCGGTGACACCCTGTTCCAGGACGCCTCGCCCACCAACGCCGACGACGCCTACAACGCGCTCAAGACCTACCTGATGATGGCGAATCATCAGCATGTGGACCCCACCCACCTGTCCGACCAGATAACCCGCTTCTGGCGCGGCTGGCTGGAGACCAACCGCGGCGCCATGCCGCGCGACCAGTTGATCCGCAGCGCCGAGCGCCTGATCTCGTTCTATGTCGGCCGGGCGCAGGACGAAGGCTGGCCGCAGATCGACACCAATCTGGCATTGGTCGAGAAGACCCGCGGCAGCCTGCGCGCCGTGATGCAGGGCATGCCGGCGCGCGAACGCGCCTATGCCACCCTTAAGGCGCGCGCCGCCACCCGCTTCCAGGCCATGACGGTGGCGCGCATCGTCGGCGAGAACGACGCGGGCGTGGTCGCCGGCAGCTATGCCATCCCCGGCACGTTCACCCGCGAAGCCTGGGAGCAGTACATCCAGCCCGCCATCGGCGAGGCCGCCAAGAAGGAAGTGCAGACCAGCGACTGGGTGCTGGGCGTGAACGCCCGCGACGACCTGACGCTGGAAGGCAGCCCCGAGCAGATCCAGAAAAGCCTGGCGACGATGTACAAGACCGAGTACGCCGAGGAGTGGCAGAAATTCCTGCGCGGCGTGACGATCAAGCCCTTCACCAGCTTCGAGCAATCAGTGGGCGCGATGAACCGCCTGGGCGATCCTCAGACCTCGCCCATCGCCAAACTCATCAACACCACCTATGAACAGACCTCCTGGGACAACCCCTCGCTGATCAACGCCGGGCTGCAGCAGGCGCAGAGCGGCGTCGTGGGCTGGTTCAAGCGCGTCATCCTGCGCCAGACGCCGCCGTCCGCCGCGCCCGCCACCGCCGCCAACGGCGAAGCGATTCCGATGGGCCCCGTGGGACGCGAGTTCTCCGACGTGGCGCGCCTGGTGGTCACGCGCGACAACCAGTCGCTGCTGGGCAACTACATGGGCGCGCTATCGAAGATCCGCACCCGCTTCAACCTGCTGAACAACCAGGGCGATCCCGGCCCCGGCGCGCTGACGCTGATGCGCCAGACGCTGGAAGGCAAGGACTCGGAGCTGGCCGACGCGCTGAAGCTGGTGGACGAACAGATGCTGGCCGGCATGTCGGCGACGCAGCGCGAGACGCTGCGTCCGCTGCTGGTGCGTCCGCTGATCCAGGCCTATGCCGTGACCATGCAGCCGGCGGAATCCGAGCTGAACAAGGTCTGGAACGCACAGATCTATCGCCCGTTCAACCAGACGCTGGCGGAGAAATATCCCTTCGCCAGCCGCGCCAGCGTCGAGGCCAGCAGCGATGAAATCGGCCAGGTGTTCGGTCCACAGGGCAGCATCGCCAAGTACGTCAACGACACGCTGGGCCCGCTGACCGTGCGCCGCGGCGACATCCTGACGGCGCGCACCTGGGGCGACATGGGCGTGAGCCTGCAGCCCACCTTCACCGCCAACTTCGCACAGTGGGTGGCTCCGCTCTCCGGCGGCGCGGCCGGCAGCGGCGCAGCCAGCCAGCCGCAGACGCTGTTCCAGATCCAGCCCAAGCCCGCCGCCGGCGTGACCGAATACACCATCGAGATCGACGGACAGCAGCTGCGCTACCGCAACACCCCGCCGCAATGGGTCAATTTCGTGTGGCCCAACGCCCAGGGCGCCCCCGGCGCGCGCATCACCGCCACCACCTTCGATGGCAGCGTGGTCGAGATCGTCAACGAGCCCGGCCGCTTCGGCCTGGAGCGCCTGATCGCCACCGCCCAGCGCACCGCCAACGCCGACGGCAGCTTCAACATGAGCTGGGGTAAATCCAACGTGACGGTGCCGGTGAAGCTGCGCATCATCAGCAACGCCCAGGCGCCCGGCGCCGGCGGCAGCGAGCCCGGCGGCAGCCAGGGCCTGCGCAACCTGCGCCTGCCCTCGTCCGTGGTCGGCGCCTCTCCCGAATCCTCCGCCCAGACGCAACCCGGAGCGCCGCAATGAGCAACCCGCAGTCCCCCTTGTTCCGCACGGCCTACTTCGGCAAGATTCCCAGCCGCGGCGATTTCGTGAAGAACACCTCGCATCCGCAGCTGATGGCCACGCTGGACGCCTGGGTCGCCAGCACCATGGAGATGCTGGCGCAGGAACCGCACTGGAAGGCGCTGTACGACGAGGCCGAGCCCATGCCGTTCGCCATTCTGGGATCGCGCGGCAAGCTGGCCATCGCGGGCCACCTGCAACCCAGCCAGGACCTGTCGGGCCGCCGCTATCCCTTCCTGTCCGCCACCTCGGTGGAAGTGCAGAAGCCGCTGGCCTTTATCGCCCGCAGCCCCATCGCCTTCAGCCGCATGTGGAACCGTATGAGCGGCACCGCCGCACTGCTGATGCAGGACGGCGATCCCGCCTCCGCGCTACAGACTCTCAACGAATTGGAAGGCGAGATCCGCACCGCGGCCGACGACGGCTTCGACGCCTTCGTCGACCTGCAGACCGTGGAACGGCTGGAAGCGATGCTGCGCGGCAACGGCCACGCCGCGCGCGTGCATGACATCATCCTGGCGCTGGGCATCCTGCTGGGGCCGGTGATGTCCAGCGGCTCCTCGCAGCTGGACAAGGGCCTGTCGCTGCCGCTGCCGGACGATCCGCTCTACATCAATCTGGTGGCCGCCTACTGGATGACGCTGATCTCGCCCTTCCTGTCGCGCGCCGACTTCGAGATCACGATCTTCATCGGCCGCATCGCCGGCAAGCACCGGCTGGCCGTGGATTTCCGCGGCGCCTCGCCGCAGACGCTGGCCAGCCTGCTGTCCACGCCGCAGGCCTATGCCGAACAGCACATCGTGCTGGAGGACGCGCCCTGGGTCCGCAACCACATCTCGGCCAGCCACGGCCTGGCCAAGCTGTCCAGCTACCTGGACCAGCCGCGCCTGTCCTTGCGCCTGGCGCTGGACACCTTTCTTGAAGTCTTTACCGGAGCCTGACCATGCGCCTCTCATTTTTGCTCATGGCGGCGCTGTATGCCTGCACGGCCGCGGCCCAGGATGCGGCCACGGTGGTGCCCGCCAACGTCATTCCCCAGCCCGGCCAGGTCGTGGCCAGCGGCGCCGTACCGGACGAAGCCACCAAGGCCGACGTGCTGGCGCGGCTGCAGCAGGTGTACGGCGTGGGCAACGTCATCGACCAGATCGACGTGGGCGGCGTGGTCGCGCCGCCCAACTGGTCCGAGCATATCGGCAAGCTCATCGGCCAGCCGCTCAAGCAGATCAACCGCGGCCAGCTGGAAATCGACGGCACCCAGATCCGCCTGCGCGGCGAAGTGCAGAATGAAGCCTCGCGCCAGCAGATCGCCAGCGCCTTCGCGACCTCGCTCAACCCCACCTACAAGATCGTCAACGGCTTGCGCGTGTCGGCCAGCAAGGACGAACAGGGGCTGCTGGACCAGGTCCTGACCAATCGCGTGGTGGAATTCGAGACCGGCAGCGCCACGCTCACCACGCGCGGCCGCGAACTGCTGGACAAGGTGGCGGACGTGGTGCCCAAGCTGCACAGCGACAAGGTGCAGATCATCGGCCATACCGACAGCTCCGGCAGCCGCAGCACCAACCTGGCGTTGAGCCAGGCACGCGCCGATGCGGTCAAGACCTATCTGGTGGACAAGGGGCTGCCGCCCGCGCGCTTCGAGACGCTGGGAGCCGGACCTGACCAGCCGCTCGCCACCAACGCCACCGCGGAAGGCCGCGCCAAGAACCGCCGCATCGAGTTCCGCGCCAGCCGCTAGCAGTCTGGCGCCAGGCCGGCCCGCAGGGGCCGGCTCATGCAAGCAATGACTACGCTCAGCCGTTGTGGTCCGGCGGCTTGGGCACGCCCAGCAGCTCTTCCAGTCCGGACAGCGCGTCGCCGTTCTTGAGGACCGTGCGCAGCCACAGGTGCAGTGACATCTCGCCCCAGCTGGCGGCCTTGTCGGCCAGATAGGCCACGGGGCTGTGAGGCTCGGTGCGGCGGAAGAACTCCGCCACTTCGCGCAGCTGCGCCAGCGCCTGGTCGCGCGTTTGCAGCGGGCCGCGCGCAGGCGCGGACGCGGGCGCGGCGGGTACGGGATCGGCTGTGGACAAGGTCGGCTCCATCCGGGCGGTTGCGGGCGCGGCGGGGGCAGCGGCCGGCGCCGCGGTATCCGCGCGCACCAGCAGCCCGGCGTCGCGGGCGAAGCGGCGGGTCAGTTCGGTCACGTCGCGCAGCGCGTCGCGCACCGGCGAAAAAGCCGGGCCTTCGTCGCCCAGGCGCTCCGCCAGGGTCTGCTCCAACGTGTCCACCGCCGCGAAGCAGCTTTGCAGATTGCCTTCCAGTTCGGAGTAAAAGGCCGGCGGCGTGTCGCGGCGCGCGGCATCGAACTGATCCAGAGTGAGCTTGCCCCGGGTGATCTCGGCGGCATTCTGCGGCGCGCGCTTGACCGCATTGGCCAGTTGCGAGGCGCTGTCCCACAAGGCCGCGCCATAGCGTCCGCCTTCGGACTGCGTCAGCGGCAGTTCGCGGATCAGCTGTTGCGAGCGCGCCAGCAGCCAGGCCAGATTGCCCACGCGCTGCTGCACGTCGCCCTCGTCCGGCACGGGATGCAGGCCGTCCCAGTAGTGGCGGCACAGGCCGTCCACCAGCAGATAGCCATCGCGCAGGCCGGCAAAGCCGCGCGTCTTGGCCCAGGCTTCGGCCAGCCAGGCGGCCACGCGCACGTCCTTGCTCTGTTCGCGCAGCACCGTGGTGCAGATGCGGATGACTTCCGGCCAATCGGCCTCTTTGATGGCTATGACCCAATCGCCCTGGTCCAGGTTCGGATCATCGTGGCGGCGGGCTTCGCGTATGGCGTCGAACTCGGCGGAAAACACCAGGTCGGCGCCGCAAGGCGCATCGCCCGCAATGGGCTGCAGCAGTGTGTCGATATCGCTCATGTTGGTCTTGTCGGATGGCAGGATCGCGGCCGCCGGCCCCTGAGGCGGGCTACGCGAAGAGGACCGATCCTCCCATATCTGTAACGGCGTTGCGTTTGAAGATGACACGTCCTATTACAAAACGCATCACGGACCGTGGATATCATGCGGGTTCCCCAGGACAAGGAACCGCGATGAACAAGTCATTCCACATGATGCCCGACGGCCGCTTCATCAACGGCAAGCCGCGCCGCTGCCCGGACGGCAGCTACGTCGGCGACGGCGGCCCCATCACCCGCGCGCCGGACGGCACTTACGTCGCCGGCAAACCGCAGCGCGCGCCCGACGGCCGCTACCTGGGCGGCGACGGTCCGGTCCGCATGGCGCCCGACGGCACGTTCGTCATCGGCACGCCGCGGCAGGCTCCGGACGGCACCTATCTGTAAGCACACATAACCAAACTGACAGGGCAACAGGCAGCCATGGCGCAGCTATCGGTAATACGCAAGGGCGATCGCACCTCGCATGGCGGCGTGGTCGTCACGGGCGACGAAACAGTCATGATCTTCGGCCAGCCCATGGCCCGGCTGGGCGACCGCGTCACCTGCCCCAAGTGCGGCGGCAGCCACACCATCGTCGAGGGCGCGGCCGCCGTCAGTTCCGACCGGCGCACCGCACTGGAAGGCATGAAGACCTCCTGCGGCGCGACGCTGATCGCCAGCCAGCAGTTCTATCGGCTGGAGCAGGGCTAGACCGCAGGCCGCACGAACGCGCGCCGCAGTCCCAGACGCAGCGCCAGCACCGTGAACGCGATGGGCAGCACCATGTGCAGCTGCGCCACGAACAATTCCATGGTGGCCTCGCCCGGCGCCCAGGTATTGCCGAACACCTGCGGCGCCGGCGGCGCCAGATATAGCGCGACCAGCGCGGCGGCCAGCGTCGCCGCGCCCCGCCATGCGGCCGAGGCGCGCACCCGCGCCATGCGCTCGGCCAGCACCAGCGCCAGCACGCCGGCCAAGCCCGCCAAGGCGGAATCGACGTAGAACTCGAACGGCCCGTACAGAAAGGGCGCTTCCGGAATCATCCAACCGTAGGCGTCGGTCTTCAGCACCGACGTCAGGCAAGCGCCAAAGAGCGCCGCGGCGGCGGACAGCAGCAGGAAGTCACAGACACGCAGTAGCAGTTTCGGCATGATGGGGCAGGAATGCGCCGCGTGTAGCGGCGGGCGCGGACGCAAGCATGCCACAGGAGTGCGCCCGCCACATCCGGCCAACCAACTCGCTTGCGCGGCATCCGCCGTTCTCTGAGAGAATGGCCGCCTGTCTCACAGACCCCATCGATCAGACCACCAGCAGCACCCATGACGCTTCCGCCCTCCAGGCTGTACCCCTTGCTGTTGTCAGGCGCGCTCGCGTTGGCGCAGACCGTCTTTCCCGCACAAGCCGCTGGCAGCGCGTCCCCCAGGAAATCCGCGACCCACAGCACGCCCTCTGCACCGCCCGAGGGCATGCCCCAGTACGGCAAGGGCGGCCATGGGCGCTATCTGATCCTGAGGCTGGACAACAGCCGCGGCAACGCGATCGCCCCCAATACGCCCTACCGTCTGTTCCTGACCGAAAAAGGCCAGTCCATCGAGGGCACACCCAGCCAGGACGGCATCGTGCATGGCGTCACCGACGCGCTGGGCCGCAGCGCCTGGATCTGGACCCGCGATGCGCATCCTGTGAAGGACTACACGCTGATCCGGCGCATCGGCGACGGCGCCTGGGGCACCGTCTTCCAGCTGCAAACCAGCGGGGAAAAAGACCCGCTTGGAGGCTGGCCCTACCTCACCACCATGCAAGTGCGCTGGGGTGAACAGTGGGCGGACCTGGGCTACAGCACTACCCAGGGCAATACGGCGTACTTCAGCCACGACCGTCCAGCCGCCAGCTTGTCGATATCGGTCGACGCCAGCGTGGCTGAGAACCGGCAGTGCTTTGACGCATTGGACGCCATCAACCGCAGGTTCAGCCAGAACGATGCCACGGGCGCGCTGCAATTGGTGGACGCCACGGAATGCGGCGCGCAGCCGCGGCAACAGCTGGACATGGCCAATCTGCTGCTGATGGCCGGCCGGGCCGATCTGGCGCGGCAGTGGCTGGACCGCGCCCGCGCCGAGTCCTTGTCTGTCTCGTCCACGCCTGTGGATCACGATGAGCTTCACGAACGCTATAAACTTGAGCGTTTGCTGGGCCTGCCCCAGTTGGCATTGGAGGACGCCCTGGAACTGCAGCGCCGGCAAGCGCAGAAGCCCCAGGCGGATGAGCCCGACTGGGCCAACAGCATCGCCTACTACCTGGCGGATTTTCCCGAGCATCTGGCCGAAGCCGAAACCCAGGCGCGCAAATCGATCGAGACCCTCGGACCCGGGCCGTACAACCAGGGAACCCTGGGCTGGATCCTGACCCTGCGGGGCGACGTCGATGGCGGGCTGGCGCTCATGAAGCGGTCCTACCGCGAGATTCCGCGCAATGAGGAAATCGTGGCCGACTACGGCCTGGCGCTGTGGCGCCACGGCCAGCCCGAACTGGCCGCGCGGCTCTGGGACCAGGCCCAGACACAATGCGTCTGGGGCCAGCGCATGCACGACGCGCTGCGCGAGGCCGGCCAGCCGCACCCCTACTTCCAGGCGGCGAATTCCAGCGCGGTAGCGGTCTACCAGCAGCGTTGCTCCGCGCCGCAGACCAAGCGCAAGACCCGGCACGGCGAGCAGCGCAGCGCTGCCGCCGAAGCGTAAAATAGGCCCGGTAGACAAGCCGCGCACCGCACGCTCGCAATAGCGGGCTCGCGCAGGAGACCATCATGAAATCCGCCCTGATCCGCCTGCTTACCCTCATGGCTACGGCCCTGGTCCTGGCCGGCTGCGCGCCGGGCAATGGCGGCCCGCCCTATCCGGGCGCCGTCAATCCCTACAGCGAAGGCGGATTCCACGACGCCGGCCCCAACTATCCCGACACCGGCCGCTGAAAACCGCCCGCTTCAGGCTTCGCGCAACGCCCCCGACTTCAGCAGGGGCGCCAGGATGCCAGCGGTATAGACCCGCGCCAGATTCACCAGGAAATCGGTGAAGTCCGCCTTCGCGGCGTGGTCGGCCTGATCCGAGATCACGCGCAACACCGCGAAGGGCACGCCGAATTCGTAGCAGACCTGCGCCATCGCCCCGCCCTCCATTTCCAGGCAGAGCGCATCGGGCAGGCGCTGGCGCAGCTGGTGCGCATAGTCATTGCTGTTGACGAAAACGTCGCCGGTGGCGATGAGTCCATGGTGCACCCGCGGCGGCTGCGCGGCCTGTCCCGCAGGCAAATCCGCTTGGCCGCGCGCGAATTGTCCTGCGCTTTCCAGCAGCCGCGCGCTCAGGACCGCGTCCGCGTCGAAGCGTACGCGGCCCAGCAAGGGAATCTCGTGCTGACCGAACAGAGGACGCGCATCCATGTCGTGCTGCATCAGCGCGCTGGCCACGACCACATCGCCCACCGCCACGTCCTGGTGCAGGCCACCCGCCAGTCCCGTGAAGATCACCCGCGTGGCATGGAACTCCTGAATCACGATGGACGCGGTCGCGGCCGCAGCCACCTTGCCGATCCGGCTCAACGCAATCACGCAAGGCGTGCCCCACAAGGTGCCGACGTGGAAGTCGCGCATGGCGACATGGTGGATCGTGGCGCCCGGATCCATCGCCGCGAGCAGATCGGCGATTTCTTCGTGCAGGGCGCCAAGTATGGCTAAACGTCCCATGTACCTTTTCTCTGATCATGCGCGGCCCGCGGCCGCCCAGTGCGCAACATACCCCAAGCATGAAGCCACCGCCAACGGACGCCCCGGCGCGGGCGTGCAAGGCACGGATGGCGACTTTTGATGTAGTGCGGACGTCCTGCTGTGCGTGCGCCAGCCGGCAACGCCAGCAGCCGTCTTGGATGGCTACCGATTAGCTAGTCAAAAGTACGGTGTACATCCGATCAGCAGGGAAACCACCCGCCTGGATCGCTCCGCGCCGCGTGCTAGCTTACGTCGCGCAGGACGCGGGCCATGCAGCAAGCAGATTCATCGCAGGACTCAATCTGTGGAGAACGATCATGGTGAAGAATCTAGCCGTATTCTTCGATGGGACCTGGAACGAACCCAACGACCGCACCAACGTCTACGAACTCTACAAAGCGGCGCCCGAGACCTCCACGCAGGAAACGTTCTATATCGAAGGCGTGGGCACGCAAGGCCAAGGCCTGTGGGCCGCCATCGACAAGTTCGCCGGCGGCGCCTTTGGCGCGGGGCTGTCGGCCAACATCCGCGCGGGCTACCGCTGGCTTTGCCAGCGCCATGAAGCGCGCGACCGCATCTTCCTCTTCGGATTCAGCCGCGGCGCCTATTCCGCCCGCAGCCTGGCCGGCATGGTGCGCAAATGCGGCCTGCTGAACGATCCTTCCGACAACAACGTGGCCGAAGCCTATGCGCTTTATCGCGACGACTGCATCCCCACGTCGCTGGAGGCCTCGTCGTTCCGCGTGAACTTCTCGCGCGAGACGGACGTGCATTTCGTCGGCGTCTGGGACACGGTCGGCAGCCTGGGCATACCGGTGGGCGGCATCCCCTTCCCCGGTTTTTCGAAGTTCTACAACTTCCATGACACCGAACTGAGCAACCACGTCCATCACGCCTATCACGCCATCGCCACCAACGAGTTCCGCGAACCGTACTCGCCAACCCTGTGGACGCGCCTGGCCAATTCCGAGCCCCGGCCGCCCGAGAGGCCGGTCGAACAACGCTGGTTCATCGGCGCCCATTCCGACGTCGGCGGCGGCTACCGGGACGGCAGCCTGCAAACGCTGCCAGCCTCATGGCTGCAAGAGAAGGCCCGCCAGGCCGGCCTGGAAGCCGGGCTGGCGCAACGCATCGCCACCGACTATGAACAATGCCAGCCGCACGACTCCTATCGCGAGTTCACCGACAAAGTGCTGATCCATGTGAAAAAGCGCCCCAGGTTGTGGGATGGCGCGACCGTGCTCAACCTGACCGTGGACGAACGGCTGCTGAAGCGGTTCGGGCTCAGCCTGGACTTCCTGAAGGAGTATCCGGACTTCAAGGACGCACTCGAAAAACTGCCGGTCGCGCCACCGTGACCCGCCCGCCGCCCAAGGCGGCGCAGACGATGAAAGCACTCGCAACAGAGTGATGTAATGCGCTCAAAAATGAGACTTTGCGACTTAATACGATACAAACTTCGGCCCGTCGGACTGTGGCGGGAAAACCATGCTGCCCATGGCCCATTTCAAGTAACCTCCGGCCACCAGTCATTGTTCCGAGCCGATGTTTACGCATGTTCCGCAATGTCTTTGCTCTCAAATCCCTTGAAAGGTATTTCCTGACACTGGCTGCAGGCGTAGCGCTGCCGGTCTCCATGCTGACCGTGATCGTGGTGCAGCAGAACTGGCGGTCGCTGGCCGCCACTGACGATGCCATGCGAGGCTTCATCGTGGTCCGCACGACCCTCATGACGATGGAGGCGGTCTCCGCCGAACGCGGCCCCATGAACTCGGCGCTGGGTTCCGATCTGCCGGTCCCCGAACACATCCTGCAGGCGCTGGACCAGGCGCGCCAGCGCACCAACGCACAGATCGCCGACCTGCTTGCCCTCTACCGCGCGCCGCTCAATCCCAACGGCGCCCGCGAATTCACCAACATCCAGCGCATCCGCGAATCCCTGCTGAACGCCCGCGCCAGCGCCGACGCGGCGATTGCCGCGCCCCGCGCCAACGTCTCCGGCTACAACCTGTGGACGGTGGTCGGAGACATGGTCGCGCTGGTGCCCGAACTGCGTGCCGCCATGTCCGACGGCATCGGCCTGGTTGCCAGAAACCAGGGCGAGGACTTCGACCTGCTGTCCTTGGCGCTGCTGGCGGGCGAACTGCGCGAGCAGGCAGGGCTGGTGGGATCCACCTTTGCGCCGGCCCTGAGCAAACGCCGCACGCTCACCGCCAGCGACCAGTTGAGGATCGAGCGCGTGATCGGCCGCATCGACGAACTGCGCGCGCTGATCGAGGCCAACATCGCCAGCATGCCGCGCCATGCCTCATCGCTCGCCTACCGCGAACTGCAGCAGCAGTACTTCGGCGAGGGCATGAACTACCTCGACAGCGTGCGCGCCATTGCCGAGCGGGCCCCGGAAGATTCGCTCGTTTCGATGTACGAACTGGGCGCGAACTACGTGCCGCAGATGAAGTCCATCGTCCGGTTCCGCGATCTCATGCTCAACGACGTTGAACGACGCATCGGCGAAAACCGCCAGGCCGCGATCCGCGTCCTGCTGACCACCCTGGCGGCCGCGGCGATGCTCACCGCCGCCCTGATACTCGGGCTGGCCATGTTCCGCAAACGCGTCATCCGGCCCTTCGTCCGCGCCACCAACATCATCGGCGCCATCGCCAAAGGCGGCGAAGTGCCGGCCATCCCCGCGGGTCAGTACCGAGGCGAAGTGAACAGCATGTTCAAGGCCCTGGATGTGCTCAACGACAATGCTGCCGCCGTGCGCAAGCTGGAGCTGGAACGCGACCGCCTGATCCAAGACCTCGCCATCATGGCCGAAACGGATTTCCTCACCGGCCTGCTGAACCGCCGCGCTTTCGAAAAGCGCCTGGAAGCCGCGCTGGACGACATGCGCCACGACGATGGCGACGGCCTGACCTTCATCCTGTTCGACCTCGACCACTTCAAATCCATCAACGACACGCACGGCCACGCCACGGGCGACGAAGCGCTCAAGACCGTGGCGGACCTATGCCGCAGCACCTTCCGGCAATCCGACGTGGTTGCGCGCGTGGGCGGCGAAGAGTTCGCGGCGCTGTGCCGCAGCCGCCGTCCCGAACCCGTCCGGGACGTGGCCGAACGCATGCGCCTGAACATTGCGCGCACGCAGATCAGCGCCGGCGGCGCGGCCCGCTTCAGCATGACCGCCAGCTTCGGCGTCGCCCACGCCCGCAGCGGCGACACGGCGGCGCTGGAGAACCTGTCCCGCCGCGCCGACGAACTGCTGTACAAGGCGAAGCTGAACGGGCGTAATTGCGTACTGCTGGAGAACGCGGCTTGACGCAGCGCGCGCCTCAGGCCGCCAGCGTTTCCCGCGCCCGCCCCCGGTAGCGTTTCCACAGCCCGGCTTGCTGCGCGCGCACCCGTTCGACGTTCTGCTCCTTGACGTGGCCATAGCCGCGGATCGTGTCCGGCAGCGCGGCCAGTTCCAGCGCCGTGGCGCGATTGGTCGCGTCGAGCGTGCGTGAGAACTCCTCGGCCAGCGCCAGGTAGTCGGCGGCCAGTTGGCGTTCCATGCGGCGTTCGGCGGTCTGGCCGAATATGTCCAGCCAGGTGCCGCGCAGCCGCTTCATCGGCGCAAGCGCGCGGAACGCCAGCGCCATCCATGGACCATATATGCGCTTCTGCAGCCGCCCGCGCGCGTCGCGTCGCGCGAGCGCTGGCGGCGCCAGGTGATAACGCAGGCGATAGTCGCGGCCAGGTTCGCCTTCGAATTGCTCGCGCAGCCGCGCCTTGAAGGCCGGGTCCACGTATAGGCGCGCGACCTCGTATTCGTCCTTGTAGGTCATGAGCTTGGCGAGATGGCGCGCGACAGTCTGTGTCACCTCGAAGCGTTGCGGGTCCGCCAGCAAGGCCTCGCGCGCGCGCACCGCCGCCACCGCTGCCAGGAAGCGCGCGGCGTAGGCCTCGTCCTGGTAGGCGCGCACGTGTTGCGCCAGCCGCTGGATCTGGCCGTCCAGGGACTCCGGCAGCGCGACCACCTGCGCCCGCGGCGCCGGCTTGAGCACATCGGCGCCGCGGTGCGCGGCCTGCCGGCCGAGTTCGAAGGCCGCCAGGTTTTTCTCGACCGAGACGCCGTTCAGTTCGATCGCGCGCCGCAGGCTGTCCAGTGACAGCGGCAGCCCGCCCTGCTGCCAGGCATAGCCCAGTAGCAGAGGATTGGCGTAGATGGTGTCGCCGAGCAGGGCCTCGGCCAGCGGACCGGCCTCGATGAAATCGCAATTGCCGCCCGTGCTGCGCGCCAGCGCGGCCTCGGCCTGCGCGCCGGGAAAGCGCCAGCTGGGCTGCGACAGGAAGGCGGCGGTAGGCGCGGCGCTGCTGTTCACCACGGCGCGGCCATGGTCCGGCCGCAAGCGCGACAGTACTTCCGGCGACGCCGACACCAGCGCGTCGCAGCCGATGACCAGATCGGCCTCGCCCAGCGCCACGCGCGTGGCGTGCAAGTCCGCGGGCCGATGGGCCAGCTGCACGTGGCTGAGCACGGCGCCGCCCTTCTGCGCCAGCCCGGCCATGTCCAGCACCGTCACGCCCTTGCCTTCGAGATGCGCGGCCGCGCCCAGCAGCGCGCCTATGGTCACGACGCCGGTGCCGCCCACGCCCGCGATCACCACGCGATAGGCCCCTAGCGGGGGGATTTCCGCCAGGGCGGGCTGCGGTGGTTCGGGCAGTGTCGGGGATGTTTTCCCCGCGCCCGGCTTGCGCAGGATCGCGCCTTCCGCCGTGACGAAGCTGGGGCAGAAACCCTCCACGCAGGAGAAATCCTTGTTGCAGGACGATTGGTTGATGCGGCGCTTGGTACCCAGCGGCGTGTCCAGAGGCTCCACGGACAGGCAGTTGGATTGCACCGAACAGTCGCCGCAGCCTTCGCAGACCGCCTCGTTGATGAAGGCGCGGCGCGGTGGATCGGGATAGTCGCCTCGCTTGCGGCGGCGGCGCTTCTCGGTGGCGCAGGTCTGGTCGTAGATCAGCACCGTCGTGCCTTCGATGTCGCGCAGCGCGCGCTGCACCTCGTCGAGCGCCTTGCGGTGATACACCGCCACCGCCTGCGGCAACGCGGCGGCGCCCACGTACTTCTCCGGTTCGTCAGTCACCACCACGGTCTTGACCACGCCTTCGGCCTGCATCTGTGCGGCGATCTGCGGCACGGTCAGAACGCCGTCCACCGGCTGGCCGCCTGTCATGGCGACCGCGTCGTTGTAGAGGATCTTGTAGGTGATGCTGGCGCGCGCGGCCACCGCGGCGCGTATCGCCAGCAGCCCCGAATGAAAATAGGTGCCGTCGCCCAGGTTGGCGAAAATGTGGCGCTCGGACGTGAAATCCTTCTGGCCCAGCCAGGCAACGCCCTCGCCGCCCATCTGGCTGAAGGTGTCGGTATTGCGGTCCATCCACATCGCCATGTAGTGGCAGCCGATGCCGGCCACGGCGCGCGAGCCTTCGGGCACCCGAGTAGAGGTATTGTGCGGACAGCCCGAACAGAACCAGGGCTTGCGCTCTTCTACCAGGGTGGGCCGGGCGGCTTCGCGCTCCTTGGCATCGATGACTGCCAGCCGCGCCGCAATGCGCGCCCGCAGCGCGTCCGACAGGTCGGCCTTTTCCAGGCGCGCGGCGATGGCGCGGGCGATCAGTGCCGGCGACAGTTCGTGGCGCGCCGGCAGCAGCCAGCCGCCGCGCGGCGTGGACCACTCGCCGCCGCCGTTGTCGCGCTCGTCGAACTTGCCGTAGACGCGGGGCCGCACGTCGTCGCGCCAGTTGTAAAGCTCTTCCTTCAGCGCGTATTCCAGGATCTGGCGCTTTTCCTCCACCACCAGGATCTCTTTCAAGCCGGTGGCGAACTCGCGCGCGTCCTGCGCGTCCAGCGGCCAGATGCAGCCCACCTTCAGCACGCGGATGCCGGCTTCGCGACAGGCGGCCTCGTCCAGGCCCAGGTCGTTGAGCGCCTGGCGCACGTCCAGATAAGCCTTGCCGGCGGTCATGATGCCGAAGTGCGCCTGCGGCGAATCCAGCACCACGCGGTTCAGCTTGTTGGCACGCACATAGGCCAGCGCCGCATACCACTTGTGGTCCAGCAGCCGCGCCTCCTGCGCCAGCGGCGTGTCGGGCCAGCGGATGTTCAGGCCGCCTTCGGGCAGGGCGTTGTCTGGCAGCACGATCTGCACGCGGTCGGGATCCACTTCCACCGAGGCGCTGGACTCCACCACGTCGGTCACGCATTTCATGGCCACCCACAGCCCGGTGTAGCGACTCATCGCCCAGCCGTGCAGGCCGTAATCCAGGTATTCCTGCACATTGGACGGATACAGCACCGGTATGCCGCTGGCGATCAGCACGTGCTCGGACTGGTGTGCCACCGACGAGGACTTGGCGGCATGGTCGTCGCCCGCCAGCATCAACACGCCACCATGCTTCGAGCTGCCGGCGGAGTTGGCGTGCTTGAGCACGTCCACCGACCGGTCCACGCCTGGTCCCTTGCCGTACCACATGCCGAACACGCCATCGCGCGCCGCGCCCGGGAACAGGTTCAGCTGCTGCGAGCCCCACACTGCCGTGGCGGCCAGGTCCTCGTTCACGCCGGGCTGGAACACCACGTCGTTGGCCTGCAGGTGGCGCTTGGCCTTCCACAACGCCTGGTCCAGGCCGCCCAGCGGCGAGCCGCGATAGCCCGAGATATAGCCGCCCGTGTTCAGGCCGGCCTGCTGGTCGCGCTGCTTCTGCAACAACGGCAGCCGCACCAGGGCCTGGGTGCCGCTCAGGTAGATGCGCCCTTGGGTGCGGGTGTACTTGTCGTCCAGCGTCAGGCCATGGGTATCGGCCGCGCCTGCGGGTTGTGGGGCGTTCACGCTTGTCTCCTGCGTTGCGGTTTTTGGTGTTTTGCCGCAGTGTAGGAAGCAGGCTGGTTATCGTATATTCATATATTCAGGTATCAGGTATTCGATAAACACATGGCTAATGACGTCACCCTGCGCCAGCTGCGGTACTTTGCCGCGGCCGCGCGGACCGGCCGGTTTTCCATGGCCGCCGCCGACGAGCATGTCTCGCAGTCCGCCGTCACCAACGCCGTCCTGGCGCTGGAGGCGCAGCTGGGCGTGCGGCTGTTCGACCGCCATCCCCACGGCGTCACGCTGACGCCCGAAGGGCATAACTTCCATCAGCGCGCGCGCGAAGTGCTCGACTCCCTGGACGACGCCTTGCGTGAACCCGGCTTCCAGCGCTACGCATTGCGCGGCGCGGTGCGGATCGCGGCGTCCTACACGGTGCTGGGCTACTTCCTGCCCGACCTGCTGGCGCGCTTCCGGCGGCGCTATCCCGACGTAGAGCTGGATCTGGTCGACCTGGACCGCCCCGAGATCGAAGCCGCCGTGGCCAGCGGCGAGGTCGAGCTGGGCGTGGCGCTGCTATCCAATGTGGAGCGGCGCGAGCGCTTCGGACATCAGGTGCTGGTGCGCTCGCGGCGGCAGCTATGGACCGCGTCCGGCCATCCGCTGGCGCAGGCCTCGGCGCCGTCGCTGGCCGACATTGCCGGCCATCCCTACATCCTGCTGGAAATGGATGAAGGCGAACGCTCTGCCCTCGCTTATTGGCGCGCCCACGGCCTGCAACCGGACATCGCGTTCCGCACGCGCTCGATGGAGGCGCTGCGCGGGCTGGTTGCGCACGGCTTCGGCGTCACCATGCTGTCGGACATGGTCTACCGTCCCTGGTCGCTGGAAGGCCGCAAGATCGAGGCGGTGCCCATCACCGATGCCGTCCCGCCCATGGAGGCCGGCTTGCTCTGGGATCCGCAAGCGCGGCTGGCCAAGCCCGCCGAGGCTTTCCGCCAGTTCATGATCTACGCCTGCGGCGTCTGAGGCGCCCGCTACACCAGGATCGCGCCCTTGCGGCGCGTGAACTGGGCCAATGAACGCAAGGCCAGCGCGTGCATGGCCGCCACCGACGGCAGCAGCGTCTCTTCCTTGCGGGTCAGCACGCCCACGATGCGTTCCACCGTGGGCTCGGCCAGCGGCACGAAGGCCAGCCCGCTCGCGGCGGCCGGCCGCGCCAGCACCGGCAGCACGGTCACGCCCAGGCCGCTGACCACGCTGGCCAGGAGCGAAGCGCGGTTCGACACCACCATGAACGGGTCTTCGATGGCCCCGCCCAGTTGCCGGTTCTTCAGCGTGTCGAAGGTGGCGTTGCCTATCAGGCGCTCGCCCGCCAGCGCCGCCCAGGGCACGGGGCCGCGCCGCCGCGCCAGCGGATGGCTCTTGCGGCACACCAGGCCGAAGGCGTCGCGCGCCACGGGCGCGAAGGCCACCTCCGCGGTGCGCGGCACCTGTCCCGCCACGCCTACCTGTACTTCACCGCTCAGCACCAGCCGGTGCACATCCTGCGAGGACTCGTCGATGGCGCGGATGCGGATCGCGGGGTGGCTGCGCGCATAGCGCTCCAGCAGGCGCGGCAGCCATTCATCGGCCAGCGACGGCATCACCGCCAGCGACACCGGCCCCTGGCTGCCCAGGCCAAACTGGCGCGCCGCGTCCAGCACCCGGTCGTGGGTGACCAGCAATTCGCGGAACAGCGGCGCCACCGCAAGGCCCAGGGGCGTGAGCTGGGCGCGCTTGCCGGGTTCGAACAGCGGCGCCCCCAGCTGCTGCTCCAGGTCCTGCATGGCCGCCGACACCGCTGCCTGCGAACGGAACGTGCCTTCTGCCGCCAGGCGAAAACTGCCGTGGTCGGCCGCCAGCAGGAACTGGCGCAGGTGCTGGATCTTCAAGGGCGCGGACATGGATCGAAGGCATTGGAAAATTCGGATTTTCCGAAATTAACTTGAGTTAATTTGGATTGTCAAAACTCTGCTCCGCCGCGAACAATGGCCTCGTCTTTCATTCCTACAGGTACTGGAGCAGCGGTTATGTCTTTGCAAGTGCGCAAGGTAGTCAGCTATGTGGAAAAAACCCTGATCGAAGGCGGCCGCGCAGCCGAGCGGCCGCTGATGATGGTCATCGCCGCGGCCGTGATCCGCAATCCCTGGGCCGGCCAGCCGTTCCAGGAAGACCTGCGGCCCAAGATTATGGAAGCCGCGCCGCCCCTGGGCGAACTGCTGGTCGCGGAAATCCTGCGCCAGGCCGGCTCCGCCGATCAGGTCGAAGCCTATGGCAAGGCCGCGGTGGTGGGTACGGCCGGCGAAGTGGAACACGCGTCGGCGCTGATCCACACCTTGCGCTTCGGCAACGCCTATCGCGGCGCGGTCGGCGGCACCAGCTACCTGAGCTTCACCAATATGCGCGGCGGCCCCGGCTGCGTGATCACCGTGCCGCTGATGCACAAGCTCGACGAAGGCCTGCGCTCGCACTACCTGACCGTGCAGACCACCATCAACGACGCGCCCGCGCCTGACGAGATCGTGATCGCCCTGGGCGCGGCCACCTCCGGACGTCCGCATCACCGGATCGGCAACCGCTACTCGGACCTGCAGGAACTGGAACGCGAGGCGCAAGCCAAATGAGTCCGCATTCTCGGCGTACGGGACGCGGCGAGCCGCTGGTGCTGCTGCATGGCGTCGGCTTGGACCACACGCTGTGGGACGACCTGGCGCCGCTGCTGGAGCCGGATTTCGAGGTGCTGCGCTATGACATGCTGGGCCATGGCCACGCCCCCGCCATCGACGCCAGCGTAACGGTGCAGGATTTCATCGCGCAGCTGGACGCGGAACTGGACCGCGCCGGCTGGCAAAGCGCCAACCTGCTGGGTTACTCCATGGGCGGCCTGATCGCGGGCGCCTATGCCGCCGCCCGCCCGCAACGCGTCAAACGGCTGGCCCTGCTGAGCACAGTGTTCCGCCGCAGCCCCGAGGAAGCGCGCGCCGTGCTCGCGCGGCTGGACGCGGCGGCAACCCAAGACCCGCAAGCCGCCGCCCAAGTCTCGCTGCAACGCTGGTTCACGCCCGCGTTCCAGGCCGCGCGTCCAGAACGCGTGGCCAGCATCGGCCAGCGCCTGTTGCACAACAACCGCGCCAGCTTCCTGGCCGCATACCGCGTGTTCGCGCAGGGTGATCCGATATTGGCGCAGGCCGCGCCGGGGATCGCCTGCCCCGCCCTGGTGCTGACGGGTGAACTGGACGTCGGCTCGACCCCGCGCATGACGCTGGAGCTGGCCGAGGCCCTGCCCCACGCCCGCGCGCAGGTGGTACCGGGCCAGCGGCACATGCTGCCGGTGGAGGAGCCCGCCATCGTGGCGGCGGCGCTGCGTGGATTTTTTCTGGCGGAGGCCGGCGCACCGTCCTTGATTTAGAGACGGCCGGCCGTCAGCCCGCGTAGAGTGGATACGGAGACAAACAACATGAATCGCAGAACCATCCTGAAAAACATGGCGGCCCTGGCCCTCACGCCGCTGGCTGCCGCGGTCAGCAGCGCCGCCAGCGCGCGTGAAGCCCCCTTGCGCGTGATCGTGCCCTTCCCGCCGGGCGGCGGCACCGACGTGCTGGGCCGGGTGATCGCGGCCACGCTGGAAGGCGCGCTCGACCGGCCCGTGGTAGTCGAAAACAAGCCTGGCGCCAGCGGCATGCTGGGCGCCGACTACACCGCCAACGGCGCCAAGGACGGCAGCGTGCTGCTATTCGCCGGGCTGGTGCCTTCGGTGCGTTACTACGTCAGGCCGCCCGAGGACGTGCTCAAGCAGTTGGCGCCCGTCTGCCCCATTGCGCGTTCGCCCTACATGGTGGCGGTCAACGCCGACCTGCCCGCCAAGACGCTGGGCGAACTCGTCGCCCAGGCCAAGCGCGAGCCCAAGGGGCTGACCTTTGGCTCCCCCGGCAACGCCACGCCGCAGCACCTGGCAACCGAACTGCTGCAGGCAGCCTGCGGCATGGACATGCTGCACGTGCCCTACCGCGGCACAGGCCCGATGATGACGGACCTGCTGGGCGGACAGATCCAGGTGGTGGTCGCCACCGTCGCCGCCGTTGAACCATATCTGCAAGGCGGACGCCTGCGCGTGCTGGCCGTGACCAGCCCGGAGCGCCTGCCCAAGTATCCGGACATTCCGACGGTGGCCGAAAGCGGCTATCCCGGCTTCTCCGCGCAGATCCAGTTCGGCACTTATTGCGCCGCCGGCACGCCGGAGGCCGCCATCGCGGCGCTGAACCAGGGCATCAACCGCGCGCTGCAGACCGAGACCGTGCGCGCCAAGCTGGGCGAGCAGGGCTTCCAGCCCACCGGCGGCACGCCTGCGCAGCTGCAACAGGCGTTGCTGGCCGAAATACGCGACGTGGCGGGGCTGGTGCAGGCCGGCAAGGTCAAGATCGACCTGTAGCGTCCCCTTTCGTCCCGATGCTGGATAACCAGCATTTACAGGCGTGTCGTCCTCTGTGCATGCTGCCCGTTGATCCGGCGCAGATCGGGCGCAACATGGAGACGACATGCCTAGTCAGGAATCCCTGCACTCCGCCCATATCCGCGAGATCGAACAGGTCGGCCAGGGCCGGCCCACGCAGCGCGACGCGCACGTGGTCAGCAGCTGGCTGCGCTGCCTGGACCAGTACCGGCTGGACCCCGCCCAGGCCTGCGAAGCCTATATCGTGCCGGACGGCAGGCTGCGCGAACACCGCCAGCAGTCCGAAGCGCTGATCTCAATTGCGCGATCCGGCCTGGACCATCTGTTCCGCCAGGTCGCCGGCCAGAACTACGTGCTGCTGCTGGCCGACCGTCAGGGCGTCACCGTGGAGTTCCTGGGCGATGCGCAGCAGACCGCCAGCCTGCGCAAGGCCGGGCTTTATCTGGGGTCGGAATGGTCTGAACAGCGCGCCGGCACCTGCGCCGTGGGCGCCTGCCTGGAAAGCGGCGAAGCGCTCACCATCCACCAGACCGATCACTTCGACAATACCCACACGCCGCTGTCCTGCACCGCCGCGCCGATCTACAGCGCCGACGGCGAACTGGCGGCCGTGCTGGATATTTCGCTGCTCAGCTCCCCCATCCTGAAAGCCAGCCAGAACCTGGCGCTGCATCTGGTCACCAGCACCACGCGCCGCATCGAAATGGCCAACCTGATGGCGCGCACCAGCAATGAATGGGTGCTGCGCTTCGCGCGCTCTCCTGAATTCCTGGACGTGGATCCGGAGGCCGCGATCTCGCTGGACGGCTCCGGCCGCATCCTGGGCATGACGCATACCGGCGCCAAATTGCTGGCGCGCGCAGCCGGTCTGGACTGGCGCCATCCCGCCGGCCTGATCGGTCAACCCGTCACCCGTTTCTTCGATGTGCAACTGGACGACCTGCCGCGCTACACCCGCGCCCATGCGCCACAGCAGCGCCTGATCGTGGCCCGCGACGGCAATGCGCTGTTCGCGCACGCCATCGAACCCAACCGGCCGGCGCGCGGCGCCAGCATGGCGGTGCGCGGCGCGCCGTCCGCGCTGCGCGGCCTGGACGGCGGCGACGCCCGCATGGCGGCCATGCTGACGCGCGCCGCCAAGCTGGCCCGCCAGGGCCTGCCGCTCCTGCTGCAAGGCGAAACCGGCGTCGGCAAGGAATACCTGGCCCGCGCCATCCACGACGGCAGCCAGCGCGCGGGGCGCTTCGTCGCCGTGAATTGCGCGGCGATCCCCGAATCACTCATTGAAAGCGAGCTGTTCGGCTATCTGCCGGGAGCCTACACCGGCGCGGCCACCAAGGGCCGCAAGGGCTTGATCGAGGAGTCCGACGGCGGCACGCTGTTCCTGGACGAAATCGGCGACATGCCACTGGCGCTGCAAAGCCGCCTCCTGCGCGTCCTGGCCGAATCCGAGGTCACGCCCATCGGCGCCAACGCGCCGCGCGCCGTGCGCCTCTGCCTGGTGTCGGCCTCGCACCGCGACCTGGCCACGCTGGTGCGCGAGGGGCGCTTCCGCGAAGACCTCTATTACCGCATCAATGCCGCCACGCTGACCGTGCCGCCGCTGCGCGAACGCGCCGACCTGGAATGGCTCATCGCCCGCCTGCTGGCGCGCCACCAGGACGAATCCGGCGCCCCCGTGCTGGCGCCCGCCGCGTTGATGGCGCTGAAGGCGCACGCCTGGCCCGGCAACATCCGCGAACTCGCCAACGCCATCGCGGTGGCCGCCGCGCTGTGCGAGAACGGCGTGATCGAACCCGCCGACCTGCCCGACGCGCTGGCACCGGCAACAACCGCTGCCAGCCCGGCAGAGGCCGCCTTGCGCGCCATGCTGGCCAGCTGCGGCGGCAACGTCTCGGAAGCCGCGCGGCGCCTGGGCCTGGACCGTTCCACCGTGCATCGCCAGATGCGGCGCCACGGCCTGGCCTCGCGCTCCTGAGGCGCCACACCCCAACGCCACAGGTGTGGCGCGCCGCCACGGCCTGCCGCCCCGCCCTCCCGGGCAGCAAGGGTGGCACGCCGATTGCTTGATCGTTATCGACGCCCACCGGCCGGCACAGGCCGGGGCCGCCAGCAGACCGTCCCACGGTCCGCCTCGACAACGACGCCCGCCACGGGCAAGGAGACTAGACATGCAGACCGATCAAGCCGGCGCCGCCCTGGACGCCGTGCTCGCGCGCCTGAACACCGCGCTGGGCAACAAGGACATCGATGGCGTCGCCGCGCTGTTCCAGGACGACTGCTACTGGCGCGACCTGGTGCTGTTCACCTGGAACCTGCGCACGCTCGAAGGACACGAGCAGATACGCGACATGCTGCAACACCAGTTGGCGCAGGTGGAACCGGTGCGCTTCAGCCTGGACCCGAAAGAGACGGTGTCGCAAGAGGCCGGCCTGTTGCAAGGCTGGATCGAAATCGAGACCAACCGAGCCCGCGGCTACGGCCACATCCGCGTGCAGGACGGCAAGATCTGGACCCTACTGACCACCATGTCAGAACTCAAGGGACACGAGGAACCCAGCGGCCTGCGGCGGCCCAAGGGCGCCGAACACGGCAGCAGCCGCAGCCGCCAGACCTGGCTGGAAAAGCGCGAGCAGGAAGCCGCCGAACTCGGCTACCAAGCCCAGCCCTATGTGCTCATCATCGGCGGCGGCCAGGGCGGCATCGCGCTGGCCGCGCGCCTGCGCCAGCTGGACGTGCCCACCATCATCATCGAAAAGAACGAACGCGCCGGCGACAGCTGGAGAAAGCGCTACAAGTCCCTGTGCCTGCACGATCCGGTCTGGTACGACCACCTGCCCTACATCCCCTTCCCCGAAAACTGGCCGGTCTTCGCGCCCAAGGACAAGATCGGCGACTGGCTGGAGATGTACACGAAGATCATGGAGCTGAACTACTGGACCTCCACGGTCTGCCAATCGGCGCGCTACGACGAGCAGAAACAGGAATGGGAGGTCACGGTGCTGCGCGAGGGCCAGCCCGTGACGCTGCGGCCCAAGCAGCTGGTGCTGGCCACCGGCATGTCCGGCAAACCCAACGTCCCCAGCTTCCCCGGCCAGGACGAATTCCAGGGCGAACAGCAGCATTCCTCGCAACACCCCGGCCCCGACGCCTACCGCGGCAAGAACGTGGTCGTGATCGGCGCCAACAACTCCGCGCACGACATCTGCGCGGCGCTGTGGGAAGGCGGCGCCAACGTCACCATGGTGCAGCGCTCGTCCACCCACATTGTGCGTTCCGAGACCCTGATGGACATCGGCCTGGGCGGCCTGTATTCCGAACAGGCGCTGGCCAACGGCATGACCACGCGCAAGGCCGACCTGACCTTCGCCTCGCTGCCCTACAAGATCATGGCGCAGTTCCAGATCCCGCTCTACGAGCAGATGCGCGAGCGCGACGCCGGCTTCTACGCCAAGTTGGAAGACGCCGGCTTCATGCTGGACTGGGGTGACGATGGATCGGGCCTGTTCATGAAGTACCTGCGGCGCGGCTCCGGCTACTACATCGACGTGGGCGCCTGCGACCTGATCATCGACGGCAGCATCAAGCTGCAATCGCGTACCGATGTCAGCCACCTGACCCGCGACGCCGTGGTACTGAAATCCGGCGTCAAGCTGCCCGCGGACCTGGTGGTCTACGCCACCGGCTACGGTTCGATGAACGGCTGGGCCGCGGACCTGATCAGCCGCGACGTCGCCGACAAGGTCGGCAAGTGTTGGGGCCTGGGCTCGGACACCACCAAGGACCCCGGCCCCTGGGAAGGCGAACAGCGCAATATGTGGAAGCCCACGCAGCAGCAGGCCCTGTGGTTCCACGGCGGCAACCTGCACCAATCGCGGCATTACTCGCAGTACCTGTCGCTGCAGCTGAAGGCTCGGCAGGCGGGCGTGCCGGTGCAGGTCTATGGCTTGCAGGAGGTGCATCACAAGCGCTAGGCGCCCGTTCCATCCGGTTGCCGACCCCGGCAACCGGGCTTGCGCCCAGGTGGGCATCAGGGTAAATTGTTGACAATCCAGCGCCATACGGCGTTTTTTTCTGACCGTTTTCTCTAAAACCGGAAAGATTGTCAACACAATGAGCAAGGTGCTGACCCTGCCTGGCGCCGCCCCTGGCGATCACGAGACGCTTGCGGAACACATCTTCCGCAAGATCCAGTCCGCCATCGTCAAAGGCGAAATCGCCCCCGGCAGCAAGATTTCCGAGCCCGAACTGGCCCGCATCCATGGCGTCAGCCGCGGCCCGCTGCGCGAAGCCCTACATCGGCTGGAAGGCCAGAAGCTGCTGGTGCGCGTGCCCCATGCCGGCGCCCGCGTGGTGTCGCTGTCGCAGCAGGAACTGTCCGAACTCTACGAAATCCGCGAATCGCTGGAAGGCATGGCCTGCCGCCTGGCCGCCGAACGCATGCCGCCCTCCGAAATCGCCGAGCTGCGCGCCGTGCTGGAAGCGCACGAGCGCGACGAGGCCTTCCAGGCCGGACTGGGTTATTACCAGCAGGAAGGCGACTACGATTTCCACTACCGTATCGTCAAGGGCAGCGGCAACCAGATGCTGTTCCGCATGCTGTGCGACGAGCTCTACCAACTGGCGCGCATGTACCGCATCCAGTATTCGACAACGCCCAACCGCCCCCGGCAGGCTTACGCCGAACACCACCGCATTCTGGACGCCATCGCCGACGGCGATGGCGAGTTGGCTGAAATCCTGATGCGCCGCCACATCCGCGCATCCCGTATCAACATCGAACAGCAGATCGCGCAGGGCAACCTGCAGCGCACCGAGGCATGAACCAAAACTACCGCAAGCCCCTGCCCGGCACCCGCCTGGACTACTTCGACACCCGCGCCGCCGTCGAGGCGATTTCGCCCGGGGCCTATGACCGCCTGCCCTACACCTCGCGCGTGCTGGCGGAAAACCTGGTGCGCCGCTGCGATCCGGCCATGCTGACGGACTCGCTGAAGCAGCTGATCGAGCGCCGCCGCGACCTGGACTTCCCCTGGTTCCCGGCGCGCGTGGTCTGTCATGACATTCTGGGCCAGACCGCGCTGGTGGACCTGGCCGGCCTGCGCGACGCCATCGCCGACAAGGGCGGCGACCCCGCCAAGGTCAACCCGGTGGTGCCGGTGCAGCTGATCGTCGACCACTCGCTGGCCGTGGAGTACGGCGGCAACGATCCCGACGCCTTCGCCAAGAACCGCGCCGTGGAAGACCGCCGCAACGAAGACCGCTTCCATTTCATCGACTGGACCAAGCAGGCCTTCCGCAACATCGAGGTCGTGCCCCCGGGCAACGGCATCATGCACCAGATCAACCTGGAGCGGATGTCGCCCGTCATCTACACGCAGGACGGCGTGGCCTTCCCCGACACGCTGGTCGGCACCGACAGCCACACCCCGCACGTGGACGCGCTGGGCGTGATCGCCATCGGCGTGGGCGGCCTGGAAGCCGAAAACGTCATGCTGGGCCGCGCCTCGTGGATGCGCCTGCCCGACATCGTCGGCGTGGAGCTGACCGGCCGCGCCCAGCCCGGCATCACCGCCACCGACATCGTGCTGACCCTGACCGAATTCCTGCGCAAGGAGAAGGTCGTGGGCGCCTACCTGGAGTTCTACGGCGCAGGCGCCGCCAGCCTCACGCTGGGTGACCGCGCCACCATCTCGAACATGGCGCCCGAGTACGGCGCCACGGCCGCGATGTTCTCGATCGACCAGCAGACCATCGACTATCTGCGCCTGACCGGCCGCGAGGACGAGCAGATCGCCCTGGTCGAGAACTACGCCAAGACCGCGGGCCTGTGGTCCGACAGCCTGAAGAATGCCGAGTACGAGCGCGTGCTGCGCTTCGACCTGTCCAGCGTGGTGCGCACCCTGGCCGGCCCGTCCAATCCGCATCGCCGCCTGCCGGTCAGCGACCTGGCCGAACGCGGCATCTCCGGCGTGGTGGAAAACGAACCGGGCCTGATGCCCGACGGCGCCGTGATCATCGCCGCCATCACCAGCTGTACCAACACCAGCAATCCGCGCAACGTCATCGCCGCCGGCCTGCTGGCGCGCAACGCCAACCGCGCCGGCCTGAGCCGCAAGCCCTGGGTCAAGAGCTCGCTGGCGCCGGGATCCAAGGCCGTGTCGCTGTACCTGGACGAAGCCGGCCTGACCGCCGACCTGGAAAAGCTGGGCTTCGGCGTCGTCGCCTTCGCCTGTACCACTTGCAACGGCATGTCGGGCGCGCTGGACCCCGTGATCCAGCAGGAAATCATCGACCGCGACCTCTACGCCACCGCCGTGCTGTCCGGCAACCGCAACTTCGACGGCCGCATCCATCCCTATGCCAAGCAGGCCTTCCTGGCCTCGCCGCCGCTGGTGGTGGCCTACGCCATCGCCGGCACCATCCGCTTCGATATCGAACGCGACGTGCTGGGCACGGACGCCAGCGGCCGCGAGATCCGTCTGAAGGACATCTGGCCCAGCGACGAAGAGATCGACGCCGTGGTCAAGGCTGCGGTCAAGCCCGAGCAGTTCCGCAAGGTCTACGCCCCCATGTTCGGCATCCAGGACGACCGCAAGGCCGCCGTCAGCCCGCTGTACGCGTGGCGCGCGCAGAGCACCTACATCCGCCGCCCGCCCTACTGGGAAGGCGCGCTGGCCGGCGAACGCACGCTGCGCGGCATGCTGCCGCTGGCGGTCCTGGGCGACAACATCACCACCGACCACCTGTCGCCGTCCAACGCCATCCTGCTGGACAGCGCCGCCGGCGAATACCTCGACAAGATGGGCTTGCCGGAAGAGGACTTCAACTCCTACGCCACCCACCGCGGCGACCACCTCACCGCGCAGCGCGCCACCTTCGCCAACCCCAAGCTCTTCAACGAAATGGTGAAGAACGAAGACGGCACGGTGAAGCAGGGCTCGCTGGCCCGCGTGGAGCCCGAAGGCAAGGTCATGCGCATGTGGGAAGCCATCGAAACCTACATGGACCGCAAGCAGCCGCTGATCATCGTGGCCGGCGCCGACTACGGCCAGGGATCGTCGCGCGACTGGGCCGCCAAGGGCGTGCGCCTGGCCGGCGTGGAAGCCATCGTGGCCGAAGGCTTCGAACGCATCCACCGCACCAACCTGATCGGCATGGGCGTGCTGCCGCTGGAATTCAAGCCCGGCGTGAACCGCAAGACGCTGGGCCTGGACGGCACCGAAAGCTATGACGTCATCGGCGCACGCAAGCCGCGCGCCGACCTGACGTTGGTGATCCACCGCCGCAACGGCGAAACCGTCCAGGTCCCCGTGACCTGCCGCCTGGACACCGCCGAGGAAGTCTCGATCTACGAAGCCGGCGGCGTACTGCAGCGCTTCGCCCAGGACTTCCTGGAAGCCTCCGGCGCCGACAGGAAGGCCGGCTGATCCGTCATCGGCAAGGCGGGCGCCGCAACGCCCGCCGCCCCATACCCATCATCAGGACTGCCCCATGACCCATGCTCCCCAGACCAAGATAACCGCCACCTACATGCGCGGCGGCACCAGCAAAGGCGTGTTCTTCAAGCTCGACGACCTGCCCGAGTCCGCGCGCGCGCCCGGCGCCGCGCGCGACGCGCTGCTGATGCGCGTGATCGGCAGCCCCGATCCCTACGGCAAGCAGATCGACGGCATGGGCGCCGCCACCTCCAGCACCAGCAAGACCGTTATCGTCGGCAAGAGCACGCGTCCGGAGCATGACGTGGACTACCTGTTCGGCCAGGTCTCCATCGATCAGCCCTTCGTGGACTGGAGCGGCAACTGCGGCAACCTGTCGGCCGCCGTGGGGCCGTTCGCCATCACCAACGGCCTGGTCGACCCGGCCCGCGTGCCGCGGGACGGCATCGCCGTCGTGCGCATCTGGCAGGCCAACATCCAGAAGACCATCATCGCCCATGTGCCCATGACCGGTGGCGCCGTGCAGGAAACCGGCGACTTCGAACTGGACGGCGTGACCTTCCCCGCCGCCGAGCTGCGCCTGGAGTTCATGGATCCGGCCGAGGAAGGCGATGGCGGCTCCATGTTCCCGACCGGAAACCTGGTGGACGACCTGGAAGTGCCCGGCATCGGCACCTTCAAGGCCACCATGATCAACTCCGGCATCCCCACCATCTTCCTGGACGCCGAAGCCCTGGGCTATCGCGGCACGGAGCTGCAGGACGACATCAACGGCGACGCCGCCGCGCTGGCGCGCTTCGAGACCATCCGCGCCCACGGCGCCCTGCGCATGGGCCTGATCAAGAAGCTCGAAGAAGCCGCCAGCCGCCAGCACACGCCCAAGGTCGCCTTTGTGGCGGCCCCCAAGGAATACGTTTCCTCCAGCGGCAAGCAGATCGGCCAGGGCGACATCGACGTGCTGGTGCGCGCGCTCTCCATGGGCAAGTTGCACCACGCCATGATGGGCACCGCGTCCGTTGCCATCGCCACCGCCGCGGCAGTGCCGGGCACGCTGGTCAACCTGGCCGCGGGCGGCGGTGAACGCGACAACGTCTGCTTCGGCCATCCGTCGGGCACCTTGCGCGTCGGCGCCGAGGCCAAGCTGGTGGACGGCGAATGGAAGGTCACCAAGGCCCTCATGAGCCGCAGCGCCCGCGTACTGATGGAAGGCCGCGTGCACGTGCCGCGCGAGGGTTTCTGATTTTTTCAGTCCAAGAGCTGGCGGGAGACTCGGCCCGCCAGCACACCACGAGCTTAGCCCTACTCTCAATCAATTTTTTCCATTTCCCCTAAGAACCCCCATTTCCCCTCCCCGCTTTTGGCCCAAAGCCACATCTTCTTGCAGCCCTTGTCAGGAATAAAAACCTTGAAGGTCGGGAAATCCTGGCGCTCAACAATTGAGCCTACGCATCCTTCCTGACGGATTCGTCCAGCCTCACGGAAAACCCCATAGATTTTCCCATCGGGATATCTTTCAGACCATGATCCATCACCATTCTTGTCCCAAACTCGAACACCGGCCTTATCGCCGTAAGGGTAATCGAAGCTGAACTTGGTCGGGGGTCCCAATGTCTGCGGCTTCAGCGGCAATAAAAACAATGCCAGGACGACTGCGCCAGAAACAGCGACTGAGAATGCACCTCCTCCAGGCCTGACCAAATAGGGAGGCTTTGCGACGGGTAAAAGAGCAGTTACTTCACATACTGGCCAATCCGAATGAGGGAGTAATCTCTCCTGGTTTAAATCGCTCGGAGAATACGCTCTTTCACCGCGTAATTTGGCCCAAGCATATGAAGCAAAAACAGTCAGAAAAGCCAATCCACACCAGAATAAAAAAATCTCTCGCAACGACGGCAATCGAGCTCCGATCGGATTCGTAACAATTCCCCAGCCTTCCACCGATTTCAATCTAAAAATTCCTGCGTACTCATACACAAGGGGTGGCAAATAATTAACAATACCGTGCGAAAAAACCAAAGCCAGCAGGGTTAGCACGCCAAATCCTATGGGGCGAAGCATCCGTGAGGAAATAGGTCTCTTGGCTACAAACCGCACCATCAGACCACACGCAATTATCATCACCAGGAATATGAGCGAGGCGGAAATTGAAAAACCTACGGCGACATCAACCTTGTTCCTCGCCGGATCAGCCCCTAACAAGAAAATTTTCCCAACCGTCGTCAGCACCGTTTTCGAACTAAGCATACCCAAGATCGCGCCCAACGTTGCAAACCCCCAGACCTCAATCATGATCTGCACGGTTTCGCCCCAATAGCGCCATCGCGCGCGACGCGTCATCAATGTCCGATAGGCATGATGAAAAACCAAAAAACTCAACCCCATGAAAATAACAAAAAAGCACACTAGCACTGGAAAAAAATACATATCCGTCTGCACGCAGGCAACTAAATCATTCCAAAAGGTTTGGTTATTTTTCGGCGCATCACAGGAAAGACTTAGTGGTTGCGGCAACGAGGAAGCCACTCTGACGATTATCAACCCGGCAGCCAAACACAATAGTCTATCGACACGCCCCCACCCTGTGCCGGTCACAAGCCGTTCAAGCCTGTCGCGCGCAGAAGGATGGAACGAACGTAGCAACCGAAAGGCGAACGGCTTATCCTGAGCTAGCCGCGCCAGGTTATCGACAATGCCTTGCCTGTGGCCATGTTGTGCCGCTCCCTCGTCGGCCATGAACTCGCGCAAACGCATCATGTGGCGTAGGATCAGGCCGATCACCAAAGCACTGATTACCGAGGGAAAGCCCGCCACTCCTATCACGAGCGCGTTCGGACCAATCCCTCTGGCCACATCCAGTCCCGCCGCTTTCCATGCGGGCATCTTTTCGACAAACTGACTCCAAAAGTATCCTTGGAGCAAGGCAAAATTTATAATCAATAACAGGCAATATGCAATAAACGTATACCACGTTCCAATCAGCAGTAGAGTATCTCGCTTCGCCAAATGTATGCACTCATGCGCGAGAATACCGGCAGCTTGTGCTGGCACCTTCCTCCATAGCAGCCTGAGCCCTCCCCCGACGATGACGTACTGCCTCGGAAAAGTTAGAACGCAGCAAGCATTGGTATCTGTCAGGCTGGAAGTTGCAAGAAAGAGAGGGCTACGCTTGACCAAACCCCGCGCGATGCTCGTTGCTCCTGCATCCAATTCGGCATCAACGTCTGCCAACTTTCTGGGTCTGACTCGGGATAGCAGCCGACGCAGACGAAAATAACCAATCGCCCCTGCCAAGCCCAGCAGCAGCACTACTTGCGCCGCGCTTTCCAATACTGACCACTGTGGGTCTCTGTGACTGTTTCCCGTCCACCAAGCCAACCAGAGCGCGCCCAGATCCCTTTGCTGCGTGGCGTCCAAGACGATATATACCCACACAAGCAATAAGCCAATCCTAGTGTCATCAACGAGCGGGAGTTGATTGAGTCTTGCCGGCGTCGTCATCACTAGCCCCTAAGAACTGCGCGATAAGAGCATCGGCCAATGACTCCGCAGTGCGGGGGCTGAGCTTACGTACAGTGGCAGCGTGAACAATGGCTGCACGGATCTGCTGTGCCGATACGGAAATGCGACTGGGCATAGCGGGTGCCATGGATTGCACTGCACGCCGATCCAACGCCTTTTTCAGTGCGTCCTTACCGACATCCAATAGCGCATCAAAGAGTTTCGGCCAGATCGCTTGCATCACTGGAGCCGCCACCCCAAACAGCACCCCGGCCATCAATGGTATTTCGCTGGCGTCAAATGCTCCCGGCTGCCTGCCTATTTCTGCAGCGGCCATTCCTCGCGTTTCAACAATATCTGGCAGCAGTTCATATTCGGCGGGTTCCTCCTCTTCGAGAACCGACCCGATAGCCTGCCATATCTGGAGCTCTCCTTCGCTTATTTTCATAATCGCTTCCCACTATCTAGCTGACCCGATATTGGATGAACTTCCGAGGAGCATTTCATAAAAATCGAGAAAGGCTTGCAAATTTTATATAAGCTAGTTTGCCATCACCATAGTTATAATTTCCTAGTTAAAAATTACGCCCATACAATTTTTCCTACGTCAATAGTAAAACCACGTAACTGTCTCTGCGCTTACGACAAAAAGTCGCCGAATACGGCAATGCATAGCCATGTCGCTAAATTTACCGGCAGAGTTCTGAGTCGAACGCGGGCTCCCTACATGAAGAACGGGGCTTTCAAGCCCCGTTTTTTTTTGCCCGGCGCAAGCGCCTCAGCCCTTCGCTCCCGCAGCCTCCAGCAGACGCACAACCTCGGTCTGCCCGCGCTCGCGCGCATGGCGCAGCGGCGTCACGCCCTTGCCGTCGGCCAGATTGACGTCGGCGCCGGCTTCAATCAGGCGCTTGACGATGGCCTGGTGGCGCGCGCCGCCATCGCCCAGGATCACGGCTTCCAGCAAACCGGTCCAGCCCAGGTTGTTCACATGGTCCGCGTCCACGCCCGCGCGCAGCAGCATGTCCACCACCTCGACGTGGCCGCGTTCGCACGCGGGAATGAGGGCTGTGCCGCCGTAGCGATTGGTGCTTTTCAGGTCTGCCCCGTGCGCCAGCGTCAGCGCCAGGATCTCGCGCAAGCCGCGGGCGCCGGCCAGCAGGTAGGCGCTGTCGCGGATCGCGTTCTGCGCGTTGACGTTGGCGCCGGCTTCGATCAAGGCACGGGCGGCCTCGACGTGGTTGCCCTGGGTCGCGCGCAGCAGCGGCGTATTGCCTTCCGCATCGCGCGTGTCCACGGCGGCGCCCTGCCCCAGCAGCTGCTTGACGCGGGCAGCATCGCCATTGCCCGCCGCGGTCAGCAGCGCGGAGTCTGGACCGGCGGCCGCGGCCACGCCTCCCACGCTCAACAGGAATGCCGCCAGCCAGATGCGGCCTGCACGAAAGATAGGCATGAGTACTTCCTCCAGATCAACAGCCTTGGAGCCGGCCGAATCGGCTGACCGCCCCGCGAAGCGCCTAGTATGGCGGCCGGGCCAAGTATTATGAAATTAATTGGCTTGATAGATTCGAGTGGACATTCCAATGCTAGATCCTGTCCTGCTGCGTAGTTTCCTCACCGTCGTGGACACGGGCAACTTCACCCGCGCCAGCGAACTCCTGCACCTGACGCAATCCACGGTCAGCCAGCACGTCATCCGGCTGGAAGAGAACCTGGGCTGCCGCTTGCTGGACCGCACCCAACGCCATGTCCTGCCCACCGAGGAAGGCGAGCGCCTGCTGGGCTACGCTCGCAGCATCCTGCGCCTGGCCGACGAAGCGCGCGAAAGCGTGGCCGCCGCGCAGGCCAGCGCGGTGCTGCGCCTGGGCGCGCCGGAAGACTTCATGGGCGCGACGCTGATGCCCACCCTTGCCGCCGTCGAAGCGGCCTATCCACGGCTGCGCGTGGAAGTCGAAGGCGGACTCAGCCACGAGCTGCTGCGGCGCTACCGCGATGGCGAACTGGACCTGCTGCTGGTCAAGCAATGGGAAGTCGATGCCGATTGCGATGCGCACTGGCCCGAGCCCCTGTGCTGGATCACCGCGCGCAGTTCGCCGCCTCCCGCGCCCGATACCGCCGTGCCGCTGGTGGCGTTTCCGTCTGGCGCACTGTACCGGCAGGAAATGACCGCCATGCTGGAGACCAGCGGCAAGCCCTGGCACGTGCGCTTTTCCAGCCCCAGCCTGCCCAGCCTCAGCGCAGCGGTCGCAGCGGGATTGGGGATCAGTCTGCTGCCTTGCGCCTGCGCCACGGCCGAACACCGGCGGCTCACGCCCGAGGAAGGATTTCCCGCGCCTCGCGGCCTGCAACTGTCACTCTACGCGCGTGGCCGGCTCAGCGATGCCGGCCACGCGCTGCGGCGCGCGCTCCAGGACTTCTGCGAGGAACGCGCCGCGCAGGTCACGCCGCCGGCCTGACGTTGGCATAGGCCTGCGCAGCCTCGCCCACGGGTTCGCCCTTGCGGAACAGGAAGCGCTGCGCAGGCACGGCGGCGACCGCGGCCGCGCCGTTGGGAGCAGGCAGCGCCACGAAGTTTGCCTCGTTGCCAACCTGCAGGCCGTAGCCTTGCAGGCCCAGCACCTCCGCCCCGGCGTGCGACGCCATATGCAAGGCCGTCAGCAATTCGCCGTCCGTGTAGAAGCCCGAGCGGTAGCCGATCAGCATCGCGCGCTGCAGCATGTCGCCATTGCCATAGGGCCACCAGCAATCCTGGATGTTGTCGTTGCCCGTGAACACGCGCACGCCAGCCGCGAGCAGCGCCAGTACCGGCGGGAAGGCACGATCGCCCGGAGCATTCGTCATGATCGCCACGCCGGCTTCGGCCAGCTTGCGCGCCACGTCCTCCAGCTCCCGCTGGCCGACGTCGCCCAATGCGTAGGCATGACTGATGGCGACCCGGCCCGCGAGGCCCTGCGCCCGCGTGCGCGCGGCGATCCTCGCAATCTGTTCTACGCCCTGCTCGCCGGGCTCGTGCAGATGGATGTCTATCTTCGCGCCCAATCTTTCGGCGATGCCGAACACGCAATCGAGCTGCCCTTTTGCATCGCCGTCCAGGGTGGAAGGATCGATTCCGCCCACGACCTCGGCGCCTTCACGCACGGCTGCTTCCAGCCATTGCGGCGTACCGGGACAGGACATCACGCCGGCCTGCGGAAACGCCACCAGTTCGATATCGACGATGCCGCGCCACTTCTCGCGCGCCGCCATGACGGCGTGCAGATTGCCCAACCCGGTGGTGGCGTCGACGTCCACGTGGCAGCGCATCGCCACCGTGCCGAACGCCGCGGCTTGCGCGATGAGCGCATCGGCGCGCCCCTCGATGGGCGGCGCGGCGGCCAGTTCCTGCTTTTCGATGGCAAGCCGTTCGCGCAGGCTGGCCGCGGGCCGGTGCGGCCGCCAGCGGTCGCCGACGAAGCTCTTGTCCAGGTGGATATGGCCATCGACAAAGCCTGGCAGCACCAGGTGTCCGCGCAGGTCGGTCACCTGCGCCCCGCCCGCGACGAGCGGCTCGGCGCCCAGCGCCAGGATGCGGCCATCGCACACATGCAGGGATAGAGGATTGCCGTCGGCATCGACGGCATTGATGTATACGCGGTCTGTCATGTTTCGCCTTGGTATTGCGCGCAACCATGCCGCCGGCACGGCCGCTTGAGTGAACCCTGTCACCTTATCGAAGCGCGCCCGCCACGGCCAATTAAGTGTTGCGATACTTGCCAATGCGAAGCGCGATAGCGCGGCCCCGTCACTCGCGCCGGGTGTACGCCTGATGAACGCATGCTGGACTAGAGCGGGGTATGTCCCTATACTTGGCCGCTGTTGTAGTTCATTACGCATGCAGCCAGACGACGCACGTCGCCTGAAAGCATCCATCACAAGGCCGCGCACAGCGGCCCGGCGTGCAACGCCGAAACACCCAAACCCGGCCGTAAAGGCTGCGGAACAATTTTCCTGCTTACCAGGCAGGACCATCGCTCGCCGCATCGAGCAACGTCTAAAGCAACCAGCGTTCTGCGCAATGCGGCAGCAAGACACCTATACGGTGTGCCTTTTTGCTGTCCGTCCGAGGCCCGTGCTTGTCGCGCCCTTGCCGGGCAGGCATGCGATCGCGCCTACGGCCGCTCGCCTGGTGTTTCGGCTACGTCATCGGGGTTTGCCGCCCTGCGCATCCCGCGAAAAACGGCCTTCATGCAGCCATGACTGTCCGTCATGAACACGCTGTCAAGGAGAGAGGACGAAGACGATGCAAGAGACAGAATTCTTTCAGCTATCCAGCACCACCGCCATCCTGCTGCTCGTGGGCTTCTATGGCGCCACGTTCCTCATGTCGCTGCTGATCAGCCAGAAGAACGAAAACGCAGACGGCTACATGGTGTCGAACAACGCGGTCGGTTTCGGCCTGTCCACCGCCAGCATGATCGCCACCTGGATCTGGGCCGCATCGTTCTACGCCAGCGCCACATCGGGCTACAAGTACGGCCTGTCGGGCCCACTGCACTATGGCTTCTGGGGCGCGCTGATGATTCTCTTCATCTATCCCTTCGGCAAACGCTTTCGCCAGGTGGCCCCCAAGGCCCACACACTGGCCGAGGTCATCCATGCGCGGCATGGCACCTCCAGCCAGATGATCATGGCGGTTTCCAACATCGTGGGCAGCTGCATCAGCCTGATGGTGAACTTCACCGCGGCCGGCGCGCTGGTCTCGATCCTGAGCCCGCTGACCTTCATCCAGGGCGTGCTCATCGCCGGCCTGGGCGTGTTGTCCTACACGCTGTGGTCGGGATTCCGCACCTCGGTAATGACGGACTTTGCGCAGCTGGCCGCCATGATCATCGCGGCGGTCATCATCATTCCGCTCATCTTTTTCAATGCGGGCGGACCGGACCTGCTGTCGGAAAACATGTGGCGCCTGAGCGCCGACCAGGCGGACTTCTATTCCACCCGCGCCATCCTGGAACAGGGCGCCCCCTACTTCGTGGCCGTGCTGGCCTACGCCATCGGCAACCAGACCATCGCCCAGCGCCTGTTCGCGGTGCGCGAAGACCTGATCAAGCCCACCTTCCTCACCGCCACCGCCGGCTACGGCGCCGTCGTGATCGGCCTGGGCATGCTGGGACTGCTGGCGCTCTTCGTCGGCCTGGAACCCGCCAACGGCGACATGAACAACATCATCCCGCAGATGGCGTCGACCTATCTGCCGCCCTTCGGCATCGCGCTGTTCTTCCTGCTGGTGGTGGGCTCGCTGTCCTCGACCGCGGATTCCGATCTGGCCGCCCTGTCGGCCATCGTCATGACCGATGTGTACGCCAAGAATCTGGCCGGCGGCCGCCCCGATCCGCGTCGCATGCTGTGGTGGGGCCGCTGCACCATGATCGTCGCAACAATGATAGGCGTGATCTTCGCCAGCCTGCGCCTGGACATCCTGGTGATGCTGGTGTTCGTCGGCGCGCTGTGGGGCGCCATCGTCTTTCCCGTCATCGCCAGCTTCTACTGGGACCGCGTCGACAACCGCGCATTCGTCAGCGCCGTGCTCAGCGCCGTGGTCCTGTTCAGCATCGTGCGTTTCGAACTGCTGCCCATCACTGGCGGGCTCGCCGTGTTCTTCGAAATCTGCTCGGCCATCGGCGGCGGCGTGGTGCTGGGCCTCATGACGTTCGGCTTCTTCGGCCGCACCGCGGCCCTTGCCGTGGGCGCGGCGGGCATGCTCGTCATGCTGCCTGTTTTCGTGGGCACCCTGCGCGAATACATCGTCTTGATGGGCTCGCTGACCGCTTACGGCGTCAGCGCCACGGTCTGCGCCGGGCTGAGCCTGCTCAGCAAGCAACGCTTCGATTTCAGCTTGCTCGCAGAGCGCGTGACGTCCTTCCAGGAAGCGCAGGAAGCCATGTCGGCGGCGCCCGCCCAACGGCCCGAAATCCAGCCGGCCCAAGGCTGAACATTCCTCAAGCAACAAGGAGACTGATATGTGGTTGACGTTCTACTTCCTGGTGTGGCCCGCCATTTCCGCCCTTATCCTGGCCCTGCTGTGCGCGACGCTGTGGCAGGACATACGCGCGGCCAGGCGCAGTGGAAAATCGATGGTCTGACGAGCGGTCGTTGCCTTTCAGGCCAGCCGCAACGGACGTTGGGCCTGCGCCAGCGCCTCCAGGTAGACCGCGTGCGTGTCCGCCACGAAGCGCGACAAGGCGAAATCCCGCACGGCCTTTTCCCGGGCCGCGCGTCCCATCGGACCCAATAGTTGCGGCTGCGCCAGGATCTCGCGCAGCACATCCGCCACGGCCTCCGGCGCGCGCGCCGGAACCACCCAACCGTCCAATCCCGCGTGCACGTTCTCGGCCAGCCCGCCGGCATTGCTGACGATGACCGGCACGCCCATGGCCATCATCTCCCGGCAGGCGAACGAGATGGTCTCCATCTCCGAGGACAGCACGAATCCCAGGTCCAGCGCGGCCACGAACGACCGGACATCGTCCAGCAAGCCCGGAAAGATGACCTGATCTTCCATGCCCAGCTCACGCACGCGCCGGCGTTGCGGCTCCTCAGGCAGCTTGCCTGCGATCATGACGACGATGCGCTCGCGCTGGCTTGCCGGCAGCAGCGACACGGCCTCGACCATGTCCATCCAACGCTTGTAGTCCGCAGTGCCAGCGTTGCTGCCGACCACCAGGCGGCCCGCATGCGCCTCGGACAGCCAGCGGCGCCGGGCTTGCGCCACGGCTTCCTCTGCCTGCGGCCTGAACCGTTCCACGTCCACGCCATTGCGCACCGTGCGCAAGGCGCAGCGCCCGAATGCGCTGCCCATCAGTCTGCGACGCGTATGCTCGCACACGCAGATGACGAGGTCCGTCGCCATGCGCGCGCGCAGCAGCGCGCCGAAGCTGTTGGGGGGCCGGTCATTGTGCTGGGTGTACACCACCGCGGGGCTGTCGGCCCCCAGTCCCAGGCCTGCCAGCATGCACACGCGATGATCGGCCGAGCCGTTGACGTGCGCGACGTCGAATCGCTCCTGCAGCAGCAGCCGACGCAGCCTGCGAGCGTTGGGCAGCGCGGCCAGCATGCCTCCGCGGAAATCCAGCGCCTCGGCCCGCACGCCAGGCATCGCCGAGGCCGCCTTGAACAAGCGGCTTCCCGGCGGCGCGGCCACGACGATATCGTGCGCGTCGCGCAGCGCGCCCGCCAGCGACAGCACATAGGTGGTATGCCCGCCGCCATCGCCGCGATGGAAATTGGTGTACAGGATTCTCATCGCAGAGCGCCGGTTCAGGCGCCGGACGGACCGGCGACATCGGCCAGTATCCGCCTGAACTGCTGCGCACATTTCCACACGCAGGGTGCATAATGCGCCGCAACGCCGATTTCATCGTTGGCCGTTTCAAAGCTCTTCGAGATAGATTTTCGAGCACTCACGGATCGCTCCTTGTGTTTCAGCGCCGCCAAGCGGGAACTTGGCCGACACGCTGAACTCTACGCAGTCGGCAATTACAGAAGCCGGACCGACTCATTACATTTGTGCAAGGAAAGCGAGGCGCCCCATGCGTATCCTCTTGATCGAAGATGAAAGAAAGCTCGCGGACTACGTCCGCAAAGGACTGACCGAACACAACTACGTGGTCGACGTCGCCCGCGACGGCATAGACGGGCGGCACGCCGCCATCGAAGGCGACTACGACGTAGTGGTGCTGGACGTGATGCTGCCCGGCGTCGACGGCTTCGGCGTGCTGGCGGACCTGCGCAAGCACAAGCAGACGCCCGTCCTGATGCTGACCGCCCGCGACAAAGTGGAAGACCGGGTACGCGGCCTGGAGGGTGGCGCGGACGACTACCTCGTCAAGCCCTTCGCGTTTTCAGAGCTGCTGGCGCGGATCCAGGCGCTGCTGCGCCGCGGCCGCGGGCAGGAATCCACGCTGCTCAAACTCGCCGACCTGGAGATGGACCTGGCGCGGCGCAAGGCGCAAAGAGGCGGCATGCGCCTGGACCTGACGGCCAAGGAGTTCACGCTGCTGACGCTGATGCTGCGGCGCCATGGCCAGGTGCTGTCCAGGACCGTGCTTGCGGAGCAGGTCTGGGACATGAACTTCGACAGCGACACCAACGTCATCGAGGTGGCCGTGCGGCGCCTGCGGGCGAAGATCGACGACCCGTTCGAGACCAAGCTGCTGCATACCGTGCGCGGCATGGGCTATGTGCTGGAGCTGCGCGAAAAATGAAGCTGCCCCGCATCGCGTCCATCGAAATCCGGCTCACGCTGCTGCTCGGCGTCATCGCCCTGGTGGTGTCCAGCATTGCCGGATGCACCTTGTTCTGGGCGCTGAAGCGCGAGGTTCAGCGTCAGGAAATGACTGAGGTGGCAGGCAAGCTGGAGCTCATCAACCATCTCATCGGCATGCAGGCCACGCTAGCGCAGATGCAGGATCTGCGCGGCGCGCTGGACAACATCATGGTCGGCCACGGCAACCTCAAGACCTGGATCACGCTTGCGGACGGCAGCGTGTTCTACGGCGACGCGCCGCCCGTGGATATCCGGCCGCTCTCCGGGCGCGAGATCAGACTGCATACGCAGGACGGCTGGAACATGCGCGGACTGCGCGTGCCGCTGGAAGGTGCGCTGCTGCCCGGCGCCGAGCTCACCGTGGCCGTGAACCTGCGTCCCGGCACGCAGTTCCTGTATGCCTTTGCCACCGCGCTGGTCCTTATCTGCGTAGTCTGGGTCGGCGCCACCGTGGTGCTGTCTGCATGGGCGGTGCGGCGCTCCCTGTCGCCGATCCGCCGCCTGTCCCAACAGGCGTCCCGCATCCAGCCGGACAATCTTGCGGTGCGCCTGCCGGAACAGGGCATCGACCGGGAGCTACGCGAGTTCACCCATACCTTCAACGGCATGCTGGGCCGCGTGCAGACGGCCTACCAGCAGATGGAGGGCTTCAACGCCGACGTGGCCCATGAACTGCGCACGCCGCTGGCGACGCTGATCAGCGGCGCCGAGGTCAGCCTGTCATCTCCGCGTTCCGAGCAGGAACTGCGCGAGGTGCTGGAATCCAATCTGGAAGAGCTGGAAGGCTTGAAGGCCCTGGTCAACGACATGCTGTTCCTGGCCCGCGCCGACGGCGGCGAACCGGCGGGAGACCTGCAAGAGGTGAACGTGCGCCAGGAGGTCGCCCGCGTGGCCGAGTACTACGAGGCCGCCTTGGACGATGCCGGCGTCTCCCTGGCGGCGCACGGCGGCGCCGTCCTGATGGCCAACCCGCGGCTACTGCGGCGCGCCATCGCGAACCTGCTCAGCAACGCCATCCGGGCCACCCCTCGGGGACGCGGCATCGACCTTTATTGCGTCACCCGGCAGGATGAGATCGAAATCAGGGTGCGGAACCCCGGCGCGCCGATAGCGGCCCAGGCATTGCCGCGCATCTTCGACCGCTTCTACCGAGGCGACGATGCGCGCAGCCGGCGCGCCGACGGGCACGGCCTGGGCCTGGCCATCGTCCGGGCCATCGCCCGCATGCACGGCGGCAACGCGTTCGCCCGCTGCGGCGGACAGGGCACCGAAGTCGGCTTCACCCTGGCCCGGGCGCCGAACATTACAGGAAAGTAATCCTCCCGACAGGTTGCGGTGTGGAGCGCGTCACTAAAGTGGCGCCTCCACCCCAATTCGAGTCTAGAGGATACGCATGAAGAAACTGGTGAAACTCGCGCAGGGCGCCGTCGCCGCGGGCGCCTTTTTGCTTTCCTTCGGCGCCATGGCCGCCCCCGGCCACGGCGCAGGCCACGGCGGCGGCCATGATGCCGTCGCCGCCATCGGCAAGCCCGGCAACCCCGCCAAAGTCTCGCGCACGGTGGCCGTCGACATGACGGACGCCATGCGCTTCACCCCGGACAAGATCGACGTCAAGGCGGGCGAAACCATCCGCTTCAAGGTCACCAACTCCGGCAAGATCCGCCACGAAATGGTGCTGGGCACGCCCGCGGACCTGGACGGCCACTACCAGATGATGCTCAAGGATCCGGGCATGCGCCATGAAGAGCCGAACTCCGTGTCCCTGGAAGCAGGCAAGGCCGGCGACATCGTCTGGACCTTCGACAAGGCGGGCAGCGTCGCCTTTGCCTGCCTTGAGCCCGGACACTATCCCGCCGGCATGAAGGGCGCGGTTTCCGTCAAGTAATCCACTGCCGGGATGCCGGTCCGGCTACCGGGGAGATAGAGCATGAGTAGAGCAGTTTCGAATCCGCGCCGCCGGTTTGTGCAGGGCCTGGCCACGGGCGGCGCGCTGGCCGGCATGGGCCTGTGGAGTCCGTCGTCGTGGGCGCAGGCCGCCCCGGCGCGGCAGAGCGTGTTGTCGGGCACCGAGTTCGACCTGGAGATCGGCGAGAGCCCCGCCAACTTCACCGGCGCGCCCCGCATCGCGACCACGGTCAACGGCATGCTGCCCGCGCCCACGCTGCGCTGGCGCGAGGGCGACCGCGTCACGCTGCGCGTCACCAACCGCCTGCGCGAGGACACCTCGATCCACTGGCACGGCATCATCCTGCCCACCGGCATGGACGGCGTCCCCGGCCTGAGCTTTCCCGGCATCGCCCCCGGCGAGACCTTCACCTACCAGTTCGACGTGGGCCAGAGCGGCACGTACTGGTACCACAGCCATTCCGGCTTCCAGGAACAGACGGGGCTGTATGGCGCCATTGTGATCGATCCCAAGCGCCCCGACCCGGTGCGGGCCGACCGCGACTATGTCGTCCTGCTGTCCGACTGGACCGACGAAGACCCCATGAGCGTGTTCCGCAAGCTCAAGGTGATGCCCGACTACTACAACTACATCCAGCCCACCGTCGGCAGCCTGATTGACGACGCGGAGAAGTCCGGCTGGAAGAACGCGCTGAACGAACGTCTCATGTGGCAGAAGATGCGCATGAACCAGACCGACCTGGCCGACGTCTCGGGCGCCACCTACACCTTCCTTACCAACGGCAAATCTCCTGCGGGCAATTGGACCGGCCTGTTCCGTCCGGGCGAGCGCATCCGCCTGCGCTTCATCAACGGGTCGGCCATGACCTACTTCGATGTGCGCATCCCCGGCCTGAAGATGACGGTGGTGGCCGCCGACGGCCTGGCCGTGCGGCCCGTGGAGGTGGAAGAGTTCCGCATCGCCGTGGCCGAGACCTACGACGTCATCGTCGAACCGCAGGACGAGCGCGCCTACACCATCTTTTCGCAGGCCATGGACCGTTCCGGCTATGCCCGCGGCACGCTGGCGCCGCGCGAAGGCATGCAGGCCGAGGTGCCGGCGCTGGACCCGGTGCAAGTGCTGACCATGATGGACATGGGTATGGCGCACGACATGCCCGGCATGGACATGGGCGGGGGGCAGGCAGGGGGCATGGACCACGGCGCTCAAGGCGCGATGAACCATGGCGCGCAGGGCGGCATGAGTCAAGGCGCCATGGGTGGGATGAACCACGCCGGTATGGCTGGAATGGCGGGCATGAATCACGGCGGCATGGACCATGGCGCCATGTCCGGCAGCCCAGGCGCCAGCGAAGGCGGCATGGTCGAGGTCAAGCATCCCTACCCCGCCGAGCGCAGTCCCGCCAACTCCATGCTGCCCGACATCGTATCGACCCGCCTGGATGATCCCGGCGTGGGCCTGCGCAACAACGGCCGCCGCGTGCTGACCTATGCCGACCTGCACTCGATGGTCGAACCCGCGGACAACCGGCAGCCGACCCGAGAAATCGAGCTGCACCTGACCGGCAACATGGACCGCTACATGTGGTCGTTCAACGGACTGAAGTTCACCGAGGCCAAGCCCATCGTGCTCAAGTACGGCGAGCGCGTGCGCTTCGTGCTGGTCAACGACACCATGATGACGCACCCCATCCACCTGCACGGCTTGTGGAGCGACCTCGAGTCCGCCGACGGCAATTTCCAGGTGCGCAAGCACACGATCAGCCTGAACCCGGCGCAGCGCCTCAGCTACCGCGTCAGCGCGGACGCGCGCGGCAACTGGGCCTATCACTGCCACTTGCTGTTCCACATGGAGGCCGGCATGTTCCGCGCGGTCGTCGTGGAATAGGGGGAATAATGAGAACAACCACATCCAGAAAGCACTGGCCCGGGCTCGTCGCGGGCGCCGCCCTCCTTTCCGCCGCCTCCGGGCTGGCCCAGGCGCAAACGCCGGCCGGCACGATGAACGGCATGGACCACGGTTCGATGCCGGGGATGGATCACGGTGCCATGAAAGGCATGGATCACAGCACCATGCAGGACATGGACCATAGCTCGATGCCCGGCATGGACGAGTCCTCGCGCCAAGGCCCGCCGGTGGGTTCCCTGCCCTCCAGCGACGGCAGCACGGAGCAGCGCTACGCCGCCTACCGCATCCATCCGCACATGATGGACAACGTCGTCACCAGCCATCTGCTGTTCGACAAGCTCGGCGTCGCCTATGACCGCAACGAACAGACCAGCCTGCAATGGGACGGCCAGTTCTGGATCGGCCGCGACCTGAACAAGCTGTGGATCAAGAGCGAAGGCGATCGCCTCAACGGCAACACGGACGCCAAGATCGAAGCCTTCTGGAGCCACACGATTTCGCCGTTCTGGGACCTGCAGCTGGGCGCTCGGCGAGACTTTGGCACCGGTCCAAAGCGCAACTGGGCTGCATTCGGCGTGCAGGGCGTCGCGCCCTACGGCATCGAAACCGAGATCACCGGCTATGTCGGCGGTTCGGGCAGGACCGCGCTGGCGCTGAAGGCGGAATACGACCTGCTGCTCACGCAGCGCCTGATCCTTACGCCCGAGATCGAAGCCAGCCTGAATGGCAAGAATGACGAGGCGCGCGGCGTGGGCTCCGGCCTGTCCGACGCATCGTTCTCCTTGCGGCTGCGCTACGAAGTCACGCGCGAATTTGCGCCATATGTCGGCGTGTCGTTCGGACGCAAGTTCGGCAAGACCGCGAGCTACGCCAGCGAAGCGGGTGAAAGCCGCTCCGAGCGCGCCATCCTGGCGGGCGTGCGCATCTGGTTCTGAGCCTGGCCGGCGCCCCCTTTTCGGGTGCCGGCCTAAGCGCGTCCCCATTTTAGAAACCACCGGCTGCAACAACTGCGGCCGCTATTTTTTCCCTTGGACGACCCGCGGCAATCAAACGCTTGACCTTGACATCATTGGAATCTTTATAGTGCAGCCATCAGCATGAAATTCCAAGTTTTCAAGGAGCGGATATGAGTGCCATCCCAGCAAACAGCGTCGCGGTCAGCCTGCCCATCGAAGGCATGACCTGCGCCTCCTGCGTGGGTCGGGTCGAAAAGGCCTTGAAGGCCGTGCCGGGCGTCAACCAGGCCAGCGTCAACCTGGCGACCGAACGCGCCGACATCACGTTTGCAGGCGCGCCGGACGTCGCCGCCGCCGTACAGGCGGTGCAGAAAGCGGGTTACGCCGTCGCCGAAACCACGATCGAACTATCGGTCACCGGCATGACCTGCGCCTCCTGCGTGGGCCGCGTCGAGAAAGCCCTGAAGGCCGTACCCGGCGTCAGCAACGCCAGCGTCAACCTCGCCACCGAGCGCGCCAGCATCACAGCCGCCGGCGGCGTGCCCGCCAGCGCCCTGATCCAGGCCGTGGCCAAGGCTGGCTATGAAGCAAAGACCCTCTCGGCCGAAGCCAGCGACACCGACGCCGTGGCCGAACGCCAGGCCGCCGAACTGAAGTCGCTCAAGCGCGCCCTGACCATCGCCACGATCTTCGCGTTGCCGGTGTTCATCCTGGAAATGGGCGCCCACATCGTGCCGGCGTTCCACCACGTCATCGCCGAAACCATCGGCACGCAGAACAGCTGGTACCTGCAATTCGTGCTGGCCAGCATCGTGCTGTTCGGCCCCGGACTGCGCTTCTTCAAGAAGGGCATCCCCGCGCTGCTGCGCGGCGCCCCCGACATGAACTCGCTGGTGGCGGTGGGTACTTCCGCCGCCTACGCCTATTCGGTGGTCGCCACCTTCGCGGCCCAACTGCTGCCCGCCGGCACGGTCAACGTCTACTACGAGGCCGCCGCGGTCATCGTGGCGCTGATCCTGCTGGGCCGATACATGGAGGCCCGCGCCAAGGGCAACACGTCCGAAGCCATCAAGCGCCTGCTCGGCCTGCAAGCCAAGACCGCGCGCGTCGTTCGCAACGGCGCAACGCTGGAACTCGCCATCGAGGAAGTGGTGGCGGGCGACCTGATCGAAGTCCGCCCGGGCGAGCGCATCCCGGTGGACGGCGAAGTCGTGGAAGGCAACAGCTACATCGACGAGTCCATGATCAGCGGCGAACCCGTCCCGGTCGAGAAGCAGCCCGGCTCCGAAGTGGTCGGCGGCACCGTCAACCAGAACGGCGCGCTGACGTTCCGCGCCACCAAGGTCGGCGGCGACACGTTGCTGGCGCAGATCATCCGCATGGTCGAACAGGCGCAAGGATCCAAGCTGCCGATCCAGGCCATGGTGGACCGCATCACGATGTGGTTCGTGCCTGCCGTGATGGCGGCCGCGGTCGTGACCTTCATCATCTGGCTGACGTTCGGACCCGAGCCCGCCCTGACCTTCGCCCTGGTCAATGCCGTGGCCGTGCTGATCATCGCCTGCCCCTGCGCCATGGGCCTGGCCACGCCGACCTCGATCATGGTGGGCACGGGCCGCGCCGCGCAGATGGGCGTGCTGTTCCGCAAGGGCGAAGCGCTGCAGTCGCTGAAGGATGCCCAGGTCGTGGCCGTGGACAAGACCGGCACGCTGACCAAGGGCCGTCCCGAACTGACCGACCTGATCGTCGCGCCGGGCTTCGAACGCGCTGCCGTGTTGGGCAAGGTCGCCACCGTCGAAGCCAAGTCGGAACACCCGATCGCACAGGCCATCGTGGACGCGGCGCGCGGCGAGAACATCGCGCTGGGCACGATCTCGCAGTTCGAATCGATTACCGGCTTCGGCGTGAGCGCCCGCGTGGACGGCGACCTGGTGGAAATCGGCGCCGACCGTTACATGCGCGAACTGGGCCTGAGCGTCGAGTCCTTCGGCGCGGACGCCACGCGTCTGGGCGACGAGGGCAAGAGCCCGCTGTACGCCGCCATCAACGGCAAGCTGGCCGCCATGATCGCCGTGGCCGACCCCATCAAGGAAACCACGGCCGCCGCCATCCGCGCCCTGCATGACCTGGGCCTGAAGGTCGCCATGATCACCGGCGACAACCGCCGCACCGGCGAGGCCATCGCCCGCCAGCTCGGCATCGACGAAGTGGTCGCCGAAGTGCTGCCCGACGGCAAGGTCGCGGCGGTGCAGCGCCTGAAGCAGCAATATGGTCCCATCGCCTACGTCGGCGACGGCATCAATGACGCGCCGGCCCTGGCCGAAGCGGACGTGGGCCTGGCCATCGGCACCGGCACGGACATCGCCATCGAGGCTGCGGACGTGGTGCTGATGTCGGGCGACCTGGGCGGCGTGCCCAACGCCATCGCCCTGTCCAAGGCCACCATCCGCAACATCAAGCAGAACCTGTTCTGGGCCTTCGCCTACAACGTGGCCTTGATTCCGGTGGCGGCCGGCCTGCTGTATCCGGTCAACGGCAGCCTGCTGTCGCCGGTATTCGCGGCGGGCGCGATGGCCCTGTCCAGCGTGTTCGTCCTGAGCAACGCGCTGCGGCTACGCCGCTTCGCTGCGCCCTTCCCGGCCCGCAGCTAAGGCCCGCGCCACGTTCCCGCCCCAGGCCGCAAGCGCGGACTGCCAGCGGCCTGGCGACAGGCCGCCATGACCCGGCCCCTACTGGCCCTTCTCTTTCGGCGCGCTGGCAACCAGCGCGCCGAATTTCTTATCCAGGTCCGCCAGCGCATCGTTGATGTGGGCGCGGCGTTCCTTGATCCAGGCATCCTGTTCTGCCAACTGCGCGCGCGCCTCTTTCAGCATGCGCTCCATTTCCGCTGGCTGCGGACCACCCGAAGTCGCACGGTTCTTGACGATGGCGACCGGGTCCAGCGTCGAGCGGAACTCCGCCTCGCTCATCGGCAGTTCGTTGCCGTACTTCGAGTCCTTCATGGCATCGGCATAGATGCGGCGCGCCTGCTCATACGGAAAATCCAGCGGCTTGATATTGTTGGTCTTGGCGTAGCTCACGACCTCGGACGCGAAATGGTGACCGTCGCGGAACGGCAGCTTGTACTTGCGCATCAGCACGTCGGCCAGTTCCTGCGACGCCGTCCAGTCGCTGTTCAGCTCTTCCAGCGCCCGGTCGGGGCTGATGACCATGGCTTTCAGCACCCGGTCCCAACGCTTGAGCGCCGAGATGCCGGCGTCGACCATGGCGGAGTTCTGCTTCACGTCCTTGGGATCGCTCATGCCCGGCGTGATGTTGTGCGTCTGCACTACCGGCCCCATGGCCAGCGTCACGGCGGTCGACGCGTCGCTGCGGGTGTCGTTGAGCAGGCCGGGGTTGCGCTTCTGCGGCATGGCGCTGGACACGTAGGTGTTGCCGCCGCCCTCTTCCAGCAGGATCCAGGGACGCGGCTGGGCGTACTGGGTCATCACGTCCTCGACGAAGTTGCCGGTGCGCAGCGCGATGCTGGTGACGATGGCTGCGACTTCGACGGGCTGGTCCATGGATGAAATCTGCGAGGCGTCATAGGCATTGTCCACCAGCGCGGCAAAGCCCAGATACTGCGCCATGCGCTTGCGGTCCAGCGGCCAGCTGGTGCCGTTGAGCACCGTGGTGCCCATCGGCGAGCGGTCGATGCGCACATAGGCTTCGCGGATGCGCTGCGCGTCGCGCGCCATGCCGGCGGCCTGCCCCAGCAGATAGTGTCCGTAGCTGTTGGGCTGGGCCGCCACGCCGTTGGTGTAGTTCGGCACGATGGTCGCGGCATGCTTGCCCGCCAGTTCCACCAGGGTGGTGGACGTGGCGTTCAGCTGGGCCGCCAGATCCAGCAGCTTGTCGCGCAGGATGGCGCTGCGGTAGGTCGCGTGCATGTCCTGGCTGGAACGCCCCGCGTGCAGCAGCGTCACGTCCTCGCCCGCCGCCTTGATCAACAACGGTTCGAAGGTGATGACGCTGGACGGGCGCTTGGCGCCAGGCTGGTTGCCGTCGCTGATCACCTTGGCCACGCCGGCGGCCAGGCGCGGCGCCATGGACTTATCCAGCAACCCCTCGTCGGTGTTGATGACGGCGGTGGCCTTGTTGATTTCGCCCAGCCAGAAGAACGGATCGCGCGGCACGGAGGCCGCGGGCTGGGCTTGCTGGGCCGACGCCTGGGCGCCGAACGTGAAGGCAAGCGCGGCGCCCAGGGCGGGAAGTAGTTGTCTCATGGCTGTCTCGTTTGGATGGCGAGCGGCCAGTGTATCGGCGGGCCAGGCGGCGGGAAATGGCGGATTTCACCGAGCCTGCGGCCGGCCCGCGCGGGCCGGGTCTTCAGGACTTGGTCAGCCTGACCAGCATCTTTCCAGTGTTGGCGCCCTTGAACAGGCCGATGAATGCCTCCGGCGCGCGCTCCAGCCCGTCCACCACTGTTTCACGCAACTGCACCTGTCCCGCCTTGATCCACGCGCTCATGCGGGGAATGAACTCCGGCAGCACGTCGATGTGGTCGGAGGCGATCAGGCCCTGGAGCTTGATGCGCTTTTCGATGGCCGAGAACAGATTGCGCACGCCGATGGCCGGCTTGCCCTCGTTGTAGCCCGAGATCATGCCACACAGCACGAAACGCGCATGGTCGTTGGCCAAGGCCAACGCGCTGTCCAGATGGTCGCCGCCGACATTGTCGAAGTAGATGTCGATGCCCTGCGGCGCGGCCTGGGCCAGCGCCGCGGTCAGATCGGGCGCGTTGCGGTAATCGATGACCGCATCGGCCCCCGCCACGTCGCGCAGCCAGCGCGCTTTGTCCTCCGAACCGGCGGATGCCACGACGCGCAACCCCATCTGCTTCGCCATCTGGACCACCACGCTGCCGACCGCGCCGCTGGCTGCGGACACGAAGATGGTTTCACCCGCTTGCGCGTTGGCGATCCGAGTCAACCCCACGTATGCCGTCAGGCCAGGAAAGCCCAGGGCGCCCAGGTAGGTCTGCAAGGCGATGCCGTCGTCGGCAACGGCGGTGGCATGCGCGGCGTCGATCAACGCATGCTCGCGCCAGCCGGCGAAGTGCACCACTCGATCGCCCGCGGCAAAACGCGGATCGGCGCTCTGCTCGACCACGCCGACCGCCGCGCCTTCGAGCACCTGGTCCAGCGCGAAGGGCGCGATGTAGCTCTTGCGCTCATCCATGCGGCCGCGCATGTACGGGTCAACCGACATCCACAGATTACGCACCAGGATCTGCCCTGGCCGGGGCGCGGGCAGCGTGGTTTCGACCAGCGTGAAGTCGTCTGGCGTGGGCAGCCCCGTGGGGCGGTTTTTCAGGTGGATTTCCCGGGTGGTGATGGACATGGCGAACCTCATTGAAAAGAGTAGGGAAGGAAGTGTTCAGCGCGCGGGAGGAGTCCCGGCGCCTGTCGCGGCAAGCGAAAGGCCGAACCCGTATGCATCGGACAGGTTGCGATGCCGCGCGTCCTCGTCGCCGCTCTCGACGTCGAGGAACAGGTGCGTGCGCAGGTCGCTCACGCCGCTGTAATAGAGAATTCCGTGTTCGATCTGGGTGGAAATGGCGGCGCGGTAGCCGTACTCGTCATAGGCATGCGGGCCGGCGCCGCCGGTCGCGATCAGGCGCACGCGCTTGCCGGCCAGTCGACCCGGCTGTCCCCCGGCGGCGCCGAAAGCCCATCCCTTGGTGAAGACACGGTCGATCCAGCCCTTGGCCAACGCCGGCATGGCCCACCAGTAGATCGGGAACGCCAGCACGACCAGGTCTGCAGCCTCCACGCGCAATTGCTCGCGCCGCACGTCACCGGGCAAGGGTCCCTTGCCGCGGTAGAAATCCAGGTCGGCTTCGGTCATGCGTGGATCGAACGCCTCGGCGCGCAGATCGGCCCATATGACCCGCGCGTGGCCGCCGGACTGCACGCCGTTCACATAGCGCTCGGCAAGCGCCGCGGAGAATGTATCGGCCGGCGCGCCGGCGGTGATGACCAGGATGTTCATCTGGGTTCCTTCTGTCTTGATGACGATGAACCCATTGAATCATCTATAAAACAGATAAAATAGTTCAATATTTCGCAGGTATTTATCTAATTGGTAGATATATATGCCACCTAGAATCTCGCTGGAGCAATGGCAGGCCCTGGTCGCCGTGGTGGACGCTGGCGGCTACGCCCAGGCCGCCAGCGCGCTCAGCAAATCGCAGTCGACCATCAGCTATGCCATCCGCCAGATCGAGGAAAGGCTGGGCGTGGCGGTGTTCGCCATGGACGGACGCAAGGCCTTGCTGACGGACGACGGCAAGATCCTCTACCGGCGCGGCAAGTCGCTGGTGGGCGAAGCCCAGCGCCTGGAACGGGCGGCCGCCAATCTGGCAAAGGGGCGGGAGCAGATGCTGACCCTGGCCGTGGAAAGCCTGTTCCCGACGGACCTGCTGCTGCGCTGCCTGGACCAGATTGCCGGCGAGTTCCCCGAGACTCGCATCGAACTGCACGAATCGGTGGTCGGCGGCACGGATGAGCTGCTGCTCTCGGGCGAGGCCGACCTCGCCATCTGCGCCGACCACATCCCGGCCGGCCATGTCGGCGACGCGCTACTGCGCTACTGCGCGGTCGCTGCAGCGGCGCCCTCGCATCCCCTCCACCTGATGAACCGGCCGCTGTCGCTCGAAGACCTCAAGGCACACCGCCATCTGGTGATCCGCGACAGCGGCCGGCAGCGCTTGCGGCCCAGCGTCTGGGACGTCACCGAGCAGCGCATCACCTTCAGCCACAAGAGCACGTCGATACGCGCCGCGTGCATGGGCATGGGCTTCGCCTGGTATCCGGAAGACTGGATCCGCGAGCAGTTGGCCTCGGGCGAATTGAAGCCGCTGCCGCTGCAGGACGGCGCGCAGCGCTGGGGCGCTCTGTACCTCGTCTACCCCGATCCCGACGCGGCAGGGCCTGGCGCGCGCCGCCTGGGCCAGATACTGCGCGAGGAGAGCCAGAAATCCGCGTGAAACCGCGCCGCCGACAGCTTGGCCGCGTCCTTTAGCCTTAACATACGGCCCAAAAACCACTACATGCGCCCATGCCTCGTCCGAATCTGACCAATGCCGAAACCCTGTGCCAGATCGCCAAGCTGGGCAGTTTCCGCGCCGCGGCCGAGCGCCTGCACACCTCCCAACCCGCCGTCTCGGCGCGCATGAAGGAGCTGGAGCAGTCGCTGGGTTTTCCTCTCTTCGAAAAGCGCGGTCGCCGGCTGGAACTGACGGTGCCCGCGCGCCGCTTCGTCGAACGCGTGGAACCGCTGCTGCTGGCGGTGGAAGACGCCTTCACCGACGCGGAGGCCGTCAACAACGCGGCCGGCACGGTGCGTATCGGCATGGGCGAGATTTCCATGACCTGGTTTTCACGCGTGGTGCCCGAATTGCGCCGCGCCCTGCCGCGCATCTCCTACGAGATCGAACTGGACCTCGCGGTCAAGCTGCAGGAGCATCTGACGTCCGGCGCGCTGGACATTGCGATCATGGCCAATCATCTGCGCGACGACCAGTTCATCTGCGAATCGCTGGGCAAGACCCGCATGTCGTGGATGGTCTCGTCCCGGCTGCTGAGCGACGCTGACGGCCATCCGCGCACCATGCAATCGCTATTGCAGACAGAACCGCTGTGGTGCGTGTCGCGCCCGTCGGGCTTCTTCGGCCCGGCGCAGGACGAGCTGCGCGACATGGGCGCCAACCTGGACAATGTCTGCAGCTGCAATCGCCTGAACAGCCTGATCGAAGTCGTCGAAGCTGGCGGCGGCATCGCGCAGTTGCCGGAAATGATGGTGGCCGAACAGGTTCGCGCCGGCACCCTGGCGCTGGTGGACCCGACGCGGACTCCACTGACGCTGGAGTTCACCATTGCCATCCACCGCAACCAAGGCCAGGCCATCGTCCATCAGGTCGCCGAAGCCCTGACCCGGCTGGGCAAGGCCGCCACCAGCAAGGCCTGACGACCCACGGCGGCGTTCAGGCATCTAGCAGCGCCCGCTTCTGCACCTTACCGCTGGCGTTGCGCGGCAGCTCCGCCATGAACTGCACCTGTTCGGGCACCTTGAAGTACGCCAGCCGCTGGGCGCAAAAGGCCTTGATGGCATCCGCATCCGCCTGATGCCCGGCGTGCAGCACGATGAAGGCCTTGACCGACTGGTCACGGACCGGATCCGGTATGCCCACCACGGCCACGTCGCGCACGGCGGGATGCCCCATCAGGGCCTCCTCCACCTCCGCGGCCGAGATGTTCTCGCCGGCCCGCTTGATCACCTCTTTCTTGCGGCCGAAGAAAAAGAAGTTGCCCTTGGCGTCCTGATAGCCCAGATCTCCCGTATGCAGCCAGCCGCCTTCAAACACGGCCTGGGTAGCCGCCGGGTCGCGGTAATAGCCCAGGGTCAGCGTGCGCCCTGGACGCCCGCGCACCACGATCTCACCCACCGCGCCCGCGGCCACCGGCTGGTTGTCGTCGTCGACCACGAACACTTCGCGGTCGGGCGTGGCGCGCCCGATGGACGGGTAGGAGGACGGCGAGGCATGCGGCTGCAAGGTGATATAGAGCATGGTCTCGGACTGGCCGTAGCCGTTGCGCAGCGGGATGCGGAAGCGCTCGATGAACGCCGCGATCTCGGCTTCCGAAATATTGATGGCATAACCTGCGTAACGCACCTGGTGCGCCTGGTCGAAAGGCGTGGGCGGCTGGTTCAGCAAGGTGCGGCAGAGCATGCCGGACAGGCTGCATATCGTGATGCGGTGCTCGATGAGCTGGCGCAGGTAGCGCGTCGCGCTATAGCGTTCGCCGATCACAGCGGTGGCGCCCGCCGTCAGGCAGGACAGCACCGTCTCCTGGCAGTTGGCGTGGAACAGCGGCTTGTTGTTGAACACGCGGTCGCTGCGGCTCAGGCCGCTGTTGGCCGCACCCGCCTGGCCGCACCAGAGCAGGTTGGCCTGTGTCAGCATCACGCCCTTGGGCCGCGCCGACGTGCCAGAGGTGTACAGGATCTGCGCCAGGTCGTCGCTACCCTGGTCGGGCGCCTGGTAATCCGCCGGCGCCCCCGCCAGCGCGCCGCTCAGGCCTTCCGGTCCCAGGCTGCCGCGCGCAACCGCCACGATGTCCGGCGGCTGCGCCATGCCGGCGCAGACTTCGCGTATCAGGGCCTCGTGCGTCGGCTCCACCAGCGCCAGCGCAGGCTGGCAATGCTCAAGCTGGTAGGCGACTTCCGGCGCGGTCAGGTAGATGTTGCCCGCCACGATGACGGCGCCCGCCAGCATCAGGCCCATCCACAGCGGCACATACTCCGCAGTGTTGCCCATGAACACGAACACGCGGTCGCCCGGCATCACGCCGCGCGCCTGCAGGCCTGCGGCAAATCCGCGGGCCGCCTCGCGCAACTGGATGTAGCTCAACTGGCTGATGTCGCCGTTCTGGTACTCATGCACAATCGCCAGCCGATGCCCGTGGCATAGCGCCTGTTCATCGAGCAAATCCGTGATCGTGCGGTTTCCTGCAGCGTCCATCCAGCCTCCAGCTTTTCTGATTTTTCAATGGCGCGCAGACTTGTTGCAGGCGCGCCCATGGGTAGGAAAATCAGTATAGGCAGCGGCTTTTCGCCGCACTAGCCAAACGTTTTTATGCATATCCATCAAGGTTTTTCATGCATGCCGGCATGGCTGAATGATTGATGGGATTTATGCGTTTCCATCAAAACGTTTGCTTAGTCGGAAGCGGTCGGAAAACCTATACTCCGGTTGAAACAGGCCACGCGGCAAAAGCGCCGGCCAGACCAAGAAGAATGCAAAACCGGAGGAGTCGCCGTGCAAGAGGCATCGATCAAGGACCAGGTTTCGGCCGAGGAATGGGCAGTGCGGGTGGACCTCGCCGCGGCCTACAACCTGGCCGTCGAGATGCGCATGACGGATCACATCTACACGCATATCTCGGCGCGGGTTCCCGGCGCCAAGCCGCATTTCCTGATCAATGCCTACGGTCTGATGTTCAATGAGATCACCGCGTCCAACCTGGTCAAGGTGGACATCGAGGGCGGCATCCTTCTGGACCAGACCGGCCTGGGCATCAACCCCGCCGGCTTCGTCATCCATAGCGCCATCCACCGCGTCCGCCACGACGCGGCCTGTGTCATGCACACGCACACCGCCGCCGGCATCGCCGTGTCCGCGCAAGCGGCCGGGCTGCTCATGATTTCGCAGCATGCCATGCGCTTTCACGACCGCATCGGCTATCACGACTACGAAGGCGTCGCGCTGGACATGGACGAACAGCAACGCTTGATCGCCGACCTGGGTCCGCACAGCGCGATGATCCTGCGCAATCACGGCCTGCTGGTCTGCGGCGCCAGCGTGCCTGATGCTTTCGACGCCATGTTCTACCTGGAGCGCGCCTGCCAGGCGCAGGTCGCGGCGCTGGCCGGCGGCCTGCCGCTGGTGACGCCCGCCGCCGAAGTCGCCGAGAAGGTCGGCCGCCAGTTCGACCGTCTCGACCGCCCCTCCCGCCACAAGCACTGGCCTCCCCTGCTCCGGCTGCTGCAACGCATCCGGCCCGAATACCAGGAATAGCGGCAACCGCGCCGCCCTCCCGGCGGCCCTTTTTTCGCAGAGTAGAAATGGAAGATGCTCATCAATGCCGCGTCGCGGTATATGGTGCGGGCGCGATCGGCTGTCTGCTCGCCGCGCGCCTGGCCCAGGCAGGCTGCGAGGTGACCATGATCGCCCGCGGACAGACGCTGGCCGCCTTGCGGCAGCGTGGCGTCGGGTTGACGGCTGACGGCGTCACGCGCCACTACCCGGTGCGCGCCACCGACGATCCGCGCCAGGTGCGCGACGCGGACTACCTGATTCTTGCGGTCAAGCAACAGGCGCTGGACGATATCGCCGCGCACCTGGCGCCGATGCTCGCGCCGCAAGGCGCCGTGGTGCCGGCCGTGAACGGCATCCCCTGGTGGTATCTGGCCACGCTGGACAACCCGCTGGGCGATGCGCCACTGCAATCGGTCGATGGCCGCGGCATCCTCCGGCAAGCGCTGCCTTTGGACCGGGTGCTGGGCGCGGTGGTGTACATCGCGGCGAATTCCACCGCACCCGGCGTCGCGGCGCAGAACGCCCGCAACAATCTCATCCTCGGCGAGCCTGACGGCCACGTTTCCGCCCGAGCCAGCAGGCTGGCTGGCCTGCTGCGGACGTCGGGCCTGCAATGCGAGGTCAGCGCCGGGATCCATCAGGCGGTCTGGATCAAGGCAATGGGCAATGCCACCTTCAACCCCGTGAGCGTGCTGGCCAACGCCACCATGGAGGCCATGGTCCGCGATCCCTACCTTGGCAAGCTAGCGCGCGCCATGCTGGGCGAGTACCTGGCGCTGGGCCAGGCGCTCGGACTTGCGCTGCCGGTAACGGTGGAGCAACGCATGCAGGCCGCCGCCAGCGCCGGGGCCGCCAGGACCTCGATGCTGCAGGACGCCCTACTAGGAAAGCCGCTGGAAATCGACGCCCTGGTCGGCGCCATGATCGAGATCGCAGCAAAGCTGAACCTGGACATGCCCTACGCCAACACGGTGTGGGGACTGATCCGGCACCGGAACCTCAGCGCAGGCTCCACCTGAACGCCACACCTAGAAAACCACAGGAGACAAACCATGAAATGGCTATCGAACTGCCTGGCCGCAACCCTGATCTGCGCGGGTGCCGCCGCGCACGCCCAGGACTATCCCAACAAACCCATCAACATCGTGGTGCCCTTTACGCCTGGCGGCGTCACCGACGTGATGACCCGTCAGATCGCGGCCAAGCTGCAAAGCGATCTGGGCCAGCCGGTAGTGGTGGTCAACAAGCCCGGCGCCGGCACCATGATCGCCTCGGCCTATGTGGCCAAGGCGCCGGCCGATGGCTACACGCTGCTGATGGCGGCATCGTCCCTCGGCATCGCTCCCAGCCTGTACAAGAACACCGCGAATTACGACCCGGTCAAGGACTTCCAGCCCGTGTCGCTCATCGCCAGCGTGCCGCACGTGCTGGTGACGGGCAAGCAGGTCCAGGCATCCAACGTGAAGGACCTGATAGCCGCGCTCAAGAAAGACGGCAAGTCCGCCACCTTCGCGTCCTCCGGCAATGGCACTTCCAATCATCTGGAGGGCGAGCTGTTCGCCGCGCTGACCGGCCTGAAGATGACCCACATCCCCTACAAGGGCAGCGTGCCGGCGCTGACCTCTCTGGCGGGCGGCGAAGTCGACATGCTGTTCGTGGACATCGCGGCTGCTCAGCCCTTCCTCGACAGCGGCAAGGTGCGCCCGCTGGCCGTGACCACCAAGACCCGGTCCTCGGTGCTGCCCGACCTGCCCACCGTGGAGGAATCCGGCTTGCCCGGCTACGACGCCATGCCCTGGCTGGGCATCGTGGCGCCAGCCGGCACGCCGCCCGCGGTCGTCGAGAAGCTGCAGGCAGCCTTGCAGAAAATGAAGACGGCGCCCGACGTGCAGGAGCAATTCAAGAAGATGGGCCTGGACGCCTTGTTCACCAAGCCTGCCGACTTTGGCGCTTTCATCGTCAGCGACAGCGCCAAATGGGCCGAACTGATCAAGAAGTCCGGCGCCACCGCCGAATAGGCCGCAACCCCATATCCCCCGCCATTCCTGCAAGGACCCTTACATGCATCGCGATACCCCGGCCCCGGCAAACCCGCTAGGCAACGACGTGTGGGAGGCCACGCTCAAGCGTGCGCTGGCCAGCGCCAACATTCCCACGCTGCTCATGGTGCTGGTGCACCTGACGGGCGACACGCAATGGCTGTCCGGGCGCTACCAGTGCTCGCGCATCCGCGGCCTCGAAGACAACGATCCCGGCGGCCTGCCCGAAACCGTGCAGGAAGAGATCCGTGAAGCCGCGTACTCGGCCATTCTGCTCAACCGCCGCGGCCAGCCGCCCAGGCTGCCCGCACCCACGCATGAACAGTTGGTCTCCATGCTGCGCACCAGCATCGGGGAAGCGGTTCCTGACTCTTACGGCCCCATGATCGCCGCCTGGCTGGGGCTGGATCCGGACTTCGCGCTGGCGCAACGCGATGCGTTCCAGGTGCCGCGAGGCTATCGGGTCCTGGTCATCGGCGCAGGCGTGGCTGGCCTGTGCGCCGCGATCCGCCTGCAAGGCGCAGGCATTCCTTATGTGGTGATCGAGAAGAACGCCGAAGTCGGCGGCACCTGGTACGAGAACCGCTACCCCGGCGCGGGCGTGGACACACCCAACCATATCTACTCGTACTCCTTCGCCAAGCACGACTGGTCGCGCTACTTTGCCCTGCAGGGCGAGATCCAGGGCTATTTCGAAAGCGTCGCCGACCAGCATGGCGTGCGCGCCAACATCCGCTTCAATACGCGCGTTGAGTCCGCCCGCTACGACGAAGCCGCGCTGTGCTGGAACGTACGCACGATCAAGCAGGACGGCCAGATCGAGGACTATGCGGCGGACATCGTCATCAGCGCGGTAGGCCTGCTGAACGTGCCCAAGTTGCCCCCCATACCCGGCCTGGAGAGTTTCAAGGGTCCCTGCTTCCATACGGCGAACTGGCCGGAAGGCCTGGACCTGCGCGGCAAGAACGTGGGCATCATCGGCAACGGCGCCAGCTCCATGCAGGTCGTGCCAGCCATCGCCGACGACGTCCGCTCCCTGACCGTTTTCCAGCGCTCCAAGCAATGGGCCGCGCCGTTCGAGAAATTTCAGAAGCCCGTGCCCCAGGACGTCCGCTTCCTGCTGCGCGACGTGCCGTACTACCAAGAGTGGTATCGCCAGCGCTTGGCCTGGATCTTCAACGACCGGGTCCACGCGACCTTGCAAATCGATCCACAATGGCCGTATCCCGATCGCGCCATCAATGAGATCAACGACAAGCATCGCGAGCACTTCACCAGCTACATCAAGACGGAACTCGGCGAACGCCAGGATCTGCTGCCCGAGGTGCTGCCCGACTACCCGCCCTTCGGCAAGCGCATGCTGATGGACAACGGCTGGTTCCGCACCATGGCGCGGGACCACGTCAAGCTGGTCACGGGCGGCATCGCCCGGGTCACGGAAAGCGCGGTGGTGAGCGATAGCGGCAATGCGCATGAACTGGACGTGCTGGTGGTCGCGACCGGCTTCGACGCGATCAACCTGTTGTCCTCGTTCAAGCTCTACGGCCGCGGCGGACGCTCGATACGCGAGGCCTGGGACGAAAAGGGCGCCGAAGCCTTCATGGGCGTAGCCGCCCCGGGCTTTCCCAACCTGTTCATCCTGGCCGGCCCCAATACCGCGCTGGGCCATGGCGGCAGCGTCGTCGCCCTGCTGGAGACCCAGGTACGCTACGTCATGGGTCTATTGCAGCAAGGCCTGGCGCGGGCTGGAGGACGCTTCGAGATCGAGGTGCGCAAGGATCGCCATGACGCCTACAACGCGCGCGTGCAGGCCGCGCATGACCGCATGATCTGGACCCACAAGGGCATGAGCAACTGGTATCGCAACGCGCATGGCAAAGTGGTCGCGCCCACGCCGTTCCGCAATGACGACTACTGGCACATGCTGCGCAAGACGGACATGGGCGACTACCACTACCGCCCTGCGCCCAAGATTGGCGAGGCCGAGCCGTCCACCGCCACCCGCGTCGAGACTGCCTGAATGCCGTACGCGCAAAAGAGGCGCTGCCTGGTACTGGGCTGCGGCGGCGTGACCGGGCTGGCCTGGGAGATCGGCATCCTGGCGGGCCTGGCACGCCAGGATGTCGACCTCGCCGCCGCGGACCTGTTCATCGGTTGCTCCGCGGGTTCCGTCGCCAGCGCGCAACTGGCGCGGGGCGTCCCACCCATGCAGCTGCTGGCGACGCAACTGGGCGGAACAGGCGCCGAACAGTTCCGGCCGTATTCCCAACAAGCAGCCGACGACAAGAACCACGCGCTGTACGGCAAAGTGGGCGCCGACCTGCAGCTGGCACGGCGGCGCATCGGCGCCTATGCTTTGCGCAGCGCCACGCCCACACTGGCCGAACGCCGCGCCATTATCGCCGCCCGCCTCGGCGCAAGCGATTGGCCAAGCCGCCCCTTGCGTGTCGTTGCCGTCGACGCGCATAGCGGCGAGGGGCGCAGCTTCAGCGCCGCCGACCAGGTGGATTTCATCGACGCCATCGCCGCCAGCTGCGCCGTGCCGGGCGCCTGGCCGGCCGTACCCATCGACGGCTCGGCCTACATGGACGGCGGCATCCGTTCCATGACCAACGCCGACATGGCTGCCGGCTACAGCCAAGTCGTGGTGTTGGCGCCGCTGGGGTTTCGCGACGGCAATCCGGTCAGCGGGCATCTGCGGCATGAGCTGCAGGCGCTGCGCGAGGCCGGCAGCCAGGTCCAGGCCGTACTGCCCGACGAGGCCTGCGTACAGGCCATTAGCGACAACGTGTTGGACCCGGCGCGTCGTGCCGAGGCCGCCGAGGCCGGGCTGCGCCAGGCCACCGCAATCGCGCAAACGGTGCGGGAGGTGTGGCGCTAATCCTTCCCCGCATTCAAGGCGGGCACCGTGGATCCAGCCAGAAAGCGGTCTGCCCATGACTCTCAATGTGGCAGGTATCAACATACCGCGAGCAACCTAGACTCCCCGTTCAAGCCTGGCCGCACGGCCAGGCCCCACCATGAACGCGGAGCAATACATGAACGCATCGCCGGCAGGCCTGAGACCCGCCGATTTCTTTTCTCCCACCGTCGCGGCGCTGATTTCTGTGCTGGTGAACTACGGCGGCACCTTTGTGCTGGTGTTCCAGGCGGCTGAGCTGGCCGGACTGTCGCCGGCCCAGACCACTTCCTGGGTATGGGCGGTTTCCGTCGGAGTGGGCGTCACGGGCGCGCTGTTGAGCTGGCGCTACAAGGCGCCGATCATCACGGCCTGGTCCACGCCCGGCGTGGCGTTTCTTGCGACCGTGATGCCTTTCACACCCTATGGCGAGGTCATCGGCGCCTACATCCTGTCGGCGCTGGGCTTCATCGTGCTGGGCCTGTCCGGCGCTTTCGAAAAGCTGGTGCGCATGATTCCAGGCGGCATCGCCGCCGGCCTGCTCGCTGGCATCCTGCTGCAATTCGGAGTCAATGCCTTCGGCGGCGCCAGCGCCGATCCGCTGCTGGTCATCGTGCTGGTCATATCCTATGCGTTACTCAAACGCTTTACCTCGCGCTTCGCGGTGGTCGGCATCCTGGTCATCGGCCTGGGGCTCCTCATCGCGCAAGGCCGAATCGACTTCTCGGCCGTCCACCTCAGCCTGGCCGCGCCGGTCTTCCAGATGCCGCAGTTCTCGCTGCAGGCCTTGCTGGGCGTGGCCCTGCCGCTCTTCATCATCACGCTGACGGGGCAGTACATGCCCGGCATGCTGGTGCTGCGCAACGACGGCTACAAGACCAGCGCGAGCCCCATCCTGACCGTGACCGGACTGGGCTCGCTTGTCATGGCGCCGTTCGGCGCGCACGCCTTCAACGTGGCGGCGATCACCGCCGCGATCTGCACCGGCCGCGACGCGCATGCGGACCCCGCCAAGCGCTACATCGCTGGCTTGGCCTGCGGCGTGTTCTACATCCTGGTCGGCACGTTCGGCGTCACGCTGGCGACCTTGTTCATGGTTCTGCCCAAGGCCTTCATCACCACGCTGGCGGGACTAGCCCTACTGGGCGCCATCGGCGGCAGCCTGGCCAATGCGATGGCCGACGCCCGCACTCGGGAGACCGCCCTCATCACCTTCCTGGCCACCGCTGCCAACGTCACCCTGCTGGGCGTGGGCGGCGCGTTCTGGGGCCTGGTTGCCGGCCTGACCGCGCACCTGCTGATCCACGGTGGCCAGCGGACCCTGGCCGCCAACGCCTGACGCTTCTCATTGCCACATCATGCTCATCCAACCAGGAACCTCCGTGACGAACATTGCCCCGCCCGACAGCCTCGCGCTGCCTACCATCAGCGCCCTGCCCCTGTCACAAGCCGATCCCGGCATATGGGGCGCCATCGACGCCGAACGGCGCCGCCAGATGCACTCGATCGAACTGATCGCCTCCGAGAACTTCGTCAGCCGCGCGGTGCTGGAAGTCCAGGGCTCGGTGCTGACGAACAAGTATGCCGAGGGCTACCCAGGCCGCCGCTACTATGGCGGCTGCGTCAACGCCGACATGGCCGAGGAGATCGCCATCGAGCGCGCCACGCGCCTGTTCGGCGCCCGCTACGCCAACGTGCAGCCCCACTCCGGCAGCCAGGCGAACCAGGCAGTCTATCTGGCGCTGCTGGCGCCGGGGGACAAGATCCTCGGCCTGGACCTGAAGGCAGGCGGCCACCTGACCCACGGCTCCAAGGTCAACATGTCGGGACGCTGGCTGCAGGCGTTGAGTTATGGCGTCGATGCGGCCACGCATCTGGTGAACATGGATGAGGTCGAGCGCATTGCGCGTCAGGAAAGGCCCAAGCTCATCATCGCCGGCGGCTCGGCCTACTCGCGCACGCTGGACTTCGCGCGCTTTCGCGCCATCGCCGACGACGTGGGCGCGATCTTCATGGCGGACATGGCGCATTTTGCCGGATTGGCCGCGGCCGAAGCGTACCCCTCGCCGGTGCCGCACGCGCATGTCACCACCACCACCACGCACAAGACGCTGCGCGGCCCGCGCGGCGGCATGATCCTGACCAACGACGCCGAACTCGCCCGCAAGATCGATTCGGCCGTCTTCCCCGGTCTGCAAGGCGGTCCGCTGATGCACATCATCGCCGCCAAGGCCGTGGCCCTGGGCGAGGCGCTGCAGCCCGCGTTCCGGACCTATGCCCACGCGGTGGTCGAGAACGCCCGTGTCCTGTGCCGCCGGCTGGCGGAAGGCGGGCTTTCCATCGTGTCGGGCGGCACCGATTGCCACCTTGGTGTGGTCGACCTGAGGCCCTGGGGACTGGCCGGCAACACGGCGGAACAAGCCCTCGAACAGGTGGGCATCACCCTGAACAAGAACGCCGTTCCCAACGACGCCGCCAAGCCCGCCGTCACCTCCGGCATACGCGTGGGCAGCGCCGCCTGCACATCCCGCGGCATGGGTCCGGCTGAATTCCAGGAGATCGGCGACATGATCCTGGCCCTGCTGGGCGGCGTGCGCGCCGGGGCCGTCGACGCCCGCACGGAAAGCGCCATCCGCGAGGGTGTGGCCGGGCTGGCCAAGCGCTTCCCCCTGCCCTACTGAGTTGTTCTAGGCTTGCCTCAGCGTGTTCGACAGCCGCAGCACGGCGGCTTCGATTTCGTAGGCTGTCAGAGAGGCATAGCCCAGCAGCCAGCCCTGCTGTTTGTACTCGCCTGCGTACAGCCTGCTCAATCCGGGCAGGCGCAGGCCGGCGGCCTCGGCCTGGCGGATGGTCTTTTCCTCGGACCAGCCGCGTTCGAGCAGACACGGGATCTGCAAGCCGCCGGGAGGCCTGACAGCCTGCACAATGCCGCCCAGGTGCTTGCCCAGGGAATCCAGCAGCACCTGCCGGCGGCCGGCATACAGCTTGCGCATGGCCCGCACGTGCGAGTTGTAATGGCCGTCATCCATGAAGCGCGCCAGCGTCAGCTGCAGGATCTGCGGAGTATGTCCGTCCATGATGCTGCGCGCGCGGGCAAAGGCGTCGACCAGATCAGGCGGCAACGCCATGTATCCCATCCTGAGCCCTGGATACAGCGTCTTGCTGAACGTGCCCAGGTAGATGGTGCGCTGATGCAGGTCCAGGCCCTGCACGCAGGCGGTGGGCACGCCGTCGTAATGGAATTCGCTGTCGTAGTCGTCTTCGATGATCCACTTGCCGTGTTCCGCGGCCCAGTTGATCAGGTCCAGCCTGCGTTCGAGCGACAGCGTCACCCCGGTGGGGTACTGGTGCGACGGCGTCACGTACACGCAATTGGCGCCGCCGCGGTCCGCGCGCAGCAGGTCCAGGCGTATGCCCTGCGCGTCGACGTCGATAGGCGCGATGCGCGTCTCCGCGGATTCAAAGGCCTTGCGGGCGCCGAAGTAGCCGGGATTCTCCATCAGGATGGGCTTGCCGGCGTCCGCAAGCAATTGCGCGCACAGGAACAGGGCCTGGCGGGTGCTGCTCAGTACCAGGACCTGTTCGGGCAAGACCTTGGCGCCGCGTTCCAGGTTCAGGTAGGCGGCAATGGCGCGGCGCAGCGGTTCGGCGCCCTGCGGGTCTCCGTGCAGCAACACATGGGCGCGGTAGTCCTTCAGGACCTGGCGTTGCAGCCGTTCCCAGACATCGGTGGGAAACGTGCGGGTTTCCGGCAAGCCCGTGGCGAACGCCTTGATGACCTGTTGATCCGCGACGCCGCCGCTGTCCAGGATCATGCGTCCGCGCCGGCTCAGGCCCACCCCGGGCTGCGCCACGGCCGACCGCTGATCCCGCTTGGCCCGCCTGCGTGCGGCGCCTCGCAGCTCGGTGCCGACCGTCTCGGACACATAGCTGCCCGAGCCCTCGCGGCGCACGATATAGCCGTCACGGTGCAACTGCACGTAGGCATTTTCAACCGTGTCGCGCGCCACCCCCAGCGACTTCGCCAGGCCGCGGGTCGCGGGCAGCCTGAGGCCCGGCCCCAGCGCGCCGTCCAGGATCAGGGCGCACAGCGCCCGCTGAATACGCTGATGCAGGTCCAGCCGCTGGAGTTCCGCATCGTTCATGCGCATCTTCAGCGTATCCAGCTCGAATGTCTTTGCCATGCGGTCTGCTCACAGTAGGAAAACTGGCCTGTCCGGCCCGGCCATTCTATCCGTAGACTCTTCCGTTCGCCTCGGCAGACGCGGGCGCAACATTGCAAGAGCCCGCGCATGGCGGGGCAGGATCAGGAAACATGGCAAGGTCTTACAACTTCAGCGCCGGCCCGGCCGCGCTGCCGCTGGAAGTGCTGCAGGAAGCGCACGACGAGTTCTTCGATTTCGCGGGAACCGGCATGTCGGTGATGGAAATCAGCCACCGCTCGCGCGTATTCATCGATATCGCCCGCCAGGCCGAACTGGACCTGCGGGCCATCCTGCGGATTCCCGACCGCTACAAGGTGCTGTTCCTGCAAGGCGGCGCTACGCTGCAGTTCTCGCAGGTGCCGATGAATCTGCTGCGCGGCAAGGCGTCGGCGGACTACCTGCACACCGGGCTCTGGTCCGGCAAGGCCATCGAGGCGGCCCGACGCTATTGCGAGGTGCGCGTGGCGGCCAGCAGCGCGGCGTCCGGCTTCGACCGCGTGCCCGCCCCCGGCGAATGGCGGCTCGATCCGGACGCCGCCTATCTGCACTACACGGAAAACGAGACAGTGCATGGCCTGCAATTCGCGACCGCGCCGGACGCATCCGTTCCGCTGGTATGCGATGCCTGCTCCAGCCTGTTGTCGAAGCCCATCGACGTATCCCGGCACGGCCTGATCTACGCCGCCGCGCAAAAGAACATGGGACCGGCCGGCGTCACGGTGGTGGTGGTGGACGAGGCCTTGCTGGACGGCGCGCTGCCCATCACGCCCGACGTGCTGAACTATGCGTACGCGGCGCGGGCGGACTCCATGCTCAACACGCCCGCCACGTTCTCCTGGTACCTGACCGGACTGACGCTGCGCTGGATCCGCCGGAGCGGCGGGATAGAACGCATCCACCAGGCCAACCAGGCCAAGGCCTGGCTGCTGTACCGCGCCATCGACGCCAGCGACGGCTTTTACCTCAACAAGGTCCTGCCGGAATTCCGTTCGATCAACAACGTGCCGTTCTTCCTGGCCGATTCCTCCCTGGAACCCCTGTTTCTGCGCCAGGCCGAGAACGCCGGGCTGATGGGGCTGAAGGGCCATTCCCATACCGGCGGCATCCGGGCCAGTCTCTATAACGCGGTCGACCTGCCGGCAACGGCCGCGCTGGCCGATTTCATGACAGACTTCCTGCGCACGCACGGCTGATGCCGGCTTGCGCCGCGCGTCGGCCATGCCGATATAAAACACGGGGAAACCAGCATGGATTTCAGGCAGCTCAGACAGTTCGTCGTCCTGGCAACGGAATTGAACTATCGCAAGGCCGCCGCGCGGCTGCACATGACCCAGCCGCCGCTCAGCGTCGCCATCAAGCGGCTCGAAACCGAGATCGGCGCGGACCTGTTCGAACGCGACCGCCTGGGCGTGCGTCTCACGGTCGCCGGCGGGGCCTTCCTGGGCGAAGCCAAGCGCTTGCTGGAAGGCGCCGACGCCGCGCTGCAAACCGCGCGCGACGCGGCAGAGGGGCGCATGGGCGCCCTGCGCGTGTGCGCGGTGCCCAGCGCCGCCTTGAACCTGCTCCCGCGCATCCTGCCGGAATTCGCGCAGCGCTTTCCGCACATACGGCTGCGCCTGACCAGCGGCAGCACCGTCGGCATTCTGGCGGAGTTGCAGCGCGGCGAACTGGACGCGGCATTCCTGGTTCCACCCGCTTCCGGCGTGCCGGGCATCACGATCACCCCTCTGCCGCGAGAACGGCTGGTGCTGGCCGTGCCGGCGGGCCATCGACTGGCCGGCATGAAAAGCGCCAGGCTCTCGGACCTGACAGACGACGCCTTGGTGACCCTGGCCCATTCGGACAGCCCCGGCTTCGCCGGCGAAATCGTCGCGGCCTGCCAGCGGGCCGGATTCCATCCACGGGTCTTGCAGGAGTCGTCCCACGCCCTCATCAGCTTGCCGCTCATCGCCGGCGGCCTGGGGGTCGCCATCGTTCCGTCGGCACTGCGAAGGATCGCCATCGACAACGTGGCCTACGTGGACCTCGCGGACGTCGCGGGCGAACCGCTGACCTATGGCATGGCGCTGGCGGCGCCCGCCCAGTCCGTGAACCCCGCCGTTCGTTGGTTCATCGAGACGGCGCGCGAGGTGCTGGGCGCGCAAGCGCCCTGAAACCCCGGACTTACTGCTGCGGACGGGAAAGAATGCCCGCCCACTTCTTCTGTTCGGCGACGACTCTGCGCTCGAACGCTGCCTGGCTGGCGTCCACGGGTTCGCTGCCCCGCGCGTAGATCTTGTCCTGCACCGACGGGCTCTTGGCGACCGCGGCGATGGCTGTGTTCAAGCGCGCGACGACATCGGCCGGCGTGCCTTTGGGAACGGCAATGCCCGACAGGGACCCGCCTTCTACCTCCTTGCCCAGCACTTCCTTGACCGTAGGGATGTCGGGCAGGTTGGCCAGGCGGCGCGACGAGGTCACCGCGTAGGGACGAATCTGCTTCGCCTCGACGAAACCCACCGCGGTGACGGCGGAAACGGCCGTCAGATCCGTGTTGCGGCTCATCACCGCCGTCATGGATTCCGATCCGCTCTTGTAGGGCACATGCAGCATCTTCACCCCTGTCGCCTGTTGCAGCAGCTCCAGGACCTGGTAGTTGTCGGAGCCCTCGCCCGCCGTGGAAAACGCGATCTTGTCGGCCTGGACCGACGCGGCCTTGATGATTTCCGGCAACGACGCATATGGGCTGTCCACGCCCACGGCCAAGACCGTGGGTGTGTTCGCCAGCATGGCAACGTAGGTGAAGTCCTTGTTCGGGTCGTAGGGCAGCTTCTTGTAGATCAGCGGGTTGACGGCGACCATGCCATTGGTGATCACCAGCAGCGTGTAGCCATCGGCCGGCGACTTCGCCACTGCGCCTGCGGCGATCGAGCCGCCCGCGCCGCCGCGGTTCTCCACCACGACCGGCTGGCCCAGCTCCCGCGTGAGCCCTTCGGCGAACACCCGCGCCGTGGTGTCGGTCACGCCACCGGCGCCGAACGGCACGATCAGGCGTATGGGCTGGTCAGGATACGGGCCCGCCCAGGCCGCGGCGGCCGGAACCATCACACCCAGCAAAGCCGCCATGCAGCGGCGCAATCCCTTGTTCATCCGGCTATCTCCATTTTCTTGAGAATTTCTAGAAGTTGTTGCTGCAGGTCGGCCGTCAACGGCGCCAAGGGCGCGCGCAAGCGTCCGCTGTCGAAGCCGCGCAATTGCAGGCCCGCCGTGACGGTCCTGGGCAGGCCATGGTCCATGAGGAAATTCAACAGATCGATCTGCCGGCCAAACCACTCGTCCGCGCCGCGCGCGTCCCCGGCCATGGCGCAGCGGTAGAGGTTCAGGGCGTAGGACGCGCTGACGTTGGCCGACGCCGTGCACCAGCCCGCCGCGCCCTCCGCGAATCCGGTGCGCGCCATGCAGTTCAGGCCGATGTACACGGCCGTGCGGGCGGGGCAGGCCGCACGCAGCCTCGCGATCTTGGTGGGGTCGGGGCTGCTTTCCTTGATCATGGTGACGTTAGGAAGCTCCGCCAGCCGGGCCAGGAACTCGACGGGCAGGTCCATGCCCGTGGTGAACGGGTTGTTGTAGACCATTACCGGCGTGGAGACCGACTCGCAGACCTCGCGGTAGTAGGTGTGGATCTCGTCCTGAGTGAGTTTCCAGTAGGTGCTGGGCAATAGCTGCAAGGCCGCGGCGCCCGCGCGTTCGGCGTAGCGCGCATGGCGCACGGTGCTGGCCGTGCTCAGGCTGGACACGCCCGCCAGCACGGGCAGACGCCCGCGCGCAGCGCCGATGACGGTGTCGATGACGGCCTCGCGTTCGCCATCGTCCAGGTAGGGCAGGCAGCCGACGCTGCCCAGGGGCGCCAAGGCATGCACGCCCTCGCCGATCAGCCGTTCGACGTGCGCTTCCAACAGCGCGTGGTCCACCCGCCCGCGCTCATCGCAAGGCGTCAGCAGGTAGCCGATGATTCCCTTCAAATGCATAGCTCGCTTCTCCATGACGGCTTGCAGTCTAGGGAGGCCGCGCAGGGCGGTCCAATACCTATTTCCTGGGCGCCTGATATCTCCCGCCCGCGCTGCCGCCAGGCGAATCTTGTATCCAGTAATTCCCGCGCAAGGCCGATAGACTTTCCCGGCCAATTCACCAAGGAGCAAGCCATGAGCAGCAACGTCGTGCCGGAACAGACGCAGACCCACCACATGCCTGAGTACCGCAGGCCGGAGGACATGGAGTGGGAGATGGGCCGGTTCAAGAACAAGACGAAGTTCCTCTTCCACACACGAGCAGAACGCCCCACCGAGCCCAATGCCGGCTTTCTGCGCTATGAGCCGGGCGCGGGCTTCCGCCTGCACAAACACGATTTCGCCCAGGTCTGGTACGTGATCGAAGGGGAATTCAACATGGGCGGAAAGATGTACGGCCCGGGCACCGTGGTGTTCCATCCGGACCCGCACATCGAAGAAGCGCTCAGCACCGAGACAGGCGGCACCTTGTTCTTCGTCCAGTACCAGGGGCCCACGACCGGCGGGCGGCCGGTGTACGACGGCCGCATGAACATCCAGGGCGAACCGCCCGCGATCACCGAGCAGGACCTCGAACACTGATACCCGCGGTTCAACGGACGGCCGCCGCCACTCGCCGCCGTCCGCGGCAGGCCCGCCCTGCCGGGCTTGCACACAAAGAAATAGAAAATTCCAAGGAGACAAACATCATGCACGCCCCTTTTCTGCGCGCCTGCCTTGCGTCGTTGACGCTTTCGCTGCCGCTCACGCTGGCCAGCCCGTCCCAGGCCGTCGGCACCTGGCCCGAGCGGCCCATCACGCTGATCGTGCCCTTCGGCGCCGGCGGCATCACCGATCTCACGGCGCGCACGGTAGCCAGGCAGCTGCAAGCCGAGCTCGGCAAGCCGGTAGTCGTGGAAAACAAGCCCGGCGCGGGCGGGAATATCGCCGCCGACATCGTGGCCCGGGCCAAGCCCGACGGCTATACGCTGATGGTGATCACCAACGGCATGGTCGCGGTCAATCCTCTCATCCACAAGCAGCTGAACTACGACGCGCTCAAGGATTTCGCCTACGTGTCCATGATCGCCAACACGCCGCTGGCCCTGGTCGTGCCGGAAGCCTCGCCGATCCAGGACCTGCCAGCATTGGTCGCCCGCGCCCGCAGCCGGCCCGACGCGGTCTCCTACGCCAGCTCGGGACAAGGCACCTCGATCCACCAGGTGTTCGCCCTGATGCAGCAGCAAACCAGCGCCACGCTCATGCACGTGCCCTACAAGAGCGGCGCCGAGGCGGCCACCGCCCTGCTCTCCGGCGTGGTGGACGTGACTGCGGTCGAGACCGTGGTGGTCGGCCCGTTCATTCAGTCCGGCAAGATGCGAGCGCTGGGCGTAACCTCGGCACAGCGGGTGTCGAATCTGCCGGACGTTCCCGCCGCCCGCGAGACCCTGGGCGGCGATTTCGATGTAGGCTCGATATCGGGACTGGTCGCGCCTGCCGCGACGCCCAAGGACATACTCGACAAGCTGGAACGCGCCATGCAGGCGGTGGCTCAGAGCGAGGGCATGGCGCAGCTGTATGCGCAAGGCAGCCAGCCCATGCCCACGGGATCGCAGGTCTTCCTGGAACGCATGCTCCAGGAGCAAAAAAAGTGGCGGCGGGTATTCTCCGCGGACGCCGGAAAATAGCCACATAACCGTCAAGGACGTGGGAGTCAGGCCATGGATCGCACATATCCCGCCGCGGAAGAACTGGTGCAGCACCTGGTGGAGTCGATCTCCGCAAAGATCTTCAATGGCGTCTATGCGCCCGGGCAGAAGCTGCGGCAAGAGACGCTGGCGGAAGAATACGACGTCAGCCGCACGCCGGTGCGCGAAGCGTTCCGGCAGCTGGAGACCAAGGGCCTGATCGTGCAGCAGCCGCGCTACGGCGCCACGGTGGTGGCACCGACCATCAAGGACATCGGCGCCAACTACTGGCTGCGCGGCGAACTGGAAGGCATGGCGGCCGAGCTTGCGGCGCGCTGGATTTCCGACGCCGACCTGCAAAGGCTGCAGGCCACCCACACCGAATGCGCGCAGGCCGTCGGCGCGCTATACGCCGAGGTCAACGCGGGCAACGGGGCCACCCCGCGTCAGGCTGCCGCGCCCATGCAACACTGGGTCATCAAGAACCAGGAATTCCACGCCCTGATCTTCCGCGCCGCCGGCAATGCGTCGCTGGAACGCATCATCAAGGACCTGCACACTGACTACACCAAGAACATCCTCAATATGACCGTGCTGGGCATGTACGAGGCTCGCATGAAGAAAAATATCGAACACCATGCAGCCATCGTCCAGGCGCTGACCGCGCGCGACGCCGACGCCTCGCGCGCCGCCATGCGTTCGCATATCCATGAGTCGGGCGAGTTCGTGGTGGATTGGCTGCAAAAGCGCCCGGAGGGGCGCAAGCGACCGAGATAGCGCAGTACTGCCTCAGATCCCGTCCAACCATCGCTCCATCGCCGCACGCGCGCGACGTTCGAGCTCGGGGCCGTAAAGCCGGGCATCCTCGCGGATGACGGCGGGATCGATCTGCCGCAGGCTCAGTTCGCAGGCATGGCCGATCAGCCAGCGCTCGATCTGCGTGGAATCCGCTTCCAGGTGAAACTGCAGGCCCAGTATCCGGGGCCCCAGCGCGTACGCCTGGTTCGGGAAACCCGGCGTTTCGGCCAGACGCGCCGCGCCCTCGGGAATGGCGAACTGGTCCCCGTGCCAATGCAGCACGGGCACGTCCTGAACCACGCTCAGCACGGAATCCTGCCCTTGCGGCGTGAGCGTCAGCGGCGCATAGCCGATCTCGGCGCGTCCGGTGGACGCGACCTCCGCGCCCAGCGCCGCCGCCATGAGCTGCGCACCCAGGCAGATGCCCAGCGTCGGCTTGTCCTGACGCAGCCGGTGCGCGATGGCGCGCAGTTCCTGCTCCAGGAAGGGATAGCGCCCGGTTTCATAGACGCCTATGGGGCCGCCCAGGATCACGACGAGGTCGGCATTGCCGAGGGTGGCGGCGTCGATGGTGTCGACGCCCGCTTCCAGGTATCGCACGCTGTAGCCGCGCTCTGCCAGGACCGGCGCCAGTACGCCCAGGTCTTCGAAGGGCACGTGGCGGATCGCCAATGCGGTAAGGCTCATTCCGGATACTCCTATTGCGGGCTCGGATGGCGGTCCAATCCGCCCAGCAAGCCTTCGGGGGTTGAGACGAACACGTTTTCCGAAGCCAGTAGCCGGATGCCTTGCGGCGTGCTTTCGAGCAGGCGCCGCTCGCCATCCGCGACCAACAGGCTGAGCTGATAGCCGTCCTTGGCCGGCAGGCGTGCCGCGATGTCGCGGCTGTCGTCTAGCGCCGACGCGGCGGTGGATTCGAAATGGCCGATCAGGCGGCCGTCGCGTTTGATGATGAGTCGATACACCGGCATGCGCGCTACTCCTGGCCGTCGGACTCGCGCGATTCCGCGCTGTTGCCGGTAGGCCAGTAATAGGAATCGGGCGTGTTGCGCGCACCGAAGATGGCCTGTCCGACACGGACCACGGTGGCGCCTTCCTCGATGGCGATCTCGTAGTCACCGGACATGCCCATGGACAATTCATCCAGGCCTATCCCCGCGGGCGCTTCCTGGCGCAGCTGATCGCGCAGCGTGCGCAGCAGTACGAAGCACTCGCGCACGCGCGCCGCTTCGGCCGAGAACAGCGCCAGGGTCATCAGGCCGCGCACCCGCAGCCCCGAAAACGCGGGCAGTTCGCGCAGGAAGGCCGCCGTCTCCTCCGGCTGCAGTCCGTACTTGCTGGCCTCGCCGGAGGTATTGACCTGCACGAACACATCAAGCTGGCGGCCTTCCGCCTGCAACCGGCGGTCCAGCGCTTCGGCCACTCGCAGGCTGTCGAGCGCCTGGAACTCTGCCGCATAGCGGGCCACGAGCTTGGCCTTGTTGGTCTGCAGGTGGCCGATGACCGACCATCTCAAATCGGTCAGGTCCGCCATGGCTTCCCATTTCCGGGACACTTCCTGCAGCTTGTTCTCGCCGAGGTAGCGGCAGCCGGCCTCGTAGGCCAGCCGGATGCGCGCCTCTTCCACGGTCTTGCTCACGGGCAGCAGGCGTACCGTCGCCGGATCACGGCCGGCGCGCAGGGCCGCATCGGCAATTCGTCCGTTGACCGCGGCCAGATTGCGGCGGAAATCCTCGACCGACTGCGCCTGCGGCCAGCGGCCGTGCTGGTCGTGCTGTGTCTGGGTGCCGTTGTCTTGCCCTGGGCCTTGCTCGCTCATGCCTGAACCTCGCGTAGGAGTGGCGGCCGGCGTTTCCCACAACGCTTATGCCGCCCGCAGTTTTGTCATAGGTCAATATTATCACGATGGCGCCGGCACTTGCCGGCCACTGCTAGGCGTTGGCGGCCAGCCATTCGCGCGGTGAAACACCCATACGCTGCCGGAACGCCTTGGACAGCGAGGAAGCGCTGGCGAATCCCAATTCCGCGGCCACCAGCTTGACCGCTCGGCCGGATCGCATCATGGACGCCGCCAGGCTCAAGCGCCAGTCGGTCAGGTAGGCCGCAGGCGTGGCGCCGGTAGCATCCTTGAAGGCCGCCGCAAAGGCGCTGCGCGACATCCCCGCCATCGCTGCCATTCTGGCCAGGGACCAGTCTTCATAAGGCGAACGATGCAGCGCCACCAGCGCCCTGGCCAGGCGCGGATCCGACAGGCCCATCACCAGGCCGCTGGTCACGCCTACCTCCTCCGGATGGTCGAGTATCCATCTGAGCAGCTGGATCAGCACCACCTCGAACAGGCGGTCTGCCAGCAGGCGCGAGCCGCAGCGCACGTGATCGGCCTCGGCAAACAACAGATCCAGCGCGGGCCGCAAGCCTTCGACCGCGTCCAGCGGGATCCGCACCACGGACGGCAGCGACTGCACGATGGGATTGCGTTCGCCGCCATCGAAGTCCAGCGCCGCGCAGGTGAAGTCTGAGCCGTCCCGGGGAGGATTCACGAACTCGTGATGCACGGCGCGCGGATAGAACAACAGCGTCGGCTCGGACAGGCGCAGGCGCGGCGTGGCGGTCTCTCCCGGGCGATGCCGCACTTCCATCTCGCCGCGGCGCAACACGTGCAGAAAGCCGCGCCCCGGCACGGCTTCGAAGGCCTGGGTGCCGCATAGCGCGCCCGTGTGGAACAGCGTGGCACGCACCCGGAAACGGTCCAGCAATGCCGACAGCCGGTCAACTTGGGAAGGAACAGAATCGCTCATAGATTGGACGATAAGACAATTTTTATGGATTAAAAAACACCTTACGTCCAGACATTCTACGTACGATTTCTCCACCCCGTCCAAGACCGGCGGCCTTTTTTTCTTTTCCAGGAGTTACCGACATGTCCCGAGTTCCTCTTATCGATGCCAGCAGCGCCAGCGCCGACCGCAAGGCGCTGCTCACGCAGATCCACGGCGCCTTTGGCGCCACGCCGAACATGTTCAAGGCCGTCGCCAATTCGCCCGCGGCGCTGCAAAGCATGTGGGGCGCTTTCGGCGCCTTGGGCGGCGGCGTGATCCCGGCCAAGCTCGGCGAGCAGATCGCAGTCGCCGTGGCCGACCGCAATGCTTGCGAATACTGCCTTGCGGCCCACACGGCCCTGGGCCGCAAGGCCGGCGCCAGCGCCGAAGAAATGTCGGCCGCCCAAGGCGGCGAGGCCGCCGATCCCAGGACCGCCGCGGCGCTGCGCTTCGCGCTGAAGCTGGTGGAAGCGCGCGGACAGGTGAGCGAAGCCGACGTACAGGCCGTGCGCGCGGCAGGCTACAGCGACCAGGAGATCGTCGAGATCCTGGCGCACGTCGCGCTCAACCTGTTCACCAACTACGTCAACGTGGCCTTTGCCGTGCCGGTGGACTTCCCGACCGTGAAGCTGCGCCGGGCCGCCTGATCCAGCCCCGTGTGGGCGTGGCAAGACCGCCCCGCCCGCCACGCCACAGGAGCCTTCAGATGTCCCGATCCGACAACATGGCCGACGCAATGCCCCCGCCCTTGCTGGTGGACGAATGGCTGAATGCGGACAGCCCCATCGAACTCGCCGCGCTGCGCGGCAAGGTCGTGCTGCTGCACGCGTTCCAGATGCTGTGCCCTGGGTGCCTGTCGCATGGGCTGCCGCAAGCCGAACGCGTGCACAGGCTGTTCCGCGGCAAAGATGTCGCGGTCATCGGCCTGCATACCGTTTTCGAACACCACGACGTGATGAGTCCGGCCGCGCTGCGTGCCTTCAATCACGAGTATCGATGGAGCTTTCCCATCGGCATCGACCGCCCCGCCGCGTCCGGCGCCATCCCGATGACCATGCAGGCCTACGGGCTGCGCGGCACGCCCAGCCTGGTCCTGCTGGACCGCCGCGGACGCGTGCGCCTGCAGCACTTCGGCAGCATCGACGATTTGGCCCTGGGCGCCGCCATCGGCGGGCTGCTGGCCGAGGAGGATGTCCTTCCGAGCGGCGCTGCGGCGCCTGGAGAACCCACCCGCCAGGCCTGCGACGCGGAGAGTTGTCCCGCGCCGCCCCCGCGATAGGCGCATGCCATCCGCGCGCGTGGTGCAACGGCACAAATTTGTCCTATGTCATAATAAATAATAATTCAGGACAATATTCGCCCTACCGCCCGGGCATCTCGTCCGCGGCAACCACGAGCTTCATGTCTACGTCTCCTTCCCTGTTGTTCCAGCGCATCGCGCCCAAGCTCTGGCTGACGCGCTGCGCCGGCCGGCTGGCCTCATGCCGCCAAGCCTGGGTGGCCCAGCCGCTGATCCGCGGCTACGCCAAGTGGTATGGCATCGATCTCGACGAAGCCCTGCACGCCGACCCGAAGGCCTATGGCAGTTTTAATGCCTTCTTCACCCGGGCCTTGAAACCGGATGCCCGTAAATTGGCCGACGCGGACTGGACCAGTCCCGCGGATGGCACCGTGAGCCAGTTCGGCCGTATCAGCCTGGGGCAACTGATACAGGCCAAGCGGCGACAGTACAGCGCGGCTGCGCTGCTGGGCGACGCGGATCTGGCGCGGGCATTGGGCGGCGGCTGGTTCAGTACGATCTATCTGAGTCCGCGCGATTATCACCGCGTGCACATGCCTTGCGAGGGGCGGCTGCTGGGCATGCGCCATGTGCCGGGGACGCTCTACTCCGTCAAGCCGGAGATCGTGCAAGGCATGGACGGCTTGCTGGCGCGCAACGAACGGCTGGTGTGCTGGTTCGAGCATCCCCACCATGGCGTCTACGCCATGGTGCTGGTGGGAGCCGCCATCGTCGGCAGCATCGCCACGACCTGGCATGGCCTGGTGGCGCCGCACGGCCGGCGCATCCAGCAGTGGGACTACGGCAGCCTGGTGGCGCCCTTGCGCTTGCCGCAAGGCGCCGAGATGGGGCACTTCGAGTTGGGTTCGACCGTGGTAGTGCTGATGCCCGGCAGCGCCTGGCGCTTCCATCCAGATTGGAAAACGGGGCGGACGGTCAAGCTGGGACAAGCCATGGCCGACCAGCGTTGAAGCCGGTAGCGGCTAGCCCATGCTTTCCCGGATATCCCGCGCCAGCTTGCGGCACTGGCCAGGCTCGATCGCGGAGAGGGTGATGCGCAGGCCACGGACCGGTTCCTGGACCCCGAAGGCATCGCCATGGCGCACCAGCCAGCCGCGATGGGCCAGGGCCAGCGCGACCGCCTGGTCATCGGTATCCAACGGCACCCAGAGGTTGAGGCCGTCGCCGTCCGCCGCATACGCCACGCCCTGATCCAGCAAGGCGTTTTCCAGGGCCTTGCGGCGCTGTGCGTAATCCTTGCGGGCCAGCGCCATCTGCTTGGCGACCTCGGGCCGGCCCAGCGTGACCTCGACCATGTCTTGCAGCAGATGGCTGACCCAGCTGGTGCCGGAGGCCAGCCGCAACCGCAGTTGCCGCGACGTCGCGGGATCGCTGGCCACCATCGCCAGGCGCACGTCGGGCCCCAAGGTCTTGGAGAACGAGCGCACCAGAGCCCACCGCTGCGCGCCGGACGGCAGCACCGAGTGGTACGCCTTGCCCGACAACAAGGCGTAGTGATCATCCACGATGACCATGGCGTGGGGATACCTGGCCAACACCCGCGCCAGCGCTTTCGCCCGCTTTTCGCTCAGGCTGCAGCCTGTGGGGTTGTGGGCCCGCGGCGTCAGGATGACGGCCTGCGCGCCCTTGGCCAACGCCGCCTCCAGAGCGGCCGCCTGCATGCCTTCGGCGTCGACGGGCACGCCCAGCGCCTGCAGGCCGGCGATGCGCAGCATGTTGATGCTGCTCAGGAAGCATGGGTTCTCGACCGCCACCTTGTCGCCGGCCACCAGGTGCGAGCTGAGCAGCCGCTCGATGGCGTCCACCGCCCCATGGGTCAGGTTGATCTCGAAGGGCGCCGGGCAGTCCGGCGCGAACCAGACGCGGGCATAGCTTTCCAGCCCGGAATTGACGGTGGGCTCGCCGTACAGCCGCGGTTGATAAGGCCGGATAGCGAGGGCCGCGCTCAGGTCCGGCAGCCAGGCCGGGTTTGGATTGCCGCTGGCCAGGTCCGCCAGCGGCGAGTCCGACAGCGCGCCTTCCTGTTCCCCAGGGCCGGACTGGTCGCGGATGATGGTGCCCAGGCGGCCCTGGGTCAGGGCGATGCCCGCCGTCACCAGCCGCTTGTAGGCGGCGGCGACAGTATTGCGGTTGATATCCAGTTCGACCGCCAGATCCCGCACCGGCGGCAGCGCCTGGCCCGGCGGCAACTGCCCCGACTGAGCCATCGCGCGCACGCAATCGAAGATCTCTGCGGCGGTCTTTCCTTGTATTTTCATAGAGTCCTAAGACAATCCCGTTCCTGGCACGGACAGCGGCCGGGCCGCGTCAAGTCAATCGGGGGTGGCCGACTCCCGGCCTGGCCATCCCCGCGTAAGTTTGACACGGATTCCCCGTCCGCATAAAGCGGGCTTACCGCACGCAATCCACGTAATAGCGCAGGTTTCCGTCCGCGTCGCGCAGCTCGACAAAACCATGGATATCCGTGCCGAATCCCGGACATTCCCGGCTCAGTTCGCGGGAGAACTTCAGGTAATCGACGATGGTCCGGTTGAATACCTCGCCCGGGACCAAAACGGGTATGCCCGGGGGATAGGGCGTGATCAGGCTGGTGGTGATGCGGCCTTCCAGATGATCGATCTCCACCCTCTCGGTGCGCCGCTGCGCGATGCAGGCGTAGGCGTCGCAGGGCTTCATCGCCGGGATGACGTCGGTCAGGTACATGTCCGTGGTCAACCGGGCAATGTCATGCCGGGCATAGGTCGCATGCACGTGCTGGCACAGGTCGCGCAGGCCCATGCTCTCGTAGCGGGGGAACTTGCGGCAGAACTCCGGCAGGATCCGCCACATGGGCTGGTTGCGCCCATAGTCATCCTTGAACTGCTGCAACGCGGTCAGCAGCGAACTCCAGCGCCCCTTGGTGATGCCTATCGTGAACATGATGAAGAAACTGTACAGGCCGGTCTTTTCCACGATCACGCCATGTTCGGCCAGGAATTTGGTGACGATGGAGGCCGGAATGCCGCTGTCCGCGAAGTTGCCGTCCAGGTCCAGTCCGGGCGTCACGATGGTGGACTTGATCGGATCCAGCATGTTGAAGCCGTCGGCCAGCGGCCCGAAGCCGTGCCATGACGTGTCGCCGTCCCCGGCGCGGATGATCCAGTCCTCGGGCGAGCCTATGCCCTCCGGCGCCAGCGCCTCGGGTCCCCAGACCTTGAACCACCAGTCGCCGGCGGCAAAATGCGAGCCGACCTCTTGCATCGCGCGGCGGAAATCCAGCGCCTCGGCGATGCTCTCCTCCACCAGCACCGTGCCGCCAGGCGGCTCCATCATGGCCGCGGCGACGTCGCAGCTGGCGATGATGGCGTACTGCGGACTGGTGCTGGTGTGCATCAGATAAGACTCGTTGAAGAGGTGCCGGTCCAGCTGCCGCGTCATGGAGTCCTGCGCCAGCACGTGGCTGGCCTGGCTGATGCCGGCCAGCAGCTTGTGCGTGGACTGCGTGGAGAACACCAGGGATTCCCTGGGCCGCGCGCGCTGCTTGCCCATGCAGTGGTAGGCGCCATAGAACGGATGGAACACCGCGTGCGGCATCCAGGCCTCGTCGAAATGCAAGGCTTCCACATAGCCGTCCAGCGCGGCCTTGATCGTCTCGGTTTCGTAGATGATGCCGTCGTAGGTGGACTGCGTCAGCGCCATCACGCGCGGCCGGACCGCGTCGGCGTCCAGGTGCTTGAGCAGAGGATGGGCGCGCATCTTCTCGCGGATGGTCTCGACTTCGAACTCGCTGCGCGGGATCGGGCCGATGATGCCGAAATGGTTGCGCGTGGGGCGCAGGAAGACGGGGATGGCTCCGGTCATGACGATGCTGTGCAAAATCGACTTGTGGCAATTGCGGTCCACCAGCACCACATCTCCCGGCGCCACCATGTGATGCCACACGATCTTGTTGCTGGTGCTGGTTCCATTCGTCACGAAGTAGCAGTGATCCGCATTGAAGATGCGCGCCGCGTTGCGCTCGCTCGCGCCGATGGCGCCGTTGTGGTCCAACAGCTGGCCCAGTTCCTCCACCGCATTGCAGACGTCCGCGCGCAGCATGTTCTCGCCAAAGAACTGGTGGAACATCTGGCCGACTGGACTCTTCAGGAACGCCACCCCGCCGGAATGCCCTGGACAATGCCAGGAATAGGAGCCGTCCTCGGCGTAGTCCAGCAAGGCTTTCAGGAATGGTGGCTTGACGCCTTCCAGGTAGGCCCGGGCCTCGCGGATCAGGTGCCGCGCCACGAATTCCGGCGTGTCCTCGTACATGTGGATCACGCCTTGCAGTTCGCGCAGGATGTCGTTCGGAATGTGCCGCGCGGTCTTGGTTTCGCCGTAGACGTAGATCGGCACATCGGCGTTGCGCCGCCGCACTTCGCTGATGAATTCCCGCAAGGCCAGCAATGCCGGCGCCACGCCCACGCCGTGCGCCAGTTCCTCGTCGTCGATGGACAGGATGAAGGCGCTGGCGCGGCTTTGCTGCTGCGCGAACAGGCTGAGATCGCCGTAGCTGGTCGTGCCCAGCACATCGAAGCCCTCGGCCCTGATGGCCTCGGCCAATACCCGGATGCTCAGGCCGGAGGTGTTTTCCGAACGGAAGTCCTCGTCGATGATGACGATGGGAAACTGGAACTGCATTGCTGTCCTCGGTCAAACCCGGGCCACCCCCATGGCGGCCCGGTGGCAAGGACAGCCACGCGGCCCCGCTTACCGGTGGCCGCGCGAAACAGCAGTCCGTCCGCGTCGGACGCTTGCAATTTATTTTGTCCTCGAACACAATTATATATGTCTTAGGACAAAAAAATTGGCGCGGTGGCAGAGTGGCTATGCAGCAGGATTGCAAATCCGCATAGGTTGGTTCGATTCCAGCCCGCGCCTCCACTTTCCTGGCTAGGGGCGGGGGCCGGCCGCACTAGATCGAGTGATCGCGCAGGTGTTCCCGCAATGCGTCCGCGAAGGACAGCGCGATGACTGACGACGGCCAATGCTCGGGCCATACCAGGCTGAGATCGAACGAGGCGCCCGGCTCCAGCGGCCGCAGTTGATCCAGTCCGCCCGGGATGCGCGCGGCGGTCAGCCGGTCGACCAGCGCGATGCCCACGCCGCGCATCACCAGTTCCATCGCCACCGAGGTCCAGAACACCTGCACGCGCCGCCGCGCATAAACCTTCTGCTGCTCCAGCAGCGCTTCCAGCCAGAAGCGGGTGTGATCCAGGTTGTCGTAGATGATGAGATCGCGGCCGGCCAGTTGCTCCACGCGTATGGTGTCGAACTTTTCCAGCGGGTCGCCTGGGGGAATGGCGCAATACAGCTGCAAGCTGACCAGCGGCTCGGCCACGACGCCCGGATGCTGCCCCCCGTAGAAGCACACACCCATGTCCACCTGACGCGCAGCCACCCATTCGACGATGCGCGCCGAACTGCGTGTCTGCAAGGCCACGGAAATATTGGGGCGGTCGGCCATGAAGCTGGCGAGCACGTCCGGCATGACGGTCAGGGACAGCAGCGGCAAGGACGCGACGGTCAGGTGGCCCTGCTTTTCGCTGCCCAGGTCCTTGATGAAGCTGTCCAACTGCGAAAGGCCGGAAAAAAGCCGGTCGACCTGGCCATACAGCGCCCTGCCTTCCGGCGTGGGCAGCAGACGCCCGCCCTTGCGCACGAACAGGGCCACGCCCACGCGGCGCTCCAGCTGGGCGATGTACTTGCTGGCGGCAGGCTGCGAAATCAGCAGCACCTGCGCCGCCCGCGACACCGAGCCTTCCCGCATTACCGCCCTGAAGATTTCTATCTCTCGCACGTTCATGCGCCGACTATAACTATTTAGCTATAGACATGGCAATTATTGGTATTAGGCAGTTATGTAGATTGTTCCTAGGATGATCGCTCGACTTTCATCCAGGACCCATCGTGTCGGAAAACTATGCACCCATGGAATTGCCGTTCGGCCCGGACGTCTATGCCGCGAACCTCGCGCTGCTTGCGCGGGACATCCAGGCCCAGGGCCTGTCGGCGGCCATCCTGTTCGACCCCGAGAACATCTACTGGCTGACCGGCTACCGTTCCATCGGCTATTTCACGTTCCAGTGCCTGGTGGTCACGGCCGACGGCGGCATCGCCATGGTCTCGCGCCAGGTCAACCACGCCGTGGCGACCGGCAACCGCAACATCGCGCGCTTTGTAGCGATCGATGACATCAGCGACCCGGTCGAGGTGCTGGCGAGCTACTTGCGAGACATCCTGCTCCGCGGCCGCATCGGCCTGGAAACGACCTCCGGCTACCTCAGCGTGGCCGCCTACAAGCAGTTGCAGGCGCGTCTGGGCGAACGCCTGGCCGACTGGCAAGGGCCGATGGAAGAGGCGCGCAAGATCAAGACCGCGGTGCAGCTGGGATTCATGCGCCAGGCGGCGGATGCGGCGGTCGCCGGCATTGATGCGGCAGTGCGTGCGATCGCCGTGGGCGCCACCGAGAACGACCTCGCCGCCGCCATGCTGCACGGTGCCACCAAGGCCGGAAGCGAATACACCCGCGTGCCGTTGGTTGCCGTGGGCCGCGCCAGCGGCGTCTGCTTCACCACCTGGCAACGCCGCGAGCTCAAGCGGGGCGATCTGGTGTTCCTGGAGGCCGCGGCCAACATCAACCGCTATCACGCCATGATCTCGCGCAATTGCGTCGTGGGACGCGCCACCGAGCGGCAACGGTTCCTGGCCGGCACCGTCATTGCCGCGCTGGACGCCGCCATCGACGCCATCCGCCCCGGCGTCACGTCCGCCCAGGTGGACCAGGCCTGCCGGGCGGTATTCGAACGCGCCGGACTGGCGCATTACTTCGATCACCGCACCGCCTATGGCATAGGCATCGGCTTCCCGCCCAATTGGGCCGAGGGGCGCTTCCTGGCGCTACGCCCGGGAGATCCCACCGTGCTGGAACCGGGCATGACCTTCCACCTCGTGCCTTCGCTGTTCATGCCCGAAGGCGGCTTCATGGCCAGCGAAAGCGTGGCCGTTTCCGAGGATGGCTGCGAGGTGCTCACCCGCTACCCGCGCGAGTTGATCGAAATCGACGCCTGACCACCAAAACCGGCGCGCCAACAACATACAAGGGGAATTGCCGTGTTGAAGAACTGGATGTATCCAACCATCGCGGTCATCGGGGTGCTGCTGTTGTGGCACGTCTCGATACCGCTGTTCGGCCTGCCGGCCTATCTGCTGCCTCCGCCGCTGAGCGTGCTCGAACGACTGTGGACGGACTCCGCGTTCCTGGGCCATCACAGCTGGGTCACGTCCGTCGAAACGCTGGGCGGCTTTCTGCTGAGCATCGCGGTCGGCATACCGCTGGGCATCGTGTTGGTATGGTCGCGTCCGCTGGAGCGCGCCATCATGCCGCTGCTGGTGGTCTCGCAGGCGTTTCCCAAGGTGGCGGTCGCGCCGCTCATCATCATCTGGTTCGGCCTGGGCCTGTTTCCCAAGATCCTGATCGCATTCTCGGTGGCGTTCTTCCCCATCGTGGTCAGCACGGTCGCGGGCATGCGTTCGGTGGACGCGGACCTCAACGACCTGGCCCGTTCGATGCGGGCAGGCGCCCTGCGGACCTTTCTGCGCATCCGGCTGCCGTACGCGCTGCCGCAGATCTTCTCCGGCCTGAAGGTCGCCATCGCCTTCGCCACGGTGGGCGCGGTGGTGGGCGAATGGGTGGGCGCCGAAAGCGGCCTGGGCTACGTGCTGCTGTCGGCCAACGCCAACCTGGACACCACGCTGCTATTCGCCGTGCTGGTCGCGCTCATGCTCATCGGCCTGGTCTTCTACTACCTGGTCGAGTTTTCCGAACGCTTCCTGATCCCCTGGCACATCAGCGTGCGCAGCGACGCCCTGCCCTCTGTCTGACCCCGCCCTCCGGAGACACCATCATGAAATTCACGACCCGACTTGGCTGGACCCTGGCCTGCCTGCTGACCGCAGGCGCAGCCAACGCACAAGAGAAATTGAGCCTGCGCCTGGACTACAGCATCTACGGCACGCACGCGCCGCTGTACTACGGCATAGACAAAGGCCTATATAAGGCCGAAGGCATAGACCTGAGCATCGGCGAAGGCAGCGGCTCCAGCAATACCGCCAAGCTGGTGGCGCAAGGCATCGATCCCATCGGCTTCATGGATTACGGCACCATGCTCAAGGGCGTCGCCGCGGGCATGCCGCTGAAAGCCGTTTTCGCCGTGCACCAGCGCTCCCCCATGGTCATCATCAGCCATGCGGACGCACCGGTGCGCACGCCCAAGGACCTGGAAGGAAAAGTGCTGGGCATGAGCGCGTCCGAATCGACGGCGCAGATGTTCCCGGTGCTGGCCGCCCTGAACGGCGTGGACCAGAAGAAGATCAATGTCATCGCGCCGGCCGTGGGCACCAAGACCGCCCTGTTCCTGCAACGGCGCGCGGACGCCATCACCGGCGTGACCTACTTCCATATCCCCCCGCTGGAAGCGCAGGGCGCCAAGGTGCATTACTTCTTCTATGCCGACTTCGGCGTCAACGCGCTGGAAGGAGGACTGGCGGCCAATACCAAATGGCTGGCGGCCAACCCCGACACCGCACGCCGCTTCCTGCGCGCCACGCGCAAGGCCTACGAGGCGGCCCAGGCCGACCCCGCTGCCTCGGTCGACGCCCTGGTGCGCCAGCGGCCGGAACAGGCGCGCAACCGCGACCAACTGGTACGCCAGCTGCAGCTCTCGTTGCAGGCAGCCGGCACGCCCAATACCAAAGGGCTGCCGTTCGGGGTTTCTTCGGAAAAAGACTGGCAGGCCATGGTCGACCAGTTCGTACAGTCGAACCAGATCGCCAGCCCACTCCCGACCAGCGCGCTCTACACCAACGACTACAACAGGGAATAGACATGGCACACCACGCAGCCCTGGCGCTCGCCCCGGAAGCGGACGCGCCCGATACCGCCATCGACATCCGCGGCATGGTCCAGCGTTTCGGCTCCTACGTCGCGGTCGACGGCATCGACCTTGCCATACCCGAAGGCCAGTTCCTGTCCGTGCTCGGCCCGTCCGGCTGCGGCAAGAGCACGCTGATGCGGGCGGTCGCCGGCCTGACGCCGCCCTCCGCCGGCGAGATCCGCGTGCTGGGCCAACGCGTGACGGAACCGGGGGCCAACGTAGGCATCGTGTTCCAGCGCGCGGCGCTATTGCCGTGGCGCGACGTCACCAAGAACATCTCGCTGCAACTGGAGATGCGCAAGCTGCCCGCGGCGCGCTACGAGGCCCGGCTGCGCGAACTGATCAAGCTCAGCGGGCTGGAAGGCTTTGAGCAATGCCTGCCGCACCAGCTGTCCGGCGGCATGCAGCAGCGCGTGGCGCTGTGCCGCGCGCTTATCCACAACCCCGACATCCTGCTGATGGACGAGCCCTTCGGCGCCCTGGACGCCATGACGCGCGAAGCCATGAACCTGGAACTGCAGCGGGTCTGGCTGGAAAGCAAGAAGACCGTCATGTTCATTACCCACAGCATCTCGGAGGCGGTGTTTCTGTCCGACCGCGTGGTGGTGATGAGCAAGCGCCCGGGCCGCGTGGCGCTGTCCGTCGACATCGACCTGCCGCGGCCGCGCGACTACACCATGGTCGGCCATCCCAACTTCGTCAAGGCGACCACCGCCATACGCGAGTGCTTCGATGCGGCAGGGATGACGGAATGAATTCCATCCGCTACGACGCTGGCCCCTACCCCCGGGCGCGCATCGCCTTCCTGTGCGTGGCCAACGCCGGCCTGACCGAAGGGGAAATGCACGCCATGGCGCCCGAGGGCGTGGGCCTGAGCTTCGGCCGCGTGCCGATGGCGACGGCCTGCACCGTGCAAAGTCTGGCCGACACGGAAGGCGGGTTGCGCCAGGCCCTGGACAGCCTGGTTCCGGGACGCCGCGATATCGACGTGCTCTGCTACAACTGCACCGCCGGCAGCTTCGTGATCGGCAACGACAAAGTGCGCACGCAGCTGGCGCAGACTCGGCCCGGCTCGACCGCGACCACGTTGCTGGATGGCGTCGCGGCGGCGCTGGCCGCGGTCGGCGCCCGCCGCCTGGCCATTGCGACCGCGTACGACGACGCGGTCAACGCGCTGGAACGCGCCTACTTCGAAGGCGCGGGCCACGAAGTCGTCTCGCTGCAGGGCCTGGCACTGCCCGATGACGAAACCATGAACCGCGTCTCGCCCGACTATCTGTACGAATTCGCCTGCACCGTGGACCGGCCCGATGCGGACGCCGTCTTCATCAGCTGCGGCGCGCTGCGCTCCACCGCCGTCATCCAACGCCTGGAAGAAACGCTGGGCAAGCCCGTCATCGGCAGCAATCAAGCCAGCATGTGGCACTGCCTGCGGCTGGCGGGGATCGGCGACCGGATGGACGGCTACGGCCGGCTGTTCCGGGAACATTGAAATATGGACTCGCCATGGATGAAATCGATACCCGCTTGATCGCCATCCTGCGGCGCGACGCGCGCACGACGCTGGCCGCCCTGGCCAGCAAGGCGGGCGTGTCGCGCGGCACGGTCTCCAACCGCTTGCGCAAGCTGGAAGACGAGGGCGTCATTGCCGGCTACACGCTGAAGCTGCGTCCCGACTCCGATCAGGGCGGCCTGCGCGCCTGGATGGGCATTACCGTGGACGGCAACCAGACGCGCGCCGTGTTGGCCAACCTGCTGGGCGAGCCCAGCATCGAACAACTGCACGACACCAACGGCCGCTGGGACCTGCTGGCCGAAATACGCGCCGACTCCACGGCAGATCTGTCCAAGGTGCTGGAGCGCGTGCGGCTGATCAAAGGCATCGCCGCCACCGAAACCAGCATCCTGCTTGCGACCTACCGCTAATCACGGCCCCGCGCGCTACGCCGGCTCGGGAGCGCCGCGCAGCCGGATCTGTGCGACGGTTCTTTCCCCCCGCTGCTCCAGCAGGAATTCGTGCCTGTCCGGATACCTCAGCGCCAGGCGTCGGCACAGATTCCCCAGCCCGCTCCCGCCTTGGGCCAGATCGAAAGGCGCATGCAACCGGCCGGGATTTTCCACTTCAATGAGCAATTCCTCGCCCTGCAAGCGCGTGCGTATGCCGATCGGGAAATGCCCATGTTCCGAACGCATGCCATGCTTGATCGCGTTTTCCACCAGCCCCTGCAGCGTCATGTGCGGTAGGCAGACGTCCAGCGTGGCCGGATCGATCTGGCAGCGCAGTTCCAGTTGCTTGTCGAAACGCAGCGCCTGTATGCGCACGTAAGCCTCGGCGGCCTCGATCTCCTCTTCCAACCTGGGCAGGCCGCGTCCGCGCCGGTCCAGCGAATAGCGCAGGTACTCAGCCAGGCTGCGAGTCATTTCCTCCGCAATAGCGGGACGTTCGGCGATCTCGGCCACGATGGTGTTGAGCGAGTTGAACAGGAAGTGCGGTTCGATCTGCATTTGCAGATGTTCGAGTTCCAGCTTCAGAGAGCGCGTTTCCGCCTTCATCTTCGACAGGCGCTCGGTGCGCGCGCTCAGCTCGGCCGAGACGCCGAAATAGATCAGCGTCCAGATCGAGAGCATGCCCATGTAGTAGAGAAAACCCAGCCGGTATTGGTTACCCGGCAGCACCCGGATCGTGCCGGGCAGGAATAGGCCGTGAATGCCGTAGGCGATCGACGCCAGCAGGGCCGAGGCGGTCAGGCAGAACAGTACCGCGCAGACCAGCACCAACAGAGGCGGATCGCCCTTGCCCGCACGGCGGCCATGCAGCACGGCCGCCGCGCTGGTCAGGATGTATGCCAGCGGCTCCAGCGCCACCGTCAGCCAGAAGGCCGCATTGGCATTGGCGAATATCGCCAGCCGGATGAAAAAGCCCACCACCGCCAGAAACAGCCACCCCAAGGTCTGCGCCCGCCAGAAGCCGAGCGACGACTCGCCCGGACTCAAGCCCTGGCTGATGGGAATGAACTTCATGGACACGCCCTCCGGAGGGGCAAAGGGTTCTCTGGAAACTGCATAGGCCTTATATTTACCCGCGTGCCAGACCGAACGACTATACCCGCCACACCACGGCGCCAAGGAGGAAAATGCTGCGCGTGCTTGTCATCGACGATGAAGCCCCGGCGCGGCGCTACTTGCGCCGGCTGCTCGAAGCCTCGGGCGACGTCCTGGTCGCAGGCGAAGCTGCCACCCTTGAACAGGCGCGGGCCCTGATCCGCGAGCATCGTCCCGATGCCCTGTTCCTCGACATCGAACTGACTGCCGGCACCGGCTTCGATCTGCTGAACGAACTGGACGCCCCGCCCGCCGTCGTCTTCGTCACGGCGCACAGCGATTACGCGGCCCGCGCCTTCGACGTCCAGGCCGCCGATTATCTGCTCAAGCCCGTGCGGCCGGACCGGCTCGAACAGACGCTGGCAAGGCTGCGCCCGCGCGCCAGCGGCCACCTGACGCTGCGCACGCGTAACGGCACCAGGCTCATCAAGGTCCAGGAACTGACCTTGGCACAGGCCCAGGGCGACTACGTGCTGCTTTGCAGCGCCAGCCATGCGAACGAGCTGATGCATATCACCTTCAAGCGCCTGGCGGCCCAGTTGCCCTGCCCCCCCTTCTGCGCCCTGTCCCGGTCCGTCATCATGAATCTGGAGCATGTCTCCCATCTATCGCAGCTTCCCGGCGCCCAGACTGAGGTGGCGTTCAACAACGGTGTCGCTTCCGTCGTATTGGGCCGGGTCGCCACGCAGCGGCTGCGGCGCGCGGTGGCAATGCGCTGACGCGCTGAGCGCGGCGTAGCGGCCGGCGCCGGGGTTGGAACGCTTCGCCGCGCCGACTCAAGCCGAAAACGAGCAGATTGTCGTCGGCGGCTCGGGAGATATCACGCCTTTTTCGACGAAACGCGGGTTTGCCTCGACCAAACGCCGGTCAGGCGGGCGGCGTCAATAGCCTGTCGGGTAGCCGTCCTTGCGATGGTCCGACGCGGCCAGATACCCCCCTTGCTCCAGCCGCATAGCCATCTGCGCGCTGCCGAACTCCAGATCGAAACGCGGCGCCACGTCTACCTTGTGGCCGAAGGCGCGCAGTTGCTCGATGGCTTCCGGCGGGCAGTTCCATTCCACCGCCACACCCACGTTGTCGTCCTTGATGCGCCAGCGTGGCGCGTCGCTGGCAGCCTGCGGGTTCTGGCCAAAATCGGCCAGGCGGCTGGTGACTTGAAGATGACCCTGCGCCTGCATGGAACCGCCCATCAAGCCAAAGCTCATCAAGGGCTGCCCACCCTTCATCAAGAAACCGGGAATGATGGTGTGGAACGGCCGCTTGCCCGGCGCCACCACATTGGGATGCCCAGCCTTCGTGGAAAAGCCCCAGCCCCGGTTCTGCATGGCGATGCCCGTTCCCGGCACCACCACGCCGGAACCGAATCCCTTGAAGTTGGACTGGATGAACGACACCATGGTGCCATGCCTGTCGGCGGCGGTCAGATACACCGTACCGCCGCTGTGCGGATTGCCGGGCCGCGGGCCGCCCGCCCGGCCCGGATCTATCAGCTTGGCTCTTTCGGCCAGATAGGCGGGATCCAGCAGCTGTGCACTGGACACTTTCATGTGGGCCGGATCCCCGACGTGCTCGTACAGGTCGGCGAAGGCCAGCCGCATGGCTTCGATCTGCAAGTGCAGCGCGCGGCCGCTGTCGCGGCCGCAGGCCGCCAGGTCGAAGTGCTCCAACATGCCCAGGGCCATCAATGCGCCGATACCCTGGCCATTGGGACCGATCTCGAACAGTTCCAGGTCGCGGTAGCGCATGCCTATCGGCTCTACCCAATCGGCCGTATGGCTCGCCATGTCGGCCTCGGTGATGTAGCCGCCCGTGTTGCGCGCATGGGCGGCTATCGCCGCGGCCAGTTCGCCGCGGTAGAAGCTTTCGCCCTTGCTGCAGGCGATGCTCTCCAGCGTGGCGGCCTGGCCCGGACTGCGAAAGCGCTCTCCCGGCAAGGGCGCGCGGCCGCCTGGCGCAAAGGACTCGGCGAAGCCCGGCTGCCCGCTCAGGCGCGGCACTTGTTTCTGCCACTGGCGATGCACCGTGGGTGAGACCAGGTAGCCGTCCCGCGCATAGCGTATGGCGGGCTCGAACAGGTCCTCGAACGGCAGCGAACCGAATTTCTCCCAGATCGCGCGCCAGCCGGATACGGCGCCGGGCACCGTCACGCTGCCCCAGCCGATAGGATCCATGCCGTCCAGATGCGCGAACCTGGCCGTCTCCCAGGCGGCTGGCGCGCGCCCGGAAGCGTTCAGCCCATGCAGGCGACCGTTATGCCAGACGATCGCAAACATGTCGCCGCCTATGCCGTTCATGCACGGCTCCACGACCGTCAGCGCAATGGCGGTAGCCAGCGCCGCATCGATCGCGTTGCCGCCGCGCGCGTACATCTGCAGGCCGGCTGAGCTGGCCAAGGGCTGCGACGTGCTGACTACGTTGTCCGCCAGCACCGGCATGCGTTGCGATGGGTAGGGAAGCTGCCAGAAGGGATCGTTGGATATGGGCATGGGAGTCCGATCATTTGCCTGCGGTGATGTTCAAGGCCTTGACCTTGTCGCGCCAGAATGCCTGCTGGTCCAGGATGAACCGCGGCAGGGTCTGGGCCGGGATCTCGCTGATCTGAAAGCCCTGGGCCTCGATGGCCTTGCGGAATCCGGCATCGGCCTGCGCCTTGGCCAGCGCGCCAGCCACGATTTCCAGCCTGTCCTTGGAGGTCCCCTTGGGCGCCATCAGCGCGAACAGGTTCTCGGCCTCCAGGCCCTGCACGCCCAGCTCCTTGAGCGTGGGCACGTCGGGCATGACGGGCAGGCGCTTGGCGGAAGCCACGCCCAACACGTCGATGCGGCCACCCTGCTTGTGCGGCAGCGAGCTGGTCACGCTGTCGAACATGAAGACCGACGCGCCCGAAATCACCTCGGGCAAGGCCTGGCTGCTGCCCTTGTACGGGATCTGCAAGGCATCCACGCCCGCCTGCTCCTTGAAGATCTCGCCCTCCAGGTTCGACAGCGTGCCCGCGCCCATCGACGCGTAGTTGTACTTGCCCGGCGCCGCCTTCAGATAGGCCACCAGGCTGGCATAGTCCTTGATGCCCAGCGTCGCCGGCGTGACCAGGATGTGCGGGGCGCTCGCTATCGCGCCCACCGCCTCGAAATCACCGTCCAGCGACACCTGCTGCTTGCCGTTGAGGGCCTCGTAGATGGAATTGGACATCACCGACGAGATATACAGCGTGTAGCCGTCGGCCTCGGAACGCGCGGCTGCCTGCATGCCGATCAAACCGCCCGCACCGGGCCGGTTCAACACCACCACGGACTGGCCCAGTGTGTCTCCCAGCTTCTGGCTTAGCTCGCGCGCCAGAACGTCGGTGGCGCCGCCGGGCGGGAATGACAGGATCAGTTGGAGCGAGCGCTGCGGGAAATCCGCCGCCCCCGCTCCCGCCGCCGCCGACAGCGCAAGCGCGGCAAAGGTACCTTTCAAAAAGCCCAGTCCTTGCAGGCGCGTGACGGCGCGGCCCGATTTGCAAACAACATTAACCATGCGATTCCCCTTGGTTGAAGAGCCGCCGGCCGGGTCTGTTGCCCTTGCGTCCTGACGGCCCTGGTCGGCCCATTCTATGAATTGCTTTTGAGGCAATCAATATCAATAATTAGCATGCCAATTGCTATTTTGAGAATCATCATATGCTGAGTGCCGCGCACCGCTATTTCCTCGAAGTCGTACGCGCAGGCAGCATCAAGGACGCCGCCGCAACCTTGCACGTAGCGCCCTCGGCAATCAGCCGGCAAGTCGCCAAACTGGAGGACGACTGTGGCGCTGCCCTGTTCGAGCGCCGCCCGCACGGCATGGAACTGACCCGGGCCGGTGAAATGCTGGCCGACTATGTGCGCCGTGTCGCCATGGATGCCGAACACGTGCTGCGCGATATCCGCAGCCTGCGTCGCGCTGAACTGACCACCATCCGCATAGGGTCCAACGAGGCCGTGGCGCGCAACGTGCTACCGCCCATCCTGGGCGCCTACCGCGCCCTGCACCCCGAGGTCGCGTTCCAGGTGCACATTGCGTCGCCCGGCGTGGTGACGCAACGCCTGCGCGACGGCAGCATCGATCTGGGCCTGGCCTTCAGCCTGAATGCCGGCAGCGGCATCGCAGTGCGCTACGAAATCGTCTCGCCCGTGCGCGCCATCATGGTCCCAAGCCATCCGCTGGCCAGGCGCGCCAGCGTGTCGCTGGACGACCTGCGCCGCTACCCGATCGCGCTGACGGACTCCGGCACCACCGTGCGCCTGCTGTTCGACAATTCAGCAGCCGGAAGCGACGGGCCGCCCTTCGATGTCGCCTATTCCAGCAACTCGTCATCGGTCATCCGCGCCATCGTCGAAGCCGGCCATGCTGTCACGCTGGCTGGCGAAATCACGCTCGCCGAGCCCCTGCGCAGTGGTGCGCTGGTAGCCGTGGCGTTGCAGCAAGCCATGTTCGCCGAACGCACGCTGCAGGTGCAGACTGCCGGCCATGCCCGACTGCCCGAGGCGACGGGCGCATTCATACAGCACCTGATCGAGGCGCTATCCGCAAGCCAGCATCGACGCGATTCTTGACTTGCCGCAGGCTAGCCGCAAAACTGAATGCTCTACGCGCGCGCAGGCATGGCCGGGCGCAGCAGGCCCCGATTCAATGGTCAGAGAATTATTGAAGGAGCTCCGCATTGATCCCTGCAGCGATGCCCAGACTGAAGTTGCGCCGGCTGGTCACCGTGCTGGCGCTCGCCAGCGGAATCATTGCCTTCGCCAACACGCTGTACGCGGCCTACCTGGTCCAGCGCGAACAGCTCATCGCCACTACCCTGGAGGCCAACCGGGCCTACGCGGTCAAGCTGGCCGAGGTCACCGACCTATACATCGAATCCATACAGCGGCAGCTGGTCCTCTCCGCCGAACGCGCGCCTGGCCTGGTTGGATCCAAATCCGCCCTGGAGGACGAACTCGCGCGCCTCGTCCACCAGACAGACGGGGCCATGACTGCCGCCATTACCGACAGGAACGGCACCGTCCTGGCCACCGTTCCAGAAAATCCGGGCTTTGAAGGCAAGACGCTGGTTCGGCAGCAACCGATCACTGGCCCACAAAGATTGGCGGGACAGATATCGACGCCCTATGTGGGCATGGCGGGTCATCTGATTTTGGCTTTTTCAGAGCCCTACCTGGATGCCAAGGGCGCTTATGCCGGCGCCATCATCACCGCCCTGCCCCTGCGGCAAGGAAATGAATTCGACAAGCTGGTGGGCGATCATTTCTACCGCGACGGCTCCTACCTGTATGTCATCGATGGCGACGGGAACATCATCTATCACAAGGACAAGGAACGCATCGGCACCAGCGAAAGGAGCAACGCGGCGGTCGAGGCGGTGCTGCGGGGCGAGACCGGGGCGATGCCCGTGGTCAACACCCGCGGCACGCACCTGCTGGCCGGATACGCCGCGCTCAAGCATGGCGGCTGGGGCGTGGTGGCGCAACGCCCGCTGGACGAAACGCTGCGCCCGCTGCAGAGCCTGACCAGCAGGATCGTGCTCTACGCCCTGCCGGTGGGGCTGATCATGCTCCTGGTCATCTACCTGTTGGGCCGCTGGATCTCCAGGCCCCTGGAAGAACTGGCGCAGGTCATCGAACGGGACCAGCCCGGCGCCTCGGCTGGCGACCTCGGCAAGATCAAGAGCTGGTACTACGAGGCGGCACGGCTCAGAAACGCGGTAACCATGAGCCAGAATTCGCAGACCAGGCGCATCGACAAGCTGAGTTCCGACACCATCACCGACCCGATGACCGGCCTCATCAATCGAAGGGGCCTGGCGCTGCAAGTCACCGCGCTACAGCGGGCTCAACAGCCTTTCGCCGCGCTCGCGCTGGACCTGGACCACTTCAAACTTGTGAACGACACCTTCGGGCACGCGGCCGGCGATCAGGTGCTGATCGCGCTGGCCGGCATCCTCAGGACCTGCATCCGGGCGGAGGACGCGCCGTGCCGCGTCGGCGGCGAAGAGTTCCTGATCCTGATGCCGGACGCCTCGCGCGACACCGCGGGGAAGGTGGCCGAACGCATCCGGGCGGCGACGGCAAGCCAGGTCATGCCGCAAGGAGTGGGACAAGTCACGGTCTCCATCGGCATCGCGCTATGGCCGTCCGATGATCCCGACATCGACAAAGTCCTAGCCAAGGCCGATCAGGCTTTGTACCGAGCGAAGCATTCGGGGCGCGATCGGGTGGAAGCATGGTCGGCCGTGGAAGCCAGTCCCGAAGATACGCGGAATTAAAATTCCTATCGGTTTTCACCCGATGACGAATCTTCATCAGACGGTTTTCACCAGGCATCTACAATCCTGGCCAGGGTCAACTCAAATAAAAAGACCGTGGAGACAAGATGAAGACAGCCATGCCTGGTGGGACCTCCTTTATCACCCGACTCAAGTACCTGGCGCTGGCCGGCCTGTTCATGGCGGCTTCAGGCCATGCGCAGCAGCAGCCCGCCAAGCTCGTTGTCGGCCTGCCCGCCGGCGGATCGTTCGACACCATCGCCAGGATCGTGGCGGAGAAGCTTCCCAGCCATCTGGAGCGGCCAGTGGTGGTGGAGAACCGCCCCGGCGCGCAGACGCGCATCGCCATCCAGGCGGTAAAGAGCGCGGCGCCCGATGGCAACAATCTGCTGGTCGCGCCGGGCGTGGCCATCTTCCTCTACCCGCACCTGTTCCGCCAGCTCAGCTACGACCCCTTCACCGACCTCAAGCCTGTCACACAGCTGGTGAGCTGGGACATCGTGCTCGCCGTCGCGGCGGACAGTCCCATCACCTCGTTCCAGGAATTCCAAACCTGGACCAGACAGAATCCGGGCAAGACGTTCTACGGCACATCCGGCACCGGCAGCCTGCAGCATTTCCTGGGCGTATCGCTGGCCAAGCGTCTGGACACGCCGCTTGAGCACATCGCCTTCAAGGGCGGCAAGGACGCCGTCACAGCGCTGCTGGGCGGCCATATCAATGCCATTGTGATGGACGCGGGCGAAGTGGTCCCGTTGGCACAGGCGGGCAAGCTGCGCGTCCTGGCGACTTTCAGCGCGCAGCGCGAACCGGCGCTGCCGCAAACCCCGACCATGCGCGAGCTGGGGCTGGGCGAGCTGGAGACCTCGGGCTGGGCGGGGCTGTATGCGCCGGCCGGCACGCCGGAGCCGGTCATCCACAAACTGAACACGGCCGTGAACGAAATCCTCGCCCTGCCCGACGTGGCCAGGCGCGTCGCCGAACTGGGCATGCGGCCGGCCGGCGGCACGCCGGAAGCGGTCGATGCGCTGGCGCGCGAACAACTCGATCAATGGCGCGATACGGTGGCTCAGTCAGGCTTCGTGATCGACTGAGCGCCGCCTCCCTCTCTCCCTTATCACCGGATCAATACCCATGTTTGCATTGACCACTCTCGACGTCGCCTCCCGCCCCGTCGCCTGCCTGGAGATCGATGGCAGCCACTATCCGCTGGCCGCTTGCGCGCGGGTACTGGACCTGCCGGCGCTGGATGCATCCGTGCGGGACCTCTTCGAGGACTGGCCGCGTTCGCTGGCGCTGCTGGAACTGGCGGCCGCGCGCCGCACCGCGCTGGCGGGCCACGAAGTCGCCGGGCCGGTCCGCCACCTGGCGCCGCTGCAGTATCCCGGCAAAGTGCTCTGCGCCGGGGCCAACTACCATGATCACCTGGCGGAAATGAATGTGCCGAATGCCGCGGACAAATCCGCGCAGCGCCTTTTTTTCTTCTTCAAGCCGCCCCGCCAGGCCGTGGTCGGCGAAGGCGCGACGGTACACATGCCCATCGACTGCCAACGCCTGGACTGGGAAATCGAGCTGGCGCTGGTGATAGGCAAGACAGCCAGGAACGTGAGCCTGGAAGACGCGCTCCACCATGTGGCGGCGTACACGGTAGCCGTCGACATGTCGGCGCGTGACCTCAATAAGGCGCCCGACACCTTCTACAAGCTGGATTGGGTGGCAGGCAAGGCGCATGACACCAGCTGTCCGCTCGGCCCCAGGCTGGTGCCCGCAACCTTCATCCCCGACCCCATGGACCTGGGCATGAAGCTCAGCGTCAATGGCCAGCTCAAGCAAGACGCCCGCAGCAGCGGCATGGTCTTCGACATACGCGAACAGCTGGTGACCCTGAGCCGCATCATGACGCTGGAGCCCGGCGATCTAGTGCTGACCGGCACCCCCGCCGGCGTGGGCGCGCCACAAGGCACTTTCCTGAAGATCGGCGACGAAATCAGCGCCACGATCGAGGGCATCGGCACCCTGGCGGTGCAGATTCAGGCATCGCGCTGAAATCCTGGCCGGCCACGGCCGCATCTTCCTCATGAGGCAGTTCCATGCAGTCTCTATTCTCTCCCCTGCCCGCTGCGGCCGGCGACACGATCTTCGCCCTGGTTGAAGCCTTCCAGAACGACCCCGCGCCCCATAAGGTCAGTCTCAGCATCGGCACCTACTTTGACGCGGACGGCAGCATCCCCGTCATGCGCGCCGTTCGCCAGGCGCGTGCAGCGCTCATCCAGGCGGGCAAGCCGCATCCCTACCTGCCCATTCCCGGTTCGGCGTCATACCGCGACGCCACCAGATCGCTGGTTCTCGGCGCCGATGGCCCGGCGCCGGCGCGCGTGGTGACGGCGCAAAGTGTGGGCGGCACTGGCGCCTTGAGGCTCGGCGCCGACCTGCTGCGTCGTACCTGCCCCGAAGCAGCGGTCTGGGTCAGCGATCCGACCTGGGAGAACCACGACCAGATCTTTCGCCAGGCGGGCTTCACGGTGCATGAGTACCCCTACTACGACGCCGCGACCGCCACTGTCCGCTTCGCGCAGATGCATGACGCGTTGCAAGCCCTGCCTGCCGGCTCCATCGTCGTGCTGCACGCCAGCTGCCACAACCCCACGGGCGTGGACCTGTCTCCAGACCAGTGGCAGGCGCTGACCGAACTGTTTGCGCGCCAGGGCCTGATTCCGTTCTTCGACCTGGCCTATCAAGGATTCGGACTCGGCCTGGACGCGGACGCCGAGCCCATCCGGGCGATGGCGCGCGCCGGCGTGGAGTGTTTGGTCGCCAGCTCTTTCTCCAAGAATTTCTCCCTGTACGGCGAACGCTGCGGCGCCCTGAACGTCGTGTGCCACGACGCGGCCGCCGCGGACCGCGCGCTGGGCCAGCTCAAGCTGCTGATACGCAGCAATTACTCAACGCCTCCCACTTTTGGCGCCGCGCTGGTTGCTTCCGTCCTGAATGATCCCGCGCTGCGGCAACTCTGGGCCGAAGAACTTGAGCAGATGCGCGTGCGGCTTGTGGGTCTGCGCGCTCGTTTGTCCAACGCGCTGGCGCAACTGACTGGCGAACCCGATGCCTGGCACTATATCGAGCGACAGCACGGCCTATTCAGCTACATGCGGCTCAGTCCTCAGCAGGTGGAATCGCTGCGCCGCGAGCATGCCGTGTACCTGCTGAAGTCCGGCAGGCTCTGCGTTGCCGGCCTGACCGACGGCAATATCGATCACGTCGCACGCGCCATCGCGGCCTGCGCGCGAAGCTGAGCATTCTTCCCATCGCCCGGGGCCCGAGGCGACCATTCGATTGGAGCAAGGCATGACCGCACCCTCCCGGCTTCTCGCCGCAAGTTTCGGAATGACGCTAGGCATGGTCCTGGCCTCGCCCGTCGCCGCCTCCGGCGCCGACCTGCTGCAGAACGGCCTGCAACGGGCCGACCAGACCGAGCCTGACGTGATCGCATGGCGGCGCCACATCCACCAGCATCCGGAACTGTCGTATCAGGAGACCGAAACGGCGAAATACATCGCCGACGCCTTGCGCGCCATGCCGGGCATCACCATCGAGACCGGGATAGCGCGCACAGGAATAAAGGCCGTGCTCAAGGGCGGCAAGCCGGGGCCCGTGGTGGCGCTGCGCGCCGACATGGACGCCCTGCCCGTCGAGGAACGCAATGACCTGCCGTTCCGCTCCCAAGCCAAGGCCACCTGGCGCGGGGAGCAGGTGTCCGTGTCCCATGCCTGCGGCCATGACACTCACGTGGCGATGTTGCTGGGCGCGGCCCGCGCCTTGTCGGCCATGCGCGAGGAACTGCCCGGCACCATCGTCTTCCTGTTCCAGCCGGCCGAGGAATGGGGGCCCGACAAGGAGCCCAGTGGTGCCCGGGCCATGATTGCGCAAGGCGTGCTGGAGAATCCCAAAGTGGATGTGGTCTTCGGCCAGCACATAGGCGCTGGCGCTCCCTCTGGCACCATCGCCTACCGGGCCGGACCCACCATGGCCAGCGGCGACCGCTTCGAAATCTCGCTGCATGGCAAGGGTGGTCACGGCGGCAGGCCATGGACCGCCAATCCGGCGCTTGTGCCGGCAGCCGAACTGACCCTGGCGCTGCAAGGCATCACCAGCAGCAAGGTGGATCAATCGGACGGCGTCACCGTGCTGTCCATCGGCATGCTGCAAAGCGGGCGGCGCCCGAACATCCTGCCAGAGAACGCTGAACTGGCAGGCACCGTGCGCTCCCTGTCATCGCGGAACCAAGGCATCGTGCACGAGGCCATCCGCACGCGGACCGAGCATATTGCGCAAGCCTATGGCCTGAAATCCAAGGTCGACATATACACGGGCTACGAGGTCGTCGACAACGACAAAGCGCTGACTCGCAGCCTGATACCAGCATGGCAGGCGGCAGCCGGAGCCGGCAAGGCCGTCGAAATGCCGGCGCCATCGACCGGCAGCGAGGACTTCGGCGCCTATGGCGTCAGCGGCAAAGTGCCTTCGGTCTTCTGGTTCATCAATGCCTCGCCTTATGGCGACAAGGGCGGCGCGCCCAACCATTCACCGGAATTCGCCATTGATGAAAGCGCGCTGCGCGTTGGCGTGCGGGCGTTGGTGGCTTCCGCGCTGACGTATATGGACAGGCAGTAGGAAGGACGCCCCAAGCCCTGGACTGCCGACACGTCACGCCAATGACCGTGCCGCCACTCAAAACCGCGGCGCGCGCTTCTCAATGAAGGCGGTGACTGCCTCGCGGTGTTCGGCGGTCTTGTGGGCCAGGGCCTGATAACTGGCGGACAGTTCCAGCAAGGAGGCCAGGCTGCTCTGCTGGCCCTCGCGCAGCAGGCGCTTGGTCATGCGCATGACGCCGCCCGGATTGGCCGCAATCTTCGCGGCAAGCGTCCTGGCGGCCGGCAGCAGCTCCGCCGCCGGCACCACCCTGCTGACCAGGCCGCAAGCCAGCGCATCCTGCGCGCTGATGGCCTCCCCGGTGTAGGCCATTTCGCTGGCCTTGGCCATGCCCACCGCCCGCGGCAGCAGCCACGCGCCGCCATCACCCGGCACGATGCCGACGCGCACGAAGCTCTCGGCGAAGGTGGCCGTATCGGCGGCGATGCGGATGTCGCACATGCAGGCGATATCCAGGCCCGCGCCGATGGCCGGACCGTTGACGGCGCAGATCACGGGTACGTCCAGGCCGTGCAGCGCCAGCGGAATTCGCTGGATGCCTTGGCGATATTCTTCGCAGATCCGCTCGGGCGTCAGCGCGTCGTCGAAGAAGCGGCGCATGTCCTTGACGTTGCCGCCCGAACTGAAGATAGGTCCGGCCGCCGTCAGGATCAGTACCTTCACGCCCGCGTCCTGCCGTATGTCGGCGCACAGTTGCACGATCTCTTCGATGGCGGTGTTGCCGGTCAGCGCATTGCGTGTTTCCGGCTGGTTCATGGTGGCGACGACGATGCCGCCGTCGCGTTCTATCTGCAAAAAGGCCATGCCAGAATCTCCTGTAAACCGGGCTTATGCCGAAACATCGGTAATCGCACGCACCAGGTCCAGGGTCGGCCCTGCGTGCGCGAACAGCGCCTCTCCGGCCACGTCCTGCCAGTACGCTTCGCTGCCGGCCGTCTGACGCCAGGCATGCAGGCGGCGCGTGTAGAGCTGCAAATCGTATTCTTCCGTAAAGCCTATCGCGCCATGCACCGCATGCGCCAGCTCGGCCACCACCAGCGCCGCCTCGCTGCAACGCGCCTTGGCGACCGCTACCCGCAGCCGGTCAGGCGCCACGCCCTCGGCATGGCAACCCAACTGCGCCGCCATGCGCGCAGCGCAGACATGCTCGCTCATGACGGCCAGCTGATGCTGGATCGCCTGGAACTTGCCGATGGGTCGGCCGAACTGCTGGCGCTCATTGGCGTACTGCAAGGTCCGTTCCAGCACGCTGCCCAGCGCGCCGGCCATCTGCGGCGCGACCACGCAGGCCTGCAAGGTCCGGACGTCGATGGCTGCGTCGATCGCCACCAGCGGCGCGGTCGCGACCTGGGCCGGCTCCCAGCGCATGGCGGCGTCCAGCGCGAGCGCGTGCGGCTCCCGGCGCGCCTGCCCGGTGTCGAGCAGGCGCCAGGCGCCATCAGCCTGCACCAAGACACTGTCTGCCACCCGGGCGCCACGCACCAGCGCACACTGCCACGCGCCGTCAGCCTGTTGCCGCCCGCTCGCCAGGCCGATGCTGCCTGCCGGCCGCTGCGTGGCAGGCAGCAGCGCTCGTGCGATCATGGTTTCACCCAGCAGCAAGGGCAGCGCGTGCGCGCCGCATTGCTCCAGCACGCCGAACACCTGTTCCAGGTTCAGCCCGGAGCCGCCGTCGTCTTCACCGAGCAGTGCATCGGCCAGGCCGGCGGCCTCCAACTGCTGCCAGAGCCGGCGGGCGGACTCGCCGCCCGCCTCGATATCGCGCACCGCCTGCGGCGTGCAATGGTCCGCCAACACCTGGCGCGCAGCATCGGCGTACAGATCGTTATCGCTCATGTCATGCTCCTTCAACGCAGGCCCAGGCCGCGCGCGATCATGCCGCGCAGGATCTCGCGGGTGCCGCCCCGCAAGGAGAACGAGGGTGAGGCCTCCGTCACGTACTTCAGCGTCATCAGCAATTCCACCGGTATGTCCTCCGCCTCGCGCGAGTACAGGTCTTCCGCGATCCAGGCCGGGATCATCTGCTCCAGCGTGGTACCCAGTTCCTTGACCAGCGCCGCCTCCACGATGGGGCTGGCGCCGCGCGTCAGTTTCTCCTGCACCGATACCGACATGGCCCGCAGCGGCGTCAGTTGGCCCAGCACCTTGCCGGCCAGCCGCTGGGCCGAGGGCGTGCGATTGGCCGGCAGGCGCGCATAGTCCAGCCATTGATCGAACAGCACGATGCTGGAGTACAGCCGTTCCGGACCGCTACGCTCGAACGCCAGTTCGGCCGTCACCTGCTCCCAGCCCTGCCCTTCGGCGCCCACCAGCGCATCGGCGCCCAGCTGCACGTTATCGAAGAACACTTCGCAAAAGTGGCTGTCGCCCGACAGGTCCTCGATAGGCCGAACCGTCACGCCGGGTAGGGACAGGTCGACGATGACTTGGGACAGGCCCTTGTGCCGGTCCTCCGGCCCGCCCGAGGTGCGCACCAGGGCGATCATGTACTGGCAGTGATGGGCGTTGGTAGTCCAGATCTTCTGCCCATTGAGCAGCCAGCCGCGGTCGTTCGGCATGGCGCGCGTGCGCACGCTGGCCAGGTCCGACCCGGAGTTCGGTTCGCTCATGCCTATGCAGAAGAAAGACTCGCCGCGGCAGATGCGGGGAACATGGAAGCGCTTCTGCGCTTCCGTGCCGTACTTGAGAATGAGCGGCGCGCTTTGCCGGTCCGCGATCCAGTGCGACCCGACCGGTGCGCCAGCGTTGAGGAACTCTTCCACCAGCACATAGCGCGCGAAGGCGCTGCGTCCGCCGCCGCCGTACTCGCGCGGCAGGGTCAGGCCGATCCAGCCGCGTTCGCCGACACTGCGGCTGAAGGCGGTGTCGTAGCCGCCCCAGGAACGCGCCCGGATATGCGCCGGCATGTCGCGCACGGCCTCCTGGAGGAAAGCGCGGACGGCGGGGCGCAAGGCCTCGTCTTCGGGCGGAATGCGCGTCAGCGGCAACGCAAGTGAATTCAGGCTGCTCATCCCAGGACTCCATTGGTTCGATGCGTATGCAGGGTGTCTGCGTTCAGGCCCAGAAAACGGGCCAGGACGGCATCGGTATGCTGGCCCAGCTGCGGCGGCGCGTGGCGGTAGCTCACCGGCGTATCCGACAGGCGGATGGGGCTGGCGACCAGCGGCACTTCGCCGGCCTGCGGGTGCAGCATGCTCATCTTCAGGCCACGCGCCTGGACCTGCGGATCCTCGAACACGTCCGCGACGGTATTGATGGGGCCGCAAGGCACGCCATGCTGTTCCAGCAGATCGATCCAATCGCGCGTGCTGCGGGTGACGGTGATGGCGCGCAAGCCTTCGATCAACGCATCGCGATGCGCGATCCGCGCCGCATTGCGCGCAAAGCGCTCGTCCTCGGCCCACTGCGGCCGTTCGATGGCGACGCACAGCCGCGCGAATTGTCCATCGTTACCCACGGCCAGGATCATGTGCCCGTCCGCCGTCGGAAAATCCTGATAAGGCAGGGTATTGGGATGCGCATTGCCCATGCGACGCGGCGCCTGCTGGCCGTACAGGTAGTTCATGGCCTGGTTGCCCAGGCAGGCAACGCCCACGTCCAGCAGGGCCAGATCGATATGCTGGCCGCGCCCGGTATGCTCACGCGCCTGCAGCGCCGCCAGTATGGCGGTGCTGGCGTATAGCCCCGTCAAGATGTCGGTCAGCGCCACGCCCACTTTCATGGGCCCGCCGCCGGGCATGCCATCGGGATGGCCGGTGATGCTCATCAGCCCGCCCATGCCTTGAATCAGAAAGTCGTAGCCGGCGCGGTGCGCGTACGGACCATCCTGGCCAAAGCCCGTGACCGAGCAATACACCAGCCTGGGATTCAGCTGGCTCAGCGCGGCATAGTCCAGGCCGTACTGCGCAAGTCCGCCGGTCTTGAAGTTCTCGATCAGCACGTCGCATTGCTGCGCCAGCCGCCGCACCAGTTCCTGCCCCTCGGGCTTGGTGAAATCGATGCTGACCGACTGCTTGTTGCGATTGGCGCACATGTAATAGGCGGATTCGCCGGTGGGCTGTCCGGCGGGATCGGTCACGTAGGGCGGCCCCCAGGCGCGGGTGTCGTCGCCCGTCCCCGGCCGCTCCACCTTGATCACTTCGGCGCCCAGGTCGCCCAGCGTCTGGGCGGCCCAGGGGCCGGCCAGCACGCGCGACAGATCGAGTACTTTCACATTCTGCAGGGCTGGTGCCGTCATGGCCGCCTCTTCCTTCATTGTTGGGGAACGTTGGCCTTCTTGACGATGCGCTGCCAGAGCGCGATCTCCTTCTGCTGGAATTCGCGCATCTGCGAGGGGCCGCCCGTCATCGGCGTGGCGCCCAGGCGTTCATAGAAGGCGCGGGTTTCGGGCATCTTGGAGATGCGGGTGAACAGCTCGGCCAGGCGCTCGGTCTGCTCGGCTGGCGTCTTGGCGCTGACCATCGCGCCGACCCAGGTATAGGCCTCGAATCCAGGCAAGCCGGCCTCTGCCGCCGTCGGCACGTCGGGCGAAGTCCCGACACGCTGATCCGACGCCACCGCTACCACCTTCACGCGGCCGTCCTTGGCCAGCTCCTGCACCGCGGTGACTTCGGCGAAGGTGTAGTCCACCGTGCCCGCGGCCACCGCCATGATGGCGTCGCCTGCGCCCTTGAACGGCACATGGACCGTCTTCAGGCCGGCGCTGTCGTTCAACAATTCGCCCATCAGCTGATAGCCCGCCGACCCCGCTCCGAAATTCACCTTGCCCGGATTGGCCTGGGCATAGGCGATCAGGTCCTTCAATGTGCTGTACGACGCCTGAGGGCTGACGGCCAGCATGGCGGGCGAGCGCATCATCATGGTCAGCGGCGCGAAATCCTTGACGGCGTCATAGGGCAGCGCCTTGAACAGCGCCGCATTGACCGCCAGCGTCGAATTGCTGCCGATGAAAACCGTGTACCCATCGGCCGGCGCCGACAGCGCGTTCTTCACCGCGATGAAGCCATTGGCGCCCGGTTTGTTCTCCACCACCACAGGCTGCCCGGTCAGTTCCTGCAGCTGACGAGCGAAGTAGCGGGCCGAGGTATCGGTGCCGCTGCCCGGGCCGAACGGCACGACGAACTTGATCGGACGGGAGGGGAAGGTTTCGGCCTGCGCTACGGCCTGATGGCCGGCGGCGCCAAGCAACGCGGCAGCCAACACGGCCGTCAGCATTTGTCTGCGGTGCAGCATGGAAGTCTCCTTGGGTGGAAGGCTGGCCGCTCTAGACGGCGGTCCTGGCCTGGTGGTCCAGTGGATGACTTTAGGCGTGCTTGATGGGTCTGTCTAATATTAAGAATTTGATATTCGATATTGAATCTATATCAGCAGACCCAGATATCCGGAAGGCGTCCGATGATCAATGCGCCGTCACGCCAAGCTCCTTGATCAACCTTGGCACCACCGCATATTCCTCCCGGTACTCCCGCAGGAATTCCTCCGGCGAATTGCCTACGGCATCAAAACCGATGTTTGCCAGATACTTGCCGAACTCCGGATCGCGCACCACCTGCTGCGCGGCCGTCGCGAGCTTTTGCACCACATCCGCGGGCATGCCTGCCGGGCCGCTCAAGCCGACCCAGGCCTTGTTCTTGAATATGAAGGCGTCGTATCCCGCTTCGGCGAAGGTCTGGACCTCCGGCAGCAGCGCCGAGCGCCTGTCGCCGATGACAGCGATGGCCTTGACCTTGCCGTCCGCGATCATGGGCGCGGCAATGCTGGTGGAAGTGAAGGTAAACGCCAACTGCCCGCCCAGCAGATCGGTCATTGCCGGCGGCGAACCCTTGTATGGGACTTCGATGAACGTTGCCGAAGACTGCCTGGCCAGGCTCTCCATGATCAGTTGCGGGTATGAGCCTGGGCCGTATGACCCATAGGCCAGGGGAATCTGTGCTGCCCGCGCTTCCTCGACCGCCCCAGTCAGATCGCTGGCTTGCATCGTCTTGTTGGCGATGAGCACCGGACCGGAGGCGGCAATCTTGCTGATCAAGGTGAAGTCTCGCTGCGGGTCGTAAGGCACCTTCATGGTGACGACCGAAGAGATGAGCGCGTCGCCCACGCTCAGCATCAAGGTATAGCCGTCGGGCTTGGCGCGCGCGACTTCGGTCGCACCGATGGTGCTGCCAGCGCCGGGCTTGTTTTCAATCACGATGGGCGTGCCGAGTTGCGCCGACATCAGTTCGCCCAGTTTGCGTCCGATGGCGTCGATAGGCGCGCCCGCGGGAGAGGGAACGATCCAGCGGATAGGCCGGTTCGGGTAGCCGGCTTGCGCCATGGCGCCGACGCTAGCCAGCGCCATGGCGCATGCCAGCCCGAATCCCAATGTTCCTTTAATGGCAGTCATTTTGTCTCCTCCTTGCAGCATCGGGAGCTAGTTGTGCGCGTCCAGGAACTGAAGCACCACGCGATTGAATTCGTCCGGCGTTTCGAAGTACGGAGAGTGGCCCGAGTCTTCAAAGGTGTATTTCTGGCTGTTGGGCAGCAGTCTCGCGACCAGATGGTGGCTTTCCGGCGTGAGAAAATCGTCGTGGCTTCCCCCCGTCATCAAGGTCGGCACGCGGTAGCCCTCGAACTCGACAGGATGGATCTTGACGTCGTCGGCCTGCATGGTCAGCGCCAGGAAGCCCTTGGGATTGAGCGCCTTGATGCAGCCATACAGGTGCAGCATCTCGGGCCGGGCTTCGACGTTCTTGCGGTTCCAGCCGATGCTCTTGCTGCGCAGGTCGTGGCGGCCATCATCGAAGGTCTTGCCGGCCTTGCGCAGGATTTCCCAGGTCTCGGGCGAATAGGCAGGCGTCGGCGAGCCGCTGATGAACAGCGTCTGCACTCGCTCGGGGTGCTTCACGGCCAGCGGCAGGCCGGCCCATGCGCCCAGCGACTGGCACACGAGGTTGACTTTGCCTATGCCTTCCTGATCCAGGATCGCCAGCACGTCGGCGGGGTAATGGCGCGGATGGTTGCTCTCCGGGGCGCAGGGAGAATTCTTGAACCCCCTCAGGTCCATCACGATGACCTTGTAGTTCCTGGCGAAGAACGGCACCTGCTGATACCAGCATATGGTGTTGCCGCCGCCTCCATGGATGAATAGGACGGGCGCGCCGTCGCCATAGGTTTCGTAGTAGATGCGGGTGTCGTCGGGTGCGATGGCGTAAGGCACGAAAGGCTCCTCGGAGGGGTCGGTTGATCTAATATTTGCGTGTTGATTTTGTTCGATCCTCTGCGGAAAGACCGCGCTCCAAACAGACATCATGGGTGCCGCTCCAGACAACTACCCTCTGCATGTAGACCTGCTGCAGCCTGCCGGCAGGTTGAACGGCCCCGTCCATGCCGCGATAGATACTTTCCGCACCGCGAACGGCATCGCCCGCAGCCGTAGCGGGCAGTCCTCCGGGCATGTCGTGACCTGGTCCTGCGTTTACGACCCTTTGATGGCGGCGCAGGAACCGGAGGCCGAACACCTGTGCTTCATGCCGCCGGGCGCGCCGGATCGGGCAATGGAGCGCGCCATCTTGGTGCCGCCGCTGGAAACGGTTTCAGTGCCTCAGTTGCGCGCCAGCGTGGCAAGCAACGAAGCGGTGCTGCGCGAAATCCGCGGCGCGGTGGCGGACGGGCGCTACGTTTGCGCGATCGGCACCGGCGTCTGGCTGGTTGCGGCGGCAGGCGTCCTGGACAAGATGCAGGCGCCGGTGCAGTGGGCGTACCAGTCGGGCTTCGCGCGCGCCCATCCGGACCTGGCCATCGCCAACGATCCGATTGTCTGGGCCAACGAGCGCATCCTGCTGGCCGGGACGCCTTCATTGGCCTATGACTGCGTGCTTGAACTGATGGAACGCACTGGGATCGCCGGACTGGCCGGCGCGTCGCGCGACAAGCTTGTCTTCGATCCCGCGCGGCAGTTCATCGCCTCGACGCTGCCGATCGAGAAAGTCAGCGGCCTCACGCGCGACAGCCCGCTGTATCGGGCCGCGCATTGGCTATTGGCGCATGCACAAGAAGCCGTCACGATAGGCGACGCCGCCCAGCATGCGGCGGTCAGTGAAAGAACCCTGGCACGCCTGTTCCGGATGCACCTGGCGATCACGCCTCATGAATTCCTCACTGACATACGGATGCGGAAAAGCCAGATGTGGCTGGAAGTGACGCTGCGCTCGGTGGAGGACATTGCCAATGACTGCGGCTATCTGGATGTCGCGGCCTTCCGCCGCGCCTTCAAGCGCAAGTTCGGCCTGACGCCGGCGGATTACCGGCGCGAGTACACGCAGCGGGGGCCGCGGGCGCGGTGGAAGATGGAGCGGTATGGGAGCGAGGATTAAGGGTCCCGCGAGAGCGGAACTTTTGGCCTCGGCAAGTTCCGGAAGTCGCATGTCGAGTCCTGGACGGCAATGTGGCATGCAAGAATACGTAGCGCGTGCCACGACGAAAACCGACTACTGAGAAGGCCGGGACTGCACGTGGAATACTCAGGGAACCTTGAACACTATGGGAGTTTCAGCGGTGGCTAGCCATAGGCTGCGTATGCTTCTCGGCGGGGCGGCTTCGATCACCTTTTCCTGGTATTGCTTCCACGGATTGGCGTGGCTTGCACGCAGTGTCGGGATCGTTCCGATCGCGCACTTCGATCCGCCCGTCAGCCAATGGATCCTGATCGGCGACCCGATACTTCAAGGCTGGCACAAGGTCAGCGTATCCGAAGACTTTACGCTAGCCGGCATCGCGCTCATTTTCCTGACCCTGGTGTTGTCCTATTACGTCGCACGTGTGGCCTATCACCTCAGTTTCGCGAAGGTCTTTACCCGTTACGACCGTTGGTTTCTCGCGGGATGGATAGTAGGCGCGCCGTTGATGGCCGCGGTGGGGCACCTGCTCGTCGTCCTGGTGTTCGAGCATTCCTGGGCGCAGGAATGGCCCACGCTTTCCGGCGTGGCCGTGCTGATCGCTTTTTCCGTGTCGGCAAAACTGTTCGTGGATTCCTGGCAGTGGATCATGCGCCGGCGCAGGGTTCATCCGATCTGACACGCCTCTCCGGCCTTGCAAGCGACGCCCGCTTCCAGCCTGTCCTGCATCCATCCGCATTCCGTCCTAAAATGCGCGGTTTGCCGAAAGAACCGTCATGGCCATCGCCATGAAGGGCTTTCATCCTTTACAAATTAGTGTGGTGAAGATGAACAAGCCTTTCATTTCGTTGTGCCCGGAAATTACCCGGACACACGCGCTGACGCTGATGGATTGGTTGGAAGATGAGCGCGTGACCTGCTACCTGAGCGATTCGCGCCATGTTTCCCGCTTCATCGAGCAAGCCATCGATCGGACTCAGCTGCCGATCCTGACCCATCTGTTCAACCAGGGTGGCCGGTTCTTCATGGCCTATGACCGGCACGACGTCCCGGTGGGCTTTGTCCGCCTCGTCAAGACCGGCACGGACTGCGAGATCGTCCTGGTCATCGGAGACTGCGACAACTGGGGTCGGAACCTCGGCGCCAGCACGATCCGCGAAGGCATGAAACTGGCCTTCCTCGATATGCGGGCCCAGAAGCTCATCGCCAAGATCCACCCGGACAACGCGCGCTCGCTGAAGACCTTTCTGCGCACCGGCTTTCTGCTTGAAAGCGAAACGCCGACGCTGAAGTCATTTTCCATGACTGCGGGGCGTTATCTCCGCCTCTTGCGCGAAGGCGCCGTTGTCGACTCCACGGATATCTACGTCACTGAGATCGACAAGGCCCGGCTCAAGAGCCTGATAGAACTCGAGCAAGGACCGACTATTGTCGAACTCGAGCACGAGCTTGAGCGAGCCATCGTCGTCACGCCGCAGCAGGTGGCGCGGAACGTGGTCACGATGAACTCCAGGGCCTTGCTGCAGCTGGACGACGAAGAAATGGAAGTGGCCCTGGTCTACCCTGAAGACGCAGACAGCAGCGCCGGAAAGTTTTCCGTGTGTTCCGACGTCGGCGCCGCCATCCTGGGCTATCAGGAGGGGGATGCCATCGACTGGAGGATTTCGGACCGGACTCGCCGGATCGGGATCAGGAAAGTGCTTTACCAGCCGGAAGCCGCGGGCGATTTCCACCTGTAGACCGGCATTCGCCGCTCAGCCGCGCAGGTCCTCAATTGAACCCGAAAGTGCCAGCGTTGCATCGGCATGCTACCTTCGAAAGCGCTCAATCGTGAGTCCCTCGAGGTCGATTTCAGGCTTGCGGCCGCACACCAGATCCGCGACGACTCGGGAGGTTCCGCAAGCCTGGGTCCAGCCGTTCGAGCCATGGCCGCTATTGAGAAACAGCCCGTCCCAACCAGAGATTCCGAGTATGGGGGGACCATCCGGCGTCATGGGGCGCAGGCCCGCCCAAAAGGTAGCGTTCGCGTAGTCAATGCCATTTGGGAACAGGCTACGCACCGCTCGGACCAGTACATCCTTGCGGCCTGCCTTCAATGACAAGCCGTGGCCAACCAGTTCGGCCATGCCCGCCGCGCGGATTCTGTTGCCCAGTCGGGAAATCATTACCTTATTGTGTTCATCCATGACCGACATATTGGGCGCTTGACCAGCATGGGTCACCCGCGCGCTAATGGAATAGCCCTTGAGCGGATAGATGGGAAGCTTGATCCCCAGCGGCGCAAGCAATGCCGGAGCCTGGTTGCCCAAGGCGACAACCGTGGCATCGGCCTTCAGTACGCCGCCTGAGGACTCGGCGCCCACCACCCGCCCGCCCTCATGCAGCAATCGCCGCACATCGGTGTCGAAGCGGAACTTCACGCCTGCACGCTGAAGCCAGGTGGTCAATGCCTGGCAGAAAATGTGGCTATCGCCGGAGGCATCGGACGGCAAATGAAGGCCGCCCGCGATCTTGGCGGTGGCGTCTCGCAAGGCTGGCTCGACCGCCAGCGCATCGCGTCCGTTCAACACGCCGTGGGGAATGCCGAATTCCTTCAATGCGCTGGCGGCAATATTGCCGTACTGGCACTCCGCTTCGGTCTGGAATAGCTGCAACACGCCGCCCGCATGAAAATCGAACGCGATCTGCGTTTCGGCCATAAGCTGTTTCAGGCAAGCGAGGCTATAGTGGGCCACGCGCTGCATGCGCAGTTTGTTGACGCGAAATCGCGGCGCATTGCATTCCATCAGCCATCGCCTGGTCCAACGTAGCCTTTCAAATTCCGGCCAAAGCGAAAAGCGCACCGGAGCATCGGCCTTCAACGCCATCTTCAATACCTTGATCGGCATTCCCGGCGCGGCCCATGGCGCTGCAAAGCTCGGACACAAACCACCCGCATTGCCGAAGCTTGTTTCCATTCCTGCCGCCGAGTGGCGCTCTATGACTTCGACTTCGTGGCCTTCGCGGCAGAGATAGTAGGCCGTTGCGGCACCGACTACGCCGGATCCGAGGATGAGAACTTTCATGGGCGTGGTTGTCTGGGTCTATCGTGATATCTGAGGCGTAGTCGGAAGGCGAAAACCGGCGGCGTCGCGCCTGACCGGATTCAAGAATAAAGGGTGCCGAAGTGAAATTTATTTCATTGTTCTGACGCCAATCCGCGCGAATGGAAAGAAAATTCACCGGCGGTGTTGTTAGCATTAATGGCGCGTTGAATATCCGCAATCGGTCCGGATCCTCGAAATGCGCGAGCCCTGGGCCAGAACCTCGTCAAATCATGACTGAACAGATTCGCCGCTTCCCCTCGCTCTCACACTGGGGCGCCTTCACCGCGGTCACACAAGGCGGCCGGCTGATCGATTGCGAGCCGTTCGCCCATGACAGCGCGCCCTCGGGCATCCTGCAATCGATGCCTGCCATGGTCCACTCGCCGCTACGGGTGAATCGGCCAGCCATACGGAAGGGATGGCTGCGCGATCGGCACTTGTGCGACGGGAGCGAGCGCGGACGTGACGACTACGTCGAGGTCAGTTGGGACGAAGCCCTTGCAGCGGTCCATTCGGAACTCCAGCGCGTGAGGACGGAGCATGGCAGCGAGGCCATCTTTGGTGGCTCATATGGCTGGTCATCGGCGGGCCGCTTGCACCATGCGCGCACCCAGACGCACCGGTTCCTGAATGCCGGCGGCGGCTTTACGAATCAGGCGGGGAACTACAGCTGGGGCACTGCGCAGTTCCTGCTGCCCCATGTGATCGGCACCTATACGCCGGTGACCGGCCGTGTGACAGACTGGAACAGTGTCACGAGCCATACGCGGCTATTGATCGCATTCGGCGGCATGCCGCTGCGCAACACTCAGATCACGTCAGGCGGCGCCGGCGACCATCCCGTGCCCGGGCAGCTCGAACGGGCGGTGGCGGCGGGCATGGAGCTTGTGGTCATCAGCCCAACCAGGGGGGATGTTCCTGCCGGCGTGCGCGCGCGCTGGATTCCCATTCGTCCCAACACGGACGCCGCCCTGATGCTGGCAATGATGCAGGCGCTGATCGCCGATGGCATCCAGGACGAGGAGTTCCTCCAGCTCCATTGCGTTGGATTTCCGGCCTTGCGCGACTATCTCGAAGGCAAGACAGACGGAACCCCCAAGACGCCCGAATGGGCCCAGGCGATCTGTGATGTCCCGGCCGAGACGATCCGCGCGCTCGCGCGCCAGGCACGCAACGTTCGCACCATGCTGACTTGCGCATGGTCATTGCAACGCGCTCATCGCGGCGAACAGCCGTACTGGGCAAGCATTGCGCTTGCCGCTGCGTTGGGGCATATCGGGCTGCCCGGCGGGGGCTTTGCATTTGGACATGCCTCCATGAATGGCGCCGGAAACCCGCGCATGGAGATTGCGGGGCCCGCCATGGAATCGGGGCGCAATCCGACCGGCTCGGTGATTCCTGTTGCCCGGGTCACCGACATGCTGCTGCATCCTGGCCAGCGCTACGAATTCAATGGGCGCGAAGGCACTTATCCGGACATCAAGATGGTGTACTGGGCCGGCGGCAATCCCTTCCATCATCAGCAGGACCTGAATCGATTCAGCCGGGCATGGAGCCGGCCGCAAACGATAGTTGCTCACGAGATTTGGTGGACGCCCATGGCGCGCCGCTCGGACATCGTGCTGCCGGCGACCACCACGCTGGAAAGAAATGACATCGGCGGATCGACTCGGGATCGCCACGTATTCGCCATGCACCAGGCTCTGGCGCCGATCGGCTCCAGCCGCAATGACTTCGACATATACCGGGAACTGGCCGCGCTGGGCGGCTATGAACATGGTTTTACCGAAGGCCGTGGCGAGATGGAGTGGGTGCGGCATATCTACGAAGCCATGGCCAAGGAATGGCGCGGCAGTGGCCATATGGCCCCCGAGTTCGACGCTTTCTGGAGCCGGGGATTCGTGGACATACCCGAGCCTGAAAGACCATTTGTGCTGTTCGAAGAGTTCCGTCGCGATCCCCAGGGAAACCCGCTGCGTACGCCGTCTGGTCGCATCGAGCTGTATTCCGAGAAAATCGCCGGATTCGGTTATGCCGACTGTCCGCCCCACCCTTGCTGGCTGACGCCGGACGAGTGGCTTGGATCACCCAAGGCAGCCCGGTGGCCGCTGCACCTGCTCACCCCGCAGCCCGCTGGCAAGCTCCATTCCCAAATGGATGGCGGCAAGACATCGGTGGATCTCAAGATCAATGACCGGGAAGCGCTGCGCATCTCGCCGTCGGATGCGCAAGCGCGGCGCATCGGCCAACATGATCTCGTCAAGGTCTACAACGACCGCGGCGCGTGCCTTGCAACCGCGGTTATCGACGCCGACCTCAAGCCTGGGGTGGTGGCCCTGCCTACGGGAGCTTGGTTTGACGCTGCCGACGAGAATCTGGAGATACACGGCAACCCCAACGTGCTGACGATCGACGTGGGCACTTCCCGCTTGACTCAGGGAAGCAGCGCCCAGTCCGCGCTGGTGGAGGTGATGCGTTGGGAAGAAGCTGCGCCCTTGGTCCGGGCTCTGGAAATACCGGCAATCGTCAAATCGGATCGCGCCGCATAGCCATCTGGTCCAAGGCCGGACGCGCCGTTGCCGCGGCGCTCAGAGCGCCCCTCTATGGGGCGCTCTGGTTCATGGGAAATAGCCTCAGTCCGCGGTGATATTGGCCTGCTTGATGATGGCGCTGTATTTGTCCGTTTCGGCCTGGATGTACTGCGTGAAGTCCGCGCTGTTCCTGTAGGAGCTTTCAAAGCCGAGGTTATCGAGTTGCTCCTTCATGCTGGCGGACGTCATGACTTTCTGCGTGGCAACTTCCAGCTTCTTGAGTATCGGCTCCGGCAACTTGGCTGGCGCCCACAAGCCGTACCAGGAATAAAACTCGAAATTCTTCAGCCCGGCTTCGCGCATCGTTGGAACTTCCGGAAGCAAGGGGCTGCGCTTGTCGCCGGTTACCGCCAACGCGCGTATCTTGCCCGACTTGACCATGGGCAGCGAGGAGAGCATCGGATCGGCCAGCGCGTGAACCTGCCCGCCGATCAAATCGGTCAAGGCAGGGCCGCCGCCTTTATAGAGGACGATCGGAATCTTCAGATCGGAAAGCCCGCCTTCATATGCGAACTGCGCAATGGCGAGGTGCCCCGCCGAGCCAAAGCCCGTGGTTGCAAAATTGTATTTGTTGGGAGCAGCCTTCACCACGCCGACGAATTCCTGCACGGTCTTCGCAGGGACATCGTTGTTCACGCTGAATATCAATGCGCCCTGGGCGAGACCGCTGATGGGAGTGAAGTCCTTCACTGCATCGAAGGTCATCTTCTTCCCATAAAGCAACGGGTTGATGTTGTGGATCGAGGCATTCAGGTACAAGGTATAGCCATCTGCCGCTGAACGCGCGACCACGCCTGCACCCACCATCCCGGACGCCCCCGCCCTGTTGTCGATGATGACCGATTGCTTCAGCTCCTCGCCGAGCTTCACGGCAAATATGCGAGCGAGGCCGTCGACGGAACCGCCAGGAGGATGAGGCACCACGATGGTAATCGGGCGGCTGGGATAGGAGGCGTCCGACTTCGATTGCGCCTGTACTGAACCTAGCACGGCCAAGCCACCGACAACGGCCGCAATACCTTTCATGCAAAAGCGGCGAGAACTAAATGGGGTATTACGCATGACGAACGATCTCATTGAAAATGGTTGGGCAACGAGTACCGCTCCCCTCCCCGGACCCGCAATCCATGAAGGAGGGGGGTGTGGAAAGCGGGGATGATCGTAGGCGAATCAGTAGGTGCCTGGATAGGCGGCGCCGTCTATTAAGATATTCTGTCCGCATATATAGCCGGATTGGGCCGCACAGATGTATGCGCAAAGCGCGCCCAATTCCTCGGGCTCACCGTAGCGTCCAGCAGGATTGTTGGATCCGCGCTCCGTCCACAACTGTTCAAAACTCTTGCCGCCTGGCTCCAGCATTCCTTCTATGTGATGCCGCTGCGCATCAGTGGCGAAGACGCCCGGAAGCAGATTGTTGATGGTGACGTTGTGCCGCACCGTCTGGCGGGCCAGGCCCGCAACAAAACCCACCAGGCAGGAGCGCGCACCGTTGGAAAGCCCGAGTTCAAGCTGCGGCGTTTTGACGCTGCGCGAAACGATATTCACAATGCGGCCGAAGCGGCGTTCCATCATGCCGTCAACGACCCGCCGGATCATGTCGATCGGCCCGAGAGCCATGGCATCAAGGGCTGCATGCCAATCAGACTGGGTCCACTGGCGAAAGTCACCGGGCGGCGCCCCGTCCGCATTGTTGACCAGGATATCGGGCGCGGGGCACACCGAAAGCGCTGCCATCCGCCCTTCATCCGTGGTGATATTGGCAACCGCATAGCGGACCCGGGTTCCCGTGGCCGCCGTGATTTCATCAGCTGCCTGGGCCAGCGTGCTTTCCGTGCGCGCCGCGATGGTCACGTTGACGCCTTCGCTCGCCAACTGTTGGGCGCAGGCGCGGCCCATTCCCTTGCTGCCGCCGAAAACCAGCGCATGGCGGCCTCGAATTCCCAAATCCATAGCGTTTCCTATTGCAAAGGCGCAGCCCGAGCCATGCCATGAAATGGCCGGAAAGGCGTTCCGTCAGCAGGAAGCCGCAGGGCGGACAATCTTCCGACGCACGTCCTTTCCGGACTGGTCCAGCAACGGATCACGCGGCCTTCAGCTGCAGCGAATTCCAGCCGTACTTCTTGTCGAGGCCCAGCGCCTTGACCGCGCGCAGGCCCTTGAGCAAGGGCTCCCCTTCCAGCGCGCGCAGCGGCTTGCGCAGTTCGCCTGCCGGCAGGCCCACGGCCTTCATCAGCGATTTGATGGCCACGGGATTGATGGCCGAGTACGAGTAGTGCAGCAATTGCAGATTGCGCAAATAGGACTCGCGGAAGCTGAAGCTGACCTCGGGCGACGTCCAGGGCTGGGAAATCTCGGTCAACTCTGCCGGCGCAATATTGCCGGTCATGTTGGCCGTGCCATGGCCGCCCAGGCTCATGGTCGGCACGACCAGGCCCAGGTTGGGCGAATCGCAGCACATCACGGACACGTCGGGCGCGCCATACAGCACCTGCGCCACCTGGCCCACGCGCGTGGTGGATTCCTTGTGGACCACGTAGTTCGGGTGCTTGAAGATGCGCAGCAGCTGGTCCCAGTGCAGGTCGCTCTTGACGCGCGGCGGATTGTTGTAGATGCCCAGCGGCAGGTCGGTGGCGTCGGCGATTTCGAGGAAATAGCTTTCGATGTCCGATTCGGAGGCGCAGATGTAGGCGGGCGCGGCCAGGATGGCGCCATCGGCGCCGTTGGCCTTCGCAAAGCGCAGGTAATCCATGGTCGCCTCGGTGTTGTTGCCGGTGCAGCCATAGAAAAGCTTCATCTTGCCGGTCTTCATCTTCGCGGTTTCCACGATGATGTCCTGACGCTCTTTTTGCGACAGCATGGAAACCTCGCCCGTGGATCCCATGATGAGTACGGCGCTGGTGCCGTTGTCTTCCTGGAATTTCAGCAGCTCGCGGAAAGCTTCGTAATCGGGGCTGCCGTCCTTGTTGAACGGGGTAATCAGGGCCACGAAGGACCCGGTGATCTTCATCTTGCTCATGTATATCTCCAATAATGGCCGAGTCAAAAATGGGTGAGGCTCAAGCCGAGCGGGCGACTTCGTTCCGATTATCTTGCTGCTGCGCCTCCTGGCAGGAAACCATCGCAGCCAAACCCTGTTTCAGGTCGGCGATCAGGTCTTCCGGGTCTTCCAGCCCCACATGCATGCGTACAGCCTTGCCCTTGTGAGGCCAGCGATCGCCGTGGTGCTTACCCGGACTGAACGGTATGGCCAGGCTCTCATATCCACCCCAGGACACGCCGATTCCGAAATGATGCAGCGTATCGACAAAGGCGGTCACTGATTCGTCATCGCTTGCGCGCAGGACCACTGTGAATAGGCCGCTCGCCCCTTTGAAATCACGCTTCCAGATGGCGTGACCCGGATGCGACGGCAGCGCTGGATGCACCACGGCCTCGACCTCGGCCTGCTGCTCCAGCCATTGGGCCACGCGGATTCCCGACGCCATATGCTTTTGCAGCCGCACGCCCAAGGTGCGCAGCCCGCGCAGCGCCAGAAAGATATCGTCGGGACTGGCCGTCTGGCCCATTTCCTGCGTCGTCTCCTTGACCTTGGGCCAGGTGGCCTGGTTGCAGGTCACCACGCCTAGCATGGCATCCGAATGGCCCACGATGTACTTGGTCGCGGCGTGGATGGACACATCGACGCCATGCTCGAAGGCCTTGAAGAACAAGGGCGTGGCCCAGGTATTGTCCATGACGACGAAGGCGCCGTGCGCATGCGCGACTGCCGCGATGGCAGGAATGTCCTGGATTTCGAGTGTTTCGGAACCCGGTGATTCGACAAATACGACACGCGTATTGGGCCGCATGAGCGATTCAATGCTCTTGCCGCAAGCAGGGTCGTAGACCTGTACGTCGACCCCGAAACGGCTAAGCACGCGATCGAGGAAAGAGCGGGTCGGGGAATAGGCGCTATACGACACCAGGATATGGTCACCGGCCTTGAGCAATGCGGTGAGCGCCGTGGCAATGGCCGCCAGGCCCGAGGGAAAGACCAAGGAGCGGTGGCCGCCTTCCAGGGCGGCCATGGCCTCCTCGAACGCGTGGGTAGTGGCGGTTCCATAGCGGCCATAGGTGGTGGCGCCCGGCTCTTGCGCGGCGCGAGCGCGCTTCATGCCTTCCCATTCCGCCATGCTCCCCGCGAGTATCGTCGATGCCCTGCAGATGGGGGTATTCACCAGGCCACCAAAACGTTCCGGATGCCGGCCTGCGCTGACGAGTTGAGTGCTTTCCCTCATGAACTTCAATCTCCGTGGATGCACGGCCAGCGCTTCCACGGGAAGTCGGTGACCACTGATGACGTGATCAAGTCTATGAGGATAGTGGGTGAAAACTCTTCGATTTTTTACCCCTTTCGGAGGCAAAAAGAGAAAAATAATCACCGCCGAATCCTGACAATCTGACGCGGGCGGGCCGGCTATGCCGGGTCAGGCCCGGCACGGATGAAAGGCCTCAGCTTCGGACAGCGGAGCGCGTGCGTTTCGGCCTGCTTGCGTTGAGGGAGCTCCACCGGCCCGCGCGCTCTTCGATGGTGGTGGGAAAAATCTCCAGGCAAAGCTTGTGCAGCGTACGGACAAACGGATTCGATTTCAGGAACATGGCTTCGCCGAAATAGATGGGAATCCTCGGCGCGTTGGGAAGCGCGATGCAGTTCAGGCGCCGATCCGACTCGTCGATGCACCAGGTGGGCAGCAATGCGAAGCCCAGCCCTTCATCGACGCAACGCTTGACGCTCATGCTGGTCGAGGTAGACACCGCGACCTTGGGCTGCTCGTTGCCGACCGACAAATAGTCCAGTGCAATATTGCGGAGCATCTGGCCGGGTTCATATGTCACCAGCGGCCGCCCAAGCGCCCATTCCGGAACCGCCTTTTCATCGGCTGGCGCGGGCCAGTTCGACGGGAACGCCAGCGCCGGTTGATAGTGGCAGATAACGCGTTGCGGAATCACGGTATCGCCAAAATAGCGCTCGCTCAAACAGACATCCAGCGAGCCGTTGCGTATCAGTTCCGGCAGCGAGACGTCCTTTTCGTAGCCAACAATCTCGACGTTGGGATACATCCGCCGAAACTTCGTCAGCACCGGCGGCAGCAGGTAGTAGAAGATCGCGTGCGGCATCCCGATACGGATGACTGGCCGCTCCTTATCGATCAGGCTGCCCAGGCGCGTCAGCATGACATCGAATTCCGGCGCCAGCAGCCGGTAAAGGCTGGTGCCGCGCGGCGTGAGCTTGATCGACTTGGCGCCGCGCCCAGCGATCACCAGCTTCTCGCCGACGCGCTGCTCGAGGCGCCGGATGTGATTGGCCACCGACTGGTAGGTGATGTTCAGCCGGCGCGCCGCGGCGGAATAGGTCCCCTCCTGTGCGACGAGGAAAAAAGTCTGCGTGAGAGTAAGGTCCACCTCTTGCATCGCGCCTCCGGCTTGCCGGCTCAAATATAAAATTTCTTGTAGGTTTGGCTCGATGAATTGTATCGCCCCGAGGTGAGACCGCCTATAACATCGACCTCAGGTTTGGCCTCCGAACCGCGCAGCAGCACCGGCATCCTGGATATGTTCGCCGCGCAAAAGGGAGGGTAAGTTGAGTGAGCCATGGACAAGAAAGATCGGTGCATCCTCGCGTTGCTTCAGACAGATGCGCGCCTCTCGAACAATGAAATCGCGGAACAGGTCCACCTGTCACCGACCGCGTGCTGGAAGCGGATTCAGCACTTGCAGGCGTCCGGCCTGATTCGCCGCCAGGTTTGCCTGCTGGACAACAACAAGGCGGGGCTGGGCGTGACGGTGTTCGTCTCGATAAAGACGAATCGCCATGACCTCAATTGGCTTGAAAAATTCTCGCTCGGCGTCAAGGATATGCCCGAGGTCATGGAGTTCTATCGGATGACCGGCGACACCGACTACCTTCTCAAGGTGGTGGTGCCCGATATCGCGGGGTTCGACTTCGTCTACAAGAAGCTCATCCAGGTCGCTGAACTGTTTGACGTCAGTTCGAGTTTTGCCATGGAGGAACTCAAGTACACCACGGCGTTGCCGCTAGACCATCTTTGATTCGCAAGCGCGGCAAGCCCCTGCCCTAGGGATTGGCATCCCAAAGCGACGGGTTGGATGTGGGGCGTAATTGGAGCGGGTGATGGGAATCGAACCCACGCTTGAGGCTTGGGAAGCCGCCGTTCTACCATTGAACTACACCCGCTCGGGTGTCGTGCCCTCGGCGCAAAGCCGAAGCAGAGGCGGCGATTATAGCGCGCCTTTTCTCGTGGCCGGATGCCTGCCGCCGCCGTACTCCGACGGGCCTCGGCCTACGCGGATTAAATATGTCCCCAATTTAGTGCATCTGGGCGACAGCGGCGCGCCGGACCTGCCACTACAATCCGGGCTATGAATACGAACACCCCCGAAAACAACCCTGCGACCGCCCCGGCCCCGGCTGCCGCAAGCACCCCCGCGACGCCTGGCGGCGAGGCCGCGCAGGCCGCCGTTTCCCCGGAAACCCAGGCGGCGCTGGCCAGTACCGCGCACGCCCCCAACAGCCCCGGCGCGACCCATATCCGCAGCTTCGTGCATCGCCGCGGCCACATCACCCAGGGCCAGTTGGCCGCGCTCGAGCGCCTGATGGGCCAATGGTCCATCCCCTATGCGCCGCGCCGCCTGGATCCCGCCGCCGCTTTCGGCCGGCAGGCGCCGACGGTGCTGGAGATCGGCTTCGGCATGGGCGAAACCACCGAGAAAATCGCGCTGGCGCGTCCGGACGACAACTTCCTGGGCGTGGAGGTTTTCAACGCCGGCGTCGGCTCGCTGCTGCGCCGCATTGAAGACTCCAGCATCCCGAACCTGCGCATCATCCAGCACGACGCAGTGGAAGTGGTGCGCGACATGATCGCCCCCGATTCGCTGGCCGGCGTGCACATCTATTTTCCGGATCCGTGGCCCAAGAAGCGCCATCACAAGCGCCGCCTGATCCAGCCCGCGTTCATTTCGCTGCTTGCCAGCCGCATCGCGCCGGGCGGCTACATCCATTGCGCCACCGACTGGGAAGACTACGCGGTGCAGATGCTGGAAGTGCTGGGCAACGAGCCGCAGCTTGCCAATACCGCGGACGGCTACGCGCCGCGCCCTGATTACCGCCCTCTCACCAAATTCGAGAACCGCGGCCTGCGCCTGGGCCACGGCGTCTGGGACCTTATCTTCAAGCGAGTCGCCTGATGCTATACCCGCCCATCGAACCCTACCGCCAAGGCACCCTGGACACTGGCGACGGCCACCAGATCTATTGGGAACTCTGCGGCAATCCTCAGGGCAAGCCCGCCGTGTTCCTGCATGGCGGACCCGGCAGCGGCTGCTCGCCCGTGCATCGCCAGCTGTTCGATCCGCAGCGCTATAACGTGCTGCTGTTCGATCAACGCGGCTGCGGCCGTTCGCAGCCCCACGCCAGCCTGGAGAACAACACGACCTGGGATCTGGTGTCCGACATCGAGCGCCTGCGCTCCGAGGTCATGGGCGCGGAAAAATGGCTGGTGTTCGGCGGGTCCTGGGGGTCGACGCTGGCGCTGGCCTATGCGGAAACGCACGTGTCCCACGTCAGCGAGCTGGTGCTGCGCGGCATCTTCAGCCTGCGCCGCTCGGAGATCCACTGGTTCTATCAGGAAGGCGCGTCGTGGCTGTTCCCCGACCGCTGGGAAGAGTACCTGGCGCCGATTCCGGAAGATGAACGCGGCGATCTGGTGGCGGCGTATCACAAGCGCCTGACGGGCGACGATCCGGCCGAGCAATTGCGCGCGGCCAAGGCCTGGAGCAAATGGGAAGACAGCACCATCACGCTGCTGCCCAGCCCGCGCCATCAGCAAAGCCATGCCGCCGACCGCGCCGCGCTGGCTTTCGCCCGCATCGAGAACCACTACTTCGTGAATCGCGGCTTCATGGAAGAAGGCCAATTGCTTCGCGACGCGCATAAGCTGCGCGGTATACCCGGCACCATCGTGCAGGGCCGCTACGACGTCTGCACGCCGGCGCGCACCGCCTGGGATCTGCACCGCGCCTGGCCCGAGGCCGAATTCCACCTGGTCCCGGACGCGGGCCATGCGTTTGACGAACCCGGCACGTTGGCGCGGCTGATCGCGGCCACCGACGGCTATGCGCGATAACTGAGGAGACCTGCATGCACATCACCCTGAACGGAGACGCACGGGAGTTCCCGCTGGACACGACCGTGAACGAACTGCTGGAGGCCCTGGGCTATGCCGGCAAGCGCGTGGCGGTGGAACGCAACGGCGAAATCGTGCCCAAGAGCCAACATGAGCAGACCGCGTTGACGGACGGCGACCAGATCGAGATCGTCGTGGCCGTGGGCGGCGGCTGACGCCAGCGCCGCACTGAAAAGCTGTACAGACAAGGGCCGCTGCGATAGCGGCCCTTGTCGCATGAAGCCGCGCGCCGGATGCGGTTTAGACCCGCCGCGGTGCGTTCCCTGCAAACTGACCAGCATTCTTGCGTAGTCTGCCAACAGGCTAGCAACCTGTTACACGTTAACCCCTCGTCGCGCGGGGAATGTGCGAGTCATAATCGTTCCTGCTGGTTTCGTACTCTTGTCTTGCAGTTGTTCTAGCGTTGCACATCGCCCTCATGGGCAGAGGAGGCATCATGAACACCGCAGTCATCATCAACCTGATCATCCAGCTTGTCGCCGGCGCTGCCGGGGGCAATGGCTTGGGAAAGATGCTCCAGCAGTTCAATCTGGGTCCATTGGGCAACACCATCGCGGGCGCCATCGGCGGCCTGGCGGGCGGTTCCTGGCTAGCCCCGATGATCACCGCGGGAGCCGACGCGGTTGCAGCGAGCAATACGGGACTGGATCTTTCCGCGATCGCCAGCAGCGTGGTCGGCGGCGGCGTGGGTGGCGCCGTGCTGACCTTGATCGCCGGCATCGTGCGCAAAATGTTCATGGGCCAAAAGCCCTGAAGGCACTGGTTTTCTCACCGCAACATAGATAAAGGAAACACTATGGGTCTGCTCAATTTCATCAAGGACGTTGGAGAAAAGCTCTTCGGCGCCAGCGAGGCCAAGGCCGCGACGGCGGACGAATTGAAGAAAGAGCTGGATAAGCACGGCCTGAATGCCGACGGCTTGCAGATCTCGGTCGATGGCGACAAGGTCACGGTGGCGGGCGAGGCCCTCAGCACGGAAGCGGCAGAGAAGATCACTCTGGCGCTGGGCAACACCGTGGGCGTGGCCCAGGTGGACAACCAACTGAAGGTGAAACAGGCCGCGCCGGAAGCCAAGATGTACACGGTGCAGAAGGGCGACAACCTGTGGAAGATTGCCGAAGCGCAGTATGGCAAGGGCCAGGGCGCCAAGAACAACCTGATCTTCGAAGCCAACAAGCCCATGCTGACCAGCCCCGACAAGATCTACCCGGGCCAGGTGCTGCGCATCCCGCCCCTGTCCTGATCACTGACGGAAATCGGACAAGCTGGAAAGCACCCATGCGCTTTCCGGCTTGCATCGCGGCAGGCGCCCCCTGCTAGCCGCGATTACTTGGCCAGACGCAATGTCTGGCCATTTTTTTGTCTTTTCCCGCCGGGCCGCCCCGGGGAAAAAGCGCCCCCTTGGGGGGCAGCAAGCGAGCGAAGCGAGTGCGGCGGGGGGCACAGCAAGCGCACGCCGTGCGCGCGCCGTGGGGCATCACTTCATCAAGCGGCCCATTCCCTTCATGCCGCCCATGGCGCGCATCATCTTGGCCATGCCGCCCTTCTTCATTTGCTTCATCATGCCCTGCATCTGCTCGAACTGCGCCAGCAGGCGGTTGACCTCTTGCACCGGCACGCCGGAACCGGCCGCGATGCGGCGCTTGCGCGAGGCCTTGATGAGTTCAGGCTTGGCGCGTTCGGCCGCCGTCATGGAATTCAGGATGCCTTCGGTGCGGCGCAGCTGTTTTTCAGCTTGCCCGCCCTGCAGCTGGCCTGCGGCCTGCTGGAACTGCGCGGGCAGCTTTTCCAGCAGCGAGCCCATGTCGCCCAGCTTCTTCACCTGGCCGAGCTGGTCGCGGAAGTCGTTCAGGTCGAACTTGTTGCCCGACTTGATCTTCGCGGCCAGCTTCTGGGCTTCGGCGATGTCGATGTTCTTCTGCGCTTGCTCGACCAGCGAGACGATGTCGCCCATGCCCAGCACGCGCTGCGCCATGCGCTCGGGGTAGAACGGCTCCAGGCCGTCCAGCTTTTCCGAGACGCCGACGAACTTCAGGGGCTTGCCGGTGACGTGGCGCACCGACAGGGCCGCGCCGCCGCGGGCGTCGCCGTCCAGCTTGGTCAGCACCACGCCGGTCAGCGGCAGCGCTTCGGCGAAGGCGCGCGCGGTGTTGACCGCGTCCTGGCCCTGCATGGCGTCGACCACGAACAGCGTTTCAACCGGCTTGACCAGGTCGTGCAACGCGCGGATCTCGCGCATCATGGCCTCGTCGATGCCCAGGCGGCCGGCCGTGTCCAGGATCAGCACGTCATAGTGATGGCGGCGCGCGTGGTCCACCGCGTTGCGGGCGATGTCCTCGGGCTTCTGGCTGGGGTCGGACGGCAGGAAGTCCACGCCCACCTGCGCCGCCACGCTCTTCAACTGGTCGATAGCGGCCGGGCGATACACGTCGGCGGACACCACCAGCACTTTCTTCTTGCCGGTCTTGCGGCCGTGCTGGGTGTGCTGGCCTTCGGAGAGCCAGCGCGCCAGCTTGCCGGTGGTGGTGGTCTTGCCGGCGCCCTGCAGGCCTGCCATCAGGATGACGGCAGGCGGCTGCACGGCCAGCGACAGTTCGCCGGAGTCGGCGCCCAGGTCGCCGCCCATGAGGGACGTCAGTTCCTTGTGGACCACGCCCACCAGGGCCTGGCCGGGGCTGAGGCTGCTGGCGACTTCTTCGCCCAGCGCCTTTTCCTTCACCCGCGCGACGAACTCGCGCACGACGGGCAACGCCACGTCGGCTTCCAGCAGCGCCATGCGCACTTCGCGCAGCATCTCCTGGGTGTTGGCCTCGGTCAGGCGGGCTTCCCCTCGCAGCGTCTTGACGACGCGCGACAGGCGTTGAGTTAGGTTATCGAGCATGAGAGGCGTTTCCGCTTAAACTAGTTGATTGAACGGTGGCCGCAGGCGCGGATTCTGCGCTTTCGGGCGGCATGCGCCCCAAGGCCCCATCCAGACAACGGTTTCTATGTCACTAGGCATTGTATTTCACACGGCGGCTGCCTTGGCGTACGCAGTGCTGGGAGGGTCGCTTTGGATCCGCCTGGCCCGCGGCGGCGGCGTGGAACAGACCGGCAAGATCGCCCGCCTGTGCCTGCTGGGAGCCCTGGTTCTGCATGGAATCGGGCTGCAACAATCGATGTTGGGAGCCCAGCATCTGTTCATAGGCTGGGCGCTGGCCCTGTCCGCGGCCATCTGGCTGGGCATGGTCGTGTTCTGGCTGGAAAGCCTGCTGGTGCGCATAGACGGCCTGCAATTGCTGCTGCTGCCCGCCGCCACCCTTGCCAGCGGCCTGGCCGCGCTCTTCCCGCAGGGGCAGTTCGTGCCCCATGCCAATGACGCCTGGCTGCGCGTCCACCTGCTGATCGCGCTGGCGGCCTACGGCCTGATCACCATCGCCGCGCTGCACGCCATGATGATGGCGCTGCTGGACCGCCACCTGCATCGCCCGCTGGAAGCTCCCGCCGAACGCAGCATCGTCGGCCGAGTGCTGGATTCCCAGCCGCCGCTGCTAGTGCAGGAACAGCTGCTGTTCCGCATCATCTGGATCGGCTTCGTCGTACTGACGCTGGCCGTGGGCACCGGTTCGGTGGCTTCCATGAAGCTGACGGGCAAGATCCTGCCGTTCGACCACAAGACCGTCTTCACCCTGCTGTCCTGGCTGACCTTCGGCGTGCTGCTGGCCGGACGCCACATCTGGGGCTGGCGCGGCCGTGTCGCCCTGCGCTGGACGCTGACGGGTTTCGGGTTCCTGATTCTGGCCTATACCGGCAGCCGGTTCGTGCTGGAAATGATTTTGCATCGAGGTTGAAGTGGGCAAGTTGCTGTTCTGGATTGTTCTGATCATCCTGGTGCTGTTCGTGGCCCGCCTGGCCGGACGCATGGCGGCTGCGCGCCAGGCCGGCGCGCAGGACGCCAAAAAGGCCAAGACTGGCGCGGGCGGACCCAAACCGCTGGAATCCATGGTGCGCTGCGCCCACTGTGGCATTCATCTGCCCCGCTCCGAGGCCTTGCAGCAGAACGGCCAGACCTGGTGCAGCGCGGAACACGCGCGCCTGGGCCCCGCCAGGCACTGAGCCCCCCGATTAGAGGCTAGCCGCCCCGCACGGCATAATGCGTGTTGGAAACCACACGCATGCTCTCTTCCCATGGCCTTGCTTCTGGATCGTCATGGCTGGCTGGCGCCGGCCCCGGGCGTTTCGCTCATGCCCTCCCCCAACCGCGACGCGCGCCCCGCCGGCGCGCAGGTGTCGCTGCTGGTGCTGCACAACATCAGCCTGCCGCCCGGGCAATTCGGCGGTCCTGAAGTTGCCGGGCTGTTCCTGAATACGCTGGACTACGGGTCGCATCCCTGGCTGGAACGGCTGCGCGGCCTGCGCGTGTCGGCGCATTTCTTCATCCGCCGCGACGGCAGCATCATCCAGTTCGTCGCCACCGACGAGCGCGCCTGGCACGCAGGCGTTTCGCGCCATGCGGGCCGCGAGCGCTGCAACGACTTCTCCATCGGCATAGAGCTTGAAGGCACGGATACCCTGCCCTATGCCGAACCGCAGTACCTGGCGCTGCGCAAGCTGACGCCGGCGCTGCGCGCGCGCTATCCTCTTGCCGCCGCCTGGGGCCACGAGCACATCGCGCCGGGGCGCAAGACCGACCCCGGGCCCGCTTTCAACTGGACGCGCTTTGCGCGCGACAGCGGCTTTGCACGGCGGCAGCTGCCGCCCGTCTGACACTACAAGGAATGGTTATGTTGAAGATCTGGGGACGCCTGACTTCCGTCAACGTTCAGAAAGTCATGCTGGCGGTGCGCGAACTGGCCCTGCCGCATTCCTTCACGCAGGCCGGCGGCCCGTTCGGCGCGGTCGACACGCCCGAGTTCGCCAAGCTGAATCCCAACCGGACGGTGCCCGTCATCGACGACGGCGGCTTCGTGCTGTGGGAATCGAACGCTATCGTGCGTTACCTGGCTGCGCGCTACGGCGCGGGCAGCCTGTGGCCGGAAGACGCGTGCATGCGCGCGGACGCCGACCGCTGGATGGACTGGCAAGCCACCGAATGGCAGGGCGTCATGGGTCCGGCCTTCCTGGGCCTGATCCGCACGCCCGAGGCCAAGCGCGACCAGGCCGCGATTGAAAACTCGGTCAAGCGTTCCAATGCGCGCGCCCTGATCCTGGACCAGGCCCTGCAAGGCCGCGAGTTCATCGCCGGGCGCCACTTGACCATGGGCGACATCGCCCTGGTCTGCTCCGCCCACCGCTGGCTGGCATTGCCGATCGAGCGCCCCGACACGCCAGCGCTATCGGCCTGGTATCGCCGCGTCATGATGCGTCCGGCCCCGCAGGGCGTGCTGACGCTGCCGCTGGAATAAGGCGCGGGGCCGCGGCCTCAGCCGCGGTCCACCTTCCACCCCAGTTCCGCTGAAATCCCCGCCGCCGCGCCCTGCACGACGGCGACCATGTCGCGCATGCGCTCCAGCGACATGTAGGGCACCGTGCTCGATACGCTGATGGCGGCGACGATGCCGCTGGAGGCGTCGCGCACCGGCGCCGCCACGCAGCGGATCGACGGTTCGTTGTCTTCGAGGTCGAAGGCATAGCCGTTGGCGGCATAGTCACGCATGCGGTCGCGGAAGATCTCCCAGGTCTGGCTGCCGCCGGGCGCGCGTGACGACACCGGCGCGCCGACGCGGTATAGCGCCTTCCATTGCGGCTCTTCGGTATCCAGCAGCAGCGCCTTGCCCACGCCGGTGGCGGCCAGCGGCATGCGGTGCCCCACGCGCGAGCGCATTTCCAGCCCCTTCTTGCCGGGGATCTTTTCCAGGTACAGGACCTCGTCGTTGTCGCGCACGGCGAGATGGATGGTGTCGCCCGTCTGTTCCGCCAGGCCGTCCAGGTAGGGACGCGCCAGCGTCGCCATGGGGAAGGCCTCGCGCGCCTGGAAGCCCAGTTCGATCAGCTTGGGTCCCAGCACATAACCCACGCCAGGCAAGGACCGCAGATAGCGCTCCTGCACCAGGCAGCTGGCCAAGCGGTGCGTGGTGCTGCGCGCCACGCCGATGCGAGCGCAGATTTCCTTCAGGTCGCGCGCGCCGGTGGCCACCGCCTGCACCACTGCCAAACCGCGCATCAGCGTCTGCGTGCCTGCGGGCGCCGCGGCATCGGGATCCAAGGTGGGCGTGCGGTCGGGAGTCTGCAAGGTGGTCATGAAAACGGGGTTGGCGACAAAGAGAACGAGTGCAAGCATAACCGCCAAGATCGCGGCCGGATGCCGGGAAAAGGCGCGCTTTCCGGGCGGTGCCCCAGAAAGGGCGCAGGATGGCGAAGCGACTATCACCAGCCATTATTCCCTGTATGTGGGATTTAATTCTATATTTTGAGATTTTTCAAGCACTGATCTAGAATTTTTCCCATCGCCCGCCGCGCGCTGCAAGCGTCCTGCGGGCATCAGACAACAAGGTCCGCAGACCCCTGCTCCGCGCCAGCCCCACCGCGCGTCCGCAGCCGGATTTGCGGCCGGAAACGAGACAGCTTCTGATGACTACCGGATCTCCCGCCCGCGCGGCGCTCATCGCGCTGGATTGGGGTACTTCCTCGCTGCGCGCCTACCGGCTGGATGCCGCCGGCCGCACGCTGGACACGCGCCACCTGCCCTGGGGCATCATGCGCCTGCCGCAGCCGCTGCAGGACGGCGCCGCCACCACCGCCCTGTCGGGCTTCGAACTGGCCTTTGAGCAGGCTTGCGGCGACTGGCTGCGCGCCGAGCCCAATCTGCCGGTGATCGCCTGCGGCATGGTCGGCAGCGCCCAGGGCTGGAAGGAAGCCGCCTACCTGGACGTGCCCGTCGACCTGCAGCGCATCGGCACGCTGCTGACCAAGGTCGAACGCGAGGCTGGCCCTTCCCTGCATATCGTGCCCGGCCTGATCCAGCGCCATGGCCTGCCCAACGTGATACGCGGCGAAGAGACCCAGGTCGTCGGCGTGATGGCGGACCAGGCGACCCGCAGCGCCGACAGCGTCCTGATCGGCCTGCCCGGCACGCATTCGAAGTGGGTCAGCGCCCGCCGCGGCCGAGTCACGCACTTCGACACCTTCATGACCGGCGAGGTCTATGCCGCTCTGCGCGGCCACACCATCCTGGGCCGGACCATGGCCGACGCCGCCAGCGCCGACATGGCCGCCTTCGAGCGCGGCCTGAAAGTGGCTGGCGCACCCGCCGGCCGCGCCGGCGTGCTGTCCACCATCTTCAGCACGCGCGCGCTCGGCCTGACCGGCGAGCTGGCGCCAGAGTCGCAAGCCGACTATCTGTCGGGCCTGCTCATCGGCCATGAAATTGCCGCGCTGGCCGACATGCTGCAACAGCAGGGCGAACTGCCCCGCATCGTGCTTTGCGGCGATCCCGCGCTGTGCCGCCGCTACATCCAGGCCATGCAGCATTACGGCCTGGGCACGCCCGAGCAGGCGCAGAACGCCACCGAGCGCGGCCTCTGGCACCTGGCCGTCTGCGCCGGGCTGATCGCCTCGCCCTCCAAGGAATAGGAACCCGACATGAACCACCCCGGTCTGCAAACCGCCATGGCCCACTGCGGCCTGATCGCCATCCTGCGCGGCATTACGCCGGCCGAGGCCGAAGCCATAGGGCTGGAACTCTATGCCGCGGGCTTCCGCCTGATCGAAGTGCCGCTGAATTCGCCCGACCCGCTGGACAGCATCCGCGCCATGCGCGCGGCGCTCCCCACCGACTGCCTGATCGGCGCCGGCACCGTGCTGGATCCCGAGGACTGCGCCCGCGTCCAGCAGGCGGGCGGCGAACTGATCGTCATGCCGCACAGCGACGCCGCCGTGATCCGCGCGGCCAAAGCGCTAGGCATGGCCTCCTGCCCCGGCGTGGCCACGCCCACCGAAGCCTACGCGGCCCTGGCGGCAGGCGCCGACGTGCTGAAGATGTTCCCGGCCGAGCAGCTCGGCCCCGCCGTGCTGAAAGCCTGGCGCGCCGTGCTGCGCCCGCCGATCGCGCTGGCGCCCGTGGGCGGCATCACGCCCGACAACATCGCCATTTACGCCCAGGCGGGCGCCAGCGGCTTCGGCCTGGGCTCCGCCTTGTACAAACCCGGCCTGTCGGCCGCCGCAGTCGGCCAGAACGCGCGCGCATTCATCGCGGCCTGGCAACGCGCCTATCCCGCCCAGGAGACCCAAGCATGAAGATCACCAAGCTCACCACCTACATCGTGCCGCCGCGGTGGTGCTTCCTGAAGATTGAAACGGACGAGGGCATCGTCGGCTGGGGCGAGCCCGTCGTCGAAGGCCGCGCGCATTCGGTCGCCGCCGCAGTCGAGGAACTGTCCGACTACCTGATCGGCAAAGACCCCCGCAACATCGAAGACCACTGGACCGTGCTGTACCGCGGCGGCTTCTACCGCGGCGGCGCCATCCACATGAGCGCGCTGGCCGGCATCGACCAGGCCTTGTGGGACATCAAGGGCAAGCACCTGGGCGTGCCCGTATCGCAGCTGCTGGGCGGCAACGTGCGCGACCGCATCCGCGTGTATTCGTGGATCGGCGGCGACCGCCCCGCCGACACCGCCGCGGCCGCCAAGAGCGCCGTGGAGCGCGGCTTCACCGCCGTGAAGATGAACGGCACCGAAGAACTGCAGTACATCGATTCCTTCGACAAGGTCGAGAAGTGCCTGGAGAACGTCGCCGCCGTGCGCGACGCGGTCGGCCCCAACGTCGGCATAGGCGTGGACTTCCACGGCCGCGTGCACAAGCCCATGGCCAAGGTGCTGATGAAGGAGCTGGATCCGTTCAAGCTCATGTTCATCGAAGAGCCGGTGCTGAGCGAACACTACGAAGCGCTGAAGGAACTGGCGCCGCTGACCTCCACCCCGATCGCGCTGGGCGAACGCCTGTTCTCGCGCTGGGACTTCAAGCGCGTGCTGTCCGAAGGCTATGTGGACATCATCCAACCCGATCCCTCGCACGCCGGCGGCATCACCGAAACCCGCAAGATCGCGGCCATGGCCGAAGCCTACGACGTGGCGCTGGCCCTGCACTGCCCGCTGGGCCCGATCGCGCTGGCCACCTGCCTGCAGATCGACGCCGGTTGCTACAACGCCTTCATCCAGGAACAGAGCCTGGGCATCCACTACAACGCCGCCAACGACCTGCTGGACTACGTCAGCAATCGCGAAGTCTTCGCCTACGAAGACGGCATGGTCGCGATTCCGCAAGGCCCCGGCCTGGGCATCGAGGTCAACGAGGAATACGTGAAGGAACGCGCCGCCGTGGGCCACCGCTGGCGCAACCCGGTCTGGCGCCACGCCGACGGCAGCTTCGCCGAATGGTAAGCCGTCCGCCATCCGCCGATAGATAAAGAGAAAGAGGAGACAGCCCTTGTCCACAGCCACCCACACCGGCCTGCAAAGCGCCCAGCGCCCCACGCGCAGCCGGTACCTCATCATGGTGATGCTGTTCATCACCGTCGTCATCAACTACCTGGACCGCAGCAACCTGTCCATCGCCGCGCCGGCGCTGAAGGACGAGTTCGGCCTGGACACCGTGCATGAAGGTCTGATCCTGTCGGCCTTCGGCTGGACCTACGCCGCCATGCAGATCCCCGGCGGCTGGCTGGTGGACCGCGTGTCGCCGCGCGTGCTGTACGCGGCCGCGCTGATCCTGTGGTCGGCGGCCACGTTCTTCATGGGCTTTGCCGGCAGCTTCGTGATCCTGTTCGTGCTGCGCCTGGCCGTGGGCGCGCTGGAAGCGCCGGCCTATCCGATCAACAACCGCGTCGTCACCACTTGGTTCCCGGAACGCGAACGCGCCACCGCCATCGGCTTCTATACCTCGGGCCAGTTCGTGGGCCTGGCGTTCCTGACGCCGGTGCTGGCGTGGCTGCAGCATCACTACGGCTGGCACATGGTGTTCGTCAGCACCGGGCTGCTGGGCATCGTGTGGGGCGTGCTGTGGTTCATGATCTACCGCGAGCCGCGCCAGTTCAAGGGCGCCAACGCAGCGGAAATCGAGCTGATCCAGCAAGGCGGCGGAGTGGTCGACCTGGACCGCAGCGTCAAGGAAAAGAAGGCCCCCTTCAACTGGAACGACCTGGGCCTGGTCATGAGCAAGCGCAAGCTGTGGGGCGTGTACCTGGGCCAGTTCTGCCTGACCTCCACGCTGTGGTTCTTCCTGACCTGGTTCCCCACCTACCTGGTGAAGTACCGCGGGATGGACTTCATCAAGTCCGGCTTCCTGGCGTCGGTGCCGTTCCTGGCGGCCTTCGTCGGCGTGCTGTGCTCGGGCGTGCTGTCCGACTTTCTGATCCGCCGCGGCGCCACCATCGGCCTGGCGCGCAAGCTGCCCATCATCCTGGGACTCTTGATCTCCACCTCGATGATCGGCGCGAACTTCACCGATTCCACGCCCTGGGTGATCTTCTTCCTGGCGGTGGCTTTCTTCGGCAACGGGCTGGCGTCCATCACTTGGTCGCTGGTGTCGACGCTGGCGCCCGTACGCCTGTTGGGACTGACGGGCGGCGTGTTCAACTTCGTCGGCAATCTGTCGTCGATCTGCACGCCCATCGTGATCGGCTTCCTGGTGACCAAGGACAGCTTCGCGCCGGCCATCGTGTATGTGTCGTCGCTGGCCTTGCTGGGCGCGCTGTCGTACATCCTGCTGGTGGGAAAGGTGGAGCGGATCGAGGCTTGATCGTTCCGGTTTCCCGGCATGGAAAAAGGGCGCCTGCATGCACAGGCGCCCTTTTTTACTTGGCGTCCATCGCCGCCTCAGCAGCCTTGCACGGCCAGCTTCCGCTGGCGCTGGTTGCTGGCGCGCTGCCACAGCACCAGGCCCAGGCCGGCCGCGGCGATCAGGGCGCCGACCACGGGCACCGCGGCATAGCCCATGCCCGCCGAGATCACGCCCCCGCCAGCCGCCGCGCCCACCGCGTTGCCCAGGTTGAAGGCGCCCACGTTCACCGACGAGGCCAGGCCCGGCGCGTCGGTGGCGGCGCGCATGACACGCATCTGCAGCGGCGGCACCACGGCGAACGTGCCGAAGCCGAAGATCAGCAGTGCAATGGCGGCGCCGACCGGCGTGGCCGCCAGCCACGGGAACGCCAGCAGATCCGCGATGATCAGCACCAGGAAAGCGATCAGGCTGCCGTCCAGCGAACGGTCGGCGAAGCGCCCGCCCACCGTATTGCCGATGGTGAAACCGACGCCGATCAGCACCAGCATCGCCGTGACGAAGTTGGGCGAGGCGCCCGTCAGTTCGGCCAGGGTCGGCGCCACATAGGTGTAGAGCGTGAACATCGCGCCCGCGCCCAGCACCGTGGTCAGCAAGGCCACCAGCACCACCGGGCTTTTCAGCACGGCCAGCTCGCGGCGGATGTCGGGACGGCGTCCGGCCTCGCCCGCCGGCAACGCGAACCACAGCGACAACATCGCGATCAGGCCCAGTACCGAGGTCGCGGCGAATGACATGCGCCAGCCGATGACCTGCCCGAGCCAGGTAGCCGCCGGCACCCCGCCCACGTTGGCGATGGTCAACCCCAGGAACATGGTAGCGACGGCGCTGGCCTGCTTGTGGCGCGGCACCACGCTGGCGGCCACCAGCGAACCCAGACCGAAGAACGCGCCGTGGTTCAGGCTGGTGACCAGGCGCGCCAGCAGCAGGGTCGTGTAGTTGGGCGACAGCGCGGACAGCACATTGCCCACCGTGAAGATCGCCATCAACATCAGCAGCGCGTTGCGGCGCGACCAGCGCGACAGGGCCAGCGTCATCAGCGGCGCGCCTACCATCACGCCGATGGCGTAGGCGCTGATCAACATGCCGGCGCTGGGGATGGACACGTCCACCCCTTCGGCGATGACGGGCAACAGGCCCATGGGAGAAAACTCGGTCACGCCGATGCCGAAGGCACCGACGGCGAGCGCCAACAATGGCAGGCCGGCCTTTACCGGCTGGGAGTCCTGGGGATGCATGTGGTTTCCTTGGGTTCGATTGCGCCGACCGGGGCGTTTCGGGAGCGGGCCGGCGCGGATGGCCGGGGCGCGGGAAAGGCCCGATCGGAAGGCAGGCGCCCAGTATGCCGCTGCGATCCTTGCGGAAAAAGACGGGAAACAGCGAAACACTTTTGACTTGGAGTCATGAATTCCGGACGCCAGCTGGCTGGGCGCCCCAGGAACGCTAGGCCAGTCCCAACAGCCTTTCCGTCTCGCGCGCCAAGGCGACCAGCCGCGGGCCGATGTCGGCCGCGCGTTCGCGGTAAGGACCGTCGCCCGCCGGCACGCCGCAATTGAAGACATACAGCAGCGACTGGTAAGGCCGCCCCAGCGGCGCGGCAAAGCCGTAGGCGTCCGGACGCCACTCCAGGTTGTTGCCGCAATAGCCCTTGCGTTCCAGATCGCGGCGCGCGGCCGCCAGATTGGGGACGTGGGTCTCGTAGTGGCGTGCATCCGCCACGCGCAGCTGGTTCAGCACGGCAGCCCGCTCTTCGTCCGAAACTCGCGCCAGCCACGCCTTGCCGGCGGCGCTGGACAGCAAGGGCAGCGAAGCGCCGATGTCCGGCCGGGTTTGCAAGGCCTCGTTGGACCTCGCCGTTTCCACGTACACCATCTGCAAGCGGTCGCGCACCACCAGGGACACGGCGCCCCGCGCATGGTCGGCCAACTGCTTCATCAACGGCCGCGCCAACTGCCGGATCTGCATGCTGGCCAGCAGCGGATAGCTCAGCGCCAGCACCGAGGCGCCCAGCCGGTAGCGCGCCGGGTCGCCCTCGCGTTGCAAAAAACCCAGTTCGACCAGCGTGTGGGTCAGCCGCGCCACGGCGCTACGCGACAGGCCGGTCTGCTGCGCGAAGTCCTTGTTGGCCAGCACCGGCCGGTCAGCCCGGAAGCAGGCCAGGATATCGATGCCGCGCGCCAGCGTGGTGGTGAATTCGCGGTCCTGGTCACTCGTCATGCTGACGCTCCAGCATTTTTTCGACGCGCGCCACCAGCGTCAGCAGGCGCGGCGCGATACGCCCGCGCAGGTCGCCCGGGCGCAGCCGCGTGACGGGCACGCCGCAGTTGAACACCAGCGCCTGGCCATCGACGCGCGTGCGCATGGGTACCGCCACCGCGTGCACGTCCGAGTGCCAATCGCCCTGCCCCACGCAATAGCCGTACTCGGCGTAGTCGCGCCGCGCCTGCTCCCAGTCCGGCGCGTGGCGGCGCCACACGGCCGGGTCCTGGCGCCGCAGCGCCGCCAGCACGGGTTCGGCCTCGTCGTCCGGCGCGTGCGCCAGCCAGGCGCGCCCCATGGCCGAGGGCAGCAGCGGCAGCAAGGCGCCGATATCCGGGCGGAAGGACACGGCGTCATGGCCGCGGCAGGTTTCCACATACACCATGTTCAAACCGTGATGCATGCCCAACGAGGCCGAGCCGCCAGCCGCATCGGCCAGCCGCTTCATCAGCGGACGCGCCAGTTGCCGGACCTTGATACTGGCCAGAAGCGGATAGCTCAGCGACAGCACCGCGGTACCCAGCCGGTAGCGGCGCAGGCCCGCGTCGTAGCGCAGCAGGCCGCGCTGCATCAGGGTGGTGGTCAGCCGTGAAATCGTGGCCTTGGACAGGCCGGTTCGGTCCGCCAGTTCGCGGTTGCTGAGCGCGGGTTCGCCGTGCCGGAAGGCCTGCAGCACCGACAAGCCGTGCGCCAGCGTGGTGGCGAAGGCGGGGTCGGCATGGCGCTCGCCCGGGCTGGTGGTCATGGTCGCGATCCTGATCCCGGGACGCGCGGAATGCGCGGCCCGTTCCTGAGAATCATAGAGCAGCGGTCGCCCCACCAGCACGCGTCACGTTCAAGATATCGAAACATTTGTCTCAAATCCCGCAGCCTTTTGCTAGCCTGGATTCAACACGGCGCGGCACCCATCAGCGCCCATGATGAAACGGAGACTAGCCATGATCAGGGACCCCGACGGTTTCCCGCAATTCCTCGAATCGCTGCGCCGTTACGTGCGCGAGCAACTGGCGCCGCGCGAAGCCGAGGTCGCCCGCCTGGACGAGGTGCCGCAGGACCTGGTCGCCAGCATGGCCGCGCAAGGGCTGTTCGGCTACTCCATCCCGGAGCAATACGGCGGCGCGGGCATGACGACCGAAGAGCTGATCCTGGCCGCGATGGAGCTGTCGCAATGCTCGGTGGCATTCCGCGCCCGGGTCGGCACCAATACCGGCATCGGTTCCGAAGCGCTGGTGGCCGACGGCACCGATGCACAGAAAACCCGCTACCTGCCGTTGCTGGCGTCCGGCGAACTGACCGGCTGCTTCGCCCTGACCGAGCCGCAGGCGGGATCCGACGCCACCGCCCTGCGCACCACCGCCGTGCGCGACGGCGACCACTATGTGCTGAACGGCGAGAAGTGCTTCATCACCAATGCGCCGCTGGCGGGCCTGTTCACCGTCATGGCGCGCACCGATCCGCAAGCGCCCGGCGCCAAGGGCATCACCGCCTTCATCGTGGAGCGCGGCACGCCGGGCCTGTCCACCGGCCAGCCCTACGACAAGATGGGCCAGGCCGGATCGCCCGTGTCCTCCGTGCATTTCCAGGACTGCCGCGTGCCCGCTGCCAATATCATCGGCGGCCAGGAAGGCCTGGGCTTCAAGACCGCCATGAAGGTGCTGAACAAGCAGCGCATCCATCTGGCGGCGCTGTGCATAGGCCCGGCCATGCGCATGCTGGACGACACGCTGCGCTTCGTGGCCGAGCGCCAGCAATTCGGCAAGCCGCTGATGGACTTCCAGCTGATCCAGGCCATGCTGGCCGATTGCCAGACCGAGATCCAGGCCGCCCGCGCGCTGGTGCTGCAAACCGCCCGCGAACGCGACGCGGGCGCGGACGTGACGCTGAATGCATCGATCTGCAAGTACTTCGCGTCGGAAATGTGCGGCCGCGTGGCTGACCGCTGCGTGCAGATGCATGGCGGCTATGGCTACATCGCCGACCATGGCATCGAACGCTTCTACCGCGACGTGCGCCTGTTCCGCCTGTACGAAGGCACCAGCCAGATCCATCAATT